>NZ_JANUDZ010000002.1:0-465169 GCF_024809935.1 Serratia sp. BIGb0163
TCTTCGGCCTTGCGGGCTTCTTCGGCCTTGCGGGCTTCTTCGGCCTTGCGGGCTTCTTCGGCCTTGCGGGCTTCTTCGGCCTTGCGGGCTTCTTCGGCCTTGCGGGCTTCTTCAGCCTTGCGGGCTTCTTCGGCCTTGCGGGCTTCTTCGGCCTTGCGGGCTTCTTCGGCCTTACGGGCTTCCTCGGCCTTACGGACTTCTTCGGCCTTACGAGTTTCCTCGGCCCTGCGAGCTTCCTCGGTTTTCCGTATCTGCTCCTCTTTTTCCTGTTTTAATATTTCCTGCTGTTCTTGCCATATTTGTTGATATGCATCAAGCATGTCCCAAGAGTTACCACCAAGAATACCTGTCCACGGGTTATTTGTTGGGGTATTTGGAAATCCAATGCCTGTACCTCCTGTATGGTTGGAATTACCATTATTATTAGGGTTTACTGTTAGTATGTCACCGTTCCAACTACCTGAAGTTGGCCATCCCCACTGTGCCCCGTCCCATACCTGACCTGTCTCAGGTGGGGTGCCGTTATTATTACTGGAGTTTCCCATATAAATCCTTTTATTAACTTATTTAGATTCTGGTTTGCCTTCGGATAATATAAGTTAAATATTATTCTTATCTATTCCAATGCCGCTAGTCGTAATTCCAGCGCAAGCCGGGCCTCACGTTCTTCCTTTAACGCCTCGACCAGAAGGGCGACCACGCCGTTGATATTAATTCCGCGGGCGTCTTTCAGAACGCTGCCGTCATTTAATTTCAGTTCGGTGGTGGTGACGGATTGAGGTAATACGCTCTCTACTTCCTGGGCAATGACCCCGGCTTCCGGAACGCCCTGTTTCAGGTAGGTATAACCGCCAATTTTCCCCAGCTTCTCCAGCGCACCGTCAATTTTCTCGATGTCGGTTTTCATTCGGGCATCGGAGCTGCTGTTCCAGGTGCCATTGGTGTAGGCATTGCCTTTGTCCCGGAATTCATACCAGCCGTCGCCGCCACCGTTGGCAACGTGCAGCGCCAGTAGGTGGTGCTTGCCGATACGTTCATAGTGGTATAGGTCGGCGGACAGATCTCCTGCTCCCTGTATATGCAGGCCGTTGGTAATGCGGTCGGCATTATTGTTAACGTTTTTATTGCCAGCAGCCCAAATCCAACCATCGGCATTGCGTTTGATTAATTGCCCCACTGAAAGCTCGGCGTTGGTCCTGACCTGGAGCTCATTCCAGTTTCCCTGCCAGTCGCGGTAAGAAATCAATCCAAAATTATCCTTGTCAGCAATAATCCGAGTTCCCATCACCATGGTCGTGGTTACGTTGCCGCTGGTGAAATCGCTATGCACCGGCGCGGAATTATAGATTTGCCCGTTGATAAGCTGCGCTGGGCCGGTGGTTGCCGTAGAGATGCCTGCATTGTGTGACACCATCGCGCCGCCGGAAATATCCACGCCGTTACGCAGCGACACGCGGCCAGTTGAGAGGTTAAAGGAGAAGGGGCGTAGGGTGTTCCACTGCCCGTCCTGCGCCTGACCGTTGGGTGTAGTCAGGGCGTAAAAATCCTTACCGTCGTTACGTAGCATCACGCCGGTATTGCCGTTTGCCAGGCGAAAACCGTTTGCTGCTTTAGACACAATTTCACCGTCACTGACGACACGTTTACGCAGGGTGGTCAGTGATTTCAGCTCAGTCACATCGTCATTAACGCCGTTAGCCACCTGAGCATTTTTCTTTTCTTCAGCCATGATTATCTTCCTTTTCGACTCTCTGTTTCCTGATGGTTAACAGCGTCCGGTACCCTCCGTTGCTCCTGAATGGCAGGTCTGGGGAGGTACACATTCCGTGTGCTGAAAAACCGCTAAAACACACAGATAGCACTGTGTGTATAAACAGTAATTTACTTGGCTGGGTGAGGAAGGTCGATTAGTGGTTGTTGTGTGGTGGCGGGCACAAAAATAGCGATGAATTGACGCTCACTGGGTGTGAGCATCAACAGGAGATTTCAGACTGGGGAATGTATGCGGATAAACAACTAACCGCCGTTAGGCGAGTTGGCTGGGTACGATGATCTGGCGGATGCCCTGTTCGCCGCTGAGCTGGCCCAGCAGCTGTTGCGCGGCCTGCAGCCCGGCCGTGCCGTAGCCCAGATCAACCGAAAACGTCTCGGGGAACAGGAAGTTTAGCAGCGGCGTGTTGCCGATGCCGCACACTTGCAGCGGGGCAATATGTTGCTGTTGCAGGTATTTGATCGCACCAAGGGCGATAGTGTCGGAGGCGCACACCAGGGCGGTAGTCTGGGCATCGATGACCGAGGCAGCCAGTTGGAAGCCGCTCTGATAGCTCAGTTCGCCCAGCGCCACGCTTGGGGTAATCTGCTGTTGCCGGCAGGCGTCGAGATAGGCCTGATGGCGGCGCATACCGGTGGTGGCATCCGACAGTTGCACCCCCAGGTAGCCGATATGCCGGTGGCCCTGTTGCTGCAGGCGTTCCATCAGCAGCCGCACGGCACCGTCGTCGTCGTAGCAAACCGAAGAAAACCCCTCGTATTCGCGTGCCAGCACCACCATTTTATCCTGCCATGGGCTGAGCATGGCCGCCGTCAGGCCGGTGAAACCGAACAGGATCACTCCGTCGACATTACGCTGTTGCAGAACGTGCAAATGCTCTTCCACCAGACGGGTCTCGAACTGGCTTTCCATCACGATCGGGTCGAAGCCGTGCTGATACAGCAGTGGCAACATGGTGCGTACCGCCTGGTTTTCAGACGGAGAGTCGAGACGGGAAACGATAATGCCGACCACTTTGTCGCTCTGGCCGCGCATGGCGCGAGCAGACTTGGACGGGGTGAACCCCTGCTGACGGATCACCGCTTCCACCCGTTCGCGGGTCTGCGGGCTCACGCTGCCTTCGTTGTTCAACACGCGTGATACGGTGGATTTACCTACGCCGCTCAGGCGTGCGATGTCCTTGATGGTCAGCCGGTTTTGCATGGTTTAATTTTCATTGAGGTTAAAAGGCGTAAACTGGCGGCCTACGCTGAATGCCCGTCAGCATAGCCTATTTTCCGCAACGGATCTTGGCGCCATATCCGTCATCTTTCAAGTTGCAGCGTTGTTACCTGCACTTGCTCACCCCAGTTACTTACTTAAGTAAGCGCCTGGGGATGAGCAAGCTGGTCGCCTAGCTGCAACTTGAAAGCTATAGGCTAATGCAGGGATTTACGTACTGCGCTGAACGGCCGCTCTTGTCGTTCGATCTTTTCATTTACCGGAGGTTATCAACCCTATGGATCCCGATCCGACCCCGTTAGACCCTGACTCGGCTCCCCGGTAAAACCTGCCCGCTTTGCGCTGCTGTTTTACCGGTGAAGTAATAAACGGTAACCGGTAGCGCGCGCCCGTCGTTCGCTCCTGCTGCTATAAAAAAAGACAAGGATCTGCCCCGGCAGAGGCTTTTTGGCGTGTCCGAAAGCCTGGCCGGGGGCGATCCCGCGTTCACCCGCTGCCGTGAGGCAATGGGCGACGAGGTGCAAAAAAATGAAACTAAAAAATATCCCCCGTCAGCTGCTGGGTCTGCTCAGCCGTAATTTACCGCGCCGTTTGGTGCACCGTGACAGCCTGTTGGACGGCCTTGGCGGCAAAGCGCAGGGGTTGCCCGCCGGTCTGGCGCAGCAGCGGCTGGAATGCGCTGCCGCGAACACCACCGAGCTTTATCTGCGCTTTCAAAGTCATCCGGAAGGCATAACCGCCCATGAGGCGGAGCGGGTGCGCGAACGCTGCGGTGAGAACGTTATTGACGATCAGCAGCAAGAGGCCTGGTGGCAGCACCTGTGGCACTGCTATCGCAACCCGTTCAACCTGTTGCTGACCGCGCTTGGCATGATCTCTTATGCCACCGAGGATCTGACCGGGGCACTGGTGATCGCCCTGATGGTGGTGATCTCCACGCTGCTGAATTTCATTCAGGAAGCGCGCTCCAACAAGGCGGCGGATGCGCTGAAAGCCATGGTCAGCAATACCGCTACAGTAATTCGTAGTGACGCATTGACCGGTAAAAGCGAACACCTGGAACTGCCGATCTCGCAACTGGTGCCGGGCGACATCATCAAACTGGCGGCGGGCGACATGATCCCGGCGGATCTGCGCGTGCTGTCGGCAAAGGATCTGTTTATCAGCCAGGCGGCGCTGACCGGTGAGTCCTTGCCGGTGGAGAAAGTCGCCGATCTGCGCGGTCAGGCGGAAGATCCGCTGGAATGCCAAAACCTGTGCTTTATGGGTACCAACGTGGTGAGTGGCACCGCGCTGGCGATGGTGATCGGTACCGGTGGCGACACTTACTTCGGTCAACTGGCGCAGCGCGTGATCGGTCAGGATCAGCAACCCAATGCCTTCCAGAGTGGGATCAGTAAAGTCAGTTGGTTGTTGATCCGTTTTATGTTGGTGATGACGCCGATTGTGCTGCTGATCAACGGCTACACCAAGGGCGACTGGTGGGAAGCGGCGTTGTTCGCGCTGTCGGTGGCGGTGGGGCTGACCCCGGAAATGCTGCCGATGATTGTCACTTCTACCCTGGCCAGAGGGGCGGTGAAGCTGTCCAAACAGAAAGTGATCGTCAAACGCCTGGACGCCATTCAGAACTTTGGCGCCATGGATATTCTGTGCACCGATAAAACCGGCACCCTGACCCAGGATAAAATCGTGCTGGAGCGCCATACCGACGTGTTCGGCGTCGCCAGCGACCGGGTACTGCATTACGCCTGGCTGAACAGCTTCTACCAGACCGGGCTGAAAAACCTGCTCGATGTGGCGGTGCTGAGCTGTGCGGAACAAAACCAACAGCCGGATGCGTTGCAGCATTACCACAAGGTGGATGAGATCCCGTTTGATTTTGAACGCCGCCGGATGTCGGTGGTGGTGGCCAAAGACGCGCAATACCACGAGCTGATCTGTAAGGGCGCGCTGGAAGAGATGCTGGCGATTTGCAGCCATGTGCGGCAGGAAGATCAAGTGATCCCGCTGACCGAGGCGTTGTTGGCACGCATTCGGCGCGTTACCGACGATCTTAACCAGCAGGGGCTGCGGGTGGTGGCGGTAGCCAACAAGATCCTGCCGGCGCAGGCTTATGAATACGGCGTGGCCGACGAATCGGATCTGATCCTCGAAGGTTATGTGGCCTTCCTCGATCCGCCAAAAGAGAGCACCGCACCGGCGCTGGCGGCGCTGAAAAACAGCGGCGTAACGGTGAAGATCCTCACCGGCGACAACGAGCTGGTGGCGGCCAAGGTGTGTAAAGACGTTGGGCTGGCGGCGGATCACGTGCTGCGCGGCAGTGAAATCGAACAGATGGACGACCAGCAGTTGGCGCAGGCGGCGGCGCGTACCACGGTGTTCGCCAAGCTGACGCCGTTGCATAAGGAACGTATCGTCAAGCTGCTGCGCCAACAGGGCCATGTGGTCGGTTTTATGGGCGACGGGATTAACGATGCCCCGGCGCTGCGTGCGGCGGATATCGGGATTTCAGTCGACTCTGCGGTGGATATTGCCAAGGAAGCCGCAGATATTATCCTGCTGGAAAAAAGCCTGATGGTGCTGGAGCAGGGGGTGATTGAGGGGCGTCGCACCTTCGCCAATATGCTCAAGTACATCAAAATGACCGCCAGCTCTAACTTCGGTAACGTTTTCAGCGTGCTGATCGCCAGCGCCTTTTTGCCGTTCCTGCCGATGTTGCCGCTGCACCTGCTGATCCAGAACCTGATGTATGACATTTCGCAGGTCGCTATTCCGTTCGACAACGTCGATGACGATCAGATCACCCAGCCACAGCGCTGGAACTCCGGCGATATTGGGCGCTTTATGGTGTTCTTTGGGCCGATCAGTTCGATCTTTGACGTGCTGACCTTTAGCCTGATGTGGTGGGTGTTTAAAGCGAATACGCCGGAAATGCAGACGTTGTTCCAGTCCGGCTGGTTCGTTGAAGGGCTGCTGTCGCAAACGCTGATTGTGCATATGATCCGCACGCGCAAAATTCCGTTTATCCAGAGTCGTCCTTCGTGGCCGCTGTGCATCATGACCCTGGTGGTGATCGCCACCGGTATCGGCCTGACCTTCTCGCCGCTGGCCAGTTTCCTGCAGCTGCAGGCGCTACCGCTAGGCTACTTCCCATGGCTGGTGCTGATCCTGACCGGTTATATGGTGCTGACCCAGTGTGTGAAAGGCTGGTTTGTGCGCCGTTACGGCTGGCAGTGATTCCCGCGCCCCTCTTTCGTCTGGAAGAGGGGCATCTGTGATCCAACCCGGCTTTTCACCCTCGCCGTTGGACATCTGTACTGTGCTCAGTCTTTATTTATAGCTTCGCTGTTTTTATTGATTTTTTTCCTCTGAGGAATTTCTGATGCACAGATCTCTGCGTTATACGCTACTGGCTTCATCGTTATTGTGTTCCCTGGGTGCATTGGCGCAGCCGGCCGGCGATTTGCCGCTGATGCCCTGGCCGCAGCAGGTGGAACTGACCCAACCGGCGGACAGGCTGGTGCTGGATCACCGTTTGTCGATTAACCTGCAGGGTGACGATTTGGGTGATGCGCTGCAGCGCTGGCGGCAACGTATTGAACTGCAAACCGGTTGGACGTTGGCACCGCAGGCGGCAAAAGCCGCAGGCGTGGTGATTAACGTGAACATCAAAGACAAGGTGGCGGCACAGCCGCTGCCGGGCAGCGACGAGAGCTATAAACTGCTGGTGATGCAAGATGGCGTCACCCTGACCGCCAATACCCGTTTCGGTGCGCTGCGTGGCATGGAAACCCTGCTGCAACTGGTGCAGACCGACGGCCAGAACACCTTCCTGCCGCTGGTGAGTATCACTGACGTACCGCGTTTCCCGTGGCGCGGCGTGCTGCTGGATTCGGCGCGTCATTTCCTGCCGCTGGCGGATATTTTGCGCCAGCTCGACGGCATGGCAGCAGCCAAGCTCAACGTGTTTCACTGGCACCTGACCGACGATCAGGGCTGGCGCTTTGCTTCTGAGCATTATCCCAAGCTGCAACAGCAGGCCAGTGACGGCCAGTTTTATACTCGCGAACAGATGCAACAGGTGGTGGCCTATGCCACCGCGCGCGGCATCCGGGTGGTACCGGAAATCGATCTGCCGGGCCATGCTTCCAGCATCGCCGTGGCTTACCCGGAATTGATGAGCGCGCCGGGGCCGTATCAGATGGAGCGCAAGTGGGGTGTCCATAAGCCAACGCTCGATCCGACCCGTGAAGAAGTTTATCAATTTGTAGACGCTATTATTGGCGAACTGGCGGCGATCTTTCCCGATCCTTACTTGCATATCGGCGGTGACGAGGTGGATGCCAGCCAATGGAAGCAATCGAAAACCATTCAGGCCTTTATGCAGCAACATCAGTTGGCGGACACCCATGCATTGCAGGCCTACTTCAACCAGAAGCTGGAAAAAATCCTCGAACAGCACCAACGGCAGATGGTCGGCTGGGATGAGATTTATCACCCGTCGCTACCACGCAGCATTGTGATCCAATCCTGGCAGGGTCAGGGCTCACTGGGGGCCAGCGCGCAGGACGGCTATCAGGGCATTCTGTCCACCGGCTTCTACCTCGATCAACCGCAGAGCAGCGCCTATCACTATCGCAACGAGATCCTGCCGCAGCCGCTGGGCGTCGCCACCGAGGTGCAACCCGATGAAAAGGCGCAGAGCTGGCAGTTCAGCATGCCGCGACTGAAGGGCAGCGCGGTGGAGGGCAGTTTTACCCTGATTGAAGGCAAACAAGGCTGGCGTGGTTTTATCGACTTCAACGGCAAATCTCGCCGTGCGTTGCAGGATATCGTCTGGCGTTCGCCGCAGCAGGTGAGCTTCCGCGTCGATACCTGGATGGGCGAGACGCGTCCGGTGTTCACGCTGCAACAGGATAAGCTCAGTGGGTATACGCTGGTTGGCAACGTGCGTTACCCGACCAGCGGCGGCAAGCTGACGGCGATCCCGGCGGGCAAGATGCCGGTGGTACCGGACGCGAAGCAGCAGGCCAATATTCTTGGCGGCGAGGCGGCGCTGTGGGCGGAAAACATCAGGGCACCGATCCTCGATCTCAAGCTGTGGCCGCGCGGGTTCGCGGTGGCGGAGCGCTTATGGTCGGCGCAGGACGTAACCGATGAAAACAACATGTACCGGCGGCTGGCGGCAGTTGACGCCTGGTCGGTAGTTTCGGTGGGCTTGCAGCAGCATGCTGAGACCGCCCGTGAATTCACCCGGCTGGCGAACAGCGTGCAGATTGCACCGCTGCAAACCCTGGCCGAGGCGGTCGAGCCGGGCCAGTACTACACCCGTCAGCATCTGAAATTCAAAGCCGGTAATTATCATCAGTTCGAACCGCTGAACCGCTTTGCCGACGCTCTGCCGGCGGAAAGCAACGCAGTGCGCGAGATGGGGCTGCAGGTCGTGGCCCTGGTGAAAGATCGCAATAACAGTGCGGCGGCACAGGCGCTGCGCGAACGTTTGCAACGCTGGCAGTTGAATACCGCGCCGGTGAAAACGGTGATTGCCGGTAACCGGGTGATGCAGGATCTGGCTCCGGTAGCGCAGGATGTCGGCGCGCTGTCGGCACTGGGGCTGATGCTGCTGGAACGTTATCAGCAGAACAAACCCTTGAGCAAAGCCGAAGCCGGGCAAATACAGCAACAGCTGGATACGGCGGCGCAAATACGTGACGAAGTGGTGATTGCGGCGGTTTATCCGCTGGAAGCCCTGCTGCGTGCCAGCGCGATCGAATAATTTTCTGCATCGTCGGGCTCAGCATGCGTAGGGGGTCTGCATGCCGAGCCCTCACAGCACCTACAGCTGCAGCGGCGGCAACTGTTTGAAAATGCTGACCAGTCCTTCGCCCCAGCCTTTGCGGATGGCGTTGAAATGCGGATGATCTTCGGTAATACGGTATTGTTGTGCGCTGCTGAAACTGTCGCGCGGATAAATCATCACGTCGAGCGGCAGGCCGACCGACAGGTTACTGCGTAGCGTAGAATCGAGGGAGATTAGCGCGCACTGCATCGCTTGTTCCAGCGGGGTATCGTAGTTCAGCACCCGATCAATAATTGGTTTGCCGTATTTGCTTTCGCCAATCTGGAAATAGGGCGTATCGCGGGTGGCTTCGATAAAGTTACCCTGCGGATAGATATGAAACAGCCGCATCTCTTCGCCATGGATCTGGCCGCCGAGCAACAGGCTGCAGCTAAAATCGGTGGTGCTGCCGCTCTGCTGGGCTTCGCTGTCGCGTTGGATCACTTCCCGCACCGTTTCGCCCACCAGCGTGGCGGCTTCGTACAGACTGGGGGCATTCAGCAGATTGGGGCTTTCGGCGTCTTTGCAGCGGCGCTGCAGCAGGCTGATGATGCTCTGGGTGGTCGCCAGATTGCCGGCGCTTTGCAGCACCAGCAAACGTTCGCCGTCCTGCTGGAACACGTGCAGCTTGCGGAAGGTGGAAATATGGTCCACTCCGGCATTGGTACGCGAATCTGAAGCAAAGACCAGCCCGGATGACAAGCGCATGGCCACACAATAGGTCATTCCACAATTCCTCAAATCAAGACTGGCACGCCGCCAAACGCCAGCGTGCCGTAAACCTTCACTTTCGGCAACAGGCTATTGCCCGCTGGGCATCATCTGCACTTCGGCGATAGTCTGCATATTCTCGCAGCCGCCGCCCAGCCGCATGCCGCGCACCGGGCAGGCGTCCAGATAGTCGATGCCTACCGCCAGCTTAAGGTGCTGGTTCGGCAGACGGGTGTTGTTGGTAACGTCAAAACTGTGCCAGCGTTCGTCGACCCAGGCTTCCGCCCAGGCGTGGGTGGCGACGTGCGTCGAGTCTTCGCTGTAAAGATAACCGCTGACATAGCGCGCCGGAATATTCAGGCTACGGCAGCAGGCCAGAAATACGTGGGTGTGATCCTGACAGACGCCGGTACCGGTGGCGAACGCCTGGGCCGCGCTGTCGGTAACGCTGGTGGAGCCTGGGCTGTAAGGCATTTTCAGCAGCAGTTCGCCCATCAGGTTCTCCAGCCCGGCAAGCACCGCTTGCGGTTGATAATAGCGCAGGGCAAAGGCCTGGATCGCACTGTCGGGCTGGGTCAAGGGGCTGTGGCGCAGGAATACCAGCGGTGACAGATGCCCCATCACCTGATCCTCTACGCCGTCTTCAATCTCCACCACGCCGTGGGCCTGAATGGTGATCGCCTGATGCGGGTGATCCAGCGTCAGCACGTGCAGTACGTTACCGAAAGCATCGGTGGTGCACACCGCATCTTCCGGCAGCGTCAGTTGCCAGGAGATAACGCGCTGGTGCCGGGAATTCTGTGGCGTCAGGCGCAGATACTGGGTGCTGCGCTGCACCTGCTGGGCGTAGGTATAATGGGTATTGTGCTCAATGTTGAGTTTCATTGTGCCTCCAGATAGGTGTGATGGATGCTTTCCGCGATGCCGCCAATTTGCCCAAGAAACGCGTCCAGCCAGTCGTTCAGCCCGACCCGGTTCAGATCCTTCATGCTGCTGAAGCGCAGTTCGGCGTGCAGCGTATGTGCCAGCCGGCGCGGTTGATTGGCGCTGTTGCCACCAATCTGCTCCAGTTGCTGCACCATATCGCCGACGCAGGCCAGTAGGGAGCGTGGGATCTCATTACGCAGGATCATCAGTTCGGCGATGGTGTCGCGGCTGAGCTGCTGTTTGTAGATACTGTGATAGGCTTCGCGGGCGCTGACCGCCCGCAGCAGCGTATCCATGCGGTAATACTCGCGGACCGGGTCGCCGTCGCTGTCCATCAGCGCGTTTTTCACCCCCAGCAGGCGGGCGGTGCTGTCGGCCCGTTCCAGCAGGGTGCCGAGGCGAATAAAGCACATGGCGTCGCTGCGCAGCAGGGTGCCGAACATGGCGCCGCGAAACAGGTGAGAACGTTCTTTTACCCAGTCGAAGAAAGCATCGGCGCCCACCGAGCCAATGCCCTGACGGCGGATCAGCTTCATCTCGATCCAGGTGGAGTTAATGCACTCCCAAACCTCGGAAGACAGGCTGCCGCGTACCGCGTGAGCGTTGTTCCAGCCCATCTGCAAACAGCTGTAAATGCTGCTGTGGTTGCGGCTGTCGAGGGCAAAAAAACTGACCAGATTGGCCATGGTCAGGTCGGGATAGGCTGCGGCATACAGCTCCCCGGTGCTGGTCAGATTGAGCGGCACCTGCAGATCCTGATCTTCGCTGTCGCGGATCGGCATCATCGACAGCTTGTTGGTGACGTCGAGTACCCGGGCGATGCTTTCTGCCCGCTCCAGATAGCGGGCCATCCAATAGAGTTCACTGGCAGTTCGGCTCAGCATGCGTCGTCCTCCAACACCCAGGTATCCTTGGTTCCCCCGCCTTGCGACGAGTTGACCACCAGCGAGCCTTGCGCCAGCGCTACGCGCGTCAGGCCACCGGGCACCAGGCGAATTTCCGCACCGCTGAGGGCAAACGGCCGCAGATCGATATGCCGCGGCGCGAGGCCGTCGTTGACGAAGGTCGGGCAGGTCGACAGTGCCAGCGTGTTTTGCGCAATATAGTTGTGCGGTTTGGCCAGCAGCAGGGTGCGGAAGTGGGCGATTTCGTCTTTGCTCGCCGCCGGGCCGATCAGCATGCCGTAGCCACCGGCACCGTGAACCTCTTTCACCACCATCTGTTCCAGGTTCGCCAGCACATACGACAGCTCATTTTTGTGACGGCATTGCCAGGTCGGCACATTGTTGAGGATCGGCTCCTCCTGCAGATAGAAGCGCACCATCTCCGGCACATAAGGATAGATCGACTTGTCGTCGGCCACGCCGGTGCCAATGGCGTTGGCCAGCACCACGTTACCGGTGCGATATACCGACAGCAGCCCCGGCACGCCGAGCATCGAGTCCGGGCGGAACGCCAGCGGATCGAGGAAGGCATCGTCTACCCGCCGATAGATCACGTCCACCTTGCAAGGCCCGGCGGTGGTGCGCATAAACACCGCGCCGTCCTTGACGAACAGATCGGCGCTTTCCACCAGTTCAACCCCCATTTGCTGCGCCAGGAAACTGTGTTCGAAATAGGCGCTGTTAAAGCGGCCCGGCGTCAGCACCACCACGGTCGGATCGTTAATCGGCGAGCTTTCACGCAGGGTTTGCAGCAGGTGCGACGGGTAGCGTTCCACCGGTGCAATACGCTGCTGGGCGAACAGTTCCGGGTACAGGCGCATCATCATTTTGCGGTTTTCCAGCATGTAGGACACGCCGGACGGGGTACGCAGGTTGTCTTCCAGCACGTAATACTGGCCGTCGCCGCCGCGCACCATATCCACGCCGACAATGTGCGCGTAAATATTGCGGTGCAAATCGACCCCTTGCATGCAGGGTTGATATTGATCGTTGGCCAGCACCTGTTCCGCCGGAATGATCCCGGCCTTCAGAATATGTTGTTGATGGTAAATATCGTGCAGAAAGGCGTTCAGCGCCTGGACGCGCTGGCGGATGCCGCGATCGAGCATCGCCCATTCGCCGGCGGGAATGATGCGCGGCACGCTGTCGAACGGGATTAGCCGTTCGGCACCATCATCCTCACCATAAACGTTAAAGGTAATTCCCACCCGATGGAACAGCAGTGCAGCCTCTTCCCTTTTACGCTGAATGGCCTTGTGATCGGCCTGTTGCAGCCAATGGCAGTAAGCTTCGTAATGACCCCGGTGTTTACCCTCAGCCAGAAGCATCTCATCAAAAAACGGTGAAGCGGACAGATCGATATTTAGCATCGTCACCTCGTCGACATTGCAGGCTGTAGACGGATCCAGCATAAAATGTGCCAAGGTGATAAAGGGGCGATAATGGCGCGAAAACGCCAGGTTGTGGCAGGAGACGGCCCGCTTTGGGTGCAACCCAACCGGACGCTGCCTTAAAACGGGGCAAAACTGCGGCGCGTGCCTCAGACTCTAAACCCAGAAGTGGATGCCTCGACGACAGAATGAAAAGTGCGTTATAAAATTGAAGCCGTATTTCTAACGCCTTAATTTATAAAAGCATTCAAGGGACTGATAATGCCGCATGATTTTAATGTTCAGGAGCTGGGACAAAGGGTATTAGCAACAACCAATGAAATCTTTGCTGCCGGTGAACATAACATTCGGGTGCAAATGTTAACCGCAGAGGATTTGGAATGGTGCATAGTGCAGACGCGTCGGCAACCAGTAAGCCAGCGTATCCCTTGGGAGTTGAGTGGTACCGCGCTGAATAACCCTGACGCTTTCAAATTTAGCTTTAAGATTTTGGATGCGAATCAAAGACTAGTCTGTTGGCGCTGCACAATATTTGAGCGACAATGATGACCTGCTGACGGGATTATAGGGGGTGATATGGTCATTAAAACTACAGGTCGGATTGTAGCGGAAACTGCTTCCTATGAGCTGGAAGTGTACAAAGCCGAAGGGGAAGGGCTGACAGTTGTAAAAACCTATACTTCTGAAGAGATTAACAACCTGACGCCCCGAGGGATGCCGATTAGCGCTTCACGTGAAGAAGTGATAGCCGTGTTGAAACAGGCCGCAAAGCGCATTAAACCTCAAACTGCTCCGATCATGGAAGCCGCCGGCGGTGTCCGTCGAAACCGAACCCATAAGTAATCAGCAATGGCCGCAATAGCGGCCATTGGATTATTCAGTTCAATAATCACCTTTCACATTTCCGGGCGCCCTGGTCCTTATACCTGCAATGACGGCTGTGGAGCGCCGATAGACTGCTGCAGATAATTCAGTAGCACCTGCCGGGTAAAGTGTGGTTCTTCTATCCCGCTGTGCTGCAGGAAATGCTGCAGGTTGCTGCAATCCCACTGGTAGGTGTTTTGGTAGAGCTGTACCGTCGATTGTCCATTCACCATATTGTCCCTGAACAGGCTGAGCAACGGGTAGAGCGGCGCATCGCCATTGTGTTCCCACTGCGCCCGCCATTGATCGAAGGGCAGCGGATGGAAGTAGTAGCCAAACTCACGCTCCAGCAGGCTGAAGAAGTCCTGCAGCGTCAGGTTATTGCGGTGCTGGTGGATCAGGTTGAATTTCTTCCCCAGAGCCAGCGGATTACGGCTGACGTGTGCAATGGCCTGGGTCATATAGTCCACCGTCGTCAGGCCCTCGCGTAAATCCTGCAGCGCAGGCCGCGTGCCACTGGCAATACAGGTTTTCACCAGTCGCCCCCACCATTGATAGCTGGCACTGACGCCGGTGCGGCTATGGCAGGTGGCGTACCCCAGACGGAAGGTCATCAGCGGCAGGCCTTGCGATGCCGCCAGATCGGCAATTTTTTCCATTACCCATTTGCTGCGGACGTAGCCAATATCGGTGCTCACCGCCGGCAGGTTCTGGTCGATGTCGTCACTTTCCAGCATCACCCGTTTGCCGGTGTGCAGATGCCCCCAGCTATAGACCGAAATCGTCGACATCAACATCAGTGGTTTGGTGCGCTGATGCGCGGCAAAGCGAATGATTTCGCGCAGCCCCTGCACATTGTCGCGTTTCATATAAGAATAGGGTTGGATAAAGTTCACCGCGCTTGCCGAATGATAAATGATATCGACCCGCTGGCTGAGTTCACGGTAGCGCTCAGGTGACAGGGCGAAATCATGCTCGGCCACGTCGCCGGGGACCAGATGGATGCGGCCGCGCTGCTCGGAGGATAAAGCAATCTGATAGCGAGTCAGGATCTCGTCGAGTCGTTGTTGCGGGGATATCCGGCTGCGCTCCCGCACCAGGCAATACAACTCGGCACGGGTGGTGGTCAGCAGCTCTGCCAGCAGATGCGCACCGATAAACCCGGTGGCACCGGTGAGCAAAATGGCCCTGGGCGAGCTTATCTGCCATACGTCGTAATGCGGATTGATGGTGAGGTCTGCGGGTAACCAGACGTCGTCCTGCAGAGCACGCACCGGTTCGCTGTCCACCGTCGGCAGTGCATGGCCGCTGCGTTCATCCAGCGCCTGCGCCAGACGATTTATCGTCGGGTATTCATAAATATCGCGAACATAAACCTTCCCTCCAATTTGCTGGGCGATGGCCGTCGCCAACTTTGCCGCCAGCAGTGAATGGCCGCCAATGTCGAAAAAATTGTCTTCGGCACGGATATTCTCCGTCCCCAACAGCTGGCACCAAATAGCGGCAAGGGTCTGCCGGCTGCCGGTCAGCGTTTCTGCTGTCGGAGGTTGATCCGCGCGGGAAAGGGCCAGCAGCGCAGCCTTATCGGTTTTGCCGTTGGCGTTGATCGGCAGACGTTCCAGCAGCCGGTACTCGGCGGGCAGGAAGTAAGATGGCAATGTGGTTTTCAGATGTTGCTTCACGCGTTCGATCACTCCAGCGTCGTTCCGGTTGGCCGCCAGAAAGGCCACTATCTGTTTGTTAGCCGGATCCTGCGGCTGGGTAACGGCAGCAACGGCGGCCTTCACGCCGGTCACCTGTGCCATGACGCTTTCTATTTCGCCCAGCTCCACGCGGTTACCACGGATCTTGATCTGGTCGTCGATACGGCCGAGGAACTGGACACGATGATCCGGCAGCCAGCGCGCCCGATCGCCGCTGCGGTAGAGCCGTTTTCCGGCAAAATGCGCGGGGGTAATAAATTTTTCGGCGGTGAGCGGCGAATCATTCAGATAGCCGCGAGCCAGGCAACTGCCGCTGATGTAAAGCTCGCCGGGTTGCTGCCCGCTGACGGGTTGCAGATTATCATCGAGAATGAATATCTCGGTATCTGCCACCGGCCGACCGATAGTGGCAGGAGCGTGTTGTGTGGCGCAACTGACCAAATTCCAGGTGGCGAAGATGGTGGCTTCTGTCGGGCCGTAGTAATCCACCAACGGGTAGCTCACCCCGCTGAGATCGACCGGGTTGAGCTTTTCCCCTGCGGTAAACAGGTAGCGCAACGCCAGGTTTTCCGGCTGTGGCGCACTGACAATTTCAGCCACCAACACTGTGGGCACAAAAGCATGGGTGATTTGGTGGTGCGCGAAGAAGTCGAGCAGGGCAGAAGGCTGCAAGCGAGTCTCTTCCTCTGGCAAATACAACGTACCGCCGCTGGTCAATGCTGCCCAAATTTCCCACTGCGCCACGTCAAAACCAATACCGGCTATCAGCGTTGAACGGCTTGTGTGGTTCATGGCGAACTTTTGGTTATGCCAGAGGACAATATTCAACAGTGAATGATGGGCAATCATGACCCCTTTGGGATTGCCGGTGGTGCCGGAGGTGAAAATAATATAGGCAGTCGCATCACCCTGCGGTTTTATTAATTCAAAGGGTAACGGTTCATTCGAGGTAATATTATCAATGGCAAAGGCTTGTACGCCAGGGGATTTAATTGCAAGTTCGATTGATAAGTTGCTCAATATTATTGTGTTAGATGCGCTTTGTCTGAGGATATCCTGAATTCTTTTTTCAGGATATCGGGCATCAATGGGAATATAACTGGCTCCGGCTTTCAGGATGGCCAGAATACCGATCGGGAATTCTGCAGTACGTAATGCTATGAGCGGCACGCAGTCACCGGGGCGGACGCCTTGCTGTTGCAGGTATCCGCACAGCTGGTTACTGGCGTCATCCAACTGCCGATAAGTGAGGCGTTTATTGTGACTGACGATCGCCAGCGCTTCGGGGGAATAGGTCACCTGTTGGATAAAATAATCCAATACGCTTTGAGCCATGGGGTTATTCTCCTGAGATTATTAGTCTGATTAACAAACCGCAAAGAGTCATGTCCCGGCCGGGTGAAAAATAATTATAGATGCATTTTTATTGTGGGAATGTAAATGTGTTGAAAGTGAGGTTATCTTTATAAAATAACTGGAATAATAATTTTCCTGAAATAAAAACGGCCAGCCGATGGCTGACCGTTGGGCGCGTGCGCGGTCGTGGAATTAACGACGAACGGCGATGGCTTCGATTTCGATTTTCACGTCTTTTGGCAGACGGGCCACTTCGACGCAAGAACGGGCCGGGAACGGCGCGTTGTGCTCGGTGAAGAAGCTTTCATAAGCGGCGTTAACGGTGGCGAAATCGTTCAGGTCTTTGACGAACACCGTGGTTTTCACGATGTCGGCGACTTTCAGGCCGGCAGCTTCAACGATCGCTTTAACGTTTTCCAGTGACTGGCGTGCCTGAGCGGCCACGTCGTCGGCAACGGCGCCGGTTTTAGGATCGACCGGGATCTGACCGGAAGTGATGATCATGCTGCCCAGATCAACGCCCTGCACGTAAGGACCAATGGCTGCCGGGGCGAGTTCAGTGCTAATGTTACGTGACATTTTTTCTCCTGATAATCGAGGGTTGTTCTATCCAGAAACCCCATTATAGGGCGTCGCCGGGAGAATAACAGCGCCGTCTCCCGGCGAAAACCGCAGACTCAGTCTGCCTGCAACACTACCTGATGTTCGAACTCTTTCTCACAGTAGCGGCATTTCAGATGTACGTCGCCGTCGCGGGATTTCACGCTAAAGCTGGAGGACACCGGCTCACTGCGGCTGATGCAGTTGCTGTTCGGGCAGGTCAGCACGCCGTCGATATGGTCCGGCAGGCTGAGGGTCAGTTTGCGCACCACTTCGTAATTGTCGATGCGGTTAACCGTGGCTTTGGGTGCATACATCGCCAGTTGGTTGGCCTGCTGCTCGGTCAGGAAAGTGTTCTCGATTTTGATCAGGTCTTTGCGGCCCAGCTCGCCTGAAGGCAGATTCAGGCCGATGGTAATGCGCTGGTCGGTGGCGGTCAGCTTAAACAGCGTCAGCAGCTTAAAACCTATCTGCGCCGGAATATGGTCAATCACCGTACCGCACTTGATCGCTTCAACCTGCAGTTTGTTATCGTGAGTCATGACGGTTCCCCCTTAAAGAGCCAAATCTGCGTTTAATACCAGCGCCAACAGCGCCTGACGGGCGAAAATACCGTTGCCCGCCTGCTGGAAGTAGTAGGCGTACGGCGTTTTATCCACGTCGGTGGTGATCTCATCAATGCGCGGCAGCGGGTGCAGCACCTTGAGGTTGTCACGTGCCCCGGCCAGATCTGCCGCGCGCAGTACGAACTGCGCCTTCACGTTGGCGTATTCGGAAGGATCCAGGCGCTCTTTCTGCACCCGGGTCATGTAGAGAATGTCCAGCTCCGGCACCACTTCTTCAATGCTGCTGTGCAGGCTGTATTGAATACCTTTCTCTTCCAGCATCTGCAGGATGTAGGCCGGCATCGCCAGCGCGTCCGGGGCGATGAAGAAGAAGCGGTTGCCTTCAAACTTGGCCAGCGCCTGCGCCAGCGAGTGTACGGTGCGGCCGTATTTCAGGTCGCCGACCATGGCGATATTGATGTTGTTCAGGCGGCCCTGGGTTTCCTGAATGGTGAACAGGTCGAGCAGCGTCTGGGTCGGGTGCTGGTTGGCACCGTCACCGGCGTTGAGCACCGGAATGCCGCCGGAGAACTCGGTTGCCAGCCGCGCCGCGCCTTCCTGCGGGTGACGCATCACGATGGCATCGACGTAGGTACCAATCACCGAGATGGTGTCGGCCAGGGTTTCGCCTTTCTTGCCGAGCGAGGTATTGCTGCCGTCGGCAAAGCCCACGACCGAAGCGCCCAGACGGTGCATCGAGGTTTCAAACGACAGACGGGTACGGGTAGAGGCTTCAAAGAAGCAGCTGGCGATCACCTTGTGCTTTAGCAGCTCGGGCTGCGGATTGGCTTTCAGGCTGGCGGCGGTGCGCAGCACCAGCTCCAGATCCTCGCGGCTGAGATCGTTAATAGAGATGATATGTTTGTGATACAGCGGGTTGGCCATTTTTCACTCTCCTCGACTCGTGCCCGTGGCGCGGGACTTTTCAGGCAAAAAAAAGCCCCTCAACGAGGGGCTTGAAACGATCGGTTTAGCAACAGGAGAAACAACGGCAGTTGGCTGCCGCTTGGCAGTCGGTTTTGTCGGTTGTGGCTAACAAAACAAGCGTCGTTTTTCATGCTTTCTCCTGGCAAATTGTCGCGCATTATACTCGCGCTTTTGATCACTGCAAGCGCTAAAGCGCCGTTTTTTGCCCTTTCGCAATCGATTGGCTGGTGGCCTTTAGAGACAGGCCATATCAATTGACGATCACTGGGTTCGTCGTAGCAAAATGGCCAGCACGAAAATACCGCCCAGACCGGCAGTAATAATGCCGATAGGCAGTTCCTGCGGCGCGGTAATGACCCGGCTGAGCAGGTCGCCGGCAGAGAGCAGTACGGCACCCAATACGCCAACCAACGGCAGCAGACGCCGGTGACGTACGCCGGTAAAGGGGCGAACCAGGTGGGGGACCATTAAACCGACAAACCCAATCACCCCGGTTAATGCCACCAGTAACGCGGTCGCCAGCGAACAGCACAGAAAGACTTCGGTGCGTAAGCGGCTGGTGTTGATGCCCAGGGTGCCTGCTGTCTGTTCGCCCGCCAGCAAGCCATCCAGCGATCGCCAGCGCAAGGCAATCAATACCACCAATATCAGTAGCGCCAGCAAGGCAAAAATCAAATTGTCCCAACGCGCCAGCCCCAGCCCGCCCAGCGTCCAGAACAGCACGCTGCTGGCGGTGCGTTGATCGCCGGAAAACACCAGATAATTGGTGAAGGCCCCGAATAAAAAAGAGACCGCCAGGCCACAGATAATCAGTTTATCGGTGCCTTTCTGCGATTGAGTCATAAAAATAATCATCACCACCGCCGCGGAGAGTATCCCACCGACAAAAGAAGACACCGGTAATGCCCAGGCCCCGAGGCTATTACCGAGGCGGGTAATGACCATGACCACGCCGGCAGAGGCACCGGAGGAAAGGCCGAACAGAAAAGGATCGGCCAGGTCATTGCGGGTGGTGGTTTGTAATAGCGCCCCGACCAGCGCCAGCCCGGCACCGGCCAGTAATCCCAGCAGCGTGCGGGGCAGCCGCAGATCCAGCACAATACTTTTAATCATCGGTGGCACTTCGCCAGGGGTGATACCCAGTGCGGTCACCACCTGAGAGAAAGAGAGCGACACGCTGCCTTGTGCGACATTGGCGAACATCAACCCTGCCAGCAACAGTGGGGCGACTGTCCATGCCAGCCTGAAACGCATTTTTTCCGACATTAGGTAAAGGCTGCGGGGTAAAGGGCGTGCGCCAGTTTATGGATGGCATCAATATTGACCGGCCCCGGCGTCAGCTCCTGATATTTCAATTTCAAATAACGATGATGGAGCACTGCCCGGGTGTGTTTCATCAATGGGTGCTGTTCAAGGAAAAGCTGCCTTTGGTCGGTATCGTCGGTCGTCTCTGCCTGGTAATCCACCAGAATGATAAATTCAGGCTCTGCCGCCGCGACACTTTCCCAGTTGGTGGTTGCCCAACTGGTGTTCAGGCTATCCATCACATTCTTCGCCCCGGCGGCTTCAATAATTGCCGTCGGCATCGCGTAGGCCCCGCTGGTGTAGGGCTTGTCTTCGCCGGAATCATAAAGAAACACCTTTATCGGCTTTTGCGTCGCAATTTTTCGATGGATATCGGTCACTTGCTGCTTCCAGCCACTGACCAGCGTTTCCGCCTGTTCCTGTTTGCCGAAGACTTTGCCGAGCCTAATCATGTCGTCATACAACAAATCCAGGCTGGCGCGTGGGCGATGACTGTCTACGTGGATGCAGCTTTCGCTCAGTATCAGCGTTTTGATATTAAATTTCGCCAGCGCCTGCGGGGTGACGTCACCGCGCAGGCCATAGTTCCAGCCAGCGAAAAACAGGTCAGGATTAACGGCGAGAAGATTTTCGACAGTCGGGTATTTCGGTGCCAGCTCAGGGATGGTTCCCCGCTGTTGCGTAAACTCAGGGATATTTTTATACCAGCCGGAGATACCGGTCACGCCAACCATCGCAGGCTGTAGCTGCAGGGCAAATGCCATTTGCGACATATTAATGTCCTGGATAACCGCCCGCTGCGGGGCCTGGACAAAGGTCAGTGGCTGGCCGCAGTTGTCTACGGTGACAGGAAAACCAGAGGCTGCGACGCTTTCTGAGGCTAATGCCAGTAAGGCGGCGAGGATTAACTTTTTCACATCGACTCCAGATTGATAAACCGGAGTCAGTAACCCGGCTCATTGGGAACCGGGGCAACATACCTGAATAATTCGTATGACAAATGTAGTTAGATCAAACAACCGTCGATTGGGATGAATTTCAGCAGGGTGATGTCGGCAACGCCTCGAAAAAGCGCAGGGCTTCGCCAGTTAGCGGATGGCGGGCTTGCAGCGACTTCATACCAAATACCTGTTGCAGGTGCGCTGACTCCAGCACCGCATCGGGGGGCCCATAACAAAGGATTTTCCCTTGATGCATCATGATGACCTGGTCGGAAAAGGGTTGGACCAACTCAAGATCATGCAGCACTTTCAAGCTGGCTATCTTTTTTTGATGGATCAGTGACAGCAGTTGGTGCCGGGCCAGGGGATCGAGATGATTGGTCGGCTCATCAAGTAATAACAGCACCGGCTGCTGCGCCAGAACCCGGGCAAACCCGGCACGTTGACGTTCGCCCCCCGAAAGCCTGGCCAACGGAAGATGTTGCAGATGGCGGATGCCTACGTCATCCATCGCCGTTGCGATAATGCGTTGGTGCTCGGATGGCACGCGATCGGCCTGCCAGGGCAGGCGTCCCAGGGCCACGTACTCATTAACTTTAAGCCGTAAATCTGCATTATCGTGTTGGCTAAGTAAGGCAATGGAACGGGCGCGCTGTTGGGGTTTGATGGCCGATAAGGGCGTTCCCTGAAAGAGAATCTCACCTTCACTCGGTTTTAGCTCACCGGTAATTAACCGTAATAGCGTGGATTTTCCACTGCCGTTTGGACCTATGATGGTGACGGATTCATCTTGCTGCAGGGTAAAGGTGACCCGATTAATCCGTGGGACTTTCCCAGGGCTCGCCAGGGAAAGATTCTGCACCGATAAAAGACGGTCGGTGGGCAGGTTATTCATCAGGTATCCTTTTCCGTTATCAGAAAAACGTCTCAATGGTTTCTATAACGTTGTAATTATCGTCAATCAAAAACAGCGTTTTCCATTTATCAAAGGTCAGGCACGGGTGAGAAGTGGCGAACACCAGAATATCACCGACCTGCACCGGGAACTCTGCCGGGCAGCTTAACATGGCATGCTGATCCATGATGCCATGGGTAATCAGGTGCTGTGTGTCGCTCTGCTGGCGAACCCCATTGCGGTAATGGGCGACTGGTTGCGGCAGACCGGCGTCGAAGGCGGCATCTCGTTTGCCGAAGTTGACGATAACCCGGCCCGGCTCAGGCACCGACTGCACCAGCGCCACCAGTTCCAATGCCGAGGTTAATTCCCCCGCCAAATCGCAGGCGTAGCTGTCACGGGCCAGCACCGCATTTTGCGCGTCCTGGTAAATTCCCTGATCGTGGGTGATATAGCAGCCGGGGCGGATCACTACGCGACAGTTTGCCGGCAGCGCCTCTTCACTCCAGACGTTGCAAACCACGTCATACCAGGAGGAACCGGCACCGGTCAGGATCGCTTGTTCAGCGTTCAACAAGCCTTGCTGGTGTAGCCTGCGCAGCAGACCGGCGGCTTCATGCAGGAATTGTTCGATTTTGCTCTGGGCATCGTCGCCGTGCATCACGCCTTCATACAGTTCGATACCTTGCAGACGCAAACCCGGCAGTGCGGCTATCTCCTGCGCCAGCCGTTCTGCCTGCGCCACGCTGCGGCAACCGCAGCGCCCGCCGGGGACGCCCAATTCCACCAACACATCCAGCGTTTGCCCGCGCTGGCTGAAAAATGCCGCGAGGGTTTGCGCATTGCTCAGGCTGTCGATACAGCAAAAGAAACCGCTAGCGGGATGCTGCGCCTTGAGTTCGGCGATCAGTTGCATATTGGCCTTGCCGACCAGTTGGTTTGCCATCAGCACCCGAGGCACGCCGGCTTCCATGGCCACCTTGGCCTGCCAGGCGGAGCCGACGCCAATTGCCCAGGCACCTTGCGCTACCTGACGCTGGAAGATCCACGGTGTCATGGTGGTTTTACCGTGCGGGGCTAAAGAGACGCCGCGCGCATCGGCATAGTTTTGCATCCAGGCAATATTGTTTTCCAGGCTGCTGCGCTTGATGGCGGCAGCCGGCAGGCAGACATCTTCATTGAGCAGGTTCGCCGGGCCGTTTGGGGCGCTGTGCATCACGGCGGCTTTGTGGGTAACGGTGAAATCTGTTTGGTATTTCATAACATTATCCTTTAGGTGCTCTATCTTTTTTTAAAATGAGTATCGTGACTAAAATTATTGATTTAAATGATTTTTAAATATTTATTATCTTGAGTTGGGTACAAAGTATCATTTTTAGAGCTGTTTTTTGTGTAGTCTTCCACTGTTTTCTTGCATTGTAAATGACAAAATTTAACCACTATGAGGTCAGGCGATGGGTGTTGAAATCGACATTATCTCGCGCATTACGGAGCGTTTTATCGAGCTGAGCAGCGCCGAAAAACGCATCGCACAATTCATTCTGGATGATGCGGAGGCGGTGACTGCCCTGCCGATTGCCGAATTGGCCCGGCAGGCTAACGTTAGCCAGGCTTCGATCACTCGTTTCGCCAAAGCGCTGGGCTGCCGGGACGTGCGTGACCTTAAGGTGAAGTTGGCGCAGTCGCTGGCGGTGGGGCAACGCTTCATTCACGAAGAGCCGGACCTCGAAGGAATTCAGGGGATTTATGAAAGCATCATCAATGTCCTGAATATAAATCGGCGGAGCCTCGATGACGCAGCGCTGGCCAAGGCGGTGGAGTTACTCAGTGGTGCGCGACAAATTGTGGCGATGGGTATGGGCGGCGGCTCGACCCTCTGCGCAGCAGAGATCCAGCATCGGCTGTTTCGTCTGGGGTTGCCGGTGACGGCACAAAGTGATGGCTTGCTGGTGCGCATGATGGCGGCGGTGGTGAGCCGGCAGGATGTGGTGGTGGCGCTGTCACTGGGCGGCTACACGCAGGAAGTGGTGGAAAGTGCCGCCATTGCCCGCCAGTACGGGGCCAAAGTGGTGGTGATTGCTCCCGCCGGAACGCCACTGGCGGCGCAGGCTGACGTGCTGTTGGCGTTGGTGGTGCAGGAAAATGATTACATTTACAAACCCAGCAGCTCGCGCTACGCCATGCTGGCGATGGTGGACGTGCTGGCGACGGCGCTGGCCATGGCAAATAAACGCCAGTCCAGAGATCGGCTACGCCGCATCAAGCTGGCGCTGGACAGCCATCGCGGAGGGGCCGATCGGCAACCATTGGGTGACTGAGCCGGATCCCACAGACAATAACGGAAGGATAATGATTCATGCGGTATCAGTATCTGTTTAAAAATGTCACGGTGATCGACGGCAGCGGTGGGCCACAGTACCGGGCGGATGTTGCGGTCAAAAACGATCGCATTGCGGCGATTGCGCCTGCCATCGAGGCCGACGCCGAGGTGGTGATTGAGGGGCACGAACGGGTATTGTCGCCAGGGTTTATCGACGTGCATACCCATGATGATACCAACGTGATCCGCATGCCTGAAATGCTGCCGAAGATTTCACAGGGCGTGACCACGGTGATTGTCGGCAACTGTGGTATCAGCGCGGCCGGTGCGACGATCAGAACCCAGGTGCCGGACCCGATGAACCTGCTGGGTGAGAAAGAACATTTCGTTTACCCGACGATTGCCGCCTACCGTCAGCAGGTGGAAACCGTAACACCCGCGGTGAATGTGGCGACGCTGATCGGGCATACCACCTTGCGCAGCAACCAGATGGATGACCTGTTCCGCCCAGCCAATAGCGAAGAGATCGTTGCCATGCGCGAGCAGTTGCGCAGCGCATTGCAACAGGGCGCGTTGGGCTTGAGCACCGGTCTGGCCTATGCCTCGGCGTTTTCGGCCCCCACCGAAGAGGTGATGGCACTGGCGGAAGAGCTGGCGGATGAGCAGGGTATTTACACCACTCACCTGCGCTCGGAGTTTGAACCTATCCTTGAGGCGATGGACGAGGCCTTCCGCATTGGCCGCCACGGCCGGGTGCCGGTGGTGATTTCGCATCATAAATGTGCCGGGGCCAAAAACTGGGGCCGCACGCAGGAAACCTTAAAACTGTTCGACAAGGTGCGCCAGACACAGGATGTGTCCTGTGACTGCTACCCTTATTCCGCCAGTTCTTCGACGCTGGATTTAAAACAGATCACCGATGATTTCGACATCGTCATCACCTGGTCCGAAACGCACCCGGAAATGGCGGGGCAGTCTTTGCGCGACATCGCCGGAGGCTGGTCGATGAGCCTGCATGAGGCCGGCAAGCGGCTGATGCCGGCAGGGGCGATTTACTACAATATGGACGAGCAGGATGTACGCCGGGTGTTGAGTTATCCGCTGACCATGGTGGGGTCGGATGGCCTGCCGAACGATCCGATGCCGCATCCGCGCCTGTGGGGAGCCTTCCCGCGCGTACTGGGGCATTACAGCCGTGACGAAGGTCTCTTCCCCCTGACCGTGGCGGTGCACAAAATGAGCGGTATGTCCGCGGCGCGCTATCAACTGCCGCAGCGTGGGCTGATCAAAACGGGTTATTTCGCCGATCTGGTGTTGTTCGATGCGTTGAAAGTAAAAGACAGCGCGACGTTCAGCCAGCCCCAACAACCCGCCGCCGGGATTGACGCGGTGTGGGTGAACGGCGTACTGAGTTATGAACATCAGGCCGTTACCGGCCTGCGCGCCGGGCGGTTTTTGTGCCGCCAGGGCAAATAAATCGACAGGAGCAAGGCATGACGATTAAAAGATACGGAATTGATGGCGGAACCGGCACGGGTGGGCAACACCTGCCCTTTTCCAGAGCGGTTGAAGCCGGTGGCTGGCTGTATATCTCCGGCCAGACACCGATGAAAGACGGTGAAGTGGTGGAGGGCGGCATTATCGAGCAGTCGCGCCTGGCGATCCAAAACTGTCTGGATATTATGGTGGAGGCGGGATACGGCCTGGAAGACGTGGTGCACGTTAAGGTCATTCTGACCGATGCGCGTTATTTCCAGTCATTCAATAAAGTCTTCCGCGAGTTTTTTGCTGCTCATCCACCGGCGCGTATTTGTGCGGTTGCCGATCTGGTGGTGGATTGCAAAGTTGAAGTGGATATCACCTGTTATAACGCGGCGCGCATTACCCGATAAACGCCGGAATGGCCCGGCGCAAGGCGTTAAGTCACCCTGCGCCGGGAGCCGCTTATTTGCTGACGCGATCGTAGTAGACCATGTCGGCATTCAGACCCTGCTGGTAGCCTTTGACGTTATCGCGCAGCACCACTTCGGTTTTTGCCTGATCGATAAACACATACGGCGAACTGCGCTGCAGTTCCTGCTGCATGGCGGTATAGAGTGCGGTGCGTTTGGCCGGATCGGCCTCGGCCACCGCCGCCAATGTTTGTTGGCTTAGCTGCGGGATCTGCCAGCCGTTGAGGCCCGCGACCGTGCTGGTCTTGCCGTCGTTATAGGCGAAGGCACTGGCATTGGAGTGGGCGTCGAAGTAGTCCGGGATCCACAGACGGATTGCTGCCTGATGCTGACGGGCGCGCACCCGCGAATAGACCTGACTGCCGGCCGCCGGCAACAGTTCCAGCTTCACGCCGCCCTCGGCAAAGCTGGCCTGCAGCGCCTGGGCGATGGTGATAAACGGCGGTTTGTTTTCCACGTCCAGCGTCAGAGCGGCGTTGGTGATGCCGGCCTTGGCCAGGATCGCCTTGGCTTTGGCCGGATCGAAGCTGAACGGATTGTCTTTCAGCGCGCCCGGCAAGCCGACCGGCAGGAAGCTCTGGTGGACAAAATACTGGCCCTTCAGCAGATCTTTGGTGATGCCCTGATAGTCGACCAGATAACGCGCCGCTTCCCAGAAGGCCGGATTTTTCAGCAGCGGATTGGCAGTATTGCCGGTGTTGAACACCAGATAGTTTTGCTCGGCGGAAGGGATTTCCAGCACCTTCACGCCCGGCTGATTTTTCAGCGCCACGGTCTGGTCCGGGCCAAGTTCGCGTGCTACGTCGGCGTCGCCCTGCTGGATCAACAGGCGGCGGGTGGCGGAGTCTGGCACGCTTTTAATGATGATGCTTTTCAGCAGCGGCTTGCTGCCCGGCGACGTCGGGTTGGCATCCAGCACAATTGCCTGATGCGGTTGGTAGACGCGCATTTTGAACGGCCCGCTACCGGCGGAGTGCATTTTCAGCCAGGCGTTGCCGTAGTCACCGTCTTTGATGTTGGCCTGCACCGCCTTGCCGTCGACGATCGAGGCGATCGGCGTAGAGAGAATATTCAGCGCCACCGCCGGGCTGACGTCTGCCGTCCAGCTCAGTTGCAGGCTATGGTCGTCGATTTTCTTCAGCTGTGCGTCGATGTTATCCGGCTGCCAGCCGAGCACGTTGAGGATAAATGCCGGTGACTTGTTCATCTTCACCGCGCGGCTGTAGGAAAAGATCACGTCATCGGCAGTCAGCGGGTTACCGGAGGCAAATACTACCTGTGGACGCAATTTGATCGTCAGGGTTTTGGCGGCGGCGTCGCCCTGCCAGCTTTCCGCCAGCACCGGCACCACCTTCGCCGGATCGTCGCGATCCGCCTGCACCAGCCGCTGATACAGGCTTGGCACGGTCTGGATGCTGGACAGTTCGTTGGCTTCCGCCGGATCGAGGCTGACGATGTCATCCAGCGATTGCACCACCACCAGCGTATTGGGTGGAGTGGCGGCCAACGTGGCGGTGGATAGGGCGGCAAGCATTAACAGCGGCAGGACTTTGGCTTTCATCGATGTGTTTTCCCTTGAAGGCACTACAAGAAATTATTGTTATCGTTTGTTTTCACGGCGTTTTCGCCGCCAGAATGCCACGGTAGAACCTTTGCTGGTGGCTGACAAAGGCTAATCGGCTATTTGATATGCCTTAAACATCTTAGACGGATTGGCAGGGGTTGCCAGAGAGGAGGGGAGCGCGAGTCTGCAAACCCGCGCTCCCCATTGCCCGTGCGTGACGCGCCCCGGCAATATGTGTGGGAGTTAATGGTTAAAGCGTTTCGCTCAGGGTGGCGACCATCACCGCCTTGATGGTGTGCAGACGGTTTTCTGCCTGATCGAACACCACGCTGTGCGCGGACTCGAACACTTCATCGGTCACTTCCATGCCGCCATGCAGCCCGTATTGCTCTGCCATCTGCTTGCCGAGGGTGGTTTGGTCGTCGTGAAACGCCGGCAGACAGTGCAGGAATTTAACGTTCGGGTTGCCGGTCAGTTTCACCATCGCCATATTGACCTGATAGGGTTTCAACAGCCCAATACGCTCGTGCCAGGTTTCTTTGGGTTCACCCATCGACACCCAGACGTCGGTATACAGAAAGTCCGCGTCCTTCACTCCTTCGGCAATATCTTCGGTCAGGGTGATTTTGGCCCCGGTCTGTTTGGCTAATGCCTGGCACTCTGCCACCAGTTCCGGCTGCGGCCAGCAGGCCTTTGGCGCCACCAGACGCAGATCCATTCCCGCCAGTGCGGCGGCTTCCAGCAGGGTGTTGCCCATATTGTTGCGGGTATCGCCGAGGTAGGCGAACTTCACTTCGCTCAGCGGCTTGCCCGGCAACTGTTCCTGTACCGTGAGCAGGTCTGCCAGCAATTGGGTGGGGTGGAACTCATTGGTCAGCCCGTTCCACACCGGCACGCCGGCATGCTGGGCCAGGGTTTCCACCAGATGCTGGCCGTACCCGCGGTACTGAATACCGTCATACATCCGGCCCAGCACGCGGGCGGTGTCTTTCATCGATTCCTTGTGGCCAATCTGGCTGCCGCTCGGGCCGAGATAGGTGACCTGAGCACCCTGATCGAATGCGGCAACTTCGAAAGAGCATCGGGTACGGGTCGAGTCTTTTTCGAAGATGAGCGCGATGTTTTTGCCCTGCAGGTGGCGTACTTCCTTGCCTTGCTTCTTGGCCTGCTTCAAGTCGGCCGACAGTTTCAGCAGCGCATGCAGCTGTGCCGGGGTGAAATCCATTAACCTCAGGAAGTGACGTTTGTAGAACGGGTTTATGCTACTCATTGCCGTATATCCTTATCGTTTAAATTGAATTTAAATTCACTTTATATGTATGAATATTCAATTTCAACCCCGGAGTGGAAATCTTTCACGTTTATCGTGGAAGCAATGCCGACGGTGTGTGAAAATAGGCGCAATACAGGCCATTTGACTTGAGGATATAGGCATGGCAAACAGCGAACAGCTAGACGAACAACGTGAAGAGACCCGCCTGATCATCGAAGAACTGCTGGAAGACGGCAGCGATCCAGAGGCGCTCTACACCATCGAACACCATCTCTCTGCCGAGAAGTTTGAAGTGCTGGAGAAAGCCGCTGTCGAAGCCTTCAAGTTAGGCTTTGAAGTGACCGACGCCGAAGAGCTGGAAGTGGAAGACGGTACCCTGGTGATGTGTTGTGACGTGATCAGCGAAGTGGGTCTGAACGCCGAAGTGATCGACGCTCAGGTTGAGCAACTGGTCGCACTGGCAGCACGTTGCGGCGTTAACTACGACGGCTGGGGCACCTACTTCGAAGATCCGAACGGCGAAGAAGGTGACGATGATGAAGAAGAAGGTGACTTCATCGACGAAGACGACGACGGTAAACGCCATTAATTAACTTCTGCTTAATTCCTGTGGGCCGGCGCTTGTTGGCCCCTGATAAGAACACATGAAATACCAATCCCTGTTAGCCCCGATTTTAAACTTCCTGCACTGTGAAACCCCAGACGCCTGGATTGATGCTGCGCGCCGCCCGGAAAACCTGCCGCTGTTGCTGACTGACCATATGGTTTGCGAGCTAAAAGCCGCGCAGACCGGCATGTGGCTGATCCGTCGTTACGTGGCTGACAAGGAGAGCGGTGACGCACTGCTGGCGCTGCTCAGGCCTTACGAGGCATTTTTGCATGAAGCGCAGGGCGTGCCGGAAGCGCTGTTCCAGCAGAACAATTTCACCCGCAAGATCCTGCCAAAAAACGGCTCGGCCTACGGTCAGGATCTGGCGGACAGAATGGTGCTGCTGATCAAAGAAGAGCTGCATCATTTCTCGCAGGTGCTGGAGATTATGCTGGCGCGGCAGATCCCGTATAAGAAAATCACCGCCAGCCGCTATGCCAAAGGAATGATCCGTGAGATCCGCACCCACGATCCGGCCACGCTGATTGATAAACTGATTTGCGGCGCTTATATCGAAGCGCGTTCCTGCGAACGTTTCGCCCGCCTGGCGCCGCACCTGGACGACGAGCTCAACCGCTTCTACGTTTCGTTGCTGCGCTCCGAAGCGCGTCACTACCAGGACTACCTGACATTGGCCGAACAGATAGCCGGTGGCGATATCAGCGAACGGGTGGCCCATTTTGGCCGCATAGAAGCGGCGCTGATCCAAACCCCGGACAGCGAATTCCGCTTCCACAGCGGCGTGCCTGCCATCGCCTGACAGCCGGGCACCCAGATAATTTTATTGTGGCGTGCCCAGCAGTAAATCCACCGCTTTTTCCGCCAGCATGATGGTCGGCGCATTGGTATTACCGCTGGTCACCTGTGGCATCACCGAGCAGTCGATCACCCGCAACCGTTCAAATCCATGCACCCGCAGTTGTAAATCGGTTACCGAGTCCTGCGGGGATTGGCCCATGCGGCAACTGCCCACCGGGTGATACACCGTTTTGCAGAAGTTGCGTACGAACTCTTCCAGTTGTGCCTCATCGTTCAGCCATACCGGCTGTGGCATCAGCAAATCTTTGATCAGCGGTTTGAGGGCGGCGGTTTGCAGAAAACGCAGGCCGAACTTCACCGCACGCACGCTGCCGGCCAAATCTTCCGGATGGCCAAGATAGTTGGCGTGCAGCTTCACCGGATCCTTGGGATCGCGACTGCGCAGCAGCACTTCACCGCGCGCCCTGGGTTGCAGATAGCCAACCTTGAGCGTGAAGCCGTGGATATTGGGCAGTGGTTCGCCGGGTACGTCGTCCCAACTGTCGAGCATCGGCAGGAAGTGGATCTGCACGTCCGGCCGGCCGTCGCCCAGGCTGTCGGTGAAGGCGGCCCCTTCCAGCACGTTGGAACTCAGCACGCCGCTGCGAAACGCCAGCCATTCGGTGCCGTGGCGTAGCGCCTGCAGGCCGCGATCGGCACCGTACAAACTGATCGGCTCGCGGGTGCTGACGTTGATCGACATATGCAGGTGATCGTGAAAGTTCTTGCCGACCGGCAGATCCGCCAGCGGTTCGATCCCCAACTGCTGCAGATGTTCGCGTGGCCCGATGCCGGATAGCATCAGGATCTTTGGCGATCCTACCGCGCCGGCGCTGAGGATCACTTCCTGCGCGGCATGGGCCGTGACTTCGGCACCGCCGTTTTGGCTATACACCACGCCGGTGGCGACGTTGTTGTCGAACACCACCCGGTGTACCAGCGCATTGAGTTTCACCACCAGCCGCTGTTCGTTACGCACGGCTTTCAAATAGGTACGTGCAGTGCTGGCGCGCTCGCCGTTGTGGGTAGTGGTTTGGTAGAAGCCGACGCCCTGTTGGCTGTCGCCGTTGAAATCGTTGCGGTAGGGGAGATCCAACTCCTGGCCGGCGCGAATAAACGCCATGCTGAGCGGGTGACGATAGCGGTTCTCGCTGACCGGCAGCAGCCCCTCGCCACCATGATAGGTATCCGACAGGCTCTCGTTGGCCTCGGCGCGTTTGAAGTAGGGCAGCACGTCCTGATAGCCCCAACCAACACAGCCATAGCGTTCGGCCCACTCGTCGTAATCCTGTCGCTGGCCGCGAATATAGATCATGCCGTTGACCGAGCTGCTGCCGCCCAACACCTTGCCCTGGGCGATTTGCATGCGGCGGTTATTGGCATGCGGCTCCGGCTCGGTTTCATACGGCCAGCTTTTTTTGGCGATGATTTTCGCCACGCCGGCCGGCATCTTGATGAACAGATTATTGTCGTCGCCACCGGCTTCCAGCAGCAGTACCCGCGCCTGGGTGCGGCGGATCAACTGCGCCGCCAGCACGCAACCGGCAGAACCGGCACCGACAATGATGTAATCAAAAGCGTTTTCCGACATGACTGCTCCCTGTGCGATTGCGGCATTAGCCTGTTCTGGCAGAGTATCCCAAGCGGGTCAGAGGTCAATTTGCAATCATTAATTTATTAACGAATATCACAAAAAATATTTGTATTTTTTATCATATTCATGATTTTTATGGATAAAAAATAATGTAACCATATTAATGTTTGTATGTTGCTTGTCTGCGGGCACAGGCTGGCGAGAGAAAATGCGGTTTTATAAACAAACGGCGCATTGTTTCTTAAAGGAATATTAATTATGAGACTTATCCGAGCAGGAAAGAGAGTGTCAGAGCAAAAATGCTGCTATATGATGATCCACTCTATTATCGGATAAGATATTAAGAAATATGGAAATTTCGATTAATAAGTCTAATTATTTAAAAGGGATTGCCATCATTCTGATGTTAATCCACCATCTATTTGCTTACCCAAGCCGCATTAGCCAAGATATCCATGTTTATCATATGGTTAACAGTGTCGATATTGAGATATTTGTTGGCCTGTTCGGCAAGATTTGTGTGTCGATGTTCCTGTTTTTATCCGGCTACGGATTCTCGCTAAAAAAAGAAGTGTCGTTTAAATATATCTGGGGCAAGCTGAAGAACTTATATATCAGCTACTGGATAGTGCTGTTTATCTTTGTGCCGATTGGCATCATTTTCTTTCCGGGCGAAAGATATTCCCTGTCGCTGTTGCTGTTTCTCGAAAACCTGATGGGCATAAAATCCACTTATAACAGCGAGTGGTGGTTCTTTAAACTCTACGTGTTGTATGTGCTCTCTTTGCCGCTGCTGTCGCGGCTGAATATCGGCCCGTTGCTGGGGCTGCTGTTTCTGGCAGCACTTTGCGGCAAGGGGCTGCAGTATGTTGGCTGGGCGCCAGAGGTGTTGATCGAATATTGCACCTGGTTGCTGCCGTTTGGCTTTGGCATGGTGTTTGGCCGTAGCCAGAAAATGCCGCCGAACTCGTGGCTGGTGAAACTGATCGCCATCCTGAGCCGCACCCATCCGCTGATCTTGCTGATGGTGACGGTGGCGGTATTTATCGTCGCGCATAATCCTGGGCTGCTGCTGGTGACGCCGTTGTTTATTATTGCGCTGATGAATACGGCCGATGGGCTGGGCAGCAGGGTGAACCGGGTAGTGGGCGAGTTGGGCAAGCATTCGATGTATATGTGGCTGACCCACAGTTTCTATTGCTATTACTTCACCCAGAAGCTGATCTTTGCGCCGCGCTATACGCCGCTGATCCTGCTGTTGTTAATTGCCGTATCCTACCTGACCAGCCTGGTGCTGAGCCGGATTGAATTGGCTATCAAGGGTGGAATGACGGGGAAAGAGCAGAAGGCGGGGTAAGCTGGATAAGAAAAGAGATCATTTGTGTGTTCTCTCAGAAGACGAACAATGTTTGTTATTAGGGAGAGCGTGCCGAAGGGGTCGTAGCAGCCTTGGCTGCCGGAGCGCCCCTCGGTGCGCTAGGCCCGGGTATCTCGGGCTGAACAGTAAGCGCTGATCACAGCGTCTTCAGCATGGTGACTTCGCAGTCGACGTGGCCGGTGGTGCCCATGGCCTGGTCGATATGCTCAAAGCCCAAATGCTCATACAGGCCGATAGCCTGGGTCAGACTGGCGGTGGTTTCTAAATAACAACAGCGGAAACCCTGTTGACGGGCGAACTCCAGTGCCTGCAGCGCCAGGCGTTTTGCCAGACCCTGGCCGCGTAAAACCGGCAGGAAATACATTTTCTGTAATTCGCAAATATCCACTTCACCGCCCTGCAGCGGCGCAACACCGCCACCCCCGGCAATCTGACCGTCGACTTCTATCACCCAATAAGCGCTGCGAGGCAGGCTGTAGAGCTGATACAAGACGTCCAGATTGGGGTCGGAAACGGTATAGCCTTTGTCCGCCGTCAAACCGTGCTCGGCGGAGACTTCGCGAATGACATTGGCAATAGCGGCATTATCGTCAGCCGTTATTGGGCGCACCAGAAGACGTACTGGGGTTGCTGTTGTCATGTTTACACTCGCCATTAAAAGGAACCACATTCGTTTTTATCGCAGCACAAAACGCGCCTGGGTTGATTCCCCGGCGGCATCCATGCGGCATATATTAATATATTGTAATAACATCTTAAGCGGGCCAGATGCAACGGCGATAAAAAAACAGCGGGGAAATCCCCGCTGTTTTCAGCTGTTACAGTGAACCGACAGATTACAGCGCGGCGATGGTCGCCTGCTGTTCCTGCAGCTTCACTTTGCCTTCTTTGCAGGCGGTCAGACGTTCGCGCTCTTTGGCGACCACGGCTTCTGGCGCACGCGCCACAAAACCTTCGTTAGACAGCTTGCCTTCGATCGAGGCGATTTCCGCATCCAGCTTGCCCATCTCTTTCGACAGACGCGCAATCTCGGCGTCTTTATCGATAAAGCCGGCCATAGGGATCAGCAGCTCGGCACCGTCCACCAGTTTGGTGACCGATAACGGGCCTTTATCACCGGCAGGCAGCAGGGCGATCGACTCCAGACGTGCCAGACGCTGAATAAAGCTCTGGTTCTCCTGCACGCGGCGCTGGGCGTCGGCATTGCAGTTGCGCAGCAGCACTTCCAGCAGTTTGCTCGGGGCGATGTTCATCTCGGCGCGAATGTTACGCACCGCAGTGATCGCCTGCTTGATCCACTCCAGGTCGTTCAGCGCTTGCGTATCTTCCAACGCGGCGTCGTACTCTGGGAACGGCTGCAGCATGATGGTGTCTGCGGTTTCGCCGGTCAGGGTTTTCACGCGCTGCCAGATGGTTTCGGTAATGAATGGGATCACCGGGTGCGCCAGGCGCAGCAGGGCTTCCAGCACGGTGATCAGCGTATGGCGGGTGCCGCGCTGTTCCGCTTCGCTGCCGTTGGTCACCACCGGCTTGGTCAGTTCCAGATACCAGTCACAGAACTGGTTCCAGGTGAATTCGTACAGGATGTTGGCGGCCAGATCGAAGCGGTAAGTGTCCAGCGCTTCGCGGTATGCCTTCACCGTGCGGTTAAATTCAGCCAGGATCCAGCGGTCCGCCAGCGACAGCACTTTCTCGCCGCCGTTAAAGCCACAGTCCTGGCCTTCTGCGTTCATCAGCACAAAGCGGCTGGCGTTCCACAGCTTGTTACAGAAGTTGCGGTAGCCTTCCAGGCGCTTCATGTCCCAGTTAATGTCACGGCCGGTAGAAGCCAGTGCCGCCAGGGTGAAGCGCAGGGCGTCGGTGCCGTGCGGCTCGATGCCGTTCGGGAACTGCTTCTCGGTGCGCTTGCGGATTTTTTCCGCCAGCTGTGGCTGCATCATGTTACCGGTGCGTTTTTCCAGCAGGTCTTCCAGCGAGATGCCGTCAACCATGTCCAGCGGGTCGATCACGTTACCTTTCGACTTGGACATTTTCTGCCCTTCGTCGTCGCGGATCAGACCGGTCATGTAGACGGTCTTGAACGGAACCTGTGGCTTGCCGTTTTCATCCTTCATAAAGTGCATGGTCAGCATGATCATGCGCGCAATCCAGAAGAAGATGATGTCGAAGCCGCTGACCATCACGCTGGTCGGGTGGAAGGTTTTCAGCGCGTCGGTCTGCTCAGGCCAGCCCAGGGTAGAGAAGGTCCACAGGCCGGAAGAGAACCAGGTGTCCAGCACGTCTTCGTCCTGGTTCAGCACCACGTCAGGGCCCAGGTTGTTCTCGCTGCGCACTTCTGCTTCGTTGCGGCCAACATAGACTTTGCCGTTCACGTCGTACCAGGCCGGGATACGGTGACCCCACCACAGCTGACGTGAGATACACCAGTCCTGAATGTCACGCATCCAGCTGAAGTACATGTTTTCGTACTGCTTCGGCACGAACTGGATCTCGCCTTGCTCAACCGCTTCCACCGCCACTTTCGCCAGCGGAGCCGTACGCACGTACCATTGGTCGGTCAGCATAGGTTCGATCACCACGCCGCCGCGGTCGCCGTAAGGCACCGTCAGGTCGTGTGGTTTGATTTCTTCCAGCAGACCCAACTCTTCAAAGGCAGCCACTACCGCTTTACGCGCCGCGAAGCGCTCCAGGCCACGGAACTGGGCCGGGATCTCGTTGCAGTAATCGGTGCAGATTTCGCCGAGGGTGTTGAACACTTCCGCTTCCTGACGGATATCGCCGTCGAAAGTCAGGATGTTGATCATCGTCAGGCCGTGACGTTTACCGACTTCGTAGTCGTTAAAGTCGTGCGCCGGGGTGATTTTCACGCAGCCGGTGCCTTTTTCCATATCGGCGTGTTCGTCACCGACGATGCGGATACGGCGACCAACCAGCGGCAGAAGGATTTCTTTGCCGATCAAGTCTTTGTAGCGTGGATCTTCCGGGTTCACCGCTACGCCGGTATCACCGAGCACGGTTTCCGGACGGGTGGTGGCGACCACCAGGTAATCTTTGCCCTCGGCGGTTTTGGCGCCGTCGGCCAGCGGATAGCGCAGGTGCCACATGGAGCCTTTGGACTCGCGGTTTTCCACTTCCAGATCGGAGATGGCGGTGCGCAGTTTCGGATCCCAGTTCACCAGGCGCTTGCCACGGTAGATCAGATCTTCTTTGTGCAGACGAACAAACACTTCACGTACCGCGTTGGACAGGCCTTCGTCCATGGTGAAGCGTTCACGCTCCCAGTCCACGGAGTTGCCCAGACGGCGCATCTGACGGGTGATGGTGCCGCCGGATTCTGCCTTCCACTGCCAGATTTTGTCGATGAACGCATCGCGGCCATAGTCATGGCGGGTTTTGTTTTCTTCTGCGGCGATCTTGCGCTCAACCACCATCTGGGTGGCGATACCGGCATGGTCGGTACCCGCCTGCCACAGGGTGTTTTTGCCCTGCATGCGCTGGTAACGGATCATGGTGTCCATGATGGTCTGCTGGAAGGCGTGGCCCATGTGCAGGCTACCGGTGACGTTCGGCGGCGGGATCATGATGCAGAAGCTTTCCTGGCTGGTATCACCATTTGGCTTGAAGTAACCCTGGTTTTCCCAGTGATCGTACAACTTCTGTTCGATCTCTTTCGGGTCGTAGGCGGTATCGAGGTGACTGTTTGTCTTTTCCATTTTATATCGTTGTTCAGTGAGTTGGCGGCGTGGCCGTGGTCAAATGGAAGCCGACGCTGCGATAAGCTTTATATCGGTCGCGCGCCAACTGTTTTAAGGTGTCTTCGTATGGGACGAAGTCTACCACTTCATGGAAAGCAGTAGCAAAATCTGCAAACTGCGGCAGCAGGGCGATCAGCAGGTCACGCGGGGAGTTGCCGCGTTTGCCGGGCCAGCACAATTCGACCGGGGCGCCATAATGCGGGCCTTCACCGGCCAGGTTGTGCGGCACGAACTGGTGTGGATCGCGCTGCCATAGCGCTTCGTCCAACCGTTGGGCCTGTTCCTGGCTCTCGCAGGCGATCAACACCCGCTTGCCGGAACGCCAGCGTTCGGCGGCAACGGCGCAGGCCACGGCCTCATGCGCGCTGAGCGCACCAGCGGGTTCCGCGTGTTCGATTAGATAGAACGTTGCCTGTTTCATGGTCTGATTCACCGCTGCCTATAAAAAGTGTAGGGGCACAGCATGCTGTGCCCCTCGGGATTATACCTGAATTACCGCTCAGATTTAATCGTCGCCGTTCAGCCCCGCACGGTTAAGCAGGAACTGCGACAGCAAGGCAACCGGACGACCGGTGGCCCCTTTGGCCTTGCCGGAGCGCCAGGCGGTGCCGGCGATATCCAGGTGCGCCCAGCTGTACTTGCGGGTAAAGCGCGACAGGAAGCAGGCTGCGGTGATAGCCCCGCCCGGACGGCCACCAATGTTCGCCATATCGGCAAAGTTGGAGTCCAGCTGCTCGTAGTACTCGTCGGACATCGGCAAGCGCCACGCACGGTCGCCGGCCTGTTCGGACGCGCCGATCAGTTCATGCGCCAGCGGGTTGTGGTTCGACATCAGGCCGGTGATGTGGTGGCCCAGGGCGATCACGCAGGCACCGGTCAGGGTGGCAACGTCAATCACCAGCTCCGGATCGAAACGCTCAACGTAGGTCAGGGTGTCGCACAATACCAGACGGCCTTCGGCGTCGGTGTTCAACACCTCGACGGTCTGGCCGGACATGGTGGTCAGCACGTCGCCCGGACGATAAGCGCTGCCGCCCGGCATGTTTTCACAGCCAGCCAGCACGCCGATCACGTTCAGCGGCAGGTTCAGTTCCGCCACCACGCGCATCACGCCGTACACGGTGGCAGCGCCACACATGTCGTACTTCATCTCGTCCATGCCTTCGGCAGGTTTGATCGAGATGCCGCCGGCATCGAAGGTCAGGCCTTTACCGACGAGCACAATTGGCTTAGCGTCCGGGTTAGGATTGCCCTTATATTCCATCACCGACATCAATGATTCGTTACGCGAACCGGCGCCAACCGCCAGATAGGCGTTCATCCCCAACTCTTTCATCTGCTGTTCGCCGATGACGCGGGTGGTGATGTTGGTGCTGAAGGCGTCCGCCAGTTGGCGAGCCTGTGAGGCCAGGTAACCGGCGTTACAGATGTTCGGCGGCATATTGCCGAGATCTTTCGCCGCCTTGATGCCGGAAGACACCGCCAGACCGTGCTGGATCGCACGTTCACCGCTGGTGAGCTCACGACGGGTCGGCACGTTGAACACCATCTTGCGCAGCGGACGACGTGGTTCCACTTTGTTGCTTTTCAGCTGATCGAAGGTGTAGAGCGTCTCTTTTGCGGTTTCCACTGCCTGACGCACCTTCCAGTAAGTGTTGCGGCCTTTCACGTGCAGCTCGGTCAGGAAGCAGACCGCTTCCATGGAGCCGGTATCGTTAAGGGTATTGATGGTTTTTTGAATCACCTGTTTGTACTGGCGTTCATCGAGCTCGCGCTCTTTGCCACAGCCAATTAACAGGATGCGTTCGGAGAGAATGTTAGGTACATGGTGCAGCAGTAACGTCTGCCCGACTTTACCTTCCAGTTCGCCACGGCGCAGCAAAGCGCTGATATAACCATCACTGATTTTGTCGAGTTGTTCTGCGATAGGGGACAAGCGGCGCGGTTCGAAAACGCCGACTACAATACAGGCACTGCGCTGTTTTTCCGGGCTACCGCTTTTTACACTGAACTCCATGCACTCTCCTGAATCTTAAAGACAAAGGCAGGCGCTACGGCTAGAATGGCGCACTCCGTAACGATCTCCCGCCATTGAGTTAACGAGTTATGTTAACCTGAACGGCGTAAATTGCTCTGTTTTGGCGACTATAGGCAAGTTCCTATAGGACACCCAAATGCTAGATGTTGTAATACTATTTTAGCTGTGTCGGTTGCCATATGATGAGAATAAATGGCGGATTAGCGATGAAACTATCGATTTTCCTGCAAAAAGACAAGTTTTCACAGGCGTAATAAGCGTGATCATCATAAGATATCTGGTACGGGAAACGCTAAAGAGCCAAATCGCGATCCTGTTCATCCTGCTTCTGATCTTCTTTTGTCAGAATTTAGTCAGGGTGTTAGGCGATGCGGTGGACGGCGATGTCCCGACAAATTTAGTTCTTTCTTTGCTCGCATTGGGTGTGCCGAAGATGGCGCAGCTAATCCTGCCATTAAGCCTGTTTCTCGGCTTGTTGATGACGCTTGGGCGGCTGTATACCGACAGCGAAATCACCGTGATGCACGCCTGCGGATTGGGTAAACGAACCCTGATCATTGCGGCCATGGTATTGGCACTTTTCACCTCCGTTATTGCGGCGGCCAACGTGTTCTGGGTCGGGCCCTGGGCTTCGCGCTATCAGGACGTGGTGGTTTCCGAAGCCAAAGCCAACCCAAGCATTGCCGGGCTGGCAGAAGGGCAGTTCAAGACCTCGCAAGACGGCAACGCAGTACTGTTTATCGGTAACGTTAAGGGCAGCACCTTTAACAACGTGTTCCTGGCGCAACTGCGGCCGAACGGCAACCAGCGCCCTTCCGTGGTGGTGGCTGAACATGGCCAGATTAACCAGATGAAAGACGGTTCGCAGGTGGTGACGCTGGACAAGGGCACTCGCTTTGAGGGCACCGCGCTGCTGCGTGACTTCCGCATTACCGATTTCAACGACTATAAAGCGGTGGTAGGCCACCGTGCGGTCACCGTGGACGGCAACCAGGCCGAGCAGATGTCGATGAAGACGCTGCTGGCGTCTGACGATCCGGACGCGCGCGCCGAGTTCCACTGGCGCCTGACGTTGGTGCTTTCCGTGGTCATTATGGCGTTGCTGGTGGTGCCGCTCAGCGTGGTGAACCCGCGTCAGGGCCGCGTGCTGAGCATGCTGCCGGCCATCCTGCTGTATTTGATATTCTTCCTGCTGCAGACCTCGCTGCGTTCTAACGGCGGCAAGGGCAAGCTGGATCCGATGGTATGGCTGTGGGTAGTCAACGCGGCGTACTTTGCTATCGCGCTGGCGCTGAACCTGTGGGATACGGTGCCGATGCGTAAGCTGCGTGCACGCCTGAGAGGAGCGGCCTGATGTTTGGCGTTTTAGACCGATATATCGGTAAGACGATTTTCAACACCATCATCATGACGTTGTTCATGCTGGTGTCGCTTTCCGGCATCATCAAGTTCGTCGACCAGTTGCGTAAAGTGGGCCAGGGTGAGTACACGGCGCTCAGCGCCGGGATGTTTACCCTGCTGAGCGTGCCGAAGGACATCGAGATCTTCTTCCCGATGGCGGCCCTGCTGGGCGCACTGCTCGGGCTGGGGCAACTGGCGACGCGCAGTGAACTGGTGGTGATGCAGGCTTCCGGCTTTACCCGCATGCAGATCGCCGGATCGGTGATGAAAACCGCCATCCCGCTGGTGCTGTTGACCATGGCGATTGGCGAGTGGGTGGCACCACAGGGCGACCAAATGGCGCGTAACTACCGCGCGCAGCAGATGTACGGCGGCTCGCTGCTTTCCACCAAGAACGGCCTGTGGGCGAAAGACGGCACCGACTTTATCTACATCGAACGCGTTGCGGGCGAGAAAGAGCTTTCCGGCGTGAACATCTACCACTTCAACGACCAGCGCAGGCTGGAGACGGTGCGTTATGCCGCCAGCGCCAGCTTTGAAGACGGTGTATGGAAGCTTTCGCAGGTGGATACCTCTGACCTGACCAACGAAAAACAGGTCACCGGCACCCAAACCCTGACAGGTGAATGGAAAACCAACCTGACCCCGGACAAACTGGGCGTGGTGGCGCTGGATCCAACCTCACTCTCCATCAGCGGCCTGCACAACTACGTGAAGTACCTGAAGCAGAGCGGCCAGGAAGCCAACCGCTACCAGTTGAACATGTGGAGCAAGGTGTTCTCGCCGCTTTCCGTTGCGGTGATGATGCTGATGGCGCTGTCGTTCATCTTCGGCCCACTGCGCAGCGTGCCGATGGGCGTGCGCGTGGTGACCGGTATCAGCTTCGGGTTCCTGTTCTATGTGCTGGACCAGATATTCGGCCCGCTGAGCCTGGTGTACAACATGCCGCCGGTGCTGGGCGCGTTGCTGCCAAGCATGCTGTTCTTGTTAATCAGCGTTTATATGCTGCTGAAACGCAAGTAGCGGCACTGCAGGCAGTTTAAGAGGGCGTAGCCATTAGGTTACGCCTTTTTTGTTTCTGGTGGCCTGGTGAGGCGGCTCTTGCCGAAATGAATACCTAGGGGCGCCGCATGCTGCGCCCATAAAACCAGACAAATGTGACCCCGGCGACGATTTTTTCAGCACTTAACTCATTGAACAACGGATAAGTGTTGCACGCGGATCGCTGAAAGGTATAATGCCCACGTTTTCCGCATACTACTTGCAGTGCCGAAGTGGCGAAATCGGTAGACGCAGTTGATTCAAAATCAACCGTAGAGATACGTGCCGGTTCGAGTCCGGCCTTCGGCACCATTAGTATGTTCGAGAACGTCCGTAACAGTCCACAAGTTACTAAAATTAAAGCCGAAAGGCTTTTTTTTTTGATCTGAATCCGTCCGAGCACATCCGTTGCAATCCAGACCCCTCAGGGGGCATAATTGGGGGCATCCCCACTTCGATTAGAAATGTGCCCCCAAAATGAAGCTCAATGCCCGCCAGGTCGAGACCGCCAAGCCTAAAGAGAAAACTTACAAAATGGCTGATGGGGGCGGTTTGTACCTTGAAGTCACGGCAAAGGGATCCAAGTACTGGCGTATGAAGTACCGCCGACCTGCCGACAAAAAAGAAGACCGCTTAGCTTTTGGCGTGTGGCCGTCAATAACCCTTGCCGAAGCCCGTAGTAAACGAGATGAAGCCAAAAAGTTACTGGTGCAGGGGATAGACCCGAAAGCTGAACACAAGGAAACCCAGGCCGAAGCGGCGGGGGCATATACTTTTGAAACCATAGCCAGAGAATGGCATGCCAGCAATAAGCGTTGGAGTGAGGATCACCGTTCACGTGTGCTTCGCTATCTGGAGCTGTATATTTTTCCGCGTATTGGCGCGGCTGATATTCGCGGCCTAAAAACCAGCCACCTCTTAACACCGATTAAAGCCGTTGATGCCACCGGTAAGCACGATGTTGCGCAGCGTCTCCAGCAGCGTGTTACGGCCATCATGCGCTATGCCGTCCAGAACGATTATATCGATTCGAATCCTGCCAGTGACATGGCTGGGGCATTGGCAACGACCAAAGCCCGACACTATCCTGCGTTGCCCCCACATCGTTTTCCTGAGTTTCTTTCTCGCCTTGCGGCTTATCGTGGTCGTCTGATGACCCGTATTGCTGTAGAGCTTTCCTTACTTACCTTTGTGCGTTCTAGCGAGCTACGCTTTGCTCGTTGGGATGAGTTCGATTTTGATAGAGCTTGCTGGCGTATACCGGCGCAACGAGAAGAAATCAAAGGCGTACGCTATTCGCACCGTGGTATGAAGATGAAAGAAGAACATCTTGTTCCACTCAGTTGCCAGGCGTTGATCTTGCTGGAGAGATTGAAAGAGCTAAGTGGCAATAATGAACGACTTTTCCCTGGCGACCATGATCCCAAAAAAGTTATGAGCGAAAACACAGTGAATAACGCGCTGCGTGCAATGGGGTATGACACCAAAACGGAGGTGTGTGGGCATGGTTTCAGGACGATGGCTCGTGGCGCATTGGGGGAGTCTGGGTTGTGGAGTGACGACGCAATAGAGCGCCAATTAAGCCACTCTGAGCGCAATAATGTGCGTGCGGCGTATATCCATACCTCCGAGCATTTGGATGAACGTCGTCTGATGGTGCAATGGTGGGCTGATTATCTAGACGCGAATAAAGAAGCAAGCATTGGGCCTTATGATTTTGCCCGTGAAAAGAGATGAGCAATTCACAATAGCGCTTCGTCTTTAAGGGAGTGTCACCTCAAGGCACTCCGTCTAATAACTCAAGAAATAGCACCGTAGTAAAATAAGCCCTCCACGATGGTTTTTCTTTGTAATATCCCCTGGCGCGCAATGCTACCCCCGCCTCGCCTGCCCGCTTTATGTGTCGCTTTTCATGCAGGTGCATTAAGGGATGCAAACCGCGCCAGTACTGGTGCGGGAGGGTCTACGACATGCATTTTATTACATGCAAAATCATGCACCCTATGCATGCACGCGTAATTTGGCACAGGCTAGCCAGGAAAAAGGCAGTTTTCGGGTGAGGATTGAGGGTACGACAACATCAGTTTGACAGTGCGCCTGGTCATCACATCATGTTGATGGTCGGGAATTATCTCTGGTTTAGCCTGCGTCCTATGTGAGACCAATCGACTCGACTACCGTGCAGCATCGCAGTTTTCCCGGTAGAGCTTTGTATTGGATATCCCTTCAAAACGCTGGTTGAAAGGCCACCATTGAAATTTTAGTTCTTATATAAACTCTTCACTACTGTTCACTTAAGTAAAAAATATAATTAAATCAATAAATAAAACCGTGACTAGTGAGTTTTAAACTCATCACTCAGTGTTCACCACTGTGCACTCAACCAAAAATAACCTCTTCTCTGGCTAGCCGCAGTTAGACTTATTTTTGATGTTCCTACCTATTTATAACCCCTCATTGATTGCTAAAAATTATGGGGTAATAACGAGGAATGACGAAGAGTGATGGGTTAATGTGATTCGGTGTGATTTGTTGTTTTTATATACGATTTTCTAATCCACTACACAACAACCCCTTGTTGCCAACCCCCAAAATATTCACATAATAGGGCGCTACCAGAGTTCACACAGTCCCGGCCAGAGCTGATCGGACACAAAGAGGTAGCAATACATGCTTTCAGTTTCCCGTCCCGTTAACACCACACCTTCCTCTGCTGTGCACAGTGATTACACCCCACGCGAACGCTTTATTCGTCTGCCGGAAGTGCTTTACACCACCGGTCTTTCACGCTCTACCGTTTACGAGATGATGACCCGCAAGCAGTTTCCAGCCCAACTCTCGCTGGGTGGCAAAAATGTCGCCTGGCTGGCCTCCGAAGTGGAGCAGTGGATGGATGAGCGCATTGCCAATCGTCATCAGGGGGCCACAGCATGATGCAGTTAACCCTGGGCCGACAGAGCTTTACCCTGAACGATAACGACGCGCTGTTTGTGGCCGAAGCTATCCTGCTGCAGCGCCAGCACCCGGATATCGTCTTACCGGAACACCGCAGCACTAAACACGGTGTCATCCGTCTGACCAGCCGCCAGGGCGCACCTCACCTGTTTTGCGCCGGGCCGGTGCCTCTGAGTGACGCAGCCGCTGACCCCCATCACTACCTACAAACCGGTCATTGATCACTATGCGATCGATTGAACGTCCGGGGGCGTCTTACGGCTTGCCCCTGTGTCCAGCCCTGCGCTATAGTCCCCCCGCTGTCGCACAATCGGCAGCCGGGCGTAGGAACCCGTGTTTAACTATGGCGACACCACACGCGCCAAGCGTGTTTTTTTTCGTCGCAGCCTTTGCGCGCTCATTTTTTGCACAGTGGTTTCTATGCTACTGTGGCTATCAAACAATGGTGGCTCAGGCGGGGCAGCCTTCGGGCTGGCCGGTTTCCATAGTTGCCGGTATTCCTACCCCCGTCTGGGCTACCACCATTGAGTGTAGGAACTCCGGTGGTAGCTGTTACCAGCTAACTATGGAGACTGCCATCATGGCTACGACCCTTACCCAGACTCACCCCAAATTCTGTTTCCTGTTTGCGGCCATTCGCCGTACTGCCCTGACGGCAACCCCATGCATGCTGCGCACCGTGGCGGACTCAGAGCACAACGCCCGACGTTTGCTGGCGCGTGACTACATTCTGGCGTTTGCCGGTCGCCTGCCCGTACAGGGGGTGGCATGAATACGCTGGCCGCCCGTTTCCACAGTGAAACCCATTATGCCATCCCGCATGCGGACTTCCTGCGTCTTCAGCACGCGCATTCTACCGGCGTGCTGTTCCTCGACATGCTGGACAGCCTTGACCTGAGCGGACAACGCCCCGACACCTTTCAACAGGCAGCTTTCGCCTCCGTCATCGCCGTGCTGACTGACCAGCTCGGCCACGTCGTCAACACCTGTGAACCCCAACTTCTTGCCAGCATGGAGGCACCCGCCGCATGAGTACCCAATCCTGTTTACCGATTGAAGTCCGTACCGCCGTTTTCCGTCGCGCCGTGGCACAGGCCTATAGCGACACCTGTGCCTTTTACCGGGTGAGCCTCGGCTACACGCTGGACGAGTTGCAGATGCTGATTGCCAATCGCCTGGAAGGGTACTTTGTGCAACAGCACGGCGCAGAAGCGGGCATGGACATGGCGTGCACGATGCTCAGCGATATGGTGCAGCCGGATGTGTTGGTGGCACCGCCGCGTCTGACCACACTGGGGCAAAAGCTGATGGACGAGCTGTGCTGCGACCACCTGGCAACTGCCAGTCACGCCACCGTGCATTAAGGGAGAACAAGACGATGAACGTCCATTTCGTTTCACAGACCGTACGCACCGCCACCGGCCACTGGCCGGTGATACTCCCGGCCCTTGGCATTGCCCTGCAACCGAACGGCAAACCCCAGCCGTGCCCGGCCTGCGGCGGCAAAGACCGCTTTCGTTTTGATAACCAACAGGGGCGTGGTTCCTGGTTCTGTAACCAGTGCGGCAGTGGCGATGGTCTGAATCTGGTTGAGAAAGCCCTCGCCGTGACCGCCAAAGAGGCCGCTGTGAAGGTGGCCGGGGTATTGGGTGAGCAAACTGAATCCGCATGGCCGGAGTACAACTTGCAACAGGAACAGCAGGACAAAGCGCAGGTGCGAAATAATGCAGCGCAGCAGGCCAGACAACTCCTTGCCAGCGCCCGACAACAAGCCGGGAATGCCTATCTGACCGCCAAAGGCTGGCCGGATACTGACACCCTGACATTACAAGGGCCGCAACTGCGCGTGGGCGGCATCACTTACCAGCCCGGCGACCTGCTGTTACCCCTGACCGACAGCACTGGTGAGGTGGTCAACGTCCAGTTGATTAACACCGCAGGCGACAAGCGTACGCTGGCGGGAGGGCAGGTAAAAAACACCTGCCATTTCCTGTCTGGTCAGAATACTGACGTTATCTGGCTGACTGAAGGCTACGCCACCGGCCTGACCGTGCATCAATTGACAGGGGAAAGTGTCTGCGTGGCTCTCAGTGCCAATAACCTGCCCGCAATGGCACGGCAGCTGCGCACTCGCTACCCTGATGCGGCGTTGCTGTTGGCGGCGGATAATGACGAAAACGGCACCGGCCAGAACCGCGCGGCCGAGGCAGCCCAATTGAGCGGTGGTAAACCGGCATTACCGTCAGAAACCGGTGACTGGAACGACGTTTACCAACAACAGGGCAAACTGGCCGCGCTCGGACAATTGATGGCCTTCAGCCAGCCCAAGCAACCCAGCCCGTTTGATACGCTCAGCGATGCTGACCTGAAAGCCATGAGCGCCAGTGAAAAGGCCGAACTGTTGGCTGAACATTATGGCAACACCCTGGCGGTGCCGTTGGTCGGTGAGGAACTGTGCCGCTACACGCAGGGTGCCTGGCAGGTGTTACCCCATCGGCAGCTCAGCCGGGAGATTGCCGCGCTCTTTCAGAAGGTCCGTGCGCCGTTCTCGGCGGCGGGTATCAACAGCATTCTGGATACGCTCAAGCTGATGGTGCCGCAGATGGGCGAACCGGTGCGACGCCTGATAGGCTTTCGCAATGGGGTGTTTGATACCGCCAGCGGACAATTCAGCGCACACCGTAAAGAACACTGGCTGCGCACCGTCAACAGCGTGGACTACACCCCGCCGCGCACTGGGGAAAACCTGGCCGACCATGCGCCGCATTTCTGGCAGTGGCTGACGCGGGCGGCCGGGAAGAGTCACGATAAACAGGAACGCATTCTGGCGGCACTGTTTATGGTGCTGGCGAACCGGTATGACTGGCAATTGTTCCTGGAAGTCACCGGCCCTGGCGGCAGCGGAAAAAGCGTGATGGCCTCCATTGCCCGCTTGCTGGCTGGTGCCGATAACACCACCTCTGCGACCATCGACAACCTGGAATCGGCACGGGAACGCGCCTCTGTGGTGGGGTTCTCACTGATTATTCTGCCCGACCAGGAGAAATGGAGCGGTGACGGTGCAGGTATCAAGGCCATCACCGGGGGCGATGCGGTGGCTATCGACCCGAAATACCGCGATGCCTACTCAACCTATATCCCGGCCGTGATTTTGGCGGTGAATAACAACCCGATGCGCTTCAGTGACCGTAGCGGTGGTGTCTCGCGTCGCCGGGTGATTATCACGTTTCCCGAAGCGATACCGGCGAAGGAACGTGACCCACAGCTGTTGGAGAAAATCAGTGGGGAGTTGGCGGTGATTGTTCGACACCTGATGCAACACTTTGCCAACCCGAACCATGCCCGTGAGTTGCTGCAGGCGCAGCAGAGTTCGGAGGAGGCGTTAACTATAAAGCGCCAATCCGACCCGTTAATGGATTTCTGCGGCTACCTGACAACCCTGAGCACACCGGTGGGCATGTTGATGGGGAACGGGAATATCAGACCGGCCAATCCGCGCCGTTACCTCTATCACGCCTACCTGTCGTTTATGGAGGCACGCGGGCATCAAAATACCATGAACCTGACCTCCTTCGGGTTAGCCGTACCACAAACGCTCAGGGAGCATGAGTTGACATTGCTTAAACGCAGAACCAATCAGGGTATGCAAACCAACCTGACGTTGAGTGAAGAGTGCGAGGCGGACTGGTTACCCAAGTGTGATAGCGCATGATGTGGCATTGACGATCGGTGTGGCCGATCAATCGGCGGTTATTGATCTGCCGAACCCATTGGACGTCCGTTGCTGAGGTGCCTATAGTGGAAGTGGACAATATACATACCGCAACACCAGGGCATTAGACAGGCCATACCGTGGCTGACATTATAAAAGCAGTCCCCCAAACCGGCCCAGGCCGGTTTTTTTGTCTTTTTAATTCACACACGGCAAACGACATGAACAGTAAAGCGAGTGAGGGGTATTTAATTTTTAATTAAATTAATACTTAACCGTTTTTCAGAAAAAATGGCATGCCTGCTGCGGTACGATAACCACCAGGTTGATTGAATTGTTCTGAGTTGATTAGGCGTCAGCACGGGAGAAAAACAAGGGGCTGTAAACCCCTTATCGTTGAATCAGTGTGAGCGTGCATACCCAATACTGAATCTGGGTTAACTTGTACCAGCAGGTTTGGATGTCATTAATACCGAACCTTCGCGCTTCCCATGCCCTGGAATTTCAACTGCCCAAGGGTAAGTGATAGCGTGATCTTTTTCGTATTGGTACACAAGAGCTTGTGCCAGATTGCGATTGTCATAACGGCGGCCGAAATTAAGCGCTATGCTGCTGGGAGCGGCTAAGACGATATGAATGCGTTTTGCGCCTTTCGCGGTCAGTATTTTTGCGTATTCAGTGAATTGCAATGTGAGTCTGCTCTGTTTGGATAGTGACCAGTGGTTGCCAAACTTCATACAGTCCAGCGTCAGATGCGACATCGGATAATTGGGAAAGGTGCGACGGATGCCCGCAATATCGGCCAGGTAAGAAACTGACACGGCCAACACCACGTCCTCTGCTGGCGATGGGTGATCCTGAAGTTCTTCTGTGATCGTAAAGCTGGCATGGTCATCGTCGGCATTATTATCGATAAGGTGCCAATCTTCCTGAGCCCTGTCCCAATCAAATACGGATACCGGGCCATTGTCGTCGAGGATCGTCCCAATATAGAAAGTGAACGGTACGGGCAACAGGCCCCCGTACACCAGCGTCAGGTCCTGGTGATCGATACCGTCGATGCGGGTCGCAATATTACTGACAATGGTTTTGATATTATTGTTAAAGGTATCCAGCGGATAGATAACTTCACCGTCCCTAATCCGTTGAGTAATGTCGATATCCAGCCTATCTATTTTTTTGCCAGTGAAGTGCTTCGCTGCCGTCTTATGCAAGGGGTTTGTTATTACCTTGCGCAGACCTCGCCCTTCGATCACCACTACCTTTTTGCGCACCGTGATTTTAGCTTCTTGGTAGGCGTCGATGATCAACCAGATAAATCCGCCCAAGATGATGAAGATAGCCGCGATATTGACGAGGTAATCCGTGATAATGTTGCCTTCAGACAACGACAGGGCGAATTGGAGATCTCCTTTCTGAAGGGTTAAAGACTGCCCCAGATATTTGTTTGCACTCAGCATCCCCGCGCCAAGCAGCATAATAAGGTACTGGATCTTGCGTTGCCGTGTTTTCCAATCAACCAGCTTGATCAGAATGTATTTCAACGTTTCCATGTTAGCTTTCTCCTTGAGATTTCTCTCTGATTTTTATAAACATTTCTGCCTGATAAAGAGCATCATCTAGTGCGTTGTGGCTGCCGGGATTTTTTATGTTGAACCGGGTATCGATGCGGCTGGATTTGGTTTCTTGCCAATGACATCCGGTCACTCCCATGTACAGTGACTTGATATCGACGGCGGCAAAACCAAAAGGGTTGTGCCCGAGGTAAACATGAAAGTAATAATTAATAAACGACCAATCGAAAGCTGCATTGAAACCGACAAAAATCGGCTTTACCCGTGCGTTGGTGACGGATGATACCCAATGGGCAAATTGCTTCATGGCTTCCTCGGGGGCAATGCCACGGATTATCTGGGTATGCAGATTAAAGCCGGTGACGGCTAGAGCCTCGGGATCGTGGTGCATATTCAACGGCTGCAATTCGATGTAAAAGCGCTCTGTATGGTGTCCGATTACACAGGCGCCGATGGATAACAGGCTGCATACTCCTGGGATTGGCCCGGAAGTCTCAACGTCAACCGAGATGAAGCATTCCTGTTTAGCGTTCATTCTTAACCTCACTGGCCGCCGGATGTTTGCCGCCCCCTTCCCAGTGGCCGGTGTGCAACCACTGCTCAAAATAAAACAGCCACAGAGAAGCCCAGGGAATGACTGTATCGCTGATTTTCAGCTGGCTGCGCCATTCACTGCGTTTGTCGTCGCTCTGCGAACTGGGCAGAAACAGGCACAGTTTGGCTCCGGGGATATGCTTATCTTTTCGATAGAGGTGCGGGATGGTTTTAGCGCCGGCCAATGAATAGAGATCCGGTTCTGTCACTATGCAAATGGGCGCTGTACCAAGGTTGTAACGCACCGTGACTTTATAGCGCCGGCTGAATAATGAAGGTTGCAGCCACCCTTCCCAAAGCAGCGTACGATCTTTGCCGGTAATAATAAGCCGTTCATACGGGCCGCTTGTTTTCAGCGCTTGGTATTGCTGGGCTATGGTCAGCGGTTGCAGGTGATATTTGATAACCATCTCAGGCACCATAGAAGGTGTTTTTGGATACGGGCTGGCTTACCGACTCCGTGCCGTAGAACGTGTTTTTAGGCATACCGGCGTTGGCTGTGGCGCTGGCACCGGCGACCAGCAAGCCGCCGGTTTTCTTGTCTACATGCAACGTCCCCTGTTCCCGCGACTGTTTCACTTCGTTCAACAGGCGGCTCCGGACGGCCTCAACTGGCGTTTTACCGAAGTCTTTCTGCAGGTTTAAGAACAGGTTATCTTCGCCGATGCTCTCGGCCAGTGTATTGAACGTAGCCAGCGCAGCCACGTGCCATTGCTGGAAGGCATCACGGCGTTTTTGGCCTTCCCCGTTTTCCCGCCGGTTCCACTTCTCGGCAAAGTTCTCCTCCGGCATATGGGGGTTGCTGACATGAACTGCCCCCTGGCTGCCATCAATGAAATCGGGCATGAGCTCAAGCACATCAAGCAGAACGTCCAGATCGTTGTCGTAGGCGCGTCGTTCGGCAATGATTTGGTTGTAGGCATGGCAGGCCAGCGTAGTGAGGATCACGGAAATCGGCTTGCAACGTTGGGTATCTTCATCCAATTCAAACGCCCACTCATCACGGTGACGCTTGAGTATCTGCACAATGCGGTTCAGCAGCTGCTTATCCGTATGGTCAGGCAGGGGAAGCAATGCCTCGGTGCCGACCCGGCTGGCTGTGTCCGTGAGAAGGGCAATGCGGAGCGGTTGTTTGCTGGCACTTTCATCGAACCACTCGGCGTAGCCCCGGGGATTAGATTCTTTCCAGTCGGTTTTGTCATCAACAACCCACAGGGGCTGGCCCAGGCGCTCGTTATAGTGGTGATAATCTCGACCGGGAGTGATGTCCAGATGATAATCGCCGGCATAGTTGATACGGAATCCTCGGGGTAAATCGCTTAACAGTTCTTTGTAAGTATTATGCGATTCCAACCGCTGACGAATGGCGGTAATAACACCGGTATAATCCGTTTCGGTGGCATGAGGCAGATAACAGATCAGATCAATGTCGTACTCTTCTTCGTTCTTGGGTTTGACGGTGGTATTAAGTCGCACACTGCCCTGCGGGTAGATAACCGCCTCTTTCAACAACGGGTCATCCCCATCGGAAAGATAATGACCCACGCCGTTATAGGCGCTTTCAATATTGGCGTATTGGGTTTTAGTGAGATCCAACGTTTCAATAATTTGCGACAGTAAGTCGGCAATGCGTTGTTTTTTTTGCGTCGGCAAATTCCTTGCGACGGTAATGGGTGTCGTCATGGTACTTTCCTCATTCAATGGCAGCATCCGCGCAATAATGAATAGCGCGAGGCTAAAAACGGCAGGGAACAGGTGCTATCGGGGGGAATAGCCGCTCTCACCGTGGTGGAATCGCGAGAGCATAGGGGATTACGGGCACTCAGGCAGGCTGAGCAAGTTATTTGGCGCTTCGCCATCATTCTGCGTTTTCAGGTATTTATTGCCCGCCGCGCTGGTCGACACGATGATCCACACGGATTTGCCATTGGCGCTGACCCAAAATCGCCATTTTCCGGATTCAATCCCGGCAATGGCATCGGCCTCAGTTAAAGACCAGCGGGTGCCGTCGGCATTCACGCCGCCGATAGCCTGAATACGTTCGTGAGTACTTTGACGGTTAGACTTTCGGATGCAGGTTACTTGATGATCTGACATAAAGACTCCTTTCATTGTGGAAGTAACACATTGTGCTGCCGCTTTCGTAAACAACAAAATAGGGTACTTCAGGCCTATTTCCCCTGAGTGCCGGATATTGGCACAGGTATGATAGAGATCAACGAGAATTTCATGATGAAATACGCTAATACCCGAAAGGTAAAAGTAGCCGTTGTTTTTCATGGTAAGTGCTTCCCTTTGATTAAATAACGGCCCTCCTTCTAAAGTCAACACTAAAACAGTGGTTTATATTTGTTTTTTGTTTTTAATTTTTTATTAAAAATTCTTGTTTCTGCTGGTTAAGTCTGAATTTTATATAATAATTAGTTATAATTTTTTGATTAAATAATTTAGTGGTTTTTTAGGGGGGTAATCGCGAGCCAGCTGTGGCCTATGGTCTATATTCCAATAATCATCTCCATGGTGATTCTTTAGTGAAATTAGCAGTTATGGATTTAATTTAATTACTAATCTGTCGATTAATTTACTTCTTACGTCTGATATTTAAAATTAATTAATGTCGATGTTTTTAATAAAGGGTCGCTGTGTTTAAGAACTTATAAGAATTATGGAAAAACGGCGACCCGTTGAGCTACGAGTATTTAAAATACTGCGGCGATCGCTATGAGCCTTCGTGTTTTTTAGCCTGGGCTTCCGGGTACATCTCTGCAATCCGCAATGTGTATACCATGGTGGCGTTCGGCGGCACCTTCGGTGGGTAACCTTTCTCGCCGTAAGCCAATTCTGGCGGCACTACCAGGGTCATCGAGCCGTGGTTTTTCAACAGCGAGATGGCTTCTTTAAATAACGGTGGGAAATCCGCCACTGGCTGTGACAAGGTTGCTCCGTTGGTTTCCATATCCTGAATCACCGTGCCGTCGGTCAGCGTTTCCTTGACTACCACATCGACGGATGCTGTGTTGGGGATCTGCACGTCGCCTGCATAATCGATACGGTACCAAAACCCATAGGGTGCCTGGCGAACGCGTTTATCTTTTTTGAATTCGTTAGTATAGGCCAGCCCTTTTTGCCGTTGAGCTACGCTGATTTTTTCTCTTGCGTCAGCTACCTTTTTTTCGGCAGCGGCCAGCACCTTATTGAGTTCATCATCGGCCAACATCCGCTTGCCTGCGAATGTATCCGCAATACCGGCGAGGATCATTTGCTTATCCGAAGTCACCCCCCATCGGTGCCGCTCTTCCTGCATTTGCAGGATTTCCTCGCCCAAAGAGACGCCTGCGGCATAATTTTCTCGCGGCTGAGTGGCTTTTAGCGCGTCACCCGTGATCAGCCGTGGGTTTCTGGCTTGCAGAGACGCAAAGTCGGCCCGCGCGTTGGCCAGCTCTTTTATTGTATTGTCCAACTCGGTTTGCATCAGCTGGCGCTGAGCGCTCATTTCTTCCTGCTTTTCCCGCAACACCACAGCCTGGCTTTTCGCCTCCGTCAGCAGATTCTTTTGGCTGTTGGTCGCCGCAGACAAGGTTTGGTTATCCGCTTTTACTCTGGACAACTGTTGCTGCAACGCCGCCCGGTCCCGGTCCCACTGCTCTTGTATCTGTGCAATGCTGGCTTTTGCCTGGCGTTCCGTCGGGGTAATCGCCAGAGCCTGGCGCAACCCCTGGGCTAATTTGCCCAAAGCGGCAAAGTCCAGTGTTGGTGCCGTTATCGCCGTTGTCGCGGGGCGTTGTTGCAAATGGGCGATTTGCGCTTTCAGTTGAGTGATTTCCGTATTTTGGCGTTGGATCTCCTTATCTTTGATCTGCCAGTATTCGCTTCGCGGCCGTGTTGGCTTATCAGGGCTGGTTTTTGTGTCACTGCTTGCGGCTTGGTCGCCAGAGTGCGTGCTACGGGGACGAGAAGAGTGCTGTTTAGGTTTATTGGTCTGCTCGTTATATTGCTCGGCAAACTGTAATAAAGCCGGGATGTCGGCTTTATTATGCGATGCCGCTGATGAAGCCGCAGGTAGCAGCAGGCTGCCCAACAAGGCGGCTATAGCTCTGAAGGCTTGTCCTCCGGAGATCATTTCACCGCTCCGCCGCGTTTTGCCAGCTCGGCAAGCAGCGCCTGATTGATCTCGGCGCATTGGTAGCTCACCTGGTAACGGTAGAGCGCATCGACGGTATCTTGTGTGTGCTCATTAACCTGAGCGCGAATACCTGCATATTGGGAAGCACCGGACATCAGATCGTCGAATACTTTCTTTTTAGCGAGGTAGCTATCCGTTTTTAACGTGCCGAGTGCGTTTAAATTCCGTTGGCATTGTTTTAAATCCTGGGTTTCACGTTTCACCTTTTCGTCTTGCAGTGTTACCACCGAAGTTTGTTTGGACAGAGGCTTTTTGGCCGACTGGCACCCGCTCAGTAATAGCATGCTCATCATCGCGGCGGTGACAGCGAGGGATTTATGACTCATATTTAATGTCCTTTTATTGGCTGGTGGCGGGATAAACCCCCCTGCAGCATCCAATGGAAGAGTTCGTTAGTGCGTCTGAAATTTAATTTTTTCATTGCCGCGCGCTTGTGAGAGCTTATGGTTTTCACTTTGATGCCCAGGCAATTTGCCGCGCAGGCATGTGTTTTACCCTGCACGAGGTGACACAACACTTCATGCTCGCGCAGGGTGAGCGGTTCACGGAGAAAAACCTGTTCTTCGGGCGGATGTTTCCCGGGTAATGATTGCGATAGGAAAATTTTTTTTTCAATCAGTTGCAGTAAAGTCTTCACCGACTGGTGCCGGTAAAAGACATTGTTTTTTTCCAGGTCGCGATAGAGGTGTTGCAGGTGAAAATCCCTATTATCCACGATGGCAAAATAATGCGATTTACCGCTGTTGGCATGATATTGGCTACGCGGGGCGATGAAGGTACCACAGCGGATGGCCTGAAAGATAATATCCGCAGGTTCCGTCATTGAACGACCAAGAATAAATTTAATTTTCCTATTTTTACTTTTAAAGTAGGTGGATAACGCCATGATCAATCCTGCCATGTAAAAATTGTCATCGTCTATGATGGCGATAGTTAATTTTTTATTTATGATTGGATATACCGTGCTCTTCATTTTCCCGGCGCTCTATTTTTTAAATGCTGACTTGCAGTTTTAATGATTTTTTGAGGGTGTTGCTATTCGACGTCACTCTCCTCATGGCCCTGAAGGGGAGGCTACTTTGGCGCTGTCACATCATTGATTATTAGTTTGTGGCCACATAAATGCCGGTTAATCAGCGACACTATTAGGCTACCCAACGCACTACGGGTATTCAACATAATGAATTTCACTGAGGTTATGTGGTTTTAAATTCTTTTTTTATTTGTTTGTTAGCATTTTATCTTGTCGTGATTGATGTTGTTGGATTTGGTTAGATGACTTAACTGCGGTTGTTTTTTATATGTCCCGTAATGTTATGTCTGATGAGACCTGGCCCTGAGGGGCATAATCGTTAACAGTATAAACAATTATGCCCTCAGGATTTAATGCTCTATAACGGCACAGACAAAAAAGGGATTGGTTAGCCCTTTAACAAGAAAAAGGTTTTTACTCAATCGCTTCGTTTCCATATAGAACGCGACGCCGGGGGCCTCTGGCAGAACGTACTTCTGCCAAATATCGTCCGGAATATTATCGATGGGCTGGCGTTCCTCCCGGGTAATCATAGCCTTAGTAAAGCCTCTAAAGTCAGAATCCTTGATGGAAACGAACATCCGCCTGGAAATAGCATAATTTTTATTTAACCCTTTAAGGGAACCCACCGCGAGCACTTCACTTCTGCCTTCCTGGGCAGTGACAACACTGATATCCAGGTTGAGCTCAAGTTTCCTGCCATCCATGGAAACAATGTGCGAACTCGCGTGGGTATTACAGCGAAAAGGTTTCCAGCTCGCGTAGTTAACGTAAAGTGCAACACCACTCAGGATGACGACGAAGAAAACGGAAAGCCCGATAATAATTCTTTTCATTTCAACTTACTCGACCGATTTGTAGTTGTTGCAGTTTTTGTAATTCACATTGTCATTTTTGGTGCACGCGGCCATAAAATGAACTTTGAACAACTCGTTGGTGGGGCGAGCTTCCATATAGAAGATATCATGAGCTCTCTGTGTGCAATCTATCTTCTCTCTGGCCAGCATCTTTCGCGCCCTATCGGACTGTTCGATACCTTGTTTACTATCATCCAGGGTATAAATATTACATTTATCCTGAACACCGACCAACGTTGGTTTGTCATCCTTGGTCAGGGCAACGAATGTTGCCGCTGTTGCAATGGTTATCAGCGCAAGGCCGAGAAAAAACACCGGCTTTTTTGTCCTGCGCGGTGTTTTCTTTGATTCAGCGTCTATTAATAAAGGGCCGGCATTTCTTTCTGGCTCCGGCTCTCGGGGTGTGGGGGCATTCTCGCTCTTTTCAATCGCGGCAGGTTCTTTCGGTCCCTTGGTCTCGGGGTGGATTTCCGCTTCCATTTTGAAACCTATTCGCGGCACGGTGACCAGAATATTTTTGTTTACCCCAAGCGCCTCAAAGGCTTTTCTCAACTCGCTTATATGATTACTTAGCGTAGCGCTGGAGGGGGAAAACCCATAGTCCTCCCAGACGTGCTTGATTAGCGTTTCGCGCGGCAATTCGATTTTATTATTTTTTATCAACTCACTTAACAAACGCGTTGCCGGGTTAGATAACCCTACTGTTAGTTGGTTATTATTTCTAAGCATTAATAGTCGACCTTCCGGGTCGAAAACTATAGTTAGATTTATTATGTATTTCATGTGGTTACCCGGTCATTCCTCGTATGTAAGCAACAAAGCAATTAACGATAAGAATAGTCTTATCTTGCGATTAATAGAATCTATGAGAGTTCCGCACCGCCCGTCAACACCTTTCATTAGAATTATTTTCCCACCTAGATGTCTTTGAAATTAAAGGAGTGTTAGGTTTTAATTTTTCTTGTTGATTTGGATTTTAATTCTAATTAATGGTGGTAATTTATTTTATTTTAGTTTTTTTATCTAATTTTATATCATTAATTAGATTATTTATCTTTTTTGATTTTTTGGGATTATCATTTTTATCAGTCGCCAGTAGCTATAACGCAACGAAATGACAGGGTGTGAAACTACTCTCTCACGCGTTGACGGTATGGAACTAAAATAATGGCGACCTCACGATGATAATGGGATAAGACCTTCATTAAGGATAAAGTAAAAATGAATTTGAATAAAACCATGATGGCAGCGGTATTGGCTTTCGGTACTATCTCTGGCGCACAGGCTGCTGATCAGGGACACGGTAAAGTGACCTTCACCGGTTCTATTATTGATGCACCTTGTTCAATTGACCCTAAGTCTATTGATCAGACCGTAGATTTAGGTTCGGTATCTAACGTTTCTCTGCTTAATGGCGGTAACTCTGACCCGAAACCTTTTGAAATCCATCTGGAAAAATGCAGCCTGGACACTGCTAAAACCGTGACCACGACCTTTGATGGTGCGGCGGGCAAGAACGGCTTACTGGGCATGACCGGTGATGCCAAAGGCGCCAGCATTGCGATTACCGATGGCAGCAACAATGTGATTGAACTGGGCAAACCTACTGCGGGCCAGCTGATTAGCGCCGGCGCGACAGAAGCAACCCTGGCCTTCAGCGCCTACCTGAAAGGTGACGGCGGTGATGATGCCTCTATTGTCCCAGGAAAATTCCAGAGCGTGGCTAACTTCATCCTGAACTACAAATAATCTGATTTGATGGCAGGTCTAATCATGCATGCGGGTGATACCCCGCATGCATTCTTGTCAGAGTAGCCCGTGGGAGATGTAATAGATGAAACAGCTAGGAATTCATTATTCGGCGCTTTGCCTGTTAATGCTGTCACCCCTCCAGAATAGCCAGGCAGCGACCTCTGGCTGGGGGCGGGTTAACATGCAAGGCGCTGTCATCGAAACGGCCTGTGCCATTGATACCAACAGCCGCGATCAAACGATTGATATGTCGGTACTGCCGTTGAGCCAAATTATGCGTGACGGGCAAGGGCTGACTCGCCCATTCAGCATAAAATTGATTAATTGCGTACTGGATCGTATGGATGAAAGTTTGCCGCAGTGGCGACGTTTTCAGGTGACATTCGATGGCCGGGTAGATAATGGGTTATTCGGTGTCGATGGGACGGCACGTGGTGTTGCGCTCCAGCTTGCAGATAACGACGGCAATATTGTCACACCAGGGATCCCTTCGCCTTATCTGGATATTACCGAGGGAGAGAGAGAACTGAATTACTCTCTGAGGTTGGTCAGCAATCAACAGATATTGCGCAGCGGAGAATATACCTCGACTATTAGATTTAAAATGGATTATTACTGATCTGTTTCTGATGAAGAAACATTAAAGAGTAAAAGCTCATTCAAAAAATGTGCCTGTCATTTATTTTCCGGCGCATGGGAATGCAATGGTTTTCATTGATAGCGCTGGTGTAAAAATAAGAATAAAAAGGGACTGATAAGCATGATGATGCCGAACTGGAATGTATTACCCTTCCGCCCCCGTGCTTTGGGTATTTGTATTGCCTGCGCGCTGGGTTTTGTTGGGTATTATGCCAGTGCGGAAGAGGTGCAGTTCAATACTGATGTTCTTGACGTAAAAGATAGGGGGAATATTGATCTGGGCCAGTTCTCGCGTGGCGGATATATCATGCCTGGTGATTACATGATGCTGATCCGTATTAACAAGCAGGAATTACCAGAGCAATCCGTTATTTTTTACCCGGCGGAAAGTGATGCCAACGACAGTGCCGCGTGCATCAGCCCGGCCATGGTCGAACAGTTCGGTTTAAAACCGGACATGAAAGAAAAACTGACCTGGTGGCATCAGGGCGAGTGCTTAACCTTGGACAGCCTGCCGGGTACGTCGGCGCATGCCGATTTGGGCAGCGCCAGCCTCACCGTTAGCCTACCGCAGGCCTATCTGGAATATGCGGCAGACAACTGGGATCCGCCATCGCGCTGGGATGAAGGTGTTCCGGGGCTGCTGCTGGATTATTACCTCAATGCGCAGACCCAGCGCCAGCAGCAGCGTGGTCAGCAGGGATATAACCTCAGCGGCAACGGCACGGTGGGTGCCAACCTGGGTGCCTGGCGGCTGCGGGCAGACTGGCAAACGCGGCTGGATCACCAAACCGGCAGTGGGCAGGGGACTCGCCAGAACTGGGATTGGAGCCGTTATTACGCTTACCGGGCCATTCCTCGCTTGGGGGCGAAGCTGTCTGTCGGGGAGAACTACCTGTATTCCGACATCTTTGACAGTTTCCGGTTTACCGGCGCCAGCCTGATCAGCGATGACAGCATGTTGCCACCGAACCTGAGAGGTTACGCACCGGAGGTCACCGGCGTGGCGCGTACCAACGCCAAGGTGGTCATCAGCCAGCAGGGGCGAGTGCTGTATGAAACACAGGTCGCGTCCGGCCCGTTCCGCATTCAGGATATCAACGACGCGGTCTCGGGGCAGTTGGATGTGCGGGTCGAAGAGCAGGACGGCAGCGTACAGGAGTTCCGTATCGATACCGCCAGCATTCCGTATCTGACCCGGCCAGGGACGGTGCGTTACAAAGTGGCGAGCGGTCGCCCTTCAGACTGGAAGCACAGCACCAATGGGCCACTGTTTGCTACCGGTGAATTCTCCTGGGGGGTCAGCAACGGCTGGTCGCTGTACGGCGGTGGCGTGGCGGGCGGCGATTATAACGCCTTGGCTGTGGGGATCGGGCGGGACTTGATGATGTTTGGCGCGCTGTCGTTTGACGTAACCCAGTCGCGGGCACGCTTGCCGCAACTGGAAGATGGCACGTTGACCGGCGGTTCTTACCGGCTGAGCTACTCGAAAAACTTCGACGAGTATGACAGCCAGGTCACCTTCGCCGGTTACCGCTTTTCGGAGCGCAACTACATGTCGATGAGCGAATACCTGGATGCGCGCACTTATGGTATGCGCAACCAGAACAGCAAAGAGATGTATACCGTCAGTTTCAGCCAGCACTTCCGCGATCTCGGGTTAAGTGCCTACCTGAACTACAACCACCAGACTTACTGGAGCAGCTCGGCCAACGATCGTTACACCCTGACGCTGTCGCGCAATTTCGACATCGGTCAGTTCAGGAACCTGAGCCTGTCGCTGACGGGGTATCGCAATAAGTATAACGGCACCAACGACGATGGCATGTACCTTTCGTTGTCGATGCCGTGGGGCGGCAACGGATCCGTCAGCTACAGCGGCAGCTATGACCGCAACGACAACACCCATCAGGTGGGGTACTACGATCGACTGGAAAACGGTGACAGTTATCAACTAAGCAGCGGTATTACCCGCAGCGGTGGTATGGCGAGCGGTTATTACACCCATCAGGGCGATATGGCGCAGGTAAACGCCAACGCCAGCTACCAGGAAGGGCGTTATTCGTCGGCCGGGGTGTCGTTACAGGGGGGGGCGACCGCCACCTTTAAAGGCGCGGCGCTTCACAGGTCAGGGATGATTGGGGGCACCCGCATGATGCTGGATACAGACGGCGTGGCGGATATCCCGATCGGCGGTTATGGCGCAGTGACCCGCACCAACCGCTTCGGTAAAGCGGTGGTAACCGACGTGAACAGTTACTACCGCAATAAGGTCAGCATCGATGTAAACAAATTGCCTGAAAACGCCGAGGCGACGCGCTCGGTGGTGCAGGCGACGCTGACCGAAGGGGCGATTGGTTACCGCAGGTTTGAGGTGATCGCCGGTGAGAAAGCGATGGCGGTGATCCGCCTGGCGGATGGCTCCACGCCGCCGTTCGGCGCGACAGTGCAAAACCACAAAAAGCAGGATGTGGGTATCGTTAACGACGGCGGCAGTGTGTACCTGAGCGGCATTAATCCGAACGAGGAAATGACCGTGCACTGGAGTGGGCAAGCGCAATGTGCGCTTACGTTACCGGCGCAAATACCGCACAGTGGCACGACCGATCTCCTACTGCCGTGCCGTCTGTTACCAGTGGACGCGGCGGCGGAATAATGGGAGCGAAAAACCAATTTAGCCAACGTGGCAGGCCGGAACTGCTTCTCCATCTCCCGGCCTATTTTTTATCGAATTTAATGTAAGTCAGATAGTGAGTTATCAAAATGAATCTAATGAATCTAATGAATCTAATGAATCTAATGAAGCAATCCTTTTTCCCGCTGGCGGGCGGTCTGCTGGCCGGTGTGTTGGGCATTCAGCAGGCGCAAGCAGCGGTTGCGCTGGACCGCACCCGTGTGGTGTTTAATGGCGGCGAGAAATCAACCAGCCTGAGTATCAGTAATGAAAACAAGCAGCTGCCGTACCTGGCACAAGGTTGGGTGGAAGATGCGCAGGGCAATAAAATCACCACGCCGTTGACGGTGCTGCCGCCATTGCAGCGCCTGGAACCAGGGGCAAAAAGCCAGATCAAGGTGCAGGCCTTACCGGCCGCCAACCTGCTGGCGCAAGATCGCGAGACATTGTTCTATTTCAATCTGCGTGAGATCCCGCCAAAGAGTGAAAAGCCCAACACGCTGCAGCTGGCTTTGCAAACGCGCATCAAACTGTTTTATCGACCCAAAGCGCTGAGCAATGTCGAGGGCGCGGCCCCCTGGCAGGAACAGCTGACGTTGACCAAAGTGGGCGACAAATACCAGGTGAACAATCCGACACCCTATTACATCACCCTTGTCGATGCTGGCAGTACGCCGGGTGGCGCCGGTGCCAAGGGGTTTGAACCGCTGATGGTGGCGCCGAAAGACAAGGGAACGCTGAATTTGGGCGCGTCTGCGCTCGGCAATGCGCCGGTGCTGACCTACGTCAATGACTACGGTGGCCGCCCGCAGTTGCAGTTCAGCTGTAGCGGGGCCGAGTGCAAGGCCAAGCCCGTCAAGCCAAGCTGATAACCGAGCGTAAAGAGGGAACGGAACATGCAACAGCGAAAACAACAGAGCGGCTTTTTGTCTTGCCCTGAGCGGCGATACCTGTTGGCCAAGGTGGCTGCGGTGCTGATGGTGCCAGTGGTGGTCGGCAGCCTGTGGGCGCTGATGCCCGAAGCCTACGCTGCGGATAATTGGAACGTTGACGGCGCCAATGGGGTGTTGCATGTGCGTGGCGCGTTGACTGAAAGCGCCTGCCGTCTGGAAATGACCTCGGCTTATCAGGATGTGTGGCTGGGGGAAACCGGCACCGCCCGGTTGACGCAGGTGGGCGCGCAGGGCACACCGGTGGCGGTGCAGTTGCGCTTGCAAGATTGCCTGCGCAGCCCGGCTAACAACCGCGATGAACGCAGCGGCAATCTGTTGTGGGGGGCACATCAACCGGCGGTGTCGCTCAGTTTTGTCGCCCCGGCGGACGCGGACAACCCGCAGTTAATCGCGGTGCGTGGGGCATCTGGTGTTGCGTTGCGCATGGAGGATACTCTCGGCAGGGATATTCGTCTGGGTAGCCGTGGGGCTCCCCTGATACTGGCCGCAGGGCAAGACGCGCTGGATTATGTTGTGACGCCGGAACGCACGCGTGCACCACTACAAGCTGGAGCGTATTCGGCCCATATAGACTTCAGGCTTAACTATGACTAAGGCGACTGCCATGGATGCTAAGAGGTCATACAGACGAAGACCGGCAATGTATGCGGTAGGTCTGGCGCTCGCGGTCTGGGGAGGATGCTTCCCGGCAATGGCGAAAACGGCCACCACTACGGTGACGGTTAAAATCACGCTGACGGCGCCGCCGTGCGACATCAACGACAACAACCTGATTGAAGTGAACTTCGGCAACGACGTGATGACCACTCGTGTGGACGGCGAATATAAGAAAATGCCGATCCTCTACTCGGTGCAGTGCAAAGGGGATACATCGGGGGCGGTCCGGATGCGTATTGATGGCGAGGGCGCTGCGTTTGACGGCGGGGTATTGAAAACCAATAAAACAGATTTTGGTATTGAGCTGCTTAATAACGGCAAGCGGTTACCTATCAAGAGCTGGCTGAACTTCAGCTATCCCACGTTACCGAAACTCGAGGCCGTGCCGGTCAAACGCGCTGCCGCCAGGCTGAGCGGCGGGGCGTTTTCCGCCGGTGCGACGATGAAGGTGGAATATCGATGAAATGCTATTCAGGCATCACCTTACTGCTGGCCTGCGGCATGCTGAGCACGCCGGTGCAGGCGGCGGAGAACATGAAGTTCTACGGTACTCTGGTAGAGCCCCCCGCTTGCACTATTAATAACGGCGGGAATGTTGACGTCGATTTCGGCCACCGGGTCGGGGTTAAAAAGGTCGATGGGGTGAATTATTTGCAACCGATGAATTACCAGATTACCTGCGATCCCAATGCTAATGCCTGGGCGATGACGCTGGAGATCGTCGGTACCCCTGCGGATTACGATCGGGCGGCAGTCGTGACTGGCGTTACCGACCTGGCTATCCAGATTAAGCAAAACGGCGTGGCCTTTGAGTTGAACAAACCGATACCCATTAGCCTGACTAACCCACCACGGCTTGAGGCGGTGCCAATAAAACGGCCGGGAGCGACGTTAAAAGAAGGGCCGTTTGAAGCTACTGCTACGTTGAAGGCGGTTTACCAATGAACAGGGGCAAGATGCATTTGAACGCCGCCCTGATCGCGGGGCTGCTGGCGTTGAGCGGTGCGGCACAGGCCGATAACGTACGCCTGCACGGCGCGTTGGTGGCGGAACCCTGCGTGATCGCGCCGGGGGACGAAAGCGTGCGGTTGGACTTTGGCACGGTGATCGACAAATACCTGTACACCAATGAGCGGACTCACGGGCAGGCGTTCGATATTCACCTGACGGAGTGTGATCTAAGCCTGGGCAAAACGGTGAAAGTGACCTTCAGAGGTACGGAAAACCCGAACCTTAAGGGGGTGCTGGCGATTGATGGTGGCAGCCGGGCATCCGGCATCGCGATCGGCATGGAAACCCAGGGCGGCCAACCTTTGCCGTTGAACAAGGCCGGTGAGGGCTACCGGCTGATTAATGGCAATAATACCCTGACGGTGCTGGCCTATGTGCAGGGGGAGCCAGAGGCGATTGCCCAACGCCGCATTGTGCGTGGGCCGTTCAGCGCCATCGCCACCTTTAGTCTGGAATATGAATAACGCTGAGCGTGATTGGCTTGAAGCCTATAGCTGGTTGGGTAAACGACGGCGACATGCCCCGCCCAATGCGGATATTTGGCATTTGCGCTTTCATTGGCAAGAACGTAGTGAGGCGCTGTATCGGCAAGTGCGCAGCGGTAAATACCGCTTGCAACCCATGCAGTTGCACCGTCATCACGACAGAAGCTGGGTTCAGTGGAGCGCGCAGGATGCGCTGGTGCTGAAATGGGCCACCTTGCAGGTGGAAGAGCAACTGCCCACTCATCCACGTTGCGTCCACTTAAAAGGGCGCGGCGGGGGCAGGCAGTCTGTAGCGCAGGTCTGGCAGGCGCTCACCTCGGGTGAGTACGCCTTTGTTTATCGGACGGATATCCGTGGTTACTACCGCCATATTCGCAAAGCGCAGGCGTTGAGCTTGGTGCAACAGCACATTGATGCACCGGTACTGACTGGCCTTATTGAACAGTATTTGTATTACAGCGTCGAGGATGGCGGCGAGATTTTCACCCCGCAGCACGGCATTTGTCGCGGTTGTGCACTTAGCCCGCTGATTGGCGCCAGTCTGTTGCATCACGTGGACAGCTATTTTGCAGCGCAGGAGGGGACCTTCTATACGCGTTATATGGACGACTTTGTATTGCTGACCCGTACGCGCTGGCAACTGCGGCGCTGCGTTAAGCGCTTATCTGAATTTTTTAATCTGAGTGGTTTTGAAACACACCCGGATAAAACCCAATTGGGAAGAATTGAGCATGGATTTGATTGGCTGGGTGTGTGGTTTACACCCGAGGGGCCCACCATTGCGCCCCGCGCGTTAGAAAATCACCGAATAAAGCGCCAGCGGCTTTACGAGCAGGCCCGTCGGCGGGGGTTGTCAATCGCAGACTCCGAGGCGCGTCTGCGGGCGTATGAGGCTCGGTGGAATATATGGGCGAATGGCATGCTTCGGTACTGCCTCATCCTTCTGAAAACTAGGAGTCATGTATGAAGCATGCTTTATGCGCATGTGCGATCAATATCTGTATGAGTGTATACCCGTCAGTCGTGACGGCAACGTCCGGCGTTGTCTCTCCAGGATACATGAGTAATCCCCCTGCAACTGGGTACGTCAACAATGCAGTTGGACCGTACACTTATGGCAACTATGTTCCTGGTGCGTCGACGGCGTGCGGAGGGGGTATATGGGTGTATAGTGGTAACGAAAATGGGAAGTATTACTTCAATACTTACCTCGAATCCAACGCCGGCAAACCTGCGGACGGAGGGGTTAATTGTTACGGCGAATTCATTAGTACTAAGATGACCAAGAATGAGGCGACGGAGGCAATGACGAGAATTTTATCGCGGCCGGTTTCGTTTCCACTCAACTCACCCAATCTCCCTAATTATTACCCAGCACGGGCAAACACATGCTCCTTTAGTGTGTCTTTCCGTTATGGGCCTAAGTATGGGTACGTCATCTCCGCGTACGCTAACACATACTTCACACGTCCAGATGAGTGTCGCATGGAAAGCAATCCTGAACCCGTGCATTGCAACGTCTACACGCCTGGGACGATCACGCATCGCACTACCAATGTAGGATCGGTCCGAGCAACAGCCTACGGTCAACTGAACATCGAATGTAATAGAGAAACAGATGTGACCATATCTGTTGGCGACACCTATCTGGACCTCGCATCCGCCGACGGACTGCTTGAATCTCGCATTTATGTGGACGAAACCGGTCAACAATCGACACGTTTACATGCAAATCCGCGAGGGGATGTAACCCTGATCAGTTTCATCGACACCGTAACTACCCGGCCCGGGGTCTACCACGGGGCTAAACTGATAACAGTGACTTGGGACTGACATGGCTGCTTGTGCTACATGTCTCGCTCCGCTGCATAGCGTGATGTTGTTGTACCCGCAAGTAACGTCACCATGCGTCTACGGTCGGAACCGTGCCGCTCCAGTCACCGCGGTTGGTATTAGATCACCTCGGGTGACATGACTGCAATTTTGTACCTGGGTACCGATTGTTGATTGTGAGGTAGGAAGTACAGTGTGATCATTTATATCACAAACGCGTGAGGTCAGGGGATAAAACCCATAAAGGTCCTACGGACGACCGTGGGCTGTACAGCGGCACCGCGAACGGAATCGGCTTACCATTGGGGGGGCGGATGCGGTCCTGGGTGAATCTCGTGGAGGGCCTGTACGGTGTGCGCCCAAGGTGCATAGTCGTGTCTAGATACGTGATGAGTGTGATATATGTACTGTATTGATTTAAAAATTAAAATAGGCATGTGAACAGTGTGGGTATTTTTTCCATAAATCTTTCTTGCGTAAATAAATGTGTAAAGATCGAGTGAGTTTGAACAACTAGGCGGTGCATTCCTTATGTTATGCATATGTTTGAGTTTTCGTTTAGTTCGAATATTGGGAATGGAGTTGGAATAATTAACTCCATATACTGTGACGGACCGTATGCTTATAGGTGGTGCGAAAATTTTACTGGGGGCACAAAAAGGGGCATACCCAGATGTGGTTCATAGCTTATCTTTATTTTTCATTCGGTTGTGCATGTATGTGTGTCCGGGAGGGTCTCCAAGGACTGCTCTATGGACATCCAGCCGCAACCTGTGTTGTGCAACGTAACGGCCAGTGAATCTATCCAACATCGGAGTCAGAATATTGGGACTGTCTACAGTAGGAGTACCGGACGTATCGGTGTGGAGTGCTCATCCGCGACCACTGTGACTGCCTCCGTCTCAACCTCTGGGATGACCCTTTCGTCCGGCCCCTCGACTCTAGGTTCAAACCTATACGTCGGTGCTGACGGCCAACTTCAGACACGGGTTATGGCGTCACCCAATGCTACTATTCCTCTGATTAGTACAGTGGACGCGACCGGATTAACAGCTGGTAGTTACTCTGGGTCGAAGGTTGTCATTATAGACTGGGAATAACGCATTGGGGGGGCTCGGGCCTCGTCTATTGGCAAAACCACCAAAATGGGGGGGAATGACGATGGCCGGTGCTGCCTCGCGCTGGAGTGGTATGGAGAAATTGGCCTCCTGAAGCGAGGTGATATGGTCACCTCAGAACAACACAGGTGCACCAATAAAGAAGAAATTTTAGCCCTGAATTCAAACGCGAATCGTCTCATCTAGTTGTCGATTAAAACACCCATCACTGACGCTGCAATAAGGTGATGCTACGACTAAAGGACAAGGGCCAAGCTGAGACTTGTCCAAGGCTATAGATGTTGGTCTTCCACGATGACGCAATGGGGCAAACAACTGCGTGATGAGCGTCAGGGCAAAACGCCAAAAGCCTCCCCGATACCTTAGGAAAAAATCGAAATACGTGAGCTACAAAAAAACACAACGCATTGAAATGGAAACGAAATATTAAAAAAGGCTACTGTAGATTCAATTGATCAATGCAACATCGATGCTAAAACATGGAGTAGCGGAGGATTATTGAATGAAACCGTACATTATCGGCAGTGGAAAAATAGTTTGTTTTCGATTCATGGATGAACGGCATCGTCTTCAGTGAGATTGCTACAACCCTATATTCTAAGCCAGGCGCCATTTTCACTATTGTAAGAGACTCTGGGGGCATGATTCCCAACGTGCGTAAATGTGCTGTATCACATTTAACTTTATCTGAACGGGAAGAAATACGTGTTGGCTCTCTGCTAAAAAAAGTATCAGAGCTATTGCGCAATCAGTCAATCGTTCGCCTTCTACTATCTCAAGAGAAGTTCAACATAACCGTGGCCGACGCTATTACAAAGCGGTGGTTGCGAACAACAGGGCGAACCGAATGGCCAAAAGGCCTAAGCGCTGTTTGGTGGAGATAAACGTGGATCTGCGGGATTTGGTTTTGGAAAAACTGGAGCTCAAATGGTTTCCTGAACAAATATCCGTATGGCTTAAAAAAACAGCGCATCACCGAAAAACGATGCAAATATCAGCAGAGACGATTTATTAAACCCTGTATTTCCGTACCCGAGACGCCTTACATCATCTGCTGGTAAAGCATCTGCGTCGTTCCCACAGTCTACGTCATGGAAAACGCCATTCTCGCAAAAGGGAGCGAGGGACGATTAATATCGTCAATGGTATCTCTATTCATGAGCGCTCGAGGCATATCGACAATCGGCGTTCGGTTGGCCACTGGGAAGGTGACTTAGTCTCGGGCACAAAAAATACGCACATTGCTACTCTCGTTGATAGGAAATCACGCTATACCATCCTCCTGAAACTGAGGGGAAAAGACGCCACTTCAGTGAATCATGCCTTGTGATCTCTTCCCCAAATAAGCGCCAGGCTAAATCAGGGATTCATGAGGCCGTTCACTGTTGTATTCATTCAGCCAACGTTCCGTTATTTCCCGTGCTTCACTCAGTGTTCTGAACAGATAAAAATCCAGTATTTCGGTCCGGTAAGTTCGGTTAAACCGTTCGATAAAGGCGTTTTGAGTCGGTTTGCCTGGCTTGATAAATTCCAGCATCACGCCATGGTCCTCAGCCCACTGTGCCAGAGCCAGTGATATCAGCTCCGGCCCGTTATCCATTCGCATCTTCAGCGGATAAAAACAGTTGCTATGCTCAAACTATAGGGCAGGATCGTCTACCGGCGGGGGGGCAGTCCAAACTATAGGGCAGGATCGTCTACCGGGGCGGGGTCAGTCCAAATATGGGGGGCAATCCATAATCAACGGGGAGCAGGTCAAGACTAGTTTTTAGTTTTATGAATTCTAACCATACACCAAACGTGCACAGTGGTGCATAGTTGAGTGATGAGTAATTTACATGTAATTCATTGATTTAAAATCATAAATTTAACACATGAACAGTATGCATAGTTTTTCCATAAATCTTTCTTGTGTAAGGCAACTAGGAGGGGGCGAAATCTTGTTCAGCACATGGATGCGTCCTGATTATTTCGTATACATTTGAGTTTTCATTTAGTACGAATTCCTAAATTGGAGTTGTATGAATCAGCTCAAAATTCTCCAATTACTATTCAGCCTCATGCTTGGTGCGAAATTTTTACTGGGGGCACAAAAAGGGGCATATGTATTTGTAGTTATTAGTTAATCTTTATTTTTCATTGTATTGTATCAATGTGTGAGTCCGGCCTTCGCACCATTAGTACAGCGCGAACAAGAAGCCACCGAAAGGTGGTTTTTTTGTGCCTGAAATTTGGCATGGTGGAGTGCCCCCGTTCCGGTAGACAGTTTCTGTCCTCGCGGCGAGGCCTTTTCGAAGACCTCAGGGCTGACGCCACCGAGATGGCTATGGTGCCGGGTACGGCTGTAGCACACTTCAATGTAATCGAAGATATCCACCCGGGCCATGTCCTGATTTTTATAGTGAGTTAACCCAACGGGCAGTAAAACTCTCGGCAGTGCAATCAATTTATGCAGGCAAGCTACGCTGCATATCCAGATAGGTCGATAAAAATGACCTTTTTAAACCTAACCCCCAACGTGTTTATGACAGCGGCATATTCCGACTCTGTGTCGATGAAATTCGTTTTTTAAACATATGGTTGGGATAGATCTAGGGTATCGACAGGTTCCGGTGATATATCGATAAAATGCAATTTTTTAAACATGATGGCGTGACATGTTTATGGCATCGACATGAGATGGCTATATGTCGATGAAAACGGTTTTTATAAACATATGAACTGGGATCCAGAAACTCCTTACAACGATTTGCCGATACTGCCGCCCGATCTGGAGCGTGTTGAAACGCGCAATGTACTCAAAGCGTGCATAAGTGCGCGCGCAGCGATCGCAGAGTTGAAAACTGCAGGTGAGCTGATCCCCGATCAGGGTTTGCTGATTAATATCCTTCCTATGCTGGAAGCGAAAGACTCTTCGCGCATTGAGAATATCGTGACTACCAGCGATCAGCTCTTCCAGTATGCAGATCACGCAGATGGCGCAGATTCGGCCACCAAGGAAGCGCTGCGCTATCGTACAGCACTTTATGATGGCTACACCCACCTCGAGGCTTATCCGCTCTGTACAAACACCGCGATAACTATCTGTACCAAATTACGCGCAGTGCAAACCGATATCAGGAAAACGCCGGGTACGGTATTGCGCGATCAGAACAAAAACGCTGTGTACACCCTCCCCGTAGATGAAGACGCTATTGGTAACTTACTGGCGAATTGGGAGCGATTCATACACGGCGATGATGATTTAGATCCACTAGTAAAAATGGCTATTGCGCACTATCAGTTTGAGTGTATTCATCCCTTTCCTGACGGGAACGGGCGAACGGGCCGTATCCTGAATAGCTTTTTGCGCAGCCGTATTGCCGGATCGATAACCTTGTGGAACGCGGTGTAGCCAAGCGTCAGACGGCATCAACGTATCTTAAGCAACTGGTAGAAATTGGTATTCTGGAGGAAATGAGAGTTGGCCGTGAAAAGCTGTATATCAACACCAGGCTGCTACAGGAATTGAATCAGTAGTTATATACCCATTAAGGTAGGGGCAACGACCTATCCGTGCTCAATAAGTGGGGGGAGTTCACGGTCACCCCCTCAATTAAAGAATGCGCAGAGGGCGGTTATCCCCAATTTAACCGCGTTGCCGCTACTCGTCATTGCCACTTTTGCAGGCACGATCCGCAGTCCCCTGAACGTTCATTTCCCTCCAATAGATACTGGACTAACCGGGAGTGATGATTATCATGTTATCGATACTACCGATCCAGAGAGCGTGCTATGCAACATATCATTGAAGGTTTCCTCAGCTTCCAGAAAGAGATTTTCCCACAGCGTAAGGAACTCTTCCGCAGCCTTGCCTCCAGCCAGAACCCTAAAGCGCTTTTTATTTCGTGTTCTGACAGCCGCCTGGTACCCGAGCTTGTGACTCAGCAAGATCCGGGGCAGCTTTTCGTTATCCGTAACGCAGGCAACATCGTTCCTTCCTTTGGCCCGGAACCGGGCGGCGTGTCGGCGACCATCGAATACGCGGTGGTGGCACTGGGCGTCACGGATATCGTGATTTGCGGCCACTCGAACTGTGGCGCCATGAAGGCGATAGCCTCTTGCCAGTGCCTTGACCCGATGCCTGCTGTGGCCCACTGGCTGCACTATGCGGACGCGGCCAAAGCGGTGGTAGAGAAGAAAACGTGGGATAACGAAATCGACAAAGTTAACGCTATGGTCGAAGAGAACGTCATCGCCCAGCTAAATAACATTAAGACTCACCCGTCCGTTGCCGTGGGTCTGCGCAACAACGGCCTGCGTCTGCACGGCTGGGTGTACGACATCGAAAGTGGCGAGATCCGCACGCTGGATAAAAATACCAAGAATTTTGTTTCACTGGCGGATAACCCCGCAGTTCACTTTGAATAAAGCGATGCCTGGCCTTGGCTATGAAATTCAATCCACGTTTCGGCGTGGATTTTTTTCGGCATAAATTTAGCTTATCTAACAGTCTTTAAGCTGTATTTATAATTTAACACCCTATAAGCTGTATTTTGCATTTACAGCCTGTGGGGTGTAATGTGAATGATACAGCTTATAATCTGTACACAGCGATAAGACAGCGAGCCGCTATCTATGAATACCGTCTATCCGTTAAAAACACTAAGCCAGCTACGTCCTTTATTGGTGGGTTTCCGTAAAGCAAAAGGCCTGACGCAAAAAGACGTCTCTGAGAGGCTGGGCATCACCCAGCAGACCTATGCTCGCCTGGAGTCAAACCCGGCATCAGCCAGCCTGGAACGTTTGTTTAGGGTGTTTAATGTGCTGGGTATTGAAATGGTGTTTTCATCAGAGCTTACCTCTCCGGGATGTGAAACCGAAGAAGCTTCTGCCGAACATAGAAACTCACCCGCCAGACGGGAACAGTGGTGATGAGATGCGCCGTTCGCAACAACGCTTAGCTATCTGGATGAACGGTATTCCGGTGGGATACTGGGAAAAGCACAAAGGTGAAGATCGGCTGGAATATCACCCTGACTGGATTGCTGATAGTCAGGGGCGGCCTTTGTCGCTTTCGTTGCCTTTCACGCCGGGGAATCAACCTTATCGCGGCAACGTAGTACGCGATTATTTCGATAACCTGCTGCCTGATAGCGAAGGGATCCGCCGACGTCTGGCAATGCGTTATCATGCCGAAAGTCTGGATCCCTTTGATTTACTGGCTGAGCTTGGCCGTGATTGCGTTGGCGCTATACAGCTTCTTGATATTGACGAGCAACCCGCCCAGATCTTTTCCATCAGGCAGCGCCCGCTTTCAGAGGCGCAAATTGCCGAGATGCTTCGCAATACTGCCACGGTGTTACCGGGGCAACATGGCCAGGATGACGACCTACGTTTATCTATTGCCGGCGCTCAGGAAAAAACAGCGCTGTTGTGGCATGACAATCAGTGGTGTTTGCCTGAGGGAAATACGCCGACCACGCATATTTTCAAATTAGCGCTGGGGCTGGTGGGCAATATGCGAGCTGATATGAGCACATCCATTGAGAATGAGTGGCTCTGTTCTCTCATTCTTGAACACTATGGAGTGCCTGTCGCAAGAACGGCTATTGCGCAATTTGAAGATCAAAAGGCACTGGTCGTTGAGCGTTTTGACAGAAAACTTTCAAGCGATAAACAGTGGTGGATCCGCCTGCCGCAAGAAGATATGTGCCAGGCTCTGGGCTTTTCGCCACTGAGGAAGTACCAGTCAGATGGTGGCCCCGGTATTACAGATATTATGGAAGTTCTGAGTCGTTCAGATCAGGCTGCAGCAGATCGCAGACACTTTTTTAAGGCGCAGATTATCTTTTGGCTACTGGCTGCGACCGATGGCCACGCAAAGAATTTCAGTCTTGCGCATTTACCACAAAATCGTTACCACATGACGCCACTGTACGATGTGTTATCCGCGTGGCCAGTGATTGGCCAGGGGAATAGCCAGATAGCCTGGCAGAAGTGCAAACTGGCAATGGCCGTTCGCGGTAGCAGTAACCATTACCTCATTAGCCAGATCCGACGCCGTCACTGGATAAAACACGGTGAAATAACTGGGTTAGGCCAGTATGAGGTTGAATCCATTATTGAAGAGCTCCTCGCGGATACTCCGGGAGTCATTGATCGTGTCGCTGGACTGCTGCCTGCTTCGTTCCCACCGGAACTAGTGGCATGCATTTTTGATGGTATGCGGCAGCAGTGTGTGAGGTTGGCTGGGGGATGAAATGTTGTGCCCAGTATCAATCAATATAGGGATTATTCCACTGATTACAGCACAGCATTGTCTTTCATCTCGGTTGACCATTAGTCAATCAGATAGGTAATATTCCACTTACTAAATATAGGTTAAATACTTAACAAGTCTAATTAATACGGGACTCTGGAATGAATAATAATTTAGAAAATGACCTAGTAAATGAACCTGATGCGACCCGGTTAATCTTTGGTCTCAGAGACACTGGGTACAACGTTAAGACTGCATCAGCTGATATTATCGACAACTCGATTGCTGCAGATGCGGATCAGATAAATATCGAGATTATGTTGCATTATGACGGCCGAAAAAAGTTTATTTCGGTGATAACGGGAAAGGCATGAATGCCGAAGGTATCCATAAGGCTATGCGTTATGGAGCTGCTGAGCGAGAAAATCCGGAAAGTTTAGGAAAATTCGGACTTGGCCTGAAGACAGCTTCTAGCTCTGCTTGTCTTAAGTATACCTTGATTTCGAGAGACTCAAATAGCCAAAATCTGACCAAACTTGCTTGGGATTTGGAGCATGTCGCAGCGCGCGATGCGTGGGAGATGCTTAATGAGCCAATCACTGCAGATGAACAAGAAAAGTTTAGTGAGTTATGTGGTGAAACAGGAACGCTTCTCATTTGGGAAAAGTGTGACAGAATTTTAACAAAGGAGTATGAACCCGGTAGTACCAACGAAAAAAATGCTATCAATAGGCTTATCTCAAGCATAACTAAGCATGTTTCACTCGTTTATCACCGATTTTTAGACAAACAAGACGTTCGTGAACGCAATATTGATATATTCATTGATGGCAAAGCGGTAGAACCATGGAATCCGTTTTATCCAAGTAAGGCAGAACAGGTTCTGCAGGAAAAGTTTCAAAATCTTGAGGTAGAGCTACCCGATAATTCAGTCGATATTGCGAATATGAAAGCATGGATCCTTCCTCACAGTAGGGATATGACTGATGATGAGAAGGCTCAAGCACGCATATCGAACAAGGCCCAAGGCTTTTACATATATCGTGAAGGTCGCCTAATTCAATATGGTGGCTGGATGGGTGTCTTTGGTGTTATTGAACCCCATAGTTCTTTATTACGTATTGAATTTGACTTCGGCCATAAACTGGATGACGCATTTCACATTGATGTGAAAAAATCTCGAATTTTGTTTCATCCTGATCTTATTGAGGGTTTAGAACAAATCCTAAAACCCATCTACAGAGAAGCAAAAAATCGCTATCGTAGGAAGAATTCCCAACAAGTAAACTCTCAAGTAATTGATCATTCTAGTTCCAATAAAAATATTGCTGGTACGGAAAATGCCGAAAAACCGAAAGTAACATCTGTTGATCAGAAAACGCAATCAGCTTTCATATCCAACAATTTGGGGCCAAAAATCAAGCTTCGTGTGCAGGTCCAAAGCCATGTAAATACTGAAACTGTTTATGTTGAGGCAGTGGAAGATATAACTTCTGGTGAACTTTGGCAGCCCGCACTTCGTAGTCCTAATGAAAGCGGTTATGTGCCAGCTGTATTACTTAATAAGCATCATGACTTCTACCAGAAGATCTATAAACGGGCAGCGGCGAATGGGTATGCGGTTGAAGGAATGGATATACTTTTGTGGGCTTTTGCAGTGGCAGAGCAGAATAATACCAACGAAGAACTAGAGCCAATTTTTGAAGATATCCGTTCAGAGATTTCGAATAACCTTCGAAAGCTCCTACGTAATGTCCCAGACCCAGAACCAAGTGAACTGACCGCTGAAGAAGATTGAGATGCTTACAGAAAAGAAGCAACTGATTGTAAGAGAATTGGAAGAAGGTACTGGTGCGAGGATCGCTGCTGCGGTTGATCTTAGTGGATTGCGTAGTGGTCTTCGAATCTGGTTTGACGATCTGGACGAGAACCACGGTCCCCTAGCAGAACTCCGTCCCTATGGGTTAAAGGGACATCGTATAGATTTAACTTTCGGAAAGTTTTCTGGAGTGGTACTAAGACAAATTCAAAATGCGTCTTCGGAAGACATCCAGTTGGCTCGTGCGTTAGTAGCTACGATTCGTAAGGATATTGTGGTTCTAGTCTCTGGGCAAAATATTGCTGAGTGGAGTATCTCAAACGGTACTTTCCGGATGACAGCAAAAATTCGAGATCTTGAACAACCATTAGAAGATGCATCGGTTATTGCCACTTGTCATGATGTTATTGTACCAATGATGGCAGCCATGGCTGAACTCATAGGATACGACGTCATTGATGAGCTCTCAGATAATGAAATCCCTATTTTTGAGGGGGGAATATCGCAATCAGTAGTGAAACGTAGAGAGCGAAATCCACGTAATCGGCTCCTATGCATTCGCATTTATGGTGAGAAATGCGTAATCTGCGGGTGTGAACCAAGGCGGGTGTATGGAGAGGCTGGTTCTATCATAGAAGTTCATCACCTAGAACCTTTGGCTTCGCTTACAGAACCACGACCTTACGATCCTCGTGTCGATCTAGTGCCTATTTGTCCAAACTGCCATCGTGCGGTTCATTCAAGGCGTCCATATCCCTTTGGGATCGAGGAGCTCAGAAGTTTGATAAAGGTGCCACTGTTATGACCGATTTTACACACTTGCCGCATACTATAGAGGAACTTAGAAAAGTTGCTCCTGAAGGTTTCACTATTTCTGAACATGTCCTCGATCCGCTCATTATCATCAGCAAGTCTGAAATGAATACCGTGGTGCAACTTGCGGGTATGCGTGTTGTTAGGGGAACCAAAAGTATTTTTAGGGCGCCAACTATTTATCATTCATGGGTGGTAGATGGAACTATAATTCGCCCTCTTCCGCGGGATGCGGTGTACTTATTCTCAGATATAATGAAAGGTTATGATCATGAAAATATTTCCTACAGTTTTGCAATTCAACTTTTGCGCAGAAAAGATTATGCAATAGGCATTGAACCTGACGAAATTTTTCTCAAGGCAGGTCAGATTACGGCTAATGATTTTAGCGAAGAAATTAAAATACCAGGCCTGACAGCTACGCTGTTCCCTTATCAGGCACGTGGTGTTGGCTGGATGTGGGAAACGCTTTGTCATACGGGAGGAATTATTCTTGCAGATGAAATGGGTCTTGGGAAAACTATCCAAATAATTGCATTGTTGTTAATGGAACCACTTGATAATGAAGCGCCAGCACTGATTGTGTGTCCAACTAGTTTAATTTTAAACTGGGTCAGAGAGTTTTCTCGGTTTGCAAAAAATATATCTGTGATGGTTCATCGTGGGCCAGAAAGAACTGGGGTCTATAGTGGACTTCAACGAGCAAATGTCGTAATTACTACTTATGATACGATGGTTAATGATATTTCCTTATTTTCTTCTTTCGAATGGTCATGGGTGATCTGTGATGAAGCACAGGCCATAAAAAATCCAGATTCGAAGAGGCGTCAAGCTATAGCTAAGATACCACGTCGACGAACTATACCAATGACGGGCACTCCAGTAGAAAATAGGCTGTTAGATCTTTGGTCATTGACTGATTTTGCAATACCAGGGTTGCTTGGGAAGCGTGATGAGTTTGAATTAAATTACCCTGATAGTATTGAATCCGCCAAAGCGGTTGGTTGCTTCACTGACCCCATAATATTAAAGCGCAGGGTTGCGGATGTTGCTAGTGATCTTCCTGAAAGACTCGATATTGATGTTCCACTTGAGTTGGATGAACAGTTATCAAGTGATTATTTGTATGTCCGCGAAACTACTTTTGCAAATTATCCTATTGCTGGGGCGTTGGTTGCTACGCTTCAATTACAGTTATTCTGTGCACATCCTTGGCTCCAACAGCAAGATTGTGAGAGTGATCTAAATGGAGAGAATGCGGAAATTATACGTGCGCATACATCTCCTTTTATCACTCCTAAAATGGAACGGGCAATTACTCTTCTCGAAGAAGCATTTTTGAATGGGAAAAAAGTTATAGTTTTTTCCATTTTTAACAGGATAGGAGACTTATTGAGAGAGGCCTTTGTGGATTACTCAACGGTTTATTGGGGAGCGATTAATGGCAGCACTCCCCAGGATATACGACAGAAGATAATAGACGAGTTCTCGGCTAGTGATTGTCCGGGATGTTTGATCCTTAATCCCAAAGCTGCCGGCGCAGGCCTAAATATCACGGCTGCAACAGTGGTTATTCATTTTACACCCGTATGGAATCCTGCATTGGAAGCGCAAGCAAGCGCTAGAGCTCATCGTAGAGGTCAAACACAGCCAGTCACTATCTTCCGACTTTTCTACAAAGATACTGTTGAGGAAATAATGATCGAGCGTTCACAGTGGAAAAGCGAACTAGCGAATGAAAGCATTCCTGTTTCTACCAGGGATGCCATAGATCTCAAACGTGCGCTAGAAATAACGCCAAGGAGTATATAATGAAAAAAATATTCAGTAAGGTACTTAGTGCAAATGATGTAGGCACTACAGGAGCTCATCAGGCGGGAATATTGGTTCCAAAAACCAACTCGGAACTACTTACTTTCCTGCCTTTTCTTGATCCATCTATTAAAAATCCAGATGCATGGATAGAAGTGATTGATGAAAATGGAATAGGGAGAAGATTTCGGTTTGTTTATTATAATAATAAAATTCATGATCCTGAAGGAACTAGGAATGAATACAGAATAACGCATATGAAAAATTACTTTAGAGATGTAAATGCTAAAGAAAATGATACTTTTGAAATATCAAAAGAAATGAACTCAACGCACTACACTATTAGAGTTATAAATAAAAATAATGATCTTAGTGTAGTTGAAGATAAGGAAGTAAGTGTTAGAATAAAAATAAGAACCAGTTGGCGCCGTGTTCATTAGTGTTTGTATTTATTTTACTCTATAAGAGTGGTGTTGCATTCTTTAAATTAATGTATTATGTTGTGTTTCGGTTCGTGGTTGTAACATTGTTTGTTATGCATGGGGCAATCGGCAGCAAGAGTGGGGTGCTAATTTTTGTTGCCGATTAAGTTAATTTTCATATAACTATTAGTGAAATATTAAAAACTGGATAATATTTTTTATAAAGCTATACATTATTATGTGATTTTATTTTATTTATAAATGAACAAATGCTCGTTAGTTGTTGTTGAGAGCCTTCTGGGTACGTTTCCCAAATAGGTAAAGGAACAATCAACTGTAATGATTTATTTTTCATTTCAAATAATTGATTGACACTGATGCTAGGTTGAATAGTTACCAAATATTTAGTTGTAACACGATCACCTTCGGCCAGAACCTGACGCCAACGATCTTTGCATGTTGTTTTTGCACCTAGTAGAAACAGCTTTTCTTCAGGGAAGTTATCGTCAAGATAAGCCTTGAAGGAAGGGAATAGAAAATCAGGTTTTGAACGATTCTCTGTAGTGTTTTTTGATGAACCCTTCTCAAATTGCAAGCCATGCAGTTTAAAAAGATGGCTCAGATGATTCTCGAAAGCAAAACCTACGCGCGACTTTCTACGATTTTGGACGCTCAATGAAAAAGCAACAAATGCGTCAACATCACAACCATCATCCCCAAAACCTTGCAGTAATCGTGCACGGACTAAATGTCGTTCATAGGTTCTAAACAGATGTTCTTCTTCTGTCAGCCAGATCATCAACGCATCATCTGGGTCTTCAAGAGGGGCGGCAGGTTTACGTGAGCGAGCAAGCTCGGAGAACTCGTTGGATTTGGGTAGGCCGTTTGGATAACGTTCGAGCAAAAATGCCAATAGTTCTTCATCACCTTCCTGCCCTGGTTCAAAGGTGACACCAAGTTGTTCGAGCAGCATTTGCACGGGGAGTAGAAGTTTTTTATTTCCAATTTTCGAGGACTGAAAGCTTTCATTTAGCTCGCCAGTCAGTCCGAATAGGTTTCGAAGCTGTGCTTCTATATTGGTGCCTGCTGGTGAAAAACACATAAGGAGAGTGCTATTCTCTTGTAGTGCTATTAGAAAAAAGTCACCTTCCTGGAGAAGCTCTGTCACATAATTATCATGGTAATAGAGACGATATTCAGGTGAACGTGTAGGTGAGCGGCGACGAGAGTCATACCAAGTGACACGATCATCTACAATAAGTGGGTCTTCCATTTCATCATTGAAATAGACCATCTTACAGGCGAATTCAAACGTTTCAGTTTTCCCCGGTTTACCCAGCACCTCTCCAAACCCCACTTTAACCAATCCACCGATCTCATGCTGGTTTGAACGGGACGAGTCTGCATCAACAGCACTCAAATGTTTCCCGGCCGCGACATAAAAAATGTCCCTTAGTATCTGATTCATAGTGATTTTCCGGTTATAGAGCAAACGGTTTGTCTACATGCACCAGAGTGCATTTGTATGGTCGGGCAGGGCAGTTTTGATATCTGTAACGGGGAATTTTTTGATATGGATATATCAGTTATCCAATAAAATTCTTCGTTAACTAACTATGAAGTTAAGATACCAGACGGCCACATAGGAGGCCCATGAGTTGTGCAATCTAACTCATAATTAAAGATTAATTATCCATGTTATTGAATAGATGTCGATGATGAAAGATGAGGTTTTTAGTTTTTCTTGAGAAGGGAAATTAACTTGACGGGAGTATTACGATGCTAATTATTTAATTGATGAATACCTTTGGAATCAATAACAGCATGTGAGTCGCTTGCACATAACCACTCTTCAATCCTTTCTGATAATGCGTTAGCTGAAAGCTTTATTCGGCCTTTCAGAGAACACTCCCAGATGATCAATTCACGCCAGCCTTGTTCTGTCAGTAGTCGGGTGACGTCATTATCCCGCCTGACATTTGAATCGATCTTTTTTAGCCAAAACTCGGTTCTTGTCGCGGGCACTTTGAACAGGTAACAATCATGATGATGCCAGAAGCAGCCGTGGACGAAAATTGTGGCTTTGTAGTCATCAATAACGAAGTCAGGTTTACCAGGGAGATCTGATACTTGGGTGCGGTAAGTTATCCCAGCTTCATCCAGAACCCGGGATAACAATTTCTCAATGGCTGTATTTTGATTACGTATCGCCCTCATGTTCTTGCTTCTGATTGAGGGGGAGTGTACGTCAGCCATAATTTACCTTATGCAGCTTCACTTTTGTCTTTTGAAACAGCAGAAGCAATGTAAGGCTCCAGTAGTTTAGCTACGGCTGCGAATGCCGGCACAATTACTGAGTTACCAAATTGCCGATATGCCTGAGTGTCCGATACTGGGATACGGAACTCATTTCCATCATCAGGAATCTCGAATCCCATAATCCGGGCACATTCTTTTGGTGTCAAACGACGAGGTCGATTTGCCTGATTCTCGGGGTTTGCAAAATCTTTCTCTCCAAGATCCATGTCCCAGCCTCGATCAATCAGGATCTCTGAACCATCTTTGTGGTAACGGGCTGAAAGCGTCCTGGCAATGCTTGATTCATTTTTCGGATTCACTAAACCAAAGCCGAAACCATTGCCTTTTGCCTGGTGTTTTTTTGCATAGTTATAAAGATACTTCCACAGATGTTCTGTAAGAATATATTTTGGAGGAACATCCTTGAGTAGTAGTTCACCAAATGATGGTCTTTTCTTCGGGAAGAACTGGTTCAATTTTTTGAGTGAAAAATCACCATGAATATTCAAGTCACGACGGAATCCAACCAGTACAATGCGTTCGCGATGTTGGGGTAAGAAATTTTTTCCATCGATGATTTTAGGATCGCCAGGACCTGTATCTCGGGCATCAGCAACTTCGTAACCCAGTTCATCCAGTGTTTCCATGATAATTTTAAAAGTTTTCCCTTTATCATGGCTTTTAAGGTTTTTGACGTTTTCTAACAGGAAAATTGCAGGTTTTTTAGCAGCAATAATTCGGGCTACGTCAAAGAACAATGTCCCCTGGGTTTCACACTCAAAACCGTGAGCTCTCCCCAGAGAGTTCTTCTTTGATACTCCTGCCAGGGAAAAAGGCTGACATGGAAAACCTGCCAATAAGACATCATGATCAGGGATTTCTTTGTCTATATTTTTATATGCTTCTTGATCAGGTATATCATCATTTTCGCTAAGGGTTATTTCGCGAATATCCGAGTTGAACTTGTGCTGCGCGGGGTCACAGTACCAGTTAGCTTTGTAGGTGCGAACGGCCTCTTTGTTCCATTCGCTGGTAAACACGCACTGCCCACCAATCTCTTCAAACCCTTTACGAATACCGCCGATACCTGCAAACAGGTCAATAAAACGAAACTTATAGTTCGGATGAAACGCCGAAGGTTTTGGTAACATTGATTGCAGGAATACCACCTCTCTTTCTGTCAGAACCTTTTGCGGTGTTTTCCCTTTAAGCCAGCGATTGAGAGACTCTCGCGTCCATTCGCTGCTGCCACTGACTTCACGCAGAAGCTCAGCGATGGCTTTCTGATCGTAAATGCCCGCCAGTTTTTCGACGAGTGCCTTGTCTTCTTCCTGCTGGACTAACTGTTGTTGTTCTGCTTCGGCTCGAATATTTTTCGCACGTTCATGCAACTCTTGCATAATGACTCTTCCAAATTAGGAATGATTTAGTGATAGCCTATCACTCATTATACCCAGTTGAAAGATGTCTGGATAAATATCCAGTACAATGGCTGAAAATGAGTGGTCTGGACCTGATACAACAGGGCTGGCTGAAATCTACCCTGTTGCTGATTGTTCACGAAGCCAGCACGTTTACTTCATGACATCGTGAAATTCCATTTCTCTCAATGCCCGGCCATGCAGGTTACATAGTGCAGGGAGCAGATGAGCAGTTGCATTCAAATAACCGTTTACATGTTCCCAGTCGAGGGCATTGAGCCGAGAATTATGTTGCAGAAGCTCATTGAACAGTATCAATCCGTTGCACAAGCCTTCTGCCTGTTCTGCCGATAATGCAGCCAGATCGAGAAGTTGTGATGGTGTTAACTCTTGCAAGTCGATTTTGCTAAACAGCTCCCGATAAAGAGTGAGGGTGCTGGTGACTGTTTCTGAATCTATATTGCGGCTGATGTTTTCCATATCGGTCATTTCCATTGGGGGGAGAAATACCGCTACCAAAAGAGACGCTAAACTCGGGGTGGTAGCTCGAGCGGAGTTAGCGTAACCGGCCCCAACGGATCCCGGCCTTCCCGGAGGAAGCACCACCCGAGCCACCATTGTTTGGGTGCGCATCGGCATGCCGAATTTATACCATATTCGGACAGGGTTGGGGGATTCGGAACGCTAACTCCGGCTGCGGATTGTGCCGCAGCCAACAGACTATAACTCCGACGGAAAGGCTAAAAAACAACCTGTATAGAATTACAGGGGCTTACTGTCAGGTCTGGAATCCAGCTCGCAACTATCACCACCATCGGTACTCATCGCACCCACCCCCATCACCCCAAATCGGCCCCATTACTGGCAATCACTCGTTTGTACCACCAGAAAGATTTCTTGCGGGTGCGGGCGAGGGTGCCGTTGCCGTTGTCGTCGCGGTCGACGTAAACCAGGCCATAGCGCTTGCTCATTTCCCCGGTCGAAGCCGCCACCAGGTCAATGCAGCCCCAGGTGGTGTAGCCCATCACCGGCACGCCGTCGGCGATGGCGTCGGCCATGGCGCGGATGTGTTCGCGCAGGTAGCTGATGCGGTAATCGTCGGCTATCTCGCCGTCGGCGTTGAACTCGTCGTGCGCGCCCAGGCCGTTTTCCACCAGAAACAGCGGTTTTTGGTAGCGGTCGTACATCATGTTCATGGTGATGCGCAAACCCAGCGGATCGATGCCCCAGCCCCAGTCGCTGCGCGGAATATGCGGGTTGGTCAGGGATTTCACCACGTTGGCGGCGCTGCTGTTGTTGTCGTTCATATCGGCAGAGGCGCAGCGCGAGGCGTAATAGCTGAAGGAGACAAAATCGACGGTGTTCCTCAGGATCTCGCTGTCGCCTTCTTCCATCGCGATGCTCACGCCTTTCTCGCGGAATACCCTGGCAGAGTAAGAAGGGTAGGCGCCACGGGCCTGCACGTCGATAAAGAACAGGTTCTCGCGGTCTTTTTCCAGCGCGGCCCACACGTCTTCCGGCTTGCTGGACCAGGGGTAGAAATTGCCGCCGGCCAGCATGCAGCCCACCTGGTTGGCGGGGTTCACCTCGTGCGCAATGCGCGTTGCCAGCGCACTGGCCACCAGTTCGTGATGTATGGCCTGGTATTTTACCTGCTCGGGGTTCTCGCCTGCTTCAAACACTAGTCCTGCGCCGGAGAACGGGCTGTGCAGCACAATGTTGATCTCGTTGAAGGTGAGCCAGTATTTCACCAGCCCGTCGAAGGCTTCGAAGCAGGTGCGGGCATAGCGGGTGAAAAACTCCACCATCTTGCGGCTGCGCCAGGAGCCATACTCGGTCACCAGGTGCATCGGCACGTCGAAATGGCACAGGGTCACCAGCGGCTCGATGCCGTATTTGCGGCACTCTTCGAACAGACTGCGGTAGAAGGCGATGCCTTCCGGGTTGGGCGTCAGCTCGTCGCCGTTCGGGTAAATCCGGCTCCAGGCGATGGAGGTGCGGAATACGCTAAAGCCCATCTCCGCCATCAGCGCAATGTCGTCGCGGTAGCGGTGGTAAAAATCAATGGCGTCGTGGCTCGGGTAAAACTCGTCTTCGCGCAGGCTAAAGCGCTTTTCCAGGCCCAGTTTTACCGGCATGCGGTTGGGGCCATGGGGGATCATGTCGACCGTGGTCAGCCCTTTTCCGCCCTCCAGATAGCCACCTTCAGACTGGTTGGCGGCCAAGGCGCCGCCCCATAAAAACCCTTGCGGGAATGTCGAATCAGACATGAAATCCTCTGTAACTTAAATAGTGCTTCATTGGGTATTCGCGGCGTTAACGGTATTCGTCGCCGGGGCCGGGGGCGCGGTTTGAGCCTCTTCGCTTTCCGGGATGTCTTCAAAGCCCAAAAGCAGCGTGAGCACGAACGACAGCACCACGGCGAGCACCATCACGCCGCCGACCCAGACAATGCTCATCGGGTTGGTCGGGTCGAAGAACTGCACGCTGGTGAACAGGCCGGGCGAAGCCATCGAATGGCTGGCTAACCCGCCGATACCGGCGACGGCACCGCAGATAAAACCGCTGATCAAACTGGCGATCAACGGGCGTTTGAGCCGCACTGCCACGCCGTACAGTGCCGGTTCGGAAATGCCCGCGACAATGGCGGAAGCGGCGGCGGCCAAGGCGGTCTGGCGCAGTTCGCGGTTTTTGGTTTTGAACGCCACGGCCAGCGAAGAGCCGCCGAGCGACAGGTTGGCACCAATCTCCGAAGGCATCACCATGCCCTCTTTGCCGGTTTCGGCGATGGTCTGAATGATGGTTGGCGTGAATACGCGGTGCATGCCGGTCATCACCAGCAGCGGCCAAATGGCCCCCATAATGGCGACGGAAAGCCAGCCCAGGTAGCCATGCACGGTGTACACCAGCGCCGAAATCCCGCTGCCGATCCAGATGCCGACCGGGCCGATAAACACAATCGCGATCGGCGCGGCAACCAGCACAATCAGCATCGGCTTAAGGAAGTTCTTGGTCACCGCCGGTGTGATGCGGTCAACCCAGCGCTCGATGTACGACAATATCCAGGTCATCACCAGCGCGGGGATCACCGTGTAGGTGTATTTCACCGCCGTCACCGGGATGTAGGCGAACTCCACCGCCTGGCCCTGCGCCGCCTTGGCCATCAGGTCGATAAAGTTAGGGTGCAGCAGCACCCCGGCAATGGCGATTGCCAGTGACATGTTGGTTTTGAATTTTAGCGCCGCAGAGGCGGCCACCATCACCGGCAGGAAGAAGAACGCGCCGTCGCCAATCACGTTCAGTATCACCAGGGTCGACGAGCCTTTTTCGAACACGCCGAACATATCCAGGATCATCGCCAGCAGTTTCACCATCGAACCGCCGATGATGGCCGGGATCAACGGCGACATGGTGCCGATCAGGGCGTCGAGAATGCCGGCACCAATGCCTTTCAGGGTGATTTTGCGTTTTGCCGGAGTGGCGGTGGGGGTGTTACCCGGCATGCCGAGCGCCAGCACCGCCTGATAAGCCTTCGACACTTCATTGCCGATGATCACCTGGCATTGCTCACCGCTGTGCACCACGCCCAATACGCCATTAATGGCTTTCAGCGCCGGGGTGTCGACCAGCGCCTTGTCTTTCACCACGAACCGCAGGCGGGTCATGCAGTGGGTCACGGCTTCAATATTGGTGAGGCCACCCAGCGCCTTCACGATAGCGGGTGAGATCTCTGCGTAATTCTTCGGCATGGAATTATCGTCTCTTTAGATAGGAATTCGGATTGCCCAAAGGCGAACTTTTATTGCCTGGGCGATCCGCCGTTCCATCTGAATGAAACGCCCATAAGAAACCGGTTTCACAAAATCATGATGTGATATTTGTTTGGTGGCAAGAATTATGATTTTTTGGTTTTTTGTTTCGTGATGGTGGTCACTTTTGGTTCAAGGGTGGCGACGGAAGCGGGCGTGAAAACATTCCAAACCGGGGGCGTCTTGGGTAGACTGCGCTGACTCAATCGACTTTGACGGCGCAGAGATGGCAACAATACTTGAGGTAGCGAACAGGGCGGGCGTGTCGAAAGCGACGGTGTCCCGCGTGTTGTCCGGCAGCGGCTACGTCAGCCCGGAGAAGCGTGAACGGGTGGACAAAGCCATCGCCGAAACGGGTTACCGGCCCAATCTGCTGGCGCGCAATCTGGCGACCAAAACCACCCAGACCATCGGGCTGGTGGTGACCAACACGCTGTACAGCGGTAACTACTTCAGCGAGCTGATGTTTCAGTCGGCGCGCATCATGGAAGAGCACGGCCGCCAGTTGATTTTGGCGGACGGCAAGCACACCGCCGCAGAAGAAAAAGCCGCCATTGAATACCTGCTGGATATGCGCTGCGACGGCGTGATCATCTACCCGCGTTTTCTGTCGATTAGCGAAATGGACGAGATCATCTCCCGGCACAAGCAGCCGATCCTGGTCATCAACCGTCGGCTCAGGCTGAACGACAGCTACTGTATTTTTAGCGATCAACACGCTGCCAGCGCGACGGCGGTGCAGCAGCTGATCGAGCGGGGGCATCGCGATATCGCTTTTATCACCGGCTCGCTGGATTCCCCTACCGGGCTGGAGCGGCTCTCAGGCTACAAATCTGCGCTGGCGGAACATGATATTGGCGTAAAAGACGCGCTGATTGTCGAAGGGAAGTGGAACGCGCAAAGCGGCATGGCGGCGGTCGATAAGCTGTTGGCCGGCGGCCACACCTTTAGCGCGATTGTTGCCAGCAACGACGAGATGGCCATCGGCGCCATCAAGCGGCTGACGGAATGCCAAATCCCGGTGCCGTCCGCCGTGTCGGTGATAGGTTTCGATGATATTCCACTGGCCCCTTATACCATTCCCTCACTCTCCAGCATGAAAATGCCGGTGTCCGAAATGATTAAGGAAACTATCCATCGGCTGGTGTCGATGCTGGACGGCGGCGAACTGAGCAAGCGCCCCAGCTTCCCGGCCAGCCTGATGCTGCGAGATTCGGTGGCGGCGGGGCCTTATTGGTTGGCAGATAAGGCGCGCGGTTAACGGCGGATCAGCATATAGGCGCGCGGCGAACTGCCGGTCATATTTTTAAAGAAGGTTGAGAAGGCGCTGTCGCTGGAGAATTCAAGCTTGCCGGCGATATCTGACAGGCCGTATCCCTCCGCCAGCAGCTCAATGGCTTTGATCAAACGCCATTGCTGGCGCCACTGCTGGTAGCTCAATCCGGTCTCCTTACGAAAGATACGGCTGATGGTTTTCTCCGAAGCGCCGCTGTAGCGCGCCAGCTCATTGAGCGGCGGTACTTCCTCCATGCCGGCCAACTGCCGTAAGCGGCGGTCCTTGGGCAGCGGCAATAAGGTCAGTTCGCGCTGTGCATGCCGTATTTCGTCCAGGCATACGGCAAGAATATTGGCGCTGGGGCCGCTTTCCCACTGGGTGGTAAAGTCGGCGAGGGCGATCCGCTCCAGCACTTCCCGCAGCAAAGAAGAGGCCGACAGCACTTCCAGATGGGGCGAAAGGCCGGGGTAGCGGTGGTTGTCGAGATAAACCGAGCGATAACCCGCCACGCCGGTAACCTGAACACGGTGCACCACCAACGGTGGGATCCAGGCAATGCGCGCCGGCGGCAGGAGGCAAATGCTTTCATTGAGCGTGATGCGCATACAGCCCCGTTGGCTGAACAGCAACTGCCCCATGTTGTGCCAGTGCGGCCCGGAATCATGTTGCGCCAGCTCGGCCGCAATGCCTAACACGCTATTGTTGATAGCATCGGGATCAAATTCGTCCTGTGCGCTGAGCCATGCCATAAGTCTGTCCGATTCTATAAGTTTTTTGTCTTTTATATTGTAATGGCCAGGGTGGGGAAGGTGCTACTTTGTGGCCTACTTTCTTTATGGATACGGGATGTACCATGCAACGCAGACTGACCCTTACCCTGGCGACACTGATGATGATGTTTCCCCAAATTGTGGAAACGATCTATAGCCCGGCGCTCACGCACATTGCCGACGGTTTTCACGTCAGCGCGGAGGTCGCGGCGCAAACCCTGTCCTGTTACTTTTTCGCTTTTGCTTTCGGGGTTGTCATCTGGGGCCGTTTGTGTGACGTGATCGGCCGGCGCCCCACCATTTTGGCCGGTTTGGCGCTGTATCTGCTGGCGTCGATCATCGCCATCTTCAGCACCGGCTTTACCCTGCTGTTGGCGGCCAGGGTACTGGCGGCGTTTGGTGCAGCGGTGGGGTCCGTAGGCACCCAGACTGCCATTCGCGATCGGTTCGACGGTTATGAGCTGGCGCGGGTGTTTTCCGTGATGGGGATTGCGATGGCGCTCAGCCCTGCGGTGGGGGTGCTGAGCGGCGCCCTGTTAACCCATTACTGGGGTTATCAGGGGGTGTTTGCCGGGCTGGCGGCGTTGGCCGCCTTGCTGCTGGCCTATGCCGCATGGCAGTTGCCGGAAACGCGTCCGGCGCAGGTGGTGAAAAGCTCCTTCTTCGGCACGTTTGGCAGAATGGTGAAAGACGGCGATATCTGGCGCAGCGCATGGCTGGTGGCCCTGTTCAACGTCTGCATGTTCAGCTATTACCAGCTGGCACCGTTTCGGTTTGAAGCGCTGGGCCTTCCGCAGCAGTGGTTTGGCTATACCGGTTTGGTGCTGGCCGCCGGCGTCGGGATCGGCGCGGCAATCAACAAGTTTCTCATCGCCAAACAGTGGCTGTTTACGCCACTGCTGATGCTGGCCTGCGTATTGGCGTTGATCGGCGGCGGCCTGGTGTTCCTGTTGGAAGATAAGCTGTGGTTCGTGCTGCCGATGATGCTGGTGGTGATGGCCTACGGCATCGCGATCCCAAATATTCTGGCGCGGGCGCTACGAAATTATAAGGATTGCATGGGCACCGCGGGCGCAATCCTTGGCCTGATGTACTACCTGATGCTGGCGGCGGGGCTGGTGCTGGCCGGGTTGGCGCAGCGGCCGGGCATCGTGCTGATGACGAGTAGCGCCTGCGCGCTGCTGCTGGCGCTGACCTTGGTGCGCGGTGAACGCACCGTCGCTATCTCAACCCAACCCGGCAAACCGCTCCCGGATCGTCTCTTCCGGTAAGTCCACGCCAATAAACACCAGCGTGCTGCGGCGTTCCTCGTCGGGTAGCCACTCGCGATCCCAGTCGGCGTTATACAGCCGTTGCACGCCCTGGAACAGCAGGCGGCGCGACTCGTCTTTGATCGACAAAATCCCCTTATAACGCAGCAGGCTGTCGGCGTATTCCAGCAGCAGGCCTTCCATCACTTCTGAAACCTGCATCAGCTCCAGCGGTTGGTCGTGGTACACCACAATCGACTGAATGTTGTTTTGCGCCTGCGGAATGCGGCGAAACAGGGGAGTTGGCGGCGTCAGGTTCAGCTTGTCGTTCAGCACAAAGCCTTCGATGTCGAACAGCACGCCCAGATCGATATCGCCGTGCGTCACTTTATAAACCGGGGCGCGGGCGTTCATCTGTTGCAGCCGTTGGGTCAGTGCTTCACAGTCCGGCGCCACGTCGGTTTTGGTCAGCAGAATACGGTCGGCGTAGCCCACCTGCGCCTGCGCGATGCTGAACTGGTTGAGTTGTTGATCGGCATGTGCGGCGTCCACCAGGGTAATGATGCCGTCCAGCAGGAAGCGTTCGCAGAGGATCTCGTGCGAGAAAAAGGTCTGGGTGATCGGGCCGGGATCGGCCATGCCGGTGCATTCGATGATCAGCCGGTCGAACTCCAGTTGGCCCTGATCGACACCGTCCAGCAAGTCCAGCAGCGCGTCAGCCAGCTCGTTGGATTTACTGCAGCAGATGCAGCCGTTGCTCAGGGTGGTGATGCGGCTGGCGCGATCGCCAATCAGCGCGTTGTCGATCGGCACTTCGCCGAATTCGTTTTCAATCACGGCAATCTTGTAGCCGTGTTCGGCGTTGAGAATATGGCGGAGCAGGGTGGTTTTACCGGCGCCCAAAAAGCCGGTCAGAATGGTGACTGCGATGGGTTTCATTACAGGTCCTTGTTAACAACAGCGCATGCCGCCTTTGCCGTCCCCACCGTAGCGGGCTTGCTGGCGTTCGCGGAAAAACTCTTTATAGGTCATCACCGGCTTGTCCGGATGGTTGTCTTTCATATGCTGGACGTAGGTATCGTAGTCAGGCACGCCGACCAACATGCGCGCCGCCTGCCCGAGATATTTACCCGCCTGGCCGAGATTACCGAACATAGCCTTCTCCCAAAAAATGACCCTGCATAATAGATTTCATTATGCAGGGTATCCGTTAAATCACCATCAGTGCTGCGGTGAAACTTTGACGTCCCCCTCAGTTACGCCATTGGATGGCGCTTCTTCAGGCACCGGCACGTAAGGCGTTTCCTGATCGCTGCGGTTCGGGTTTTTGTGCGCCGCCATGGCGGTTTTCACCCCATAGAAGATGATGCTGTACACCACCAGCAGGAACAGAATACTCAGCCCGGCGTTGGTGTAGTTGTTCACCACGATATGGTTCATGTTGGCGACCTGCTGGGTGGTCAGCTCAGCGCCGCCTTCGGCAATTTTTCGTTTGTACTCGCCGGCCTGGAAGAAGAAGCCTTCCAGCTGCGGGTTGTTGCTAAACAGTTTCAGGCCCAGGGCGTAGGTGGTACAAATCAGCAGCCAGACGGCCGGTACCACGGTGACCCAAATGTATTTGGTGCGCTTCATCTTAATCAGCACCACGGTCCCCAGCACCAACGCCACGGCGGCCAGCATCTGGTTGGAGATGCCGAACAGCGGCCACAGGCTCTTCACGCCGCCAAGCGGATCGACCACCCCCTGATACAGCAGGTAGCCCCACAGACCCACACAACCGGCGGTGCCGACAATACCGGCCACCAGCGAGTCGGTTTTTTTCAGGAACGGCACAAAGTTACCCAACAGGTCCTGCAGCATAAAGCGGCCGGAACGGGTGCCGGCGTCCAGTGCGGTCAGGATGAACATCGCTTCAAACAGAATGCCGAAGTGGTACCAGAAGCCCATATTGGCGCCAGGAATGATCTGGTGGAATACGTGGGCGATACCCACCGCCAGGGTTGGTGCGCCACCGGCGCGGTTCAGCACTGAAGGTTCACCGATGTCTTTGGCGGTCTGCAGGATCTGTTCCGGGCTGATGACAAAGCCCCAGGAACTGACGGTCGCCGCCGCATGGGCCGTAACATCACGCAGAGAGGCCATGATCATCGGGGCGTCTTCGGTGCCCAAACGGTGCAGGTCCGGCATGGTGATGCCCAGGGCCGCCGGTGGGGTGTTCATGGCGAAGTACAGGCCCGGTTCGATGATGGAAGCCGCGACCAGCGCCATGATGGCGACGAAGGACTCCATCAGCATCGCACCGTAACCGATAAAGCGCGCGTCTTTTTCATTGGCCAACAGCTTCGGCGTGGTGCCAGATGCGATCAGCGCATGGAAGCCGGAGACCGCTCCACAGGCGATGGTAATGAACAGGAACGGGAACACCGAGCCTTTCCACACCGGGCCGGTGCCGTCGATAAACTGGGTCATCGCCGGCATTTTCAGCTCAGGGTTGAGGATCACGATGCCAATCGCCAGCCCGACGATCACGCCGATTTTCAGGAAGGTCGCCAGATAGTCGCGCGGCGCCAGGATCAGCCACACCGGCAGCAGCGCGGAGATAAACGCATAGCCAATCAGCGTATAGGTGATGGTGGTGTCTTTAAAGGTCAGCGCCGGGCCCCAGAACGGGTCGTGGGCGATCACGCCGCCGAACCAGATCGAGAGCACCAGCAGCACGATGCCAATCAGCGAGATCTCACCGACCCGGCCGGGGCGCAGGAAGCGCATGTAGATACCCATAAACAGGGCAATCGGCACGGTGGAACAAACGGTGAACACGCCCCACGGGCTTTCCGCCAGCGCTTTCACCACGATCAGTGCCAGCACCGCCAGAATAATGATCATAATCAGGAAGCAGCCAAACAGCGCGATGGTGCCCGGTATCGGCCCCATTTCCTTTTTGATGATCTCACCGAGCGAAGCACCGTTGCGGCGTGAGGAGATGAACAGTACTAAAAAGTCCTGCACCGCCCCCGCCAGCACCACGCCGCCCAACAGCCACAGCGTGCCGGGCAAATAGCCGACCTGCGCTGCCAGCACCGGGCCGACCAGCGGGCCTGCGCCGGCAATGGCGGCGAAGTGGTGGCCGAACAGCACGTACTTGTTGGTCGGCACATAGTTCAGGCCGTCGTTGTTGACCACCGCCGGGGTGGCGCGGAAGGCGTCCAGTTTCATCACCTTGGTGGCGATGTACAGGCTGTAATAACGGTACGCCACCAGATACACCGCCACCGAGGCGACGATGATCCACAGTGCGCTGATGTGTTCGCCCCGACGCAGCGCCACCACACCCAGGCAGGAAGCGCCGAGTATCCCCAGCAGCATCCAGGGTATGTGTTTTAAAATCCCCTCTCGGTTCATTGAGATGTCCTTAGTTCAAATGTGCAAAATGAGTGAGTTAATCCGCTTATAAGATGTTTCAGGCGCGTGGCCCGGGTGCGGATAACGGTCGGGTATAGGTATAGGAACAGCTCATCATTGCGGGTCGGGGCAGGGGAAGACATCTGAATTTCAGTCAGCGGTGCTATAGGGGAGCTAAGCGGTCAAAATCCCGGGGTGAGCGGTTGGGCGCTGTGCGGCAACGCCAACCGGGCGGTGGGTCAGTAGATGTTGCGGGCGTTGATCCCGGCCGGGAAGATGCCGGTGGCAAAGATATGGCCGTTAACCTGCAGCCGATCGTCGGGCAGCATCTCGACCGGGTATTCATTGGCCAGATAATTGAGGAAGTTGTTGCGATCGTCCAGCGACTGAAAGCCGATCAGATCATAAAAAAATAGCGACTCGATTAACCCCTGGTGCTCGGGGATCTGCCTGAGCAGCGCCGCCGACGGGAACGGCAAATGGAAGAAAAACGCGCAGGGGTTCAACAGCCCCTGTTCCTTCAGCGCCTGGCCGCAGGGCAGCAGCTGATAATCATCAATGCAGATGATGTCGTTCGGGCACACATACTCGCAGGCGATATCGGCGAAGTGCTGGTTGAGCTGGCGGTAAGCGCGGTAGTTCTCGGGCGTGAAATGCGCCTTCTCCGGGTGGTTATGGAACACCGGCCACAGGCCATCGTGATAGTAACCCTGATAGTGGAAGTGAAACTCTTCGGTCGACAGCGGAAAGGTCACTTGCTGATAGCCGCTGCGGTGCTGATGGCTGACCGGGCGCAGCGGCGCGGCGCCAAAGTTCTGCACGTCGCCGTTCCAGCCCAGCCACAGGCCTTGCTCATCATCGCTGGCGTCAACGGAGGATAGCGCCTGCGTGGCGCAGGCCAGGTCTTTGCTGTCACACTGTTTATTCGAGATCAAAACCAAACGAGACATGTTTTGTTCCTTGTTCAATTATGGGGCGAATATATTCGCCCGATGAATGCAGAACCCGGCGGGTTAAAGCATCCAACTGACTTCCGCGGCGGTGACCTGCCCTTCAAAGCGGCGCAGTTCGGCGGTTTTGCAGGTGTACCACAGGGTGCAAAAGGCCGGGCCAAGCAGCTCGCGCAGCGGCTGACAGCGGCGAAACAGCGTAAGTGCCTCCCGCTGGTTGAGTGGCAGTGGTGCGGCGCTGTCGTTTTCATAGCCGTTGGTGCTCGGGGGCAACGGCAGGGGCTGCTCCATCCCGTGTAATAGGCCGCCGAGTATTATCGCCACCGCCAGATAAGGATTGGCGTCGGCACCGGCCAGCCGGTATTCGATACGCTGGTTAGCGCTGTCGGCACAGGGCAGGCGTAGTGCGACGGTGCGGTTATTGTGCCCCCAGGAGGCACGCAGCGGCACATGCATGCCTGGGCGAAAACGGCGGAAGGCGTTGACATTCGGTGCCAGGATGGCCATCGAGGCTGGCATCAATGCCAGCATTCCGGCCATCGCCTGTTGCATGTTGTCGCTTAGTTCGCCCGGAGCGCCGGTCAGCAGGTTGTTGCCCTGTTCATCCTGCAGGCTGATATGAAAGTGCAAACCGCTGCCGGCGGATTGCGCGCAGGGTTTGGCCATAAAGCAGGCGTGCTGGTGGTGTTTCTCCGCTATCTGGCGTGTTAGCCGTTTCAGGGCCAGCACCTGGTCGCAGGCTTCCAGCACCCGGGCACTGTGGTGCAGGTTCAGTTCGTACTGACCGGAGGCCGCTTCGGCCACCACGCCGGTGAGCGGCAGCGCCTGCAGTCTGGCCTGATGCTCGATGTCGTTGAGCAGGGCGTGGTGGCGTTCCGGGGCATCGACAGAAAAACTTTGCGTCGGGCACTGGCCGGCAACGGCGGGCTGTTGCTGCGGGTCATGCAGATAAAACTCCAGTTCTGCCGCGATCACCGGGTAGTAGCCTTTGGCCTGCAGGCGTTTGAGAATCTGTTGCAGCACCACGCGCGGTTCCAGTTCGCAAACCTCACCTTCGGCATTTTTCATCGTCAGCAGCAATTGCGCGTGGTGCTGTGGGTCACGGGCGCAGGGGCGCAATGTGCCCGGTACCGGCAGGCACAACCTGTCCGGCTCCCCGGCCTGCTGGCCCAACCCGCTTTCTTCAATGACCTGGCCTGCGAGATCCATGGCGTAGATCGACAGCGGAAAATAACAGCCCTTTTCCAGCGCGAACAACTCGGCGACCGGCAGCCGTTTGCCACGGAATTGACCGTTTAAATCGTTGAGATAAATATCGACGTGTTCGGTATCCGGATAACGCTGTAAATACTGTTCAACTTCCTTGCCAAAGGGACGTGGCTGCGCGGCGGTAATATCCGCCAGCATTGGGTTGAAGCCAATAATATTAGAATACATGAAACATCCGTCTCGTGAGGCCATATTGGCGATGTAATGATGTTATCCGTGGCCCTAAAAACTGTCTGTAAAAACGCCGTAACTTTATTTCCGCCCGGAATAAAAAAACTGTAAATAATGCGTCGTCGTCCGATGGCTGAATAATAAACAGCCGCATATACTGCGAATCATTGGGTTATTCAGGAGAGAAGTTGATGATCAGATCTTTAATCGTATTTATCGCCGCCATCACGGCGTTCAACGTCGCGGCGTCGTCGGAGGCTGCCTGGGCCAGTGGCGATAAAGCGCTGCAAGCGGCCTGTCTGAAAGCCAGCGGACTGAAAGGTGCCAAAGCCGCCGGAAGCATTATTCATTATGGCGACGACGTCGGTTACTCGGCGCTGCTGATTAGCGGCCGTTACCCGCAGGCGTTTATGCACAACAAACCGGGCAAAGAGCTGTGCCTTTACCAACGTTCCACTAAAAAAGCGGTGATCCAGGATGCCGACGGGCTGGTGGGTAAGCACGTCGACTCATTTAATGGCAGTTAGTGAAGCAAAGCTCTGAATAACTATGTGCAACACTGCTTAGGTGAACATCCCCCTCTCCCTTGGGAGAGGGCCGGGGTGAGGGGCTTTGTGTCGATGTGTATCCCCTCACCCTAACCCTCTCCCAAGGGAGAGGGGACAAAATAACTGACGATAGCGCCCCTGTCGGTGTTATTTCAAAGCGATGCGGATCACGTCATCCGGCGCCGTGGCCTCTTTCTCACGGCTGGAGGCCTGCTTGACGCTGACGTACAGCGTCTGGCCATCCGGTGACAGCGCCAGGCTGTTCGGGTGAGTCGGTGTCTTGATGGTTTGCAGCAGCTTGTAGCTCTTGGCGTCAATCACGCTCACTTCACCCGCCTGGCGATGGGTCACGTAGACTTCATTGCGCGCCGGGTTGAACAACACCGCCAGCGATTCCGGCACGTCGATCTTGCTCAGAATTTTACCGTCGCGGGTATCGACAACCAACACCTGCGCCTGCTTGGAGTCGGTGATAAAGGCGCGGTGAGTGGCCGGATCCAGGCTGATGTTCAGGAAGAAGTGCTCTTTGGACTCATCGAGCTTCTTGCGGCTGACGACCTTGTTGGTTTTGGTGTCGATAGTCACCAGTTCGCCGTCGGCGTTGGTTACATACAGACGGCCGGCAGCGGCGTCCAGTGCCAGGCCGGTGCCGTATTTGCCGGTCTCGGTGATGGTGGTGCGCAGGGTCAGATCCTTGCCGTCGACCACCCAAACCACGCTGGACTCACCCAGCCCGGTGATATACAGGGTATCGCTGGTGGCATCGGCGACCAGCTCACGCGGAGCCAGGGGTTTTACCGTCTCCGAACGCTTGCGCGCGTCCAGCACCAGGCGACCTTTCACCTCACCGGTTTTGCCATCGATGGCGGTCACCGAGTTACTGGTGGTGTTGCCGAAGAACAGCGTGTCGGTTTTGCTGTTAATGGCTGCGCCGAAGGGTTTGATGTCGTTGTGAATAATCTGGGTGATATCCAGCGTCTGCGGATCCAAACGATAGACTACGCCACCTTTATCCAGCTTGCGGCTTTGCGAAGTGGCCAGATACAGCGCGTTCTCGCCCTGGCTGTAGACCATCTCATAAGCGCCTTTCGCGATCGGTTTACGCAGCAGTTCTGGCTCGCCCTGGGCCAGCAGCGGGGTAGAAAACAGCATTGAAGTGAGCAGCAGCAGTGGGAAAGCGGTGCGCGTGCCGAAACGGCGGTTGCGAGTTGTTGCAGAGTTCATAACCTCTCCATGGAGTTAAAAAGCCTGTCGCCGCAGAGCCGTTGCCCTGAGGTCAAGAAAGCTCAACATTGAATTGAAGGTAAAGTCCTGCCGGTCGCGTCGTGGCGCACCGGATTCTGTTCTTGAGAATAGTAATCATTATTTATTGAGAATGGGAGTTATTTCAATGCAGGCTGGGGTGAAAATCACAGTGTGGAGGATTGGCTGGCGGTCATTTCCCGTTCGATAGCGGTTGCCAGCCCAGTTCGCAGGGGCTGACTGGGCGATGGTGGTTGAATATCATTGTGATAAAAAGTGTCAGAATGGAAATGTACTTGAGGATTTCTTCATTATAAATTTCTAACTTTATGTTTTATCTATAAAGTAAATAAGAATACACATAAGAATCAAGATCGTACCCTGAAGCATTAAGAGCCTGAAGTCATTACGGATCCAGCGTTGTAATTTCTTCGATGCGGTAGTTTGTACAAATTCGTAGGCCTTGCTATCCAGGTAGGTGTTGCGGTCTATTTTTATTTTCCGATTGTTTAATAGCCAAAGAAACCACTGGGCCTTAAGTGATACACCGATAAAACCCAGATTGTCAGCGAAGACGACAAACGGGGGAACGAGCAGCTTGTTGCCCACATAATTTTGATAAAACTCACTGAATTCGGCTTTGTTTCGGCGATAGTAAATAAACTGAATCAGGGCACTGAGCAGTAAAAGTAAAAAGCCTATGATGACAACTATTTTCATCACTCACCAAAAATGTAATTAGTAAAATAATCAGAAGCCGCACTACCGGCAGCAGAACCGAGTGCTCCACCTGCTACCCCACATGCCAGTGCACCGACACCAGCAGTTACGGAGCCGAGTACTATTGCACATGCACCCATACCTATGGCGGTGCCAAACCTTCCGCCTATAATCCCGGCTGAATTACTCGTAGCAAAATTACTGTACCCCTTAACCGCGATTTTGGTGCATTCCTGCTCCCGGCCGCTGGTGCAGGCGTTATAAACGTCATTGGTGGTATTCAACCCACTGAGGCCGATGCCAACCCAACCGCCAGCTTTCATAAATTTCGCAGCGCGGCTGGCGCTGTAAAGAGAGTTAAAATACCTCCATGAAATGTAAAAGGCTCACCCCAAAAAATATATAGCAAATTATAAAGATAGGTGATGTTTTTATTGCATTTTTAAATGACATTCTAAATTTTTTAGCAATATCAAGAGCTTCTAGTTGTTGTGATTTTAATTCTCCTTCATTAAATGATGTGTTTATCATTTCAGTTATATCATTTTCTATTTTAGAAAAAGGCCGCATGTCTTTAACTTTTGACTTCAATCGATATGAGAAGATGAATACGGTGGTTAACATCGCATATAGTTGGATATATTTATTGGTGACGCTCCAACATCCTAAAGTGGCTAAAAAAATCCACACCCCTTCTATATTTAGAGACTCACGGAAGCGTTTGATATGTATCATATATCTTTTTATTTCATGCATGATATCTGAGTTGTTTTTTTCTTGCATTTTACAATCCTTTTATATTTATCGAATTTTAATAAGGAAAAATAATTACTCTATATTAAACTCCACTCATCGCCATTTCCCGTTCAATTACCCCGGCCAGCGCCTGGGCCGCCGAAGACAGACGGTGCTGGGCGAGGCGGATCAGTCCGACGCGGCGTTCAATCACCGGGCCGAATAACGGCACGCAGGTTGCACCTAACTCGCCCATCTGTTGTTCACACAACGCCGGTACCGCGCTGGCGCCCAGTCCGTTAGCCACCATGCGGCCGACCGTCACCAACTGGTGGCTTTCAAACGCCACCTCCAGCGTTCTGCCGCTTTTGGCCAGCGTTTGTTCCAGCAACAGACGCACCGCAGAAGGGCGCTGCAGGGTAATAAAGTCCAGCGTCAGCAACTCTTTCCAGCTCACCTGCGCCCGGCTCGCCAGCGGTGAATGCTTTGGCACCACCGCCACAAAGCGATCGTTACACAACGGGGTGAAGTGCAGGGTATCGCTGGGCTCTGGTTCGAAGGCAATGCCCATTTCCACCCGGCCTTCGCGGATCATCTCGAACACCTGCTCGTTAATCACGTCGTGTACCGCCACGTTGATCCCGGCGTAGTGATCGCGAAACACTTTCAGGATCGGCGGCAGCGGGTTGGCGGCGAACGAAGGCATGGCAGCGATCGCCACTTTGCCCAGTTGCAGGGTAAAGCGCTGACGCATCGCCTCTTCCGCATTGTCCCAGTCCGCCAACAGTTGGCGCGCCATCGGGAAGAAGCTTTCCCCTTCCGGCGTCAGCGCCACACGCCGTGTGGTACGCAGCAGCAACTGTCCCCCCAACACCTCTTCCAGTCCGCGAATGGCGAGACTCAGCGCCGGCTGCGAAATATTCAGCCGTTCGCTCGCCTGGGCGAAGTTAAGAGTGTGAGCTACCGCTAAAAACGCGCGTAACTGTTTGATGCTCATTTTCATTTTTGAATTATTTAACTCTTTTGAAAACAGTAGTTAACAATTTATTAATAAAAATTTTAAATCAATGGGGCACAAAAACAAAATTAACAAATCATTTTTGTGACCTGATGATGCCTTTGCACAGGCAGGGGCATGCCGCCCACGGCCACAGAATACTCAGAGGCAGCCAATGGCAGGGCTCGATAAACGCGTCGCAAGCTACCAGGAAGCGCTGGCAGGCCTGACGGACAATATGACGGTGTTGGCGGGCGGTTTCGGCCTGTGCGGCATCCCGGAAAACCTGATTAATGAGATCCGTCGCTTGGGAGTAACCGGCCTGACGGTGGTATCAAACAACTGCGGCGTCGACGGCTTTGGCCTCGGCCTGCTGCTGGAAAACCGGCAGATCCGCAAGGTGGTGGCCTCCTACGTTGGTGAGAACGCGCTGTTCGAGCAGCAGGCGATCAGCGGTGAACTGGAAGTGGAACTGACGCCGCAGGGTTCTCTGGCAGAAAAAATCCGCGCCGGGGGCGCCGGTATCCCGGCGTTCTTCACCGCTACTGGCTACGGCACCCCGGTGGCCGAAGGCAAGGAGGTACGCGAGTTCAACGGCCGCCCTTACATCATGGAGCAGGCGATCACCGGTGACTTCGCCATCATCAAGGGCTGGAAGGCCGATCACTTCGGCAATGTCATCTATCGCCACACCGCACAGAACTTTAACCCGCTGATGGCCACCGCCGGGCGAATCACCGTAGTGGAGGTGGAAGAGATCGTCGCGCCGGGCGAGCTGGATCCGGCCGCGATCCACACCCCCGGCATCTACGTTGACCGCCTGATCCAGGGCAGTTTCGAAAAGCGCATTGAACAGCGCACTCTGCGTACCTGAGGAGAACCCCATGCTTACCCGTGAACAAATGGCGCAGCGCGTGGCACAAGAACTGCGTGACGGCGACTACGTCAATCTGGGGATCGGCATTCCGACGCTGGTGGCCAACTATGTGCCGCCGGGCATGGACGTGATGCTGCAATCCGAAAACGGCCTGCTGGGAATGGGCGGCTTCCCGACCGAGGCTGAGCTGGATGCCGACATGATCAACGCCGGTAAGCAGACGGTCACCGCCCGTATCGGCGCCTCGATTTTCGACTCGGCACAGTCGTTCGCCATGATCCGTGGCGGCCATGTCGATCTCACCGTATTGGGCGCTTTTGAAGTGGACGTTGAAGGCAACATCGCCTCGTGGATGATCCCCGGCAAGTTGGTGAAGGGCATGGGCGGCGCGATGGACCTGGTGGCCGGTGCGGAGAACATCATTGTGGTGATGACCCACGCGTCAAAGAGTGGCGAGTCCAAGTTGTTACCGCGCTGCACGTTGCCGTTGACCGGTGCCGGTTGCATTCGCAAGGTTCTGACCGACCTGGCCTATCTGGAAATTGAAAACGGTGCCTTTGTGCTGCGCGAACGTGCGCCCGGCGTCAGCGTGGAGGAGATTGTCGCCAAAACCGCTGGTCGGCTGATAGTGCCGACTCAGGTGCCGGAGATGCGCTTCTGATGATGTTATCCAGGGAGAAAACCATGCAACAGGTAGTGATTGTAGCGGCGACTCGCACGCCGATTGGCAGTTTTCAGGGCGTGTTGGCCTCATTGTCGGCGGTGGATCTGGGAACTGTGGTGGTGAAAGCCCTGCTGGCCCGCAGCGGGGTTGCAGCGGATCAGGTGGATGAGGTGATCCTCGGGCAGGTGCTGACGGCCGGTTGTGGGCAGAACCCGGCACGCCAGACCGCATTGAACGCCGGGCTGCCCCATAGCGTGCCGGCGTTGACCATCAACAAAGTCTGTGGCTCCGGTCTGAAGGCGATTCATCTGGCGGTGCAGGCGATCCGCTGTGGTGACGCCGAGGTGATTATCGCCGGGGGGCAGGAAAGCATGAGTCAGTCGCCGTATCTGATGAACGGCGCGCGTGCCGGACTGCGGCTGGGTCACGCTCAGTTGACCGACAGCGTGATCCAGGACGGCCTGTGGGATGCCTTCAACGATTATCACATGGGTATCACCGCTGAAAATTTGGCGGAGAAATACGCCATCAGTCGCAGCGAGCAGGATGAGTTTGCGCTGCGTTCACAACAGAAAACCCAGGCCGCCCAACAGGCCGGGCGTTTTGTGGCGGAAATCACTCCGGTCGAGGTAGCTAAACCCAAAGGGGAAGTGCTGCGGGTGGCCTGTGACGAGCAACCCCGCGGCGACGCCATGCTGGAAAGTCTGGCCCGGCTGCGTCCGGCGTTCCGCAAAGACGGCACGGTGACCGCCGGTAACGCTTCCTCAATTAACGACGGTGCGGCGGCGGTGCTGTTGATGAGCGCGGCGAAGGCGGCAGAGCTGAAGATGCCGGTGCTGGCGCGCATTGCCGGTTATGCGGCATCGGGTGTTGATCCGGCGATCATGGGGATTGGCCCGGTACCGGCGGGGCGTCGCTGTCTGGCCAACGCCGGTTGGTCGTTGAGCGAAGTCGATTTGATCGAGGCCAATGAGGCCTTTGCCGCACAGGCGCTGGCCGTCGGCCGCGAACTGGAGTGGGACAGCGCCAGGGTCAATGTTAACGGCGGGGCGATAGCGCTCGGGCATCCGATCGGGGCTTCCGGTTGCCGTATTTTGGTCACGCTGTTGTATGAGATGCAGCGCCGTGAGGTCAACAAGGGGCTGGCGATGCTGTGCATCGGCGGCGGACAGGGCGTGGCGCTGGCGGTTGAGCGCGGCTGATACCCGGGAGGAAACTATGCGTTCATCTGAGACTGTGGTGCTGGGCGCCGGGCTGATGGGGGTTGGCATCGCCACCCACTTTGCCCGCCACGGCCACGACGTCCTGCTGTATGACCCGGACTCGCAGCGGCTGGCAGAGGTTGCGGTGGTCGCGGGCAGTATTCTGGCGGAGCTGATCGAGGTTGGGCAGTTTGCGGCGGCAGAGCAGGCGACGGTGCTGGCACGTCTGAGCGTGACTGACGATCTGAACGATGTGGCCCGCGCCCGGCTGTTGATCGAGGCGATCCCCGAGCGCCTGGCGCTCAAGCACGCCTTGTACGAACAGCTGGAAGGGCTGATTGCCGACGATGCGGTGATCGCCAGCAACACCAGCGGTCTGCCGCCGGATGAGTTGGCGGTCAGAATGATCCATCCGCAGCGCCTGTTGATCGCCCATTTTTGGAATCCGCCGCACCTGATCCCGCTGGTGGAGATCGTACCCGGCAGTGCCACCGATCCCCGTTATCTGACCGCGGTGCAGGAATTACTCAGTGGTATGGCGCTGGAGGCGGTGCTGCTGGACCGTGCCGCACCGGGGTTCGTTGGCAACCGGCTGCAGTTTGCGCTGCTGCGCGAGGCGCTGCACATCGTGCAAAGCGGCATTGCCAGCCCGCAGGTGGTGGATCAGGTGATGCGCGCTTCGCTTGGGCGGCGTTACGCGATGGTCGGGCCGTTGGAGGCCGCCGATATGACCGGTCTGGAGACGGTGGCGGATATCGCCCGCCACTTGCTGCCGGAGCTGGCGACCGATGACAGCATGATGGCGCTGGTGGAAAGCCGGCTCCGCCAGGGCAACACTGGCCAACGCAGCGGCCAGGGATTTTATCACTGGGATGAAGCACGCAGGGAACGCATTCAACAGCGGCGGGCGCACCAGCTGCGTTTTGCTCTGAAACCTTAACCGCACCCAACAACAATAATGAGTTGCTCAATATGGCTGGCGTGGTTCAGACATCAAGGGCAATAGGGAGTGATGATGAGCGTTCTGATTGCCCTGGCAGCACTGGGAGTCCTGATGCTGGCCGCCTACCGCGGCTACAGCGTTATTTTGTTTGCCCCGATCGCCGCGCTGGGCGCGGTGTTATTGACCGATCCCGGCGCGGTCGCCCCGACCTTCACCGGGCTGTTTATGGAAAAGATGGTCGGCTTCGTCAAACTCTACTTCCCGGTGTTTCTGCTGGGGGCGGTGTTTGGCAAACTGATTGAACTGTCCGGTTTTTCCCGCTCGATTGTGGCAGCGGCGATTAACATCCTCGGCCGTCGCCACGCTATCCCGGTGATTGTGCTGGTCTGTGCACTGCTGACCTACGGCGGCGTCTCGCTGTTTGTGGTGGCGTTCGCGGTCTATCCCTTCGCCGCCGAGCTGTTTCGCCAGAGCGGTATCCCCAAACGACTGATCCCGGCGACGGTGGCGCTCGGCGCGTTTTCCTTCACCATGGATGCGCTGCCCGGCACGCCACAGATCCAGAACATCATTCCGACCAGCTTTTTCGGCACCAATGCCTGGGCCGCGCCCTGGCTGGGGTTGATTGGCTCGCTGTTTATCATCGCGGTCGGCCTGTTTTATCTTGAACGCCAGCGCCGCAAGGCACAGGCACGGGGTGAAGGCTACGGCACCGAACTGCTCAACGAGCCTGAAACCCCGGACAATATCAATTTACCCAATCCGCTGATCGCCATTATGCCGTTGATCCTGGTGGGTTTGCTGAACCTGGGTTTTACCCACTGGATCCCGCAGTGGTATGGCGTCAGCCACGAGTTGACCCTGCCGGGGTTGGCCAAGCCGATCACCACCGAGATCGGCAAGATCACCGCCATCTGGGCGGTGGAGGCGGCGTTGGTGTCGGGTATTCTGCTGGTGCTGATTTTTGGTTTTCGCAACGTTCGCGGACGGCTGGCGGAAGGCAGTAAAACGGCGGTCGGCGGGGCGATTTTGGCCGCGATGAACACCGCTTCGGAATACGGCTTTGGCGCAGTGATCGCGGCACTGCCGGGGTTTCTGGTGCTGTCGAAGGCGCTGGCAACCATTCCCAACCCGCTGGTGAACGAGGCGGTCAGCGTCACGCTGCTGGCGGGCATCACCGGTTCGGCCTCCGGCGGCATGAGTATCGCGCTGGCGGCCATGTCCGAATCATTTATCGCCGCCGCCCACGCCGCGCATATCCCACTGGAAGTGCTGCACCGGGTGGCCTCCATGGCCAGCGGCGGCATGGACACCTTGCCGCATAACGGTGCGGTGATCACCCTGCTGGCGATCACCGGTCTTAGCCATCGGCAGGCCTATGGTGGCATCTTCGCCATCACCCTGATTAAGAGCGCCGCAGTGCTGTTTGTGATTGGCGTGTTCTACCTGACCGGCATTGTTTAAAGGAGCAACAACATGAATTTACAAGGCAAAACGGCACTGGTGACCGGTTCGACCAGCGGTATCGGCCTCGGGCTGGCCGCCAGCCTGGCGGCCGCGGGCGCCCAGGTGATCCTCAACGGTTTTGGCGAGGTGGAGCAGGCGAAGGCACATATCGCAGGTTTGGGCGTCGCGCCCGGCTACCACGACGCAGATCTCAGCGATCCGCAACAGATCGCCGATCTGATGCGTTATGTCGAGCTGGAGTTTGGTGGCACCGACATTCTGGTTAATAACGCCGGGATTCAGCATGTTTCACCCCTGGAGTCATTCCCGGCCGACAAATGGAACGCGATTATCGCGATTAATCTGTCGTCGGTGTTCCACACCAGCCGCCTGGCACTGCCGGGTATGCGAGAGCGCGGTTGGGGACGGATTATCAACGTTGCCTCGGTGCATGGGTTGGTGGCATCCAAAGACAAGGCGGCCTATGTGGCGGCCAAACACGGCGTGGTGGGGCTGACCAAAACCATCGCGCTGGAAACCGCGCGTAGCGCCATTACCTGCAACGCCATCTGTCCCGGTTGGGTGCTGACGCCGTTGGTGCAGCAGCAAATTGACCAACGGATTGCCGCCGGCACCGATCCACAGCAGGCGCGCAATGACCTGCTGGCGGAGAAACAGCCCTCGCTGGAGTTTGTGACGCCGGAGCAGTTGGGGGAACTGGCGCTGTTTCTGTGCAGCGACGCCGCAGTGCAGGTGCGCGGTGCCGCCTGGAATATGGATGGCGGCTGGTTGGCGCAGTAACTTTGTGGCCGGTTTCGGTACTACATGACGATCCCGGCCCCTTGCGCCCGGTCCGCCGCGTTTTTCTCTGCCAGATAGCGCGCCGGCGGTTTACCCACCGCTTTTCTGAACATGGTGACAAAACCGCTGGCGCTTTCGTAGCCCAGATCCAGCGCCACCCGTTGCACGCTGTCACCCTGGGTCAGCCGTTGCAGCGCCAGCACCACGTGCAATTGTCGCCGCCAGTGGCCAAAGCTCATGCCCATTTGTTGTTGCAGAGTGCGGTTGAGCGAGCGTTCGCTCATGCCGATACGCTGCGCCCATTGGCCAAGTGTCGCCTTGTCCGCCGGGTTGGCCAGCAGCCGCTCTGTTAACTGGCGAATGCGCGCGTCATTGGAGACCGGCAGGTGCAGATTCTCAACCGGCGCCTTGACCAACTGATCCAACAATACGCCGGCCAATCGTCCTTCCGGGCCTTGTTGGTCGTACAGCTGTTCGAAAGCGCTGGCCTGGAACAGCAGTTCACGCAGCAGCGGGGACACCGCCAGCGTACAGCAGTGGGTCGGCAACCCGGCGATAGCATCCTGATCGACAAACAGGCAGTAGCACTCGCTGGCACTGGCCCCCTGGGCGTTATGCAGCACATTGCTGGGCATCCATAACGCACACTGTGGCGGCACCAGCCACAGACCGTTTTCCACCTCGCAACGGATCATGCCGCGCACCGTATAAATCAGCTGTGCTTTGCGGTGCCGGTGATGGGTGATCTCCCAATCTTTATCAATGGTGGAGCCCTGCACGGCAAAAATGGCGCGCGGTACCTGATCGATATCGAAACGCGGCTCGGTGATAAAGGTCATGAGAATAATTCTCAGTTTGGCGTAATTGAAAAACATTATGTCCTGATTGTGCAATGTGGTCTAGCACCGCGACCGATACAGTGAGCGCTGGTTTTGGCACTCTCAGGAGATAAGGTGGCGCTATGTATCAACAACAGGTCATTACGGCACTGCTGGCCTGGATCGAGCAGAACCTCGACCAGCCGCTGACGCTCGACGATATTGCGGCCAAATCAGGCTATTCCAAATGGCACCTGCAGCGGTTATTCAAAGAGTTAACCGGCGAAATCCTGGGAACTTACGCCCGGCGCAGAAGGCTGACGGCCGCCGCACGCGAACTGCGGCTCACCAACCACGGCGTGGCCTTTATCGCCGACAAGTATCAGTTTGATTCCCAGCAGACTTTCACCCGCTGTTTCAAAAAGCAGTTTGGTATGCCGCCGGCCGGTTATCGCCGCAGTACCGACTGGTCAGGGCTGGGGATGCAGCCTCCGCTGCGGCTGATGGATGCGCCATTACCACAGGCGGAGATCATTACGCTGCCGGCAATGCAATTGATTGGCCACACCCAGCACCGCAGTTGTACGTTGGGGCAATTGCTGCATTCGAAAAACGAGCTGCGTCAGCATGCCTGGCGGCAGATGATGCCGAAGGAAGCCGAAACCTTGGCTGTGGTCTATGGCCTCACCAGTCTGGAGGCCGACAGCAGGCTACGCGGTAGGCAACGGATGGCTTATACCCTGGCGTTGGCGGACGAGCGGGCAGAAGGCGAACGGGTACTGATCGAGCAGGGCGACTACGCCAGCTTTACCTATCAGGGGCAGGTTGAAGAGTTACAAAACTTTATCGCCCGCCTGTATGACACCGCGATACCCATGATGAAAGCAATACGGCGGCCGGGTAAGGATATCGAGCGTTTTTATCCCGCGTTGGGGGGCGTTTGCTGCGCAGGCGGTACGGCGATCCGCTGCGAATATCTGATCCCTATCCGCCTGATGTCAGCGCCAATCGCCGCGCTTTAGCGGCGGTTTTCACAGTGACTCCTCTTCGTGCCGCACCAGGTTACAAAAAAGTTCGATATTGCACCGGTAATGTTTCACACTTAGGTCGATGTGCACATATAATGCGCATCCGGTCTTTCATGGCCGAAATAACCTATAACTGCCAGTGGCCATAACCTACACGAAGATGAAAATGAGCATTCGCGCGTTACTAACCCTGTTTACGGCACTGGTGGTCTTCAGCCAAGCTGCCTTCGCCGTTGTCTATCCATTACCAGCCAAAGACAGCCGTCTGGTGGGTGAGAACATCCAAATCACCGTACCGGAAGACAGCAAGCTGCCGCTGGAGAGCTTTGCCGCTCAATACCAGATGGGCCTGAGCAATATGCTGGAAGCCAACCCGGGTGTGGATCCGTTCCTGCCGAAGGCCGGCAGCACCCTGACCATCCCTCAGCAGCTGATCCTGCCTGACGCTCCGCGTGAAGGCATCATCATCAACAGCGCCGAGATGCGTCTGTACTACTACCCGAAAGGCACCAACACGGTAATCGTGCTGCCAATCGGTATCGGCCAGTTGGGTAAAGATACCCCTCTGAACTGGACCACCACGGTACAGCGCAAGAAAGACGGCCCAACCTGGACGCCAACCGCCAAGATGCGCGCAGAATACGCCGCTGACGGCGAGATCCTGCCAGCGGTATTCCCGGCCGGTCCTGACAACCCGATGGGGCTGTATGCGTTGTACGTTGGTCGTCTGTATGCGATCCACGGTACCAACGCCAACTTCGGTATCGGTCTGCGCGTGAGCCACGGCTGCGTGCGTCTGCGTGCTGACGACATCAAGTTCTTGTTCGACAACGTGCCGGTCGGGACTCGTGTGCAATTTATCAACGAGCCGATCAAAGTCAGCGTAGAGCCGGACGGTTCCCGTTACCTGGAAGTGCACAACCCGCTTTCCGCTAACGAAGAGCAGCTGAAGTCGAAAGACCCGGTGCCGTTGACCATCTCTGCGCCAGTAGGCAAAGTGATGATGGACCCAGCCGTTAACCAGAGCGAAGTGGACGCGGCAATGAAAGCCCGTTCCGGTATGCCGGTTAAAGTGAACTGATTAAATCAGTACTGCAAACAAGACGCCTGCGGGTGTCTTTGAAATTATCGTAAGTTTTTGAAATAAATGGAATTTATTTCAGTTGGTGTCCACTAATTGACCACATCGAAAATAAGGCCCGCATCCTGCGGGCCTTTTCGTTATTGATATCCTAACTCTATTTCGTATGGTGTGACTATACAATTACGGTGCGCGGACTAATGATCAAGTGCCTCAAGCATTGGGGATTGGAGAGGTTTTATAAGACTGGTTCAACCGCCGGAATTCAGGACGCACATTCCTCACGATCACGCCGGCAATTGTTTGCACTCAGTAAGTCAAAAAAACGATTGATATGTGTAGCGCGGCGAAATATTTTGCACTGTTTTCAGTGAGTTCTGCACTACGGAATAGTGCAATAAATAGGGATTTCGCACTGTGCGAAATTAATCAAAAGGGTTAGTGATAATCAACTCTGTGGCCTGCTGACGATTAGTGACCCAGTCCAGATGTTCAATGAATGTTCTGGATAGATGCAAGTGAGCTGGTGATAGGGACTCTTCGAGCCGCAACAGCACAATCAGATAGTAAGTAAGCCACCACACCCCGGCCCTGGCCTCCTGGTTCAGAACAGGAGGTCAGGGACTCGGAGCAATAGGCGTACTAGTAACTCACGATGGAGGCGGTCACCGCCATCTGGTAATTACCTGCTGCCTGAGTAGTGTCCCCCGTTGTGCACAAGGTGGCACCGAGCGGGACGTTCATGAGATTCATGGGGCTTCCATTTTTTACGTCCGTAATTTTGACTGGTGTTACTCCGTCTAGGGGGATCGCATTCGCGTCGCTGGAATTACACGTGACGCTCCCGTCCTTAGTAAAAAGCATGTAAAAGGATGGCTGTCCGTTGTATTTTAGTTTGGTTTTTTGTTCGGTGATGCCGCCCGCAGTTGGAGCGAGAGTGTAACTGATTGGAATGGTTACACCGGATCCATTAGTGCCCATGCAGGAAACAGTTAAGCCTATATTTCCAGGAGTTGCTGAAGCCGCGACGATTCCACTAGAGGAAGATGGAGCGACTGGTTGAAGTTCCACAATTGCTGGGTTGTTGAAGGAGCAGGTGAGACCGGATAATACTATCTTCGTGGGTTTGGAGTAGCTCCATACGAAGTCACGAGTGGGACCACTTGACCCTCCTAGCCAAGTGATTTGTGTCGTTCCCGGTTGAGGATTTGGACCTGTGTATAGATCATAAGCGACGTTCCAGGATACGTTGGTGGTCTGGTCTCCCTTTCCCGGTATCTGACTCCCGCCGGTATTAGCATATTTTATGTAGCAGACGTAGTCGGATGGGGACTCGACGATCACGGGATTTGTACCGGTGGTGCTATTTATTCGACATAGGGCGCTCGTGGAGGTATCTATGTCGACGACCGCCCTCGAGTCGTTCGTATCATTCCAGAGGTCGACTTTGAAGTTCGATCCACTTCGCGGTTTAAGGTAGATGTCTAAACTTGGGATTTGGATCCCATAGTCAGGAGTACCGGGTATTTGTACGCCGTAGCGCAGTCCATAAACCAGATCCTTCACGAACAGTAACCCGCCAGTCGGGCGGGAGGTAAAGCCAAAGAGGAGGGCGTTGGAGCCAACAGCGTCCGTGTGTGACACCGTCCTTGTGACCGTCCCTGAATCCGCGAAGGCACCCCCGGGTATGACCGTTCCGGGATTAAGCACACCCGAGAGTATGATTACATCCCGGTCAGCATAGGCGCTGCCCCCTATACAGAAGATCAATACGCCACAACCCCAAATTGTCCACCGCGTGGGATATTTCGACACTCGTGAGTGTACCTGTGGTGTGGTGCTCTTGCGCCTTGACACCGGTGACTCCACGAGCTGCTCATAAAGCCGCCGAAACCTGTACCCTACTTCTCTCATTTTTTTCATATCCACCGTACCTTTTTGTTCTGGCACGATGCTCAGATGCCTACCCGGGGAAGCATTGAGAACATCTGCCGTTCAGACTGATAATTTGTCTGAACGATATAAACGGTTTTTACTCTCATCCAATCGTTTGTAACGATCAAAAATCAATCATTGATAGATGTGGTCAATTGATTTGTGTTTATTGATCGTTATTAACGATCAACATAAGTAGGTAACGAATACGGATTTGTGATAGTGGCTGAGTTTCAACCCAACCCAGTACTCGTTGAAAACGTGGGGGTTATGTCAGAATGGAAATCATGCGGCGAGGTATAAATATTGAACTGACCACAGAGCAAAAAGTACTGCGCGAAGAGAAAATCGCGCCTGTTTTAGCGTCGGCGACGTGCCGCCACGCCGCCGTTTTAATCACACTGGCTTATCCGGCCACGCAATATCTGGCGCATTTTTCGGTTTAACTCGACTCAGTAGCACGCTGTAGTGCTCCCAGGCGTCGAGCTGGGTCTTTTCCTCATCCGTGGCCATGTCGTGCTTCACGGCCAGTTCCCGTGGCTTCATTGCCGCATATATGAGGGCTCCAGGCTGGGGCCATGGAATTGAAGTCGGTGTTTGGTCGGCGTCGGTTAACGGCGACTAGTACATGACATTTCGTTTTGATGATGATGCCGTTCTGGTCGACTATCGCGACTACCACTAACGGAGGTAACTATGCACATGTTTAACCCACCGCATCCTAGGGAAGTATTGCGTGACTATTTGGACGGGGTGAGCGTAACAGATGCTGCCGCCGCCCTGAAAATCACGTGCACGCAGCTATCCCGCATCCTGAATAATCATGCGGCAATTACGGCTGATATGGTGCTGCGCTTATCTTCCCTGCTTGGGACCAGTGCTGAGATGTGGGTTGATATGCAGTCTGAATATGAGTTGTGGCAGGCGCCTCAGAAGTCTCTCCCAATTATCGAACCACTGCACAGACAGCCTGTTTTGGCATAAAAAAAGCCGGTGTTTAATGCCGGCTTTGTCTTTGCTGCAGCGTATTTTCAACCATACTTCTTTGCGAAGTCTTCATCAGACATGCAGAGGTAGGTTATAAATTCAATGAAGGCAATAATCGTTGGGATAAACGTCCAACAAAAGAGCAGGTATAAAATGCCTTGCCCAACTTTACCAAGATAAAATTTGTGGGCACCAAATCCACCTAAAAATGCGGCGAATAGTGCGGCTGAGATCCGGCTCTTTTTTCCGGGGACTGACAAACTCTGTGTTGCACCACAGTGCGGACAAGCTGGTGCCGAGCTGTGAACTTCCTTGCCGCAACCACGGCAAAATACCATACCAGTCATAATTACGTTCCTTATAATAAGTAAAATCCGCCCTGGTAGGCGGATTAAATACTTATTAATGCTCTCAACGGCTGGTATGAGCTGTCAATCAAACGGAATACCGAGCTGATTGTCTTTGCCGGGATGTGGCTCAGCATAGCTTTGTAGGTTTGGTGTGGTAATGTCCTTGACTACACTTTCCATGGTGGCGAACGTAGCCGAACAATTCACGTTGGTGCACTGATAATAGCGTTCTTTGGTGAGGTCAGACATTTCGCGACTGGTGCGGGTATAGGCTACATGTTTGCAATGATGGCATCTGAACATAATATTGTCCTCTGCCGGTGGCTGGCGTCACGCTGTAATGATAGCCACTTTTCGCCAAGCGCGGAAGTGGCCCTAATCCATCTCGACATCTTCCGCCCTGACTTCCATTTCAACCTCTTGTGTGTAACCGCCGTCGCTCAGTTCATGGGTCACGGTAGTGATGAGCCATTGCACGTCATTGATCTGCTTCTTGAACCCCTTCACGTTGACCGGCAGCTCGGGGAACAGGTCGGGGCGAGCCTTTGCTAGGGTAATCGACAAGGAGGCGGTGCCGCGTTGAATTTGCTGCCATGCCGCTTTGGCGGCACGCTGTGCGTTGGCCTCGTAGGCGTAAGTGTGACGCAGGACTAGGATGTTTCCATCGCTGCCGGCGAGATAATCCCCTTGTGGTTTATGGGTGGCGTCATCCTGGGTGAGCTGTTTGTTTTTACTCTTGCGGCGTACGACCACTTTTTTAGGGCGTCCTTGTAATGTATCTAACCAGTGAGCCTGCACGCCAGTGTAGGCATCACGATCAGCGATACTGAATTGGTGGTCGTCGCCATCCTGTCGGGTGATAACCACGTCACCCAGTGGTTTACCACTCGCTGATAATGCTTGGCCTGGTACGATAAAAAGTAGCTTACCGGCTTTGACGGTCGCGATGGCACCTTCGAGTTTCGCCAGGCGGCTTAAAAAGTTGGCGTCCGATTCGTTGGTCTGGTCGATGTGGTCAATATGGATGGCCGCCATAGATGGCGCTATCCCGGTTGTCAGGTTATTGCGGCCAGCGAGGGTCTTGATGATGTCGCCCAGCGCTATCTGGTGGTAGGCGGCATTGCGCTTGACGTTTAGGGTGTCGCGAAAGTCCGCGCTGCGGGCGGTGATATTCAGTATGTCTGGCGCCCCGCTGTGGTCGATTTCATCCACGGTGAACGCGCCCTTGTCGACAAGCTTTTGTCCTGCCCAGCCAAGGGATAAGCGGATACTCGCCCCGCGGCGCGGCAGCGCCAGCTTACCGTCGGCGTCGTCCAGCTCAATGCTCAGTTGATCGGCATCAAAACCGCGGTTGTCGGTCAGTGTCAAAGAGATCAAGCGGCCCTTCACGTCGGTGGTGATGTTCTTGTCATCCACAAACAGCGTAAAGTCCGGTGTGTCCGACAGCAGGTGCTGCGCGGTGCTTAGCAGGTCGCCGGGGGTCATCATGGCAGGTATTTACTCAGGTCAAGGTCACCCATCAGGTGACGCAGGTTGTCGTCCACGCGCTTGAGGGAGAGTGTAAATTCGATGCGGCGCGCGGCGCCGTCCTTAAAAAATACGGTGCGGGTTTTACTGAGGCTGGTTATCACGAACATACCGTAAATAAACCCGGTGCCCTCGATAAGCGGCCAGGATAATCCGGTGTCGGCCATCAAACGCAATGCCTCCAGCGACAGCGTGCCGCCGGTGAACTCGGGCAGCAACGTACCGGACAATGTGATCGTCTCATCGTCCTGTCCCAGGAACTGCGTCGCTGGGCGCTGGCCGACGCGACTGTTGGATGGGTGCCGCCAGCCTATCTGTTGCTCAAAATTCTGGTACGGTGCTGTCTGGCGCATGAACACGAATAACCCCAATACCATCATCATGTTGTGGCTCCTTAGTCGATGTCGGCCAGTTTGCTGCGGCTGGATGCCTGCTGTTGGCGCTGGTGTTTTTTCAGGGCATTAGCGGCGTGCTGCGCCAGGGCTTTTTCGTTCATGCCCTGTGAGGGATAAACGTGGATGTTCACCGGCGCCGGCGCTGAGCCAGACGCTTGCGCACTGACTGCACCTTGCCTGAGTGGGGTATACGAGATGCTACGCCGAGGTGTGGTATTGGGTTTGCTGTCACTGTCAGGAGTCTCATCACTGCCGGGTTTCATCCAGTCCGGCAGCATGTCGGTAACCTTGCTGATTTTGGCCTTTAACGCCTGCCATTTTTCGTCAATGCCAGCCATCAGGCTGTTGATGATGTTGCTGCCAAATGCCTTGAATTTGGCTGGTAAGCCTTCGAACCAGGCGACCATGTCGGTCCATTTCTGTTTCAGATAATCCCAGGCGGCGCTCATGGCACCACAAATCTCATTCCAGAACTTAAGCAGCCACGGTTTCACGGTGTCCCAGTGTTTCCACATCTCATAAACCGCCACACCCAGCGCCACGATCAGGATCGCGATGGCGGCAATGACGGGGTTGGCCATCAACGTCCAGAGCGATTCGCCGAAGGCCAATACGGCAATGCGCACAACCTTGAATGCGCCAGACAAAATGTTGGCGACGCGAGCAATCATGGAGGCGGCGCGTAGCCAGGTCGATTTTGCCAGTACGGCGACGACCTCCCTTACGACCTTGATGACCTTCGGCAGTTTCCCGGCCCAGCCAATGAGCTTTTTTATCCCCCTGACGATCAGGCCTGGTTTCTTCGCGGCCTTGCCGCCAGCACCGCTCAGCTCATCCAGCGCGGCCTTGAGTAGCTTAATCTCTTTGGCGGATTTTCTGCCTCCACTGAGCATCCCCCACACATAGCGGAGGGTGGCAAACGGACCAATAATCCCGGCGAGTATCAGCGCCAGCCCGCCGAATGCTGCGGTCAGTGCGCCTACGCCGGCGATACCTTCGACAAGCGCCTTGCCGATGTTGGGGTGATTTTTCATCTCGGTGTTGATGATGTGCAGTACTGATGCAAACTCTTTCAGGGCGGCAACGTAAGCTGGCATCAGGTCATCGCCAATCTGTTTGTTCAGGTTGGCTTTTTCTGCTGCCAGATTGAGTCGCTGCCCGACAGCGCTATTTTTATTGGTGCTCAGTATTTGCTGAGTACTTTGCGCTGCGTTACCTGCGGTGATCTGTTTATCAATATTGGCGCGCTGTTTGTACATCGTTACCATGATGTCCTGCGCCGTTCTGCTGGAGAATAGTTTTGCGATCGCCATCTCCATACCCGCCTCGTTGAGTTTGGGGTTGGCTTTTTTTATGCGAGGAACTATCTCAGTCATCAGATATTTATAGGGATCGGTGCGATATAGCCCTGAATTGACGATGGCATCAGGCTTTACCTTGGCGAGTTGCCCGGTTTTGGTGTATTGGATGGCATCTGGCCGTAACAAGCCAATTTTTTGCTGTTCTTCTGCTGCTGCTTTGGTTTCCCGACCCATGACCATATTTTGATAGGCGCTTGCCAGCCCGGTGCCGGTGCGATCGCCGCCTTTTTCCTGGATCAAATGTGACAGGGAGAAAAAGAAGGCCTTGGGATCAATGCGGCTGAGGGCGACACCACCGGTTGAAACCACAGCTCTGTAGTCCCTGGCTGTCACCATGCCGCCAGATACCGCATTGGCCTTCATCGCCAGATTGGCAAAATTAGCAAAATCCTTTGTCGATGAGATGTGACCGAGCAGCTCCGCAACCTTCACCAGTGCTTGGCTGTCGCTGTTCTGCTCGTCCTGGTCTTCATGCTTAATGCTGCCGTTTGCCATCAGCATTTTTTGCGCTACCTGGATTTGCGCCAGGGTCGGCGCAATAGCCAGACTTTCTGGACCATGGCGCAGGATGGAGTAGGCCTCTTTGATGGTGCGCAGATTCTCGGTGCTACTGCTCCCCATAATGTTCATGCCATCTGCGTATTTTTGCGCCTGCTGCAAGAAGGCGTCACCTACGCCCATGCCCTTGAATTGGGTGATTTCCTGCTGGTATTCCGTAGCAGCATGAAGTGCGGGCGCTGCCGCTGCTGCCATTCCGCCACCAACGGCCACCATCCCCACGCCCTTGATGGCAAGGTTGTTGCGCACCTCTTTGACCTTCTGGTACCGACGCAGCATTTCACTGTTGCGCTTTAGCTGACCTTCCTGCTTTGCCATGGCGGTATTCGCCAGCATCGTTTTTTTGCTGAGCAGTGCCTGAGAGTACGCCAGTTCTTTGGTGTCGATGTTATTGCGGCGAAGCTCGCCGCGCACCTGGCTGAGTTTGCCCAGTTCGTCCCGCTGTGCTTTCAGTAGCTTCTGGTGTGCACGGGTCTGCCTGTTCAGCTCGGCGGTCAGTTTCTGGCTGGGGTTTTCTGTCTCCTGAAAGGCGCGACGCACATTGCGAAGCTCTCGGGCGGATTCTTTTAGCTTTACTGCATTCTGGCTCACGGAATCACGCAACTTGTTGAACGTGCCAACCTTGCCGGCCTGGTCTTCCAGTTGCTTGATCTGCTTGCGGGTTTCGCGTGTGGCGGCTGCCAGCTTGTTGTTGCTGGCCTTGAGATTTTTCAATGGTGCGGAGAGTTTGTCCACCGCATTGAATAAAACTTGCAGCTGTAACCTGCGGTCACTCATCGTCTGCACCGTTGCGTAGAGCGGCCTTCTCGCGCCAGGTGAGCAGCTCGCTGATTGTCATGGGGTACATCTCGGATGGCGGCCAGTGAAATACTGATGCAATGTCCGCCATGAGGTCCTCGACGCTTAATCCTGCGGGAGGTTTTCCCGTACCGAGTTCGGCAACAAAAAATCCAGGAACGCCGTGCCCAGTTGAACCAGGTCAGACGGATCCATGTTGTTGAGCTCCTGCTGAGTCAGCGCTGGGGAACTGACGCGCGGAAGTACCTTGCACAGCGCCGAGACGTCCAGCGACATCAGATCGGCCAGAGTTGTCCCACGTAGCGCGCCACTGCTTGGTTTGGTTAGTTGGATCTGGGTGACTTCGTTATCGCCACGAATAAGCGGCGTGTCCAGGGTGACATTAACGCCTTCTTTGGGTTTGCTCATGGTGGTACTCCAATTGTTGGCGGGCTTGCGCCCCGAAATTTACATTAAACCGATGTTTTTACGGTGCTGCGCCATGCGGTCGTTGCCGCCGACCTTCTCAATCAAGTTGATGTTATCAATCTCGATAATGTCCACGCCGTCGATGGTCAGCTTGTAGTAGCTGCACTCGGTGGTGATTTTCAGGGAAGTGTTCTCACCTTCCTTGCTGTCGCCGGGGTCAATCTCCTTGTTGCGGCCACGAACAACCACCTCGATCGCGGAAATCTCGCCGGTGTCGTCGCGCTGGAGGGAGCCGGCGAAACGCACCATTACGGCGTCGATCACGGGGGTGGCCATCAGCGTGTAAGGCAGGGCGTCATAACCGCCCAGCGTCCAGTTGATGGTGAGCGCCTCGTCATCCATCCCCATATCAATCTGTACCGCGCCGCTCATGCCGGCGCCGCGCCAAGCTTCCATTTTGCGGGTGAGCTTGGGCAGCGTGACGGACTCGGCGACGCCGTGATAATCGGTACCGTTGAGAAACACGTTGAAGTATTTAAGCTTTCTGGGTAATCCCATGATGTAGCGTCTCCTAGCTGTTGATGCTCTTGCCAAAATCCGCCAGGTAGCGATCGGTGATGCGCTGGCGCAGTGTCAGATCTTCCAGCGGCGGTACCGGTGTGTAGTCGTAATCGACCACGAGCTTGCCTGCCTTGAGCGTGTCCGGGGTGTTGATGGTGTCGTCATACCAGCAGTTGGCGCCGATGAGGTAGCCGTTACCGACCATCTCGCGGAACTTGGCGTTGATGTTGTGCACCATGTCCTTCACTAGCGACGGGGTCATCGGCATGTCGATGGCCCACATCTGGGCGTCGGCGATGGTGTCGGCCAGCACCTGGGCGGTGCGGGTGTAGTTCTCGAAGGCGAACAGCGGATCATCTGAACAGGTGCGATCCCCCCAGAAGCGATAACCGTCCTTATTAATCAGGGTAGTGACATCGTTTTTGTTCAGCAGATCGGCATCGGTGCCAGTGTTCTGTAAATCCCAGAACACGCCTTTGGAAATGCCAGTCACACCGTTGACGCCGATATTTGAAATTGTCTTGTGCCAGCCAGTGTCCTGGTCAATCTTGGCGCGTAATCCCAGTGCGCGTGCGGTCGCGAAAGCCACATCGGCGGCGTTGGTTGTGCTGTTCCAGCTCAGGAAATCAGGCCAAAGCAGCATCAACTCGCGCTGGCTGAAGTTGTCGCGGTAGGTGATGGCGTCTGAAACGGTCTTGCAGTCCCAGGCGCAGGCATACGCGAACCCGCGCAGCTGCTGGGCGAGGGCCGCCATGGCGGCGGTGACGTCCTGATTATCCAGCCCCGGCGCTCCCAGAATGCGCGGCTTGGCGCCGAGCACGGCCTGAGCAGAAAGCAGGGCTTTCATGCCGGTATAGTTGCCGTCCTCGTCGGCGCCGCCGATCACATTGGTGGTTGTTGCAGCCTCATCAGCACCTTCTGCCACGCGGACGACAACGGTGACGGGTTGGGTTTGGTCTGCGATGGCTTGCAATGACGCGGCCAGGGTGCCTTTGACGCCAGCCTTACCGACAGCGGCCTGCACATCGGTAAGCAAAACAGGGGTGTCGAGTGGGAAGGTGGTTGCGTCAGCATCCTGCGCGGTGCACACCATGCCGATGATGGCGGTGCTGATGGTGGTAATGGTGCGACCGCCGTCGTTGATTTCAACGACGCGGGCACCGTGATGATAATCTTCAGGCATGTGACGAAACTCCGATGGGGGATTTTAGTCAGCATGCCTATGTTTGGATGGGGGCTCACGTGGGGGGCATTGTGTGGTACGAGAGACAACACCGCCGCCATCAGATAGCGGTGCTTCTGTCTGTGCTGCAGTTTACTTCTTTTTGCGCTGAGCCTTGGCGATTAACGGCGCTGACGGCTGTTTTGCTGGAGAGGCTGGACATTCAATATCCGGTGCTTTATCGGTATCAACGCGACTTAGCAGCACGAGGTAGCTTTTCCATGCAGCGAGTGTAGCGCGGCGAAATATTTTGCTTTTTTTTTTGTAATGAGTTCTGCACTACGGAACAGCGCAAAAATTGGGGATTTCGCACTGTGCGAAATTAATCGAAAAGGTTAGTGATAATCAACTCTGTGGCTTGCTGACGGTTAGCGACTCAGTCCAGATGTTCAATGAATGTTCTGGATAGACACAAGTGAGTTGTTGATAGGGACTCATCGAGCTGCAATGGCACAATCAGATAGTAAGTAGGTCCCTGGCCTCCTGGGCCAAAACAGGAAGTCAGGGACTCAGAGCAATGGATGGGCTAGTAACTCACGATGGAGGCGGTCACCGCCATCTGGTAATTACCCGGTTTTTGGGTGGTGTCCCCTGTGGTACAAAGTGTGGCACCTAACGGGACTGGTTTTTTCGTGATGGTTTGACCTGGCTTCACGTCATCGATTTTCGCGGCAGTCGTCCCGTCAAGGGGGATAACATTCGAAGCGCTCGCATTACACGTCGACGCGCCATCGCGGGTAAAGGTCATGTAGAACGACTTCTGCGTCGTCGGGTAGATTAACTTGCCCTGACTGGCAACAGCGTCGGGTCCAGTGGGTGTAAGTACATAGGAAACGGGTACGGTAATGGGTGGGTTGGTGGTATTGGTCCCTGCACAGGACGCAGTAATGCCAAGGTCTGTACCGGTGAAGGTACCCACCGTCTGGCCTGAAGTTGACGAGGGGGAGACACCGTTTTTGAAGGTGTATTGTCCACTCCCGGCATCGAGGGTACAGGTTAAGCCTGCGACAATGATTTTCTTTGGTTTATCGTAGTCGAACATTTTCTCTGAGTTGTAGGTGGCCATACGGAATGAAGAGATATTGGTCGCCCCTGCGATGGCATTGGCACCCGCTATGGGCCGCAAGGTGAGACTCGCCGTTGCCGCCTCGGTACCATTGGGATCCTTACGTAGACTGAGAGTTGAGGTCGCGAAGCATACTTTACCGGACACGAGCGTTGAATCGCTTTGCGACAGAGTGCACAGGGTGGCATTAGCCGATGTGAAGGTGCCAGACTGTACCACGGTGCCCGACTTCCATTTCCCCGTGTAAGACCAGGTACCCCCCACGGGCACCAGATAAATATCCACTGCGGGGATTCTGATGCCGTAGGTGCTTGTGAGGGTTGGGACGGCAACGCCGTATTCCAAACCGCCCGTGGTTCGCCCCTGAGTGATATCATTCACGTACACACCGATGTCGTTAAAGCCTACGAATGTTCCGTATACAGTGTAGAGATCTGAACAGTTGTAGGTGCATGTTGACGTTGGTAGGGTTGCTGACGTTTGGAAGTCCCCCCCCCTGGTAGAATGGCCCCGACGGGCATGTTATTTGACAGCACGATGATGTCGCGGTCTGCTTGGCATGTCGCTGTGGCGAGGAGGCCGAGCATACATCCAGTCCATAACTTCCACCGCTTGGGATATTTCGACACTTGTGATTGTACCTGTGGTGTGGCGCTTCTGCGCCTTAACACCGGTGACTGCACGAGCTGCTCATAAAGCCGCCGAAACCTGTACCCTACTTCTCTCATTTTTTTCATATCCACCGTACCTTTTTGTTCTGGCACGATGCTCAGATGCCTGTTCAGGGAAGCATTGAGAACATCTGCCGTTCAGACTGAGATTTGTCTGAACGATATAAACGGTTTTTACTTTCATCCAATCGTTTGTAACGATCAAAAATCAATCATTGATAGTCGGTGTCGATTGATTGTTGTTTATTGATCGGTATTAACGATCAAGATAAGTGGGTAACGAACACGGATTTGTGATAGCAACTGAGTTTCAACCCAACCCAGTACTCATTGATAATGTGGGGGTTATGTCAGAATGGAAATCATGCGGTACGGTATAAATATTGAACTAACCACTGAGCAAAAAGCACTGCGCGAAGAGAAAATCGCGCCTGTTTTAGCGTCGGCGACGTGCCACCACGCCGCCGTTTTAATCACACTGGCTTATCCGGCCATTTAATATCTGGGGCATCTTCCGGATTAATGCGGCTCAGCAACACGCTGTAGCGTTCCCTAGCGTCGAGCTGGGCCTTTTCTTCATCCGTTGCCATATCGAGCTTTACTGCGCGTTCCAGTGGCGCTATCACGTTGTTAGCCTCAGTAATGAGCTGTGACAGTTTGGCCTCTGCTGCGGCCACCTCGGCAGCGTGCTGAGCAGCTTTATCCGTCACCCACTGTGTGCCGTCCCATTTGTCATACGGTGTTTGTGGCGCCAATAACGTCAGTGTCGGCGCCAAGTTGCCCATATCCATTACGGGCTGCGGCTGGCCAGTCTCGATGCTGTAGGCCTTCTGGCCGCGATAGTCAGGTACGATTTCCCACGCGCCGCCCTCTTCGGTGCGACGCACCGCTTTGTCTTGGTCTGTGGGTAATGTCGGGGCATCGGCATAAGCGCCTGCGGCAAGCCCCACGCCGACCTGAATGTAATCCTCACGCGCCCCGGCGTACTCTCGGGTTGTCAGGTCGCTGTTGTACGTCGTTATCCAACCTTCGGTAATGGCAAAACCATTAGCGCCAATAGTGGCCACTGGGGTGTCGAGTGAATATTTTGCTGTTGTCATTATGCAAGCCTCACAATGTAGTTAAATGCGATATTTTTTACGGTGTTTTCGGGATTGCCAAAGGCGTCAATGCTCATGCCGTGCCCGTGAGGGCCAAGGTCGAGCGTGTGGCCATGTGGACCAATGTACGTCCAGTGCGCGTGATTTCCGGCCCCTTGCATAATGCCCGTGTTGGCGAATCCACGATTGTCATCAATGCTGTGCCTACTTGACGAACCACCATCCAGCGACGTATTGGAGTTATAGTCCTTCATCGGGTGTACGTGGTCACCAGAGTCGTTGCTGGCTTTGCTGTCATAGTCAAACGAACTGGTTGCTTTGGTGCCCAGATCGGTATTTGACACGGTGCCGGTGTGGTTATGACTTTTTACCCCATCCCCTTCTTGTGACAATACCGAGCGTCCACTGGCTGGCTTGCCTTTGACAGTCCAGCCGCGCATATCTGGGAATATGCCGGATGGGTAGGCGATAGCCAGCTTGGGGTATTTACTCTTGTCGAAAGCCTGCCCCTGTAAACTGGAAAATCCACTCGGTATTGTGTCTGACGGCCAGGGTATGGGGGCGCCAATAGGATATTCACCTGGCGATGGGTTCCCTGTATGGAAAAACTCATTCCATGCCCCTGGCACATTGGCTTCCATCGTGCGAAAGCCAACCCGCCCGTTGCGCCATACCGTTTGCAGGGCAAAATATTGGCCGGTGTTGTGCCATAGCTGGTTCTGAATACCAAAAGTACCACCTTGCGGGAAAAATGACGGCGCATCCGGATCTCCACTGGTAGCTGACCAGGTATAACCGGTATAGCCTTTGTTGGGACTTAACAGGTCGGCAAGTAGCGCACGGTCTGAACCTGCGGCTCCAAGCCCGTACATCGGCGGCAGGTATTTTTCGGTGTAAATCCGCGCCCAGGTGATACCGCCAGCCTCCACCCCGGAAAAACCGACATACGCCGCCATACTTCCCCCAACGACGGCAAAGTAGCCAGCAGATGGCGCGGCATCCATCGGCAAGCACACTACCCCCGCGGATACATTACCTGTCGTAGCTGGGGGCTTATTGGCAGATAAGTTATTAACCCGGTAAAGCTGCCCAATATTGCTGTATGCGTCGGTTTTTGCTACGGGCCCAACCCCCAGACCAGAGGCACCAGGGAGATCATAAGCCGCCTTTACCGCTTTGGGCGTGGCTGCCAATGTCTCGCTGGCGCTGTTCGTGGCGCTGCTGAGCTGCACGATGCCTTTTGCTGCCGTGGTGGCGTTGGGGACGCTGGATAACTTGCCGTTCGCCAGATCGTAAGCGGCTTTGACTGCCTTAGGGGTCGCGGCCAGGGTTTCGCTGGCACTGTTGGTGGCGTTACTGAGCTGCACGACACCTTTTGCTGCCGTAGTGGCGTCGGGGACGCTGGACAGCTTGCCGTTCGCCAGGTCATAAGCTGCTTTCACGGCCTTGGGTGTGGCTGCGAGGGTTTCGCTGGCGCTGTTGGTGGCGCTGCTGAGTTGTACTAATCCTTTCGCGGTGGTGCTGGCGTCCGGGTGGTTGCGGGTTTTGGTGTGAGTCTCGATCGCGTCATCCACATATTCGCGAGTGGCCAACACGATGGATGGGTCAATCTTTAGCTCCACGGCGTCGCTGCTGCTGACAATGAGGATCATACGGATGATTTGCTCGCGCCCTGACCCCTCGGCCATCAGCGGTTTGTACGATGGCGGGCAGTTGCCGACTGCTATCAGATCACCATCGGCATCATACAGACCGATTTCTCGTATCCACCAACCACCGACGGTTTCTGTCAGCACCTGTTCAGCAATCACTTGGCTGGGGTTATTTGGGTCCACGCGTAGGCTATTAACTAGTGCGCGGTGGCATTCATGTACTAGCTGGGTTTGTGACGGTTCGGGTACCGGTTCTGCGCCGTTGGCGTCACCCACCGCCATGACGGTGATTGCCAACTGATTGCCAAGCGCAGTGGCGTTCGCCAGCTTAGCGGCGCCGACATTGGTCAGCAGGGCGAAATATTTTGCGGTCATAGGGAAATCTCCATAGTGTCTATAACGTGGAGCGCCGCGCCGACTTTTACTGGCGTGGTAGTCTCAATAGCATCAGGCAAATAAGGGTAAATTGTCATTGTGTCACCATCGTAGCTGGCAGCCGCAATGAGGATATCTCCCTGTGTTTCCAGGGAGATCGACAAGGTGGTCAGGTGGCGGCTGCACGGCTTGGTGTCGTCTATTACGCGTTCAAGTCCGGTGTACATTTCCGGGGTGATACCGGTGTCCAGCGTGCCGACCACCATCTCGAACGTGCCCGGAGTCTTACCGTTCTGCCACCACTCGGTGATGCTAATCAGGTAGCCCATCGGCTCTACAGCGCGACGTAATGCGCCAATGGTGCCTTTGTGCCGGTGTACAAAATAAGACTGTCGCACCACGTCACGCTGGGTGGCTTCATCCCAGGCCTCATCCCAACGATCGACAGAGAACGCCCAGGCCAGGTAAGGCAATAGTTCCAGCGGGCATGTGTCCGGATCCCACAGTTGGCGCAGCGGTACCGGCGCGGCACTCACCTCGGCGCCGGCCTGCTCCGCGTGCAACTCCAGCGGTGTGGCGCACATTGGCAGTAGGCGCTCAGTCATTCATTGCCGCCAGGGTGACTTGCGGCGCGGCGCACCACGATGCCTGGGTTTTATCCAGCACCAAATCGGCTTTGGGTTCGTCAATGACCACGTGTTCCACACCTTCAACCGACAATGCTGCATCAATAGCGGAGAGGTATACCCCGCGGCCGATGCGGTGCTGGGCGTTGATATATGCATGCAACCTGGCGTTGGCAGCTTGCTCGATGGGGGCGGTTTCCGGACCGGGGTAGTAATACAGGGTTGCCACTACGTTATAGCTGACGATGCTGGCCGACTGCACCGTCAGCCTGTCGGCGACGGGGCGCGTATCTTCATCGCTCAGGGTGGCCGTGACCTTGTCGAGTAGTGCCTGATCTGCGGTGCCATCACCGTCAAGGGATAATACGGTGACCGTGACGCAGGCTGGCGACGGGCTGAACGCTTTGGCATCGGCGACTTTGCCGTCGGCGCTGCGGGCGAAAAACTCATAGGCGGCGGTCGGTCCTGCCACGCTCAGCCCTTCAAAGGCTTGCTGGGTGCGTTTGCGGAAATCACTGTCTGACTCCATGATCGCCGGCGTTGGCGGGATAGTCGTTGGATCTGCTGGGCGGATTGTTAGTCGATAAACATTGAAGTTTGCCGCCAGGTTGTCCAGGTCTGCGCCGCCGGTGTAGGCCAACATCACGGCACGGGCGGCGTCGTTGATACTCTGGCGTTGAAGTAGCGCGCGGTAAGCATACGCCTGGGTGAGCTTGGTCAGCGGTTCAGAGTCCAGTGCCAGCACGGCCTTGACGGCAGCACGGTCTTTCTCGTCGGTCAGTTCAATGATGCGGCTTTGGATGGCACTCAACAGAGACTCATAATCGAGTGGCTCAATCACGTTCGGTGGTGGCAGTAATGACAGATCGATGGTCGCCATCAGTTCAGCCCTCCAATACTGGCGGAAAGGGCGAAGGTGCTGTCGCTGTCACTGCGGCTACAGACCAGGTCGGCGGTGTAGCTTCCGGGCTGGGTATTAGGGGCCAATGTCAGCGCCTTAACGACCACGCGCGGCTCCCAGCGCATGATTGCACTGTAAGTGGCGGACATCATTTGCAGCAGGATGGCATCGTTGGCCGGCGCATCGACAAGCGTCGACAGCAGCGAGCCGTAGTCGCGGCGCATTACCCGGCTGCCGATGGGGGTGTTCAGGATGTCGCTCACGGACTGGCGGATATGATCCAGATCGGTGATGGGTTCGCCGCTGCCGGCGTTCATGCCGAGGTACATCATTTTACTGGCCCTCCCGTTTCCCCACCGCCTGTCTGCACGCCGCTGTGTTTATGGTTGTCAACCTGCACGCCGTTGGATGTGAAGCTGCCGCCGCTGTGGGTGATATCGCCGTGCATCTCCCCGCCCTGGGTGATATTCAGGCTTTCTGCTGTCACCTTGCCGAGGAAGTCGTTGTCTGGGCAGTCCCAGGTCGTCTTTTCTTCTACCTTGATGTAGGCGGTTTTGGCGCCAGTCAGCAGGAAGCTGCTGTCGTCGGGGTTGTACTGCAGCACAGCCGAATCCGGGAAACTGATGTGTAAGGCGTTCGGCAGGTCACAGGGGGCGGGATTGGCGTCACTGAAGATCCCCCCGAAACAAAACGCGGTCGTCAGTTCGCCACCCATGCCGAGTAACATCGCTTGCTCACCCGCCGACGGCGGCCACCACACTTTTGCCGTGCCGGCACGTATCGTCAGCCAGGTGATCCAATCGGTAGTGCGCTCTGGGTCGCCGCCCACCTGCACGCGGCATTTGTTGCCCTGAACTTCGGCGACGATACCGATGTTGATCAGGTTGTGCAGAAGGCGTAACAGCTCAGTGATATTTTCGTTCATGGGTGCAGTCTGCCGTTAAAGTGTCGAAAATCTCATGGGATGGGCGTTGTGTGGGCGTTGATACAGTCGGGTTAAAGACCTTTCCCCAGAAAATCCAGAATCTGCCGCTCAATCTCTTTAACTCCGGAGTTGTCAAAGCCCAGCAGGCGCCGGGCGGGATATTTCACCCGTGGCCCGTTGCGGCTGACGCTGTCCTCAAGCCCATACTGGTGCGTGCGGGCGATATATCCCCGACGCCCTTCAAAAAACACCGCCGCTTCATTGGGTGTTGCTGCCACCTTCATGTTTTTGGCCGTTTTTAACCTGGCGAACATGGCGCGCCGGATACGCCCCTGCTTGTCACGCAGACGTTTGCGGGCGGCGAACGGCGAACCGTCGGGGTTCTTCTGCTGCGTGATGCGCTTTTGGTTGCGGCGCCGTAGCTCGCGGGCGATCACAATATTCATCGCCTTACGCCGCGGTGGGGAAAGTTGGGCCAGCAAACCCTGTAGCCAGGTGTCAATGGCGCGAAAATTGTCATCTAGCATGGTCACACCGTCCATTCACTGCCGGGCACGTCCTTCATGTGGAAGGGGCCGAGGCTGTCGTAAGGGGTGGGCGGTTCGTCAGTGTGCTTGACGGCCAGGACGCCGAGGTCGTCCTCGGTCACGATGACGCGCTCCGTCAGCTTGAGGGCTATTTCAATGTCGCAGCTCTCATTATTGAGAATGGCGACCTCAAAGCGGAAAGCCTCCTGGCGCATGTCCGGGTTCGCCATGCCGTCATGCTGGTGCCGGCGCAGCCAACTGAGGATCGGCACCATGACCAGGTCCACGTCACCGCCGAAATCGATCACGGTGACGCTCAGGGTGTACTGATACTCATGGGACAGCGACGGCGTCAGCGTTGAAACGATGTTGCCATGCTCAACGTAGAGGCTCAGCTTGTCCGGATCGTTACGGAATGCCGGCACGGCTTCCATCAGGGCCTTGCGCAGCAGTGCGGGCTTGAGCATGTTTATTCACCTACCTGGCATAAAATTACTGTGTTGCCGTGAAACGTCATGCGCGTCACGCTCATGGGGACGCTGGAAGTGACCTGTACGCCCAATCCCGGCGAGACGCAGCCGGAAATTAGCAGGGACGACAGCAGTGTGAGCGCGGTGAGTTTCAGATTACGCATGCTATTTCTCCTGCCCGGTGCAGGTGGTGCTTTCGCCCGGGTTTGTATCAATGCATGCCGAGCCGTTTGGGTATGTCAGTACCACCGTATTGTTCGGTTGAATTTCAGCGTTGGTGACGCTTTGTCCTTTCGCGTTATTTACGTGCGTGAATGACACAGCAGAGCAGGCAGCCAGAGCGGCGATCGCTGCGGTCAACAAAATGCCGGCAATCCATGTACTCTTGAGCTTGTTCATTGAATACCTTCCTAAAATCTCGCGGTGTTAATCCCATAATTGAACTGTGTCGTTGGCCGGTGCGACGACCTGGTCCGGCATCTCGACGGCGTAGCCATAGGGCAAAAACACCCCGAAATCCGCAATGCCCGGATTGGCATCCATCACCGCCTCGGTGACGCCGGCGGTTTTGCCGTAGTACCGATAGCAGATCATTTCGATGGTTTCGCGCTGCTGGGCGACGACCTTCATCAGATAAGCGCCACGGTGTTGTGATTGAGCCCCTGCAACTCGCGCATGGCCCAGCGAGCATCCCGCCACAAATCATCGACCTCACTTTCCAGGCTGGCAGCGCGGCGGTCACCCTTGGCGGTGGCGTCAAAATCCCGGTAGCGCTCGGTGATGTTGGCCTTGGCGATACAAAACACCGCCCGGCGGTAGTTGTGTACCCTGGGGCTCTCGCCGTCGACCGGGTCGTCATACGGCACGTCACCCAGGGTGAGGTTGCCCAGGTCTTGCTGTATTAGCCGCCAGGCTTGCAGCTCGCGATTGACGTTTACCATCGCGGTGATGAGCGCCTCGCGCTGGCGTTCTGGCGTGATCGTACCGTCAAGGCGCATGGCGCTGGTGAATCCCAGTGGGCAAATGGCCGGCCAGAAGTCGCCGTTACTGATGATGTTGGCTTTTTTGGCTGCGGGTTCGGCTGCGATAAAACCGTTCATGCGACCTCGATAAAAGGGACGGGCGGTGGACAGCGGCGTTGCTTGCTGTAGCCCGAAGGCTGGCGTACGCCACCGCTGTTCCGCCCTGGTTGGGGGTTCGGTTACTCGTCCGCCTTGTTCAGGCGGGCAATGTCTTTTCTCACGCCGGCGCGCTGGTTGAGGCGCAGGGCTTGCTCAAAGGCGATCACTGCCTGCGGTTGCTGACCGGCCTGCTCCAGCGCATAGCCCAGGGCTTTCAGCAGCTTGGAACGTGCCTCATCCGGCATATCTTCGCCAGCGGTGAGCTCCAGTGTGTGCTGCAGCACAGTCAGGTCCAGTGGTTGCGACAGACTGTGCTGTGCCAGCGCGGCGTTGGCGATCTCCTCGGCGACAATTGTTGCTGTATTTCGGTCATAGCCTGGCATGGTGAGGCCGGACTTTAGCGCGTAGCCCGCCAACGGCAGTGCGACGCCAGGCTCGCCGATGTCAATCAGCCAAATCATGACCGTCACCAGCACGTCGTCCTGCGTGCCTTTGCCTGATTGCAGCACGCCCTCAATCCAGGGGGCATAATCCGGCAGCACTTTTCGCTTGAAGGCGCTGCGACGGTCGCTGCCCTGCAACCGTGCAAGGCTGCGCTTGTCTTCTGCCAGCTTGCGCAGCATCAGGTTGTAGGTGCCCGCTTCCATGCGGGAGAGGGGAGCGACGTCAGTCACGCTGGCGGCGGTTTCGCGCATAAAATGTTTGCGGGCCGGGGTCATCATGATTTACTTGCCTTTTTTCGCGTCGGGTTTGGCATCAGCCTGCGGATCTGGCGCGCCATCCTGCACAGGCGGCGTGTCTGTCTGTTGTTCCGCCTTGGCCTGTTCACCCTGTACCTCGACCGGTGATTGCGGTGCAGGCGCTACCGCGGTAGCGTCGATGGCTTCTTGCGCCTCTGGTTGGCGGGCGCTTTCCGCTGCCGGGATGCGCTGGAAGGCGGCAGCCATGGCTTCAACGGCTTTTGCTACTGCGGCACTTACCAGATCTTCTTGTACTACTGGCCCCTTGCCGTCCAGTGGCGTCTGCGTCATCTCGATGTTTTCGATCACGCAGCACCCTTCGTAATCTTCGACGATGTAGTCCTGGTTGACGGACTCGTAGTTTTCAATCTGGTCACGTTTGGCGTTGTCCAGAATGCAGCGGCGGCGGGTGCCTTTCTGCCAGTAAATAGACAGGTTATCCAGGCGGGTGATCATCAGGGCATTGGCCGGGAAGTACGGTACGCGCACGGCCTGCAACCCGCCGATGCGTTTCTGGCTAATGATGATGTCTGCTGCCAGCGCTTCGCTGTTGGGCTGTTGCTGGTTGATCAGCGGGAAATACTTATCGGCAAGCAACTGGCGACCGCAAATCACAACCAGCTTTGGATCGTCCTGATACCACGGGGCGATCAGGTTATCGGTCGCATCCATCACGGCGGCATCAAGTGTTTCATAGTCGCCGTCTTTGCCGATCACGACCTTGGTCGCCTCTTTACCGCCGGTCATAACGCGCTCAGGTGCATCATCGCGACATTTTTGCAGCCAGCCCGGCGCGACATCCTGCAACAGCGGGAAGGTGACCGGGTCAGAGGTCTTAGCGCGGTGCGTCCCGTTCCAGCCGATCATGATGCGGTCCAGTGCCTGCCGTTGCAGGATGCTGTCGCGCAAGATGGGTTGGAAGTTCGGGAAGGCAGCCCACATGTCGATTTTTTCGTAACGCAGCAGGGTATCGAAGTTGGTTTGTTGGCAGAAATAGTTCTGTGCCGTCATATCACTGAGATCACGCGGGGTGCGGTCTTTCTGGGTGGTATCTGTATTACTGGCTGCTGGTCCGCTGACGCCCAGGCCAATCTTTTGACCCTGCTGATTGATGACCGGCATGATGTTAATCGCTTTCAGGAAGTTACTGCTTTCCTGGATGCGTTTTTCAATGCGCTGCGCCACCGCGGGCACCACGGTGAACTTCTTGCCGGCGGTGATAATGGCCGTCGTGATGCCATTAAGCTTGGCTTGCTGCGTCAGGTATTGACCAAACGCCAACTCTGTTTCTGGGATCATGTTTTTTCAGCCTTTTAGCAATCTGTGACTAATTCGTTTGGCGCGCCGGTGACTTCCGGGCGGAAGGACTGGCTGGCGTCAGTGCTGCTGAGTTTTTGCTTTAGTTCGGTGAGTTCAGCTTGTTGCGCTGTGACCTGTTCATTCAACTGGGTGACGGTGGTCGCCAGTTCGGTCAACTGGACTAACTTTTCATCCTGCTGCTGTTGGTGTTCGGCAATTTCCGTCACAGCCAGATGCACGTCGTCCATCTGGCTGCTGTCGGCCTTGTCGCGGCTGGCGAACATTTCCTTCACCTTGGTCAGCAATGACGGTTTGTTGTCGGGAATGTCCTCAAACTCGAACGTCACTTCTTCAGCCGCGGTGAACAGGCAGGCCGGATCTGATTTGCGGTGCGCTAGCGGGTTAACAGCAGCGGCGGAACTGAACTGCATGATCTCGGTACCGAGACTTGCCGGGCTATCGGTGACGGCCAACCCAGTCAGATAGGCCTTGCCGGTCTTGGCAAAGTTGGGGTGGAACTCGATGCTGGAGTGCACCTTCTGGCGAGCGCGGTTCATCTCGACCAGATCGTCGGTGGCGTCAATCTGCGCCTTGAGTGCCAGTTTGCCCTGGAGTGGCCCCTCCTGAACTTCCTCGGCCTTTACGCCAGTCACATCGCCGTAGGCCTTGAACGGTCCGTTTGGCATGATGCCGCGGTAATGCTCCAGGTTGACGCGGGCGTTATACAGTTTCGGATCGTAGGTATCTGCGATGTCCTGAATATCCTGGCGACTGATCTCCCGACCGTCGGTAGTGGCCCCTTCGACGCACACCTGCACGAATTTCGATTTCTTACCCATTGCGTGGCTCGCTTTGCTGAATGATTTTTGGCTATAGTCACGATGCAAAGCCGGGGCGGCAACGCGGTGGCGTTGTGTCAGCGCTGGCACAACGTCGGTCGGGCATCGGTCGGGCGCGGGCGCGGGTAGGCTTGCGGCATGAGCATGAAAGTCACCGTTACCGCCGCCGATCTCGATCCTCGTCGCCAGGCCATGTATCACTACTGGCAGGGGCTCAAGCTCTCGTGCATCGCCCGAATGCTGGGCGTCAAACCCAATACCCTCTACAGCTGGAAGCAGCGCGACGGCTGGGATAACTACAGTCCGTTGTCCCGCGTGGAGATGACGACCTCTGAGCGCTACTGTCAGTTGGTGGTAAAGGAGGTTAAAACTGATACCGACCTGAAGGAGCTGGATGCACTAAGCCGGCAGATGGAGCGCCAGGCGCGGATCACCAAATACGAAGCCACCGGCAAAGAAGCCACACTCAACCCCAATGTCGAGCGCCGCCACAGTGGCAAGCGCAAACCGCCGACCCGCAACGCTTTCACCGATGTGCAGCTTGAGCGGTTGGAGTCGGTGTTTTTTGAGCAGATCCACGAGTACCAGAAAATCTGGTACCGCGCCGGCCACAACACTGAATACCGCATTCGCAACATCCTCAAATCGCGCCAAATCGGGGCGACCTGGTACTTTGCCCGTGAGGCGCTGCTCGATGCGATGCACACCGGGCGCGATCAGATATTCCTGTCTGCCAGTAAGGCGCAGGCGCATGTGTTCAAAAACTACATACTGGAGTTTGCGCAGGAGGCCGATCTCGATCTCAGCGGCGACCCGATCAGGCTGCCGAACGGTGCCAAGCTGTATTTTCTCGGTACCAGTTCACGCACCGCGCAGAGCTACACCGGCAACCTGTATTTTGATGAGTATTTTTGGGTGCCGAAATTCCAGACGCTGCGCAAGGTGGCATCCGGCATGGCGATGCAAAGTGAGTACCGCCAGACCTATTTCTCTACCCCGTCGACATTGACCCATGAGGCCTATTCGTTTTGGTCGGGTGAGGCGTTTAATGTCGGTCGCCCCAAAAATGAGCGGATCGAACTGGATGTGTCGCCGGCGTCACTGGTCGATATTCGTCCGTTCGAAGACGGCCAGCTGCGTCAGGTGGTGACAATTGAAAATGCTATTGCGCGCGGTTTTAACCGGGCCAGCCTGGAGCAGTTACGCCGCGAGTACCCGCCGGAAGAGTTCCGCAATTTGCTGTTGTGCGAGTTTATCGACGACAGCACCTCGGTGTTCCCGTTTGAGGCACTTCAACGTTGCATGGTGGATGCCTGGGAAGAGTGGGCCGATTTCCAGCCGCTGCTATTGCGTCCGTTCGCATACCGCACGGTGTGGATCGGGTACGACCCGAACGGCGGCAATGAAGGGGGCGACAGCGCTGGTTGTGTGGTGATGGCGCCGCCAGAGGTGCCGGGCGGTCAGTTCCGCGTACTGGAGCGACACCGCTGGGACGGCAATGACTATGAGGCGCAGGCCAAAGCCATCAAGGGGCTGACCGAGCAATACCACGTTGAGCATATCGCCATCGATGTGACTGGCATTGGTGATGCTGTGTGGAAGCTGGTCTCGAAGTTCTTCCCGGCAGCGCGCCGCATCCAGTACAGCGTCGAGGTAAAAACTAACATGGTGCTGAAGGCGCTGAACGTGATCCGCCATGGCCGCCTGGCGTTCGACGCTGGTCATACTGACATCGCGCAGTCCTTCATGGCCATTCGCAAGGTGATGACGACCAGTGGTCGCAGTGCCACATATGCCGCCAGCCGTTCCGGGGCGGTCGGCCATGCTGACCTGGCCTGGGCGGTGATGCATGTTCTGTTTAATGAGCCGCTCGAAGGCAATTCCGCCAACAATGGCTTCCGTTTTGAGGTAATTGGATGAGTAAGCGCAATCGTGATCGCCAGCAGGCACTGGCGATGAAGGAAGAAACACCTGCAGCACAGGCGTTTACGTTTGGTGAGCCTGAGTCGGTGCTCAATTATGGCGCCATCATGGAATGCCTGGAGTGTGTCAGTAATGGGATTTGGTACGACACCCCCATTGATTTTGATGGGTTGATGCGACTGTTTCGCGCCACGCCGCACCACGGCTCGGCGCTGTTTGTGAAGCGTAATATCCTGGCGAGTACGTTCATTCCGCACCCACTATTAAGTCGTAAAGAATTCAACAGTTGGGCGCTGGATTTTCTGGTGTATGGCAACGGGTACCTGGAATTGCGCAGAAATATGCTGGGTGAGCCCTTGGAGTTGCGGCGCTCACTGGCGCTGGTGATGCGCCGCGGCGTAAAGCCGGGCACATATTATTCATTGCAACGCAATGAGCTCACCGCCGAAGGGTATTATACCTTTCCTAAAGGTAGCGTTTTTCACCTGCTGGAGCCGGATCTTGCCCAGGAGATTTACGGCCTGCCGCAGTATCTGTGCGGGATAAACAGCATCTTGTTAAACGAATCGGCGACGCTGTTCCGCCGCAAATATTATGACAATGGTACCTTCATGGGATCGGTATTCTATTTGACTGACCCGGTACAGAACCAAACCGACATCGACAATATCAAAGAGACCATCGAGTCTGGCAAGGGGCGAGGCAATTTTAAAAGCATGTTCCTCTATGCACCGAACGGCCAGAAGGAAGGGTTGCAGATCATGCCGCTGGCGCAGATGGCGGCCAAGGATGAATTCCTGAATGTCAAAAATACCTCACGCGATGACGAGTTGAGCGTGCACCGGGTACCGCCTCAGCTGATGGGGATCATCCCGAACAATACCGGCGGTTTCGGCAGTGTGACTGATGCCAGTGAGGTGTTTGTCCGTAACGAACTGGTGCCGCTGCAAGAACGGATGCGGGAGTTGAACGACTGGCTCGGTATTGAAGTGGTCCGCTTCGGTGACTACGTTCTGCCCGGCCAGACCTCCGCCAAAAGCTGACGGCTCAGCAATCCGTCTCGGTTTCCATCTCCACGCCCATCACCGAATAACCGGCAGACTTGCAGCCTGAACAGGGCTTGCCGGTGTTTTTCACTACGCGCACGGCGCGGTCATCCCATATTTCAGGCGCGCTGTGCGGCTTGCTGTGATGTCGTTATTTAATGACGTACTGAGCCGCCTTCTTTGCCGTTTTCCCTCTCCCTACCTCTCCAGCCCAACCTCACCCAGAAACCCCGCCAGGGGTGGTGGCGCGCGATCCCCCACACACCGGCCCTCTTTAGTAAATGCATAAAAAGTCGTGCACCCTGCATAGGGGCAGAAAAGCCCACGCCGCGCGGGCCGGGAGGGGGTTTTGATCCTGAAAGGATCCTTGCAGATCCTTGCGCCTATGCATTGCATTTTTGTGCAGTGAGTGGTGTTTGGGGTAAAAAATGGCTAAGTGATGGCGGCCATGGTGGTGTGTGATGTTTTTATATGGTTCTGAGATGGGCAAGATATTCCATGAGGTTGCGAACCAGAAGAGCAGCCAGATTCTGGAGGGGCATTTGATGTGCGACCATGTCCACATGTGCATCAGCATTTCGCCAAAGCACTCGGTATCGACGATCGTATGTTATCTAAAGGGGAAAAGCGCGATAGCCCGGCATTTTGGTAGAAGTAAAAACTTCACCGGCGAAGTTTTCTGGGCACGTGACTATTTCGTTTCCCCGGGGGCAACGGTCAGAGCTTACATCCGCAGCCAGGAACGAGAAGACGTAAGAGACGATCAGATAAAGCTGAACGTATAACAGCAGCCTTGTGCGGCTCATGGTTTGTTAGCGACTTTGAGGGACTCACCCTAAAACCTCCGGCTTTGCCGGAGGCTGTTTGCTTAAATAAATCAGTTATCTTGTGCCATCTGGTCATGCAGCACCATCCAAGATAGTGCGCCATTCAGTCCAGACAACAGCTAACGTTTACATTGCTTTAGATATTGTAGTCAACGATTCTGAAGAGGTTCTCCCCGTGCCCGAAAACAGGAATGTTAATATTTTCTGAACTACCTTTCAGAGTATGGCTCAATTGATCATTACCAGGTTCACCAGCATTGATGGAGAATATTGTGCCCGTCTTTTCTGGATACGCGAACAACGTCAACAGGTACCCCCCGTACTGAGCGTTTATGGTTGCTGGCCAGTCAGGATCTTGAGGCAAGTCATCATTGGGTTGCAGGTAGTACATGAGCCCTTCATGGTTGAAAGCGAGTGACACACGTTTTATTAGCACATTATCAGGACTGTATGCCTCACTATATTCGGTGTATTCCCAGACAACAGGTTTCTTACTGAAAACTAACTTGAAACGACCTTTAGACGCAATTGTATATTCTTCGACATCTAGAAACATAATTGATGGGTAAAGGAGCGATTGCAGTGTAACTTGTCTTTTAACCGTATCCATAATAACTGTCCTTTTGATTGTAGTAATGCCTTCGTATGGCAATGGCACGATCTGGGTATAGCCTTATTTCAAATAGGCGCGGGGGTAGCGTTTTTTCAATGTATTCATGATGTGTTTTTCCTACTGAGCACGACATCGGCGTACGCATGTTTATCTGTCGATGAGGTAAACACCTGGATGGGTGTGTCATTGTTAATACCAACGGAAATTTCAATCTGTCAATACCGATCGAACTCTGACCCCCGGGGGGCAAGTTTTACATCGGTAGCGACAGTTTCAGCATGCCAACGGAAAAATGGTCGTACAATGGTGGCCTTGGGTGTCGCTACTGACACTATGCGTGCTTCATCCGCTCGTTGAGGGTTTCAACGATGAAGGAATTAACGGAAACCTCATTTTCGGCGGCGGCCTGGTTCAGGCGCTCGCCAAATGACTCGGGATAGCGCAGGGTAAATGTCTTGGTTTTTTCCTGGCGCGCATAAGGTTCGATTCCTGCGGCGCTGCAATCCTCCAAGAACTCGCGTAGTGAGATCTCACCCTCAGCCTTTAGTCCCTGAATGCTGTCAGAAACAAAGTCGCAGTAACCGGTAAGGCCGAGGAATTTACCGCGGAACGCGCCGATTTCGGGTACGTAGCTGATAATCGCTGGTTGCCCGGCGATCTCCATGGTATTGGGTGTTGCTGCTGTTTTTGTCATGGTTTGACTCCTATACTTTCCAGCCAGTCGCGGAGGTTAACCACCGCGCCTTTGTCTGTGTCCGGTGATGGATGTGGGCGGTGAAAGTTGGCAATGCTGCCGTTTAACAAAAACTTGCACCGTGAACCACGGCCTTCTTTAACTTCCCCACCTAGCGCCTTTATCAGTGACTCCACATCGGACCATTTAATCCCGGCGGGAACGGGTGATTTGAATATCTGTTCCAGCGTTGCTTTTTGGCGCTTCCGTAGTTCTGATACCTGTTCTTTCATTTAACCTTCCGTGAAGTCACTTTATGAAGTCAATTATAGAATTACGGCGAATGAAGTCAAGTTGTGAAGTCACTCGCCGTAACTGCTAGCCAGGAAACAGGTTGCTGGCGTTCTGCCGGGTGCGCGCGGCATTGTCTGATGGTTCCGAATGCGCGTGTGTTGTCGGTGTGGGTGGAAAGTTAATCTCATCGGGTTTAGCCAGTGCAGCCAGTTGCTGCAACGCCGCCGCCAGCGGTGCGCCGCCCTCCGGCAGTACACTGCTGATGAGGTGGCGGATCTGGCTGATGGTGGTGCGCTCGTCGAACAATTCTGCAATCAGGTGCGGCAAGCGTGGATCTTGACGCATGAGCGCCATACCAGCCAGCATGGCGGCCCGGCAGGCGTTACCCCGTGCTTTGACGGGGAGTTCTGCCAGCATCTCATCGGCCAGAAGGTCGGCCCGCGAATGCGCGGGCTTCAGGTAAAAACTTATCTTGCGATTGCTCACTGCGGTGTCCCCATTTGATACAGGCCGTTTACCAGATCAAACTGAGGTGCGAGGCTTTCAAAGAAACGCGCGTCCGGGACTGCGGTAACTTTCCGTACTGCCGCTTCGACGATGTTAGCGCCGCCGCCAACAACGGCAACGTGCGTATATCCAGAAAAACGCTCGATCGCGAGCTGTACGCGGCGATTCAGCATGGCCTCTTTTTCTTGCAGGGCGTTTAGTACCTGGTCGAACTGGGCGGCATCGTTCACGCGGGTGCGCAGGTATGGCACATCATGGCGGTGCAGGATCAGATCGTCAGCGAAGTAACTGCTGGCGCGCGTGTTCGCTGCAGCAAGGGCAGATTTGACTGCCTCGGTCATGAGTGACACACCAATACCCGGATCGCAAAAGGTCTTGGTGATGCCGGTGAACTGGCCGCGCACCTGCGCCACGTCCAGCGTGGTACCGCCCAGGTCAACAATCAGCAAGGAGTCCAGCTCGTCCAGGTCTTTCACAATATCGAAGCCAGCCGGGATGGATTCCGGCATCACGCGCACATTGCGAATGGTGAAGATCTCGCCGCCGTTGAGCATTACCGGGCGCAGAATATTGCGCTGCTTGCGCTGGATGTTGTCACGGTTAGGCTGGTTGTGCTCGTCCAGGTATTCACCCAGCGGTAGCGTGACTTCCACATCGACCGGCTGCGGCGACAGGCCGGTTTTGAGCAGGGCGTGATGGATGGCGATCACGTTCACATCGCTGTACTGATAGCGGGTGTGCGTGGTTCTGATGGCATCCGGGCTGATAGGATCGAAGGAATAGCGCTCGCCGTCCAGCAGGTAGTTGGCTGGCAACTGGTCGCCGAACGGTGTTGACCACTCAGGCTTAAAGCTGTTGGGGCTGCGTAGCGTGCGCTGTTCGCCGTTCTCTTGCCATGCCATTTTGATCGCGGTAGAGCCGTCATCGATAAAGATTTTCATTATGTTGCCTCTTTGCTGTGTGGGTCATGAAATGCCGTTTAAACGGCGGTTTTTGGTCATGAAATAGAAAAATGGTGATTTACGCGGTTGCCGCTGGCGGCATTTTTCTATTTCGTTCCCGTTTTTGCCTGTTAAGGGGCCTTTTTGTGTCATTACTTAAAATGGTGCCATTGTCCGCCTGACCGGCTCGAGGCGATCGCCGCGCAGCCTGATGGCTTCGCCTCCGCCGATATCCAGCGTTGCGCCACGCAGCAGCGCGTTGATTTCCCACGGCTCCAGCCGGATGCCAAGTGCGGCGGCAAGTTGCGCAATATCGCCAGTGCGGTAGCTCGGTGGCGGTGTTTCATCGTCGTCTTCCCTGGCCATCAGTGCTGGCACTTCCAGCAGGCTGCTGCCGGCCAGGCGGAAGGTGTAGCCATCGCCGCAATCTACGGCTTCACCGGCCAGCAGGCTGATAACCTGCGGTGGCTCCGGCGTGATGCCGAGCGCACGCAGCGCTTCCGTAATGGTGTCCTCTGGTGTGCTTTCGCTGACCGGTGGTGGTTGTCGTGTCATCCCCGTCTCCTCTGCCTTTCTGCTTGGTGGGGCCGTATTGCGGATCCTGTTGAGCAATATGCGCCGCTGGTGCCGGGTTAGTTGCTCGAAATTGATGCGCTCCGGCTCTTTATCCGTGGCGTTATCCATCCCTGTTTCGCTGGTTTTTTGCTCAATGGGACAGTTATTGCCACGGGTCCAAGGGACGGCGGGGCCGCCCTGAGGGTCAACGTCAACCCCTTGACGATCGGCTTCTCCGTCCGGTTTTACGGCTTTTCTGATCCGCTGCCAGTTATCAACGTGAGTGCAAATGCGTGATGCAGCTCCGAGTTGGGGCGACCAGACACCGAAGATCTGTATACCGTGTTCGCCGTAGTCGTTTGGCTTGTCGGCTTCGGCGTAGGCGGTACGGACGACGTGCTCTTTGCGAGGTCGCAAGATCCCGCCTTGCTTCAGGATGTACGACGTGATGCAGCCGGCATCGGCAGCTGACAGTACGTCATCCATCGCTTTATCTGTGAGGCGTTGCCGTTTCTTGCCATCCTTGCCCTGCCGGGCAAGCTGGCCGGCCAGGCGCCGGAGTTCGCGATAGGTCTGGCGTGATGGGATGCCGAAAAACTGGAACTGGCGCACCCGGTGGAGGGATGCCCAGGCGATGGCGTGCTCTACGGTGTCTGCCATACTCTTGCCGCTCTCATGGTCAACGGGCGGCTCGCCAGTTTTTGGGTCTGGCTGGGTCAGCTTGCTTCCGTCGATGTTTTTACCGATGTAGGCGGCGATATAGCTCAGTGGCGAGCCTTTCTCTTTGGTGATCTGCTCGACTTTGAACCGCGGGGTAATATTGTTGCCCAGTTCGGCACGGTCTTCGCGGATAGCAAACTCGCGCAGGATATCGGTGATCGCCTCTTGGTCTTCCGGACGACAGAACACCATGACGTGCCAGTGTACGGTGCCGTCGTGATTGGGTTCGGCGACGCGTACGCCATACCAGCGCAGCCCTTTGCGGCTAAGCTTTTTGCGCACACCGGCGAACAAGTTCACCAGGTAATCGCTGCTGTCGCGAACGGTGCTGGCGGCCCACTTGGGGTTAGGTGAACCGCTGTTTATTAGGGTGGCGTGATACTTCGATGGGCAGGTGATCGTGAACCAAAAGGCATTGTCGCCGCGAGTTTCGGCGATCTCCTGCATCCCTTTGACAGTGATCATCATCTCAACGCGGCGGTGCTTCGGATTGCTGTTGCCCGCGAAATAGACCGATTCCATGTCGATGCTGAACCCGTCATCGTTGACCAGCTCATAAGCTTTCAGAAACTCGCGCGTGCGGCGGCGCTGTTCCCGGTGATGTACCAGTGCATCCTGGCTGACGTAGGCGGACGTTGTGCGACTCACCAGGCATGCGGCGCGCAGTTGCTCCTCGCGCCACTCGCAACGGTAGCGCCAGAGCTTGCGTTGCCACCAGGTGGCACAGCACAGGCGGGCTAGCGCACCCGGCAACAGGTGGTAAGGCGTTTCGCCACGCTGGCGGCGACTGACATCCAGTGCGGCCCAGCATGGTGGAGTGATGTTGAGGCGTAGCGTTTCATGGGCGACAGTGGTATAGACGCGCAAAATATCCTGCGGTGTTGCTTCGCTGGTTAGGTGCTTCTCGCATTCCCGGCTGAACAGGCTTTCCATGGCGCCGGCGGTGAGGGTGGCGAGTAACTGCACCTCACGCTTGCTCAGCTCTGGCAGGCGTAGCAACTCGTCCAGGCGTTCGCGCCCGGCGATGTAGCGATAAGCTATCGTCTGGTTGCGTTTGTTGATCTGCTCAATCCGCGGGAGCACGCGTTTGATTGTGCCGCGCAGGAATTTGCGTGCCGGACGCTGATTACGCCCCTCGGCGATAGCCTGTACTTGTTGGCGGCGATAAATGTTAAGGCGCGCCAGTAGTGGCTGTTTGATGTGTTTAGGCAGCAGAGATAGCGCAGCGATCAGCTCGACATCTTCATCATCCGTTATTTTCTTGCGTGCAAGGCGATTGCGACTGATGAGTGTGTCGCGTTCAAGTTCTCGCTCCTCAGATTCGGCTATCAGATAATCGCGGCGCGCCAAGCGGGCGCGTTCGGCGTCGGTCAGGTTTCCGCGAATGCGGGCTATTTGGGCCTGCTCTTCCTTTTTGCGCTCTTTTAGTTCCAGCTTAATCCACTGAGCGAGCGGGGAGGCGGTAGGTGTAGTGGCAAAATCTTCGCGTTTGATGGCAGAGTGAGGCGCGTTCCACGGGAAGGCGTAGTTGATGGTTGCTGCACCGCTGTCAGTAAATGGCGGCGGGGGTGTTGGGGCGTGGCGGCCGCGGGTGTCTTTACTCATAAAACCAAGGCCATTCATCGATATGCATAACACGGCGATCGCCGGTTTTTCTCTCCACGATGTCCATTGACATCAGGGTTAACGCCCCGGTGATAGGATCGCGCCGGAATGCGCATGTCGCCGCCTGCTCTTCGCCGTCGCCGGAGTCATAGCCGAAGATCCGCTGCATGGGTTGCGATGGTCTGCCGGCTGAACGGAATCTCAGCGTTGCGCCAGCAGAAATCCGTAGCACCTGCTGGATCAGATGTTGCTGGCATGCCTGGTAGGTTTTTCCGCAACTACGCCCGCGTATGCGACTGTAATGGCGATTGATGTATGCGGCTATATGGTTGTCATATCGTTTCTGGCGATGGCCGCAGGCGGCTTCGATGGTGGTGGCGATGGGTGATTTTCGCATCATTCACGCACTCCCTCGCACTTGCGGTCAGCAGCGCGCACCCGTGCCACTTCCTCTACAGCGTCAGCAAAGTCAAAGCAGTTACTCCATTCAGGGCGATTTCCTGTTGCAGCCTCATACATTTCTGCAATGATGTCTTCTGCTCTATCACGTTCAGCGATAAGGTTCAGCTCGCTGGCTTCCAGCTCGGCTAAACGCCGGTCTTTCTCTTCAAGTTCTGTCTGCGATTCAGTTAGCGTATCGCGCCAATGGTCTGCCACATCATTCACTTGGTCATTTGTAACCATCGCTATTACAGCAATTTCGCGGTCTTTCTTTTCCAGCTCTGCCAGCAGGGCGGATACGCACTCTTGCGAGTAGAGATGTTGGCTGGACATGCGCTCAACTTCACGGGCGATCATGTAAAGATGCTCGGTGTTGTACATGCTGTTCCCGTAGCTCGGCCTAGGTTTCTCAGCCAGATAACGCAGTGCATTCACGGCGGTTTCATTGCAGCCGTTAGGCCACACCACCGGCTTGCTCAGTTCGCTCAGTAACTTTTCGGTGTTCATAGTGAAAACGGCCCCCGCTCTATGCTCAGCATGACGTAACCCGGTGCCCATTCGGTCAGGTCGGTGATGTGGGTGATGCGTACCCAGATGTACTCGCCGGTAAATCCCTCCAGGTGTTCTAACTCGGGGTGTTGGCCGTACCCGTTCAGGCACAGCAGATCGCCGGCAGCAAAGTCGCGGTCGTTACGGCGGAATTCGGCTTTTTTCACGCCGCAGGTGACGGCGGCGAGGTGTTCTGGGTGGATCTTTAGGTTGTGTTTTTTCACGCTGTTACCCCTAGCGTTGCGATAATCTCGCCCACAGCCTGACGCTGTTCACCATTGCAACTGATTGAACGCGGTGCGGTGGTGTGGTGAACGGTAAAGCCGGCCTGCTGGTAGAGATCTGCAGCAACGTCAGCATTGGAGACGACGACCTGGCTACCGCGTGCGACTGCGGCGTGCAGTGCGGCGATCATTCGGCTGTGGTCTTCAGGGGTGAAACCGGCAGTGTGGTATTTGGTGAAATTGGCGGTGCTGGATGCAGGGATGTACGGCGGATCGCAATAAATCACGTCGCCGGTGCCGGCCATCTCGATGGTTTCCTCAAAATCCAGGCAGAGGAATACGGCGTTCCTGGCCTTCTCGGCGAACTGGCGGATCTCTTCTTCTGGGAAATAAGGCGCTTTGTATTTGCCATAAGGGACATTGAACTCACCGTTAAGGTTGTAACGGCACAGGCCGTTGTAACAATGGCGGTTCAGATACAGGAACATCACTGCGCGGCAAAAGGTATCTTCGCAGCTGTTGAAGCTGTCGCGGATAACCCGGAATCGCGCCTCGTTGTTGTCGAACCTGAAGAATAGTTTGGCGCAATCTATTAGGTCGTCCGGCGCGTTTGACGCGACATTAAACAGACCGATTAAATCCGGATTGATGTCTGCCAGCAGGCAGCTGTTGTAATCGGTGTTGAGGAATACCGATGCGGAGCCGGCGAACGGCTCGATCAGGCGGTTGCCATCTGGCAGGTGCTGGCGCAGGGCATCCATGATGCGGGCTTTGCTGCCCGCCCATTTGAGCAGGGAGCGGATCATCTGTTACGTTTCTCCCAGCAGACTACTGCGCCAACAAACATAAACATGATCGCTAAAGCGATAATGATTACTGCTGGAAGTCCCCACAATGGCGCCGTGACCCACCACCACGACCAGGTGATGTACCCCATCAATTTTAGGGTGATAAAAATAAGCGCCAGAATGGACAGGAAACCCAGTCCGCCTTTTTTCGTTTCTTTATTCATTTTGTTTTTCCTGTTGATAAGAATTTATTCACATCCCAGATCCAGCACTTCCAGAACATGACGGAATAGGACGGCAACAGCTCGTAATAGAGCGGCCCGTAACAATCAATAACGATGCAGCGTTGCCGGTAAACCCAATCACTCCGGATAAGGACAAACAGTTGAGCGGCGAATAACGCCAAAAGAATGAAGACATCCATTATTTATTCACCTCGTTATCAAAGGCTGCGTGCGTCATTAATTTCCAACTTACGCCGCGGTTTTTGCTTAATAATCGCCACCACGCGGTGACACGGATTTCCAGATAGGCAAAACGTTTGGTTTTGGTGTAAACCTTTTCGCCACGATCAAAGCGTGAGAGCAGCGCTGCGGCCTTCGCATAAATGCGCCGATCAGCCTGTGGGCCAGACAAGCGGGCTCTCATGGCTGCTGACTCTGGCGGTGTGGTGCCATGAGTTGCTGCCAGATGTGAATGACGGTCTTGGCCTGGTGAATGGCGTCGTGCAACGCGTTGTGCTTCTCGCCGTCGAACGGCACGGCGGTGCGCAGATCCATACCGGCATCTCTGGCTGCGTGCTCGAAGGTCCTAACATCGCGAGTATTCCAGAACTTCCATGTAGGCATCAGGTCGATGCGGTCCATAGCTGAGGTGATGATCGGAATATCAAAATCGGTGCCCTTGGCCCATATGAAAGCATCAGGATGCGGGCTGTTACGCAGAATAAAACACCCCATCTCACCCAAAGCCTGGCGAATATGTACGGCGTTATCGGTGGCAATTTCGCTACGGGCTTCGGCGCTTTGGCGTAACCACCACTTCACTGTGTCAGCGCCGATGGTGCCGCCGCATTGTTGGCTGCTTTCGAGGTCAACGCGCTGGTAGAACCGCTTGCCGAGCGTACCTGTATCGAAATCAAATGCTACGGCACCGATCGCCACAATGGCGGCGGTGGGGGTTTTATCCATGGTTTCCAGATCAAGCATAATGTGTCGCATCGTTTTTCCTTTATTTAGGTAATGGGAGTCCCGGCGCGGTTAAGCGCCTAAATGTCATTGCTAATATTTCCGGTTAAATTAACTTCGCATCGTCGTGCAATATATCTTTGGGGAACTCATGCACCAATTCGCGCATTTCCAGCATGGCGTTAATAATGGCGATGCGCTCGCGTTCTGTTAATTCCTCAAAATGCAGGCGGTGGCGTTCTGTGCCAATACGTGCCCAGAAATAGATCACCGAGCGGTAACGGCTAATGCGTAGATTGTCGAAAAACTCGCGCACTAAATTCTTTTCTACCCTGGCATTGGTCACGAGGCGCTTTAATTTGGCTGCATGGGACAAACCGCGGGCGATCTGCTCGGCGGTCAGGTTTCCGGTGCTGGCTGAATTTTGCATTATTGCTACCTCGCTATGCTGAGTATTGCCCATTTGAAAGCGCATCCCCTTTGGACGCCAATCCCACCGGTTAAAGGTGGGGGCTGCGCTTTCAGATGGGGGCCGGTTTTTGTTGTGTGACCGGCGCACACGTTGGTATGGTCTCCGCGCCTGGTGCTACCTTGCCGGATGTTCCAGGCGTGGATTTCCAACAACCAATAAGGAGTCGTCATGACTGACGAACAAAAAGTACTGTATATCTTTAATCAAACTTGCATCTTGCTGGCTGGTAATGAAGAAACCAAACCTAGCGGACTCCCCACCATTCGCAGCAAACTCGGCCGTTTCTCTCCACCTCAGGATTTCGACGAGGCTTACAGCTGGGTTGAAAATAAACTCAACGAGAAGCTTTCTGCTATTAATGGGTAGTATTCTTGGATGAGGCTTTGCCTCATCCTTTGTTCGTGGTGCCCCATGCTGCATTAACAGCCGTTTGATAATCCATCGCTACGAACTCTTGCATGCCGTTATTAAAAGTAATCTTTACCCCGTCGCCAGATTTCGCAATGGACAAAATTTCATTGCAGTTAATTGCAATCTCTTCATTTGATGTGTCCGTTACCACCATGTAATGAACCCTTGCCACTTTACACATGGGCGTATCGCAAATAGGTGTCGGGATAACGCCTGCAATGCCTTTTGGTGCAAATACGAACATATTCTTGAATCCGTTCTCTCTATCCAGTTCTTTACGCAGTTGATCCATGAGCATCTCGGCATCGCCGCTCATGTAGATCTGCTTATCTGTGTTACTAAGCAGAATAACTACGCCATCATTTGTTTTATGCGCTGCAATGAATTCACTTTTGTCGATAATTACCGGCTCTTTGCCCTCCTCAATACCCGGCCCAAGGAAAATAAATTCTTTGCGTTCGCCATGCTCTGAATATTTCTTGCTGAAAATGCTGCCCGCAGTATCTTCTGCCGCTGATTTCAAGTTTTCATATGTGCCAGCATTTTTAGCTTCACTGTAAAACGCGATAAATGCATCACGAATTCTCTCGGCTTCTGCTGTTTTGTTCAGTGTCCTGTGATAAGCATCAGCCAGCAGATTACAGGCGGCACTTTGCGCACATTCTGGCAGGTCTTTAAGTTGCATATAACAATCCTCTCATTAATTAAAATGCATTTATTTAAAACACGGTTGGTTAAATGGGTCTTGGAATTACGCCTTCATTTTTCAGCGCTTCAAACTTATCCTGAAATGCCTTTGCTAAACTAATATCTTCACAGCAATAAGCAAAGCTGACGGCATTTTCCAGCCCATTAAGGAGTGTGCGACGAGCACTGTCCTCGTGGGTAAATCCGCTATTTGCTGCAAAGTGGTATCGCTGTAATAAGGCGTTTAGCATCTCTGGGTACATAGCGCTCATACTTTCACCATGTATTTATTCAGCGGCTCAAGTTTTTTAATCACTGGTTCGGTCGTTAATGCCATTCCTTTAATGTATGGCGCACCGATAACGACCATGCACGGCATGTATTCCATGGCTGGGTATACCGGAACGGCCTCCAGTTCGAGTTCAGTAAGGGCGCTAAACCATTTTTCGTTTGGCTGAATCAGCACATATAAGCAAACGGCGTCGTCGTTAATTTCCGTTTTTGCACCGATGATTTCCCCGATGTTATGCACCGGTATGCGATGAAAGTAGCCCTTGCGAACTGGTGCGCAGTGAAAACTAGGGGAATAGCTTTCCGCCAGTGCGATCAATGTTTCGGCGCTGATATGGCGACCGTCGGTGGTTTCACCTTCACGGGCCAGCATGATCCAGAATGGGGTGTTGGTGCTCATGCGCTTTTTCTCCCCGCTCCACGTGTGCCTGCCGCTTTGCTGCCCTGAGCGCGTTTTGCTGCAACTGCCGGCCCGGTAGTCATAAGACGGTCTTTCCAGGAATGCCACTCAGGTCCAGCCACTGAAACTAAGTGATCAGCAAATGCATCCCACTCGCCCTTGTGTATGTAGATCTCCCCCTGGCCTTCTGGGTTGGCCGGGTCTTTCATCCGGATCACCGGGAGTTTGTTCGCCGCCGCCATCTTGCGCACGGCGCTCGGTGTCTTGCCGATGTAGTCAGCAAAAAGTTCCGGCGTTATCAGCTGGGACATCGTGCTGTCTGTGAGTTCCGCCATTTGTTATCCTCTTGCGTTGGCCCCTTGGGCGCTGTTAGGGCGTCTTAGGGATGGTCTAATGAGTCACAACTGACACAAAGGATATGTCACATATGACCGAATCGTCAAGCGCAGGAAAGAAAATTCGTCAAATTCGAGAGGCAGAAGGCATAGGAAGGACTCAGTTAGCGGAAATGATTGGCATTTCATACAACACGTTAACTAACTACGAAATGAAAGGGGTGCAAATGACAGAAAGGAATCTAAAGCTATTCCTTACTCATCCCAGGTTTCAGAAATACACGCTTTGGTTAATGACAGATCAAACAGCACCGGCGGTGGGACAAATATCGCCGTTTCTCTCCCCTAATGGGCAAGACGAAACAAAATCGCGCCAATCCGACCAGAAGGCTGGTTAAAAGTCTGGTTTTTCTGGACGGTAGGAACGGGTTTTACTAATTGCAACCTCATCGGAGGGCTTCATTATGTCGATTAAGAAGCTCGATGATGGTCAGTATCAAGTGGATATTAGACCGCAGGGATCTACAGGACGACGGATCCGCAAGCGGTTCAGCAAGAAGGCCGAGGCGCAAGCCTACGAAAAATACGTACTGGTCAATTTTCATGACAAAGACTGGGTTGATAAGCCAGCTGACAAGCGGCCGTTATCTGAACTCATTGAGCTGTGGTGGGTTTATGGCGGGAGAAATCAGAAACATGGTGAAACCTATCGTGGGAAGCTTAACAAGGTGGATCGGGATATGGGCCACCCAAGGACGTACATGCTCACCCGTAAGTTTCTGATGGAGTACCGCTCGCGCAGGCTTCAGGGTGGAGCACAAGCAACAACCGTTAACCGTGAATTCTGTTATTTATCGGGGATGTTCAGCTTGCTGCAAGAGGCGGAGGAGTTTCACAGCGATAATCCAATCCACTCGCTGAAAAAGCTGAAGCCAAAAAACACAGAAATGTCTTTCCTGGCCAGCCGTGAGATTGAGGCGCTTTTATCGGTAATGGCCGGTGATGATCTGCGCGTTGCCGTTCTGTGTTTGAACACAGGGGCTCGGTGGGGGGAAGCCAGCAGTCTGAAGGCTGAGCAGGTTATAGGGAATCGGGTAACGTTCGTTGAAACCAAGAACAGCAAAAAGCGCTCAATCCCAATATCGCAAGAGGTTGCTGATATGATCCTGGAAAATAAATCCGGTCGATTATTTACCGCAAATTACACGCGTTTTCGCAAGTTGCTGAGGGAGATAAAACCTGATCTCCCCAAAGGGCAGGCCACGCATGTTTTGCGTCATACCTTCGCGACGCATTTCATGATCAACGGGGGCAACCTTATTACGCTGCAAAGAATATTGGGACATGCAACCATTCAGCAAACCATGACCTACGCGCATTTTGCACCCGACTATTTATCGGATGCAATTACATTAAACCCACTGCGTGGAATGTCCATATATTGTCCACCGGTTAGGGTAGTTTAGGGGGGGTTAGGCCGTGTTGGTCTAACATAATCCATTGAAAATACAGAGAGCGTTCTTTCTCTCTGGTATGTAAAAGACGCCTGCGGGCGTCTTTTTTTATGGTGGTTATTTTAAATAAAAATATTTATCTCTCAAAAAAGTGAATTATCGTCCTGTGGATAGGATAGTTATAATTTAAATATTCCGTAGTTATATTTTAAAGGTGTCTTACCGTTGTGAGATATATATAAATCAATGCTAGGTGGCCATAGTTAACCTGTTTGTAAATAATATAAACACTCTGAATTAGTTCAGGTTGATATATTTTTTCAGAATTTTGTTTTAAGTTTAATTTATTATTTTCATTTTAATTCATGGTGTTATGTCGTGTTTGTCTCTGTGTTTCTCGTTAATCTTACCATGGTCGCTAATATAACCTGGCAGTTGCTTGTGATAGTGTGGAATTAAATAATACGCAAAGGCTATCAGGGAATGAAAAAGAAAAACAAAACGCCAACGCCACACGATGCGGCATTTCGTCAGTTTTTGACGCAGCCGGAAATTGCCCGCGACTTTATGGAGCTCCATCTTCCGCCAGAACTGCGTGCCATCTGCGACCTCAGTACGTTGAAACTGGAATCCGGTTCTTTCGTTGAAGATGACCTTCGCCAGTATTTCAGCGATGTGCTCTACAGCCTGAAAACCACTGCCGGGGATGATGGTTATATCCACGTACTTATTGAGCATCAGTCTACACCCGATAAACACATGGCTTTCAGGCTAATCAGGTATGCAATAGCGGCCATGCAGAGACATTTGGACGCCGGTCACAAAAAACTGCCGTTGGTGATACCTGTCCTGTTTTATACCGGCAAACGCACTCCTTATCCTTATTCCACCAACTGGCTGCGGGAGTTTTACGATCCGGAACTGGCGGGAAAACTCTATACGGCCGAATTTCCGCTGGTCGATGTGACGGTTATCCCTGATAACGAGATCATGGGCCATCGCAGCATGGCCGCACTGACCTTGCTGCAGAAACATATTCGGCAGCGGGACCTGGCAGAGCTGACTGACAAACTGGCCACTATCCTGCTGAGTGGCTATCTGTCTTCGCCACAGGTGATTTCGCTGGTACACTATATTCTTCTGGCCGGAGAAGCGTCCGATGCTGAAGCCTTTGTACGCGAATTGGCACTGCGGGTACCGCAACATGAGGATGAACTAATGACTATTGCACAACAGCTTGAGCAGAAGGGCATCGAGAAGGGCATCGAGCAGGGTATCGAAATGGGCATCGAGAAGGGCATCCCGCTTGGTGAACAGCGCGGTATCGAGAAAGGGCGTCAAGAAGGCGTGCTTGAAGGAAAGATTACCGTTGCCCGCGCCATGCTGGCGAACGGCATCGACCACGACTCGGTAATGAACATGACCGGTTTGACGGCTGAAGACCTGGCGCAAATCCGCCATTAATTGTGTGAACCCCTCCTCCTAAATCCTGATGCAAAAAGCAGGGTCCGAAGACTTTGCTATAAAGTGTCAGGATAATCACAAACTCCCTTCCTATGTATTAACCGCTATAAGTTCCTCCTCGTCATTATTCCATTAAAAATCATATCCAATTAACCAGTTATATAACCCCTCTGACCAGTTGCTCGCTGGGAATATTCTCTCAAAATGTGTTCACTGTGAGAATAAGATCACACAAGCGTAACAAAAGGTAAACATAGGCTCTCTATATTGGCTGCTTTGCTTTTGGGAGGGAGTGCCATGCGTAACTGGAACGAGCCGAAGAAGAACAAAGCGCACATCGAACTGATCCCGATGATCGACGTGATGATGTTTTTGCTGGTGTTTTTTGTGTTGATTAGCCTGAACGTGATCCCGGCCCTCGGGCTGAAAACTCAGTTGCCGTCCGCCGGCAGTGCGCAGCAGTTGAAACCGCAGAAGAAGGCGATCATTACGCTGGGTGCCGAAGATCAACTGCAGCTCGACGGCCAGCCGTTGGCGCTGAGTGCGCTGGTCAGCACGCTAAAGCAACAGCAACAGGAAAACCAGACCACCACCATTATCGTCAACAGCGACAAGGGCGTCGCGGTAGAGCGGCTGGTGGCGGTGATGGATAACCTGCGTCAGGGCGGTTTTTACTCTGTCTCTATCGCCACACGGAAGCTGTGACATGTATCTGCTCTATCGTTCACGTCACCTTTTCAGTTGGTTACCGGCGCTGATCGTCGTCGGCTGCGTACTGTTTGCCAGCCAGCAGGCGGCGCTGAAAATTCAGCCGCGCTATGACGAAACCGCCATGGAATTGGCGTTGGTCGAGCCTGAACCTGCACCAGAACCTCAAGCGGAAACACCACCGGAGCCGCAACCCGAACCCCCGCCGCCAGAGCCGGAAGCGATCCCCGAACCGGTTGTGCCGGCGCCGGAGCCGATTATCGAAGCCAAACCGGTGCCCAAACCACAGCCGAAACCCAAGCCCAAGCCAGTAAAAGAAAAAGCCAGGCCAGTGGAGAAGGCTAAACCTGTTGCAGCCCCAGCAGCGCCAAAGGCACTGGTCAGCAAACCGGTGGCACAACCTGCCCCGGTCGCCCCGGCGGCGCCGAAAGTGAATGCGCAGGCAATCGAAAACGGTTATCTGCAGGCGCTGCGTCATGAGCTGGAGCAGCGCAAGCGCTATCCAAGCGGGCGGCAGGCGTCACTTGAGCGGCCGCAGGGCAACGTCGAGGTCTGGCTGGAGGTCGATCGCAGCGGTCGTGTGCTCTCGTCCGGCATCGCCAATAAAGCGGCCAGCATGCTGCTCAACCGTGCGGCGCTAAGCAGTCTGCAAAGCATCAGCCAGGTGAAGCCGTTCCCAAGCGAGGCTTTCAACGGGCAAACAACAAAACGATTTTCAGCCACGTTCAATTATCAGGCGCCTTGACGCCTGGCATAACAGTTTGATTTTTATGGGAAGGGAACAATGAAATCTTTCAATCGATCTGGGCTTTATCTGGCGGTGATGTCGGCGATATTGCCGGGGGCGGCGCTGGCGGCGGACTCGACCGACGTCGGTACCATCAGCGTAAAAGGGCAGTCGCTGGGCGGCGGCATGATGGTGCAGGACGATAGCGCCAAGGGGCGTTCGACCGTCACCAAGGAGGCGATGGATAAAATGCCGGCGGCGGCCAACGCCATCGACAAACTGAAATATACCCCAGGCCTGAACGTCAACAGCAACGACGCCAGCGGCCTGAGCGGCGTCGATTACACCATGCGCGGTATGAACTCAGATCAAATCGGCCTGTCGATGGACGGCATTCCGATTAACGATTCCGGCAACTACGCGGTTTACCCAAACCTGCTGGGCGACTCGGAAAACCTGGAGGAGGTGTTCGTCACCCAGGGTTCGTCTGAGGTGGATGGCCCGCATATCGGTTCCAGCGGCGGCAACATTGGTATGGTGACGCGCCGTCCGGCGAAAGATTTCGGTGGCTTCGTCAAACAGACGCTGGGCAGCAACAACCTGAGCAAAACCTTCGCCCGTCTGGAGACCGGTGAGTACAACGGCTTCAGCAACTGGATTTCCTACTCGCACACCGAGGCGAAAAAGTGGCGCGGGGAAGGGCGCGAGTACTCCAACAAGTTCGAAATGAACTCGTTGTATGAGGACGGCAACGGCAACAGCAGCAACCTGATCATGAAGTACAACCAGCAGAATAACGTCAACTACAACACCCTGAGCAAGGCGCAGTTTGAAAATGACGGCCGTTATACCGACTACGCCACCACGCCGGAGTACAACAGTAAGGGCCAGTTGAACAAGTACTACAAACTCAACCGCAACCCGTTTGACACCTTCACGTTGTCGTTCACCCAGAAGCTGCAACTGCGCGACAACCTGGCGTTGACTCTGCAACCCTATTACTACTGGGGTAATGGCGGCAGCTTCACCGGCCAGACCGCTTCGGTGTTGTCCAATACTTCGGATAAGGCCGGTCAGTACGATCTGAGCAATTTGCAGTCCAACACCTATTACCGCCCTTCCTGGACGCAAACCTGGCGGCCGGGCATTACCACCAAGCTGAAGTGGGACATCAACGATCAGCACAGCCTGGATATCGGCTACTGGTATGAACGTGCGCGCCAGTCGCAGACCCAGCCGTTTATCGGCATCAAGGACGACGGTAACCCGGAGCAACTCTCTGGCAAACCGGGCGGCAGCGATCAGGTGAAGGACGCCAATGGCAAAACCGTGCAGGGGCGCAACCAATACACCATCACCCCGGCGCAAAAAGTCTGGCTGCAGGACACCTGGTTCGCCACGCCGGACTGGACCTTTGTCGGCGGGCTGGCTTATCAGTACGTTGAGCGAAAAGGGGATAACAAGGGCAGCCTGTACAACGTGCCGGAAAAGCGTGATGCCAAATATCATGAATTCCTGCCGAATTTCAGCGCCAGCTACAAGCTGAATCAGGAAAACCAGGTGTTCTACAACCTGACGCGCAACATGCGTACTCCGCCGAACTACGTGCTGTACAACGTGGGCGACTCGCTTAGTACCAAACCGGAACTGAGCTGGAACCACGAGCTGGGCTGGCGTTTCCAGCAGGAAAATATGCTGATGAGTGCCACGCTGTTCTATATGCGCTACAGCGATCGTCAAATCTCCACCACCAACTCGTCCGGCGATTACGAGATGATGAACATCGGCAATGTGGAGAACAAAGGGCTGGAGCTGGAATGGAGCGGCCAACTGCCGCATAACTTCAACTACTACACCTCGTACACCTACACCCAGTCCAGGCAGAAGAGCGACATTGTCAGCAACGGCGGCCAACCGCTGCCGACCAGTGGCAAAGAGGTGCCGAACGTGCCGAAAAACCTGCTTAACATGACGTTGGGCTATGACGATGGCCTGTATTACAGCAGCGTCAGCGGCAAATACGTCAGTTCGTTCTACGGCGACCTGACCAACGACGAGAAGATCGGCGGCCGCACGGTGTTCGATCTGGCGGCGGGGGTGCATCTGCCGGTAGACAAGAAGATCGTCAAGAGCGCGGCGTTGCGCTTTGGTATCAGCAACCTGTTCGACAAGGAGTACCTGACCTCGGTGCGCACCACCACCTTCAACGCAGCGCCGTATGGCGGCGTGAAGGCCAGTACGCCGTACTACAACGTCGGGGAAGAACGTACCTTCAGCGTATCGCTGGAAGCCACCTTTTAACAAATCCGAGATCTGAATGATGAATGCCAATTTAATGCACGACATTATTTTCTATGTGATGTACGCCGCACTGGCGATTGCGCTGGTGATCATTATCGAGCGCTCGTTGTATTTTGCCTACACCCAGCGCCAGGCACGCCGACTGGAGCAGGCATTAACGCTGGACGTTCGCCGCACCGCCGATCTGCCGGATGAGCTGACCCAGCGCAACAGCCTGCCGTTGGCGGTAATTTCACCGGTGCTGGAGCAAAAGCACCGTGCCGGCGACCGTGAAGCGATCGGGGATCTGATCGACGCCCAGTACCTGCTGAGCAAACCGCTGATGGCGCGTGGCCTGTGGCTGCTGGAAACCATCGTGACCGCCGCACCGCTGTTGGGGCTGCTGGGGACGGTGATGGGGATTATCGAAACCTTTAAGGCGCTGGCGGCCTCCGGGGTATCCGAGCCGAGCCTGGTTTCTGCCGGGATGGGTACTGCGTTGTACGCCACCGGGCTGGGGATCGCCATCGCGTTGTTGTGCCTGGTGGGCAACAACTATCTGCAAAGCCGCATGGAACGCATTAACGAGCTGCTCAAAGTGCTGCTAATCCGCGCCGGTACGCCAGCCAGCCGCCCGGAAAACGGTAACCGCGAGCAATGGGTTGACAGTGAGGCACCGCGCTATGCCTAATGGCCGTCAACCACGGCGGCCGCTGGGCCGCCTTTACACTGCGTTATGGGGTAGCTGCCTGTTGATGTTGAGCCAGAGTGCGACGGCGCGTTTTGAAATTCCCGGCTACGAGCTGGTGTATACCGCGCCGGTGGAAACTGCTTTGCAGGCGGATGACCTGCGTAACACCGCGCAAGTGTGGCAGCAGATGTTCGATGCGGCGAAAACCCGCATCGATCTGGGCCAGTTCTACGTGGCGAACCAACAGGGTTCGCTGCTGGATGGCGTGCTGCAACACCTGAAAGCGGCGGGCGAACGCGGAGTGAAAATTCGTTTTCTGATGGAAGAGAAGGGCATCCGCATCTCTACCCCTGAGACGCTGGAACAGCTTAAGGCGATCCCTAACCTGGAACTGCGCATTATTCCTTATCAGCGGCTTAGCGGCGGTATTTTGCATGCCAAATACCTGCTGGTGGACGGTGAGCAGGCGTTTGTCGGCAGCCAGAACTTCGACTGGCGTGCGCTGGCGCATATCCATGAAACCGGGCTGCGCATCAGCGATGCCGGGGTGGTCGGGCAGATCCAGGCGATCTTCGAGCAGGATTGGCAAGCTCAGGCTTTGCTGGCGGCGGGTAAGCCGGTGCCGCAACGGCCTTACCAGCCAAAGGCCGAAACGCCGCAGGGTAACTATCTGGTCGCCAGTCCGCGTGCCTACAATCCGGCCGGGGTGATTGACTCGCAGGTGGAGTTGCCGCGTCTGCTGGCTACGGCCAAACAGCGAGTACGGGTGCAGGTGATGGATTACGCGCCATTGTCTTTTGGCCCAGACCACACCCGGCCTTACTACGCGACGATCGACAATGCCCTGCGCAGCGCTGCCGCCCGCGGCGTGCAGGTTGAGCTGATGGTCGCCAACTGGAACACCAAAAAACCGGATATCGCCTGGCTGAAAAGTCTGGCGGTGGTGCCGAACGTGCAGATAAAGATCGTCACTATTCCCCCGGCCAGCAGCGGCTTTATCCCGTTCGCCCGGGTGATCCACAGCAAAATCATGACCATTGACGGCGAAACGGCGTGGATCGGCACCAGCAACTGGACCGGCGGTTATCTGGATAACTCGCGCAATCTGGAGTTGGTGCTGCACAATCCGGCCATGAGCCAGCGGGTGGATAAGCTCTACAGCCAGCTATGGGACAGCGTTTACGCCGAACCGATCAAGCTCGATTATGACTACCCGGCCCCCAAACCGGGTGGTGAGTCCTGACTGATACAGGGCGCGGCATGCCGCGCCTCTACTCTTATGCTCGCCAGCCGGCTTGTTCCAGCGCGGTCAGCAACTGCCCGGCACTTAGTCCTTCTGCCCGGTGGCCGTTACCGGAAAGGGTATTGGCCGCCAGCAGGGCATTGATAATTGCCTCCTCCACCGCTTCGGCCGCCGCCGCAAACAGTTCGGAGATGTAATCGTTATTCACCATACGTAGTGGCGTGGTGAAGGCCCCTTTGTCGGCGTAGTCGGCTGGCGGCAGCCCGTCGTTGCCGGTGGCGAAGGCGATAAAAATATCACCGCTAGAATCTTCGGTACCGCCGCCAGTGCGCGCAATGCCGATGCTGGCGCGTTGGGCCAAACGCGTACATTGGTGTGGCAACAGCGGGGCGTCGGTGGCCAGCGTGACGACAATTGACCCCATGCCCGGATGCGGCAGTTGCGGGGTGAATGGCGAGTGAATATGCCCCAGATGGCGACCGACCGGATAGCCGCCAACCAGCAGCGAGGCACGTTTGCCGTGGTTAGCCTGCACGATGGCCCCAACAGTCCAACCGCCACGGTCTGCAGGCAGACGACGGGATGCGGTGCCGATACCCCCCTTAAACTCATGGCAGATCATACCGCTGCCGCCGCCGACCGCACCTTCCTGTGGTAAACCGTTGTGTGCTGCCTGCAGCGCCTGCCGTACATGCTCGGGCTTGACGTGAAAGCCGTTGATGTCGTTGAGCAGGCCGTCGAAGGTTTCCATCACCACCGGCATATTCCAGTACACCGCCTTATCGTCGGCGGGGAGCGTTTCGCGCTCCAGCGCGATCAGGCTGTCGCGCACCACGCCGACGCTGTGGGTGTTGGTAAAGGCAATGGGGCTGGTGAGCAGGCCGGCTTCACGGATCCACTCCAACCCGGTGGCGTCGCCGTTGCCGTTGAGTACGTGCACCCCGGCAAAGCAGGGGGATTGCCGGGCCTGACCGGCCCGTGGTTCGATCACCGTGACGCCGGTGTGCACGTTGCGGCCGTCGGCCAGATCGGCGTGGATGCTGGCGTGGCCGACGCGGACGCCGGGCACATCGGTGATGGCGTTCAGCGGGCCGGCAACGCCGTGGCCGATTTTAATGCCCAAATCCTGAGCGCGCTGCGACATGGTTATTCTCCTTCAATTGCGGGTTCAACCAGCGGGACGGCCTGCCGGTTGCGGATGTAGCTCAGCACCACGTCGAGGACGCTGAGATTGCCTTTGAATTTATGTTCTGTCATGGCTTAACCCTGCCCGGATGGGAAACTGAAGCTGGCATACTGGGCATCGCTGGATGATGGCCAGCGCTGGGTGATGGTTTTGCGTTTGGTGTAAAAGCGCACCGCATCCGGGCCGTAGGCGTGCAGGTCACCGAACAGCGAGCGTTTCCAGCCGCCAAAGGAGTGGTAGGCCACCGGGACCGGCAGGGCGACGTTGATCCCCACCATGCCGACCTGTATATGGCTGGAGAAGTAGCGTGCCGCCTCGCCGTCGCGGGTGAACAGGCAGGTGCCGTTGCCGTATTCATGGGCATCAATCAGCGCCATCGCTTCTTTCAGCGAGCCGACTCGTACCAGGCCCAGCACCGGGCCGAAGATCTCTTCCTGATAAATCCGCATGCCGGGCCGCACATGGTCAAACAGCGTCGGGCCGAGGAAATACCCCTGACTGAGTTGTCCACTGTCGTCCCGTACCTGCAGCTCGCGGCCGTCGACCACCAGGCTGGCTCCTTCTTCGACGCCCTGATCGATGTAGCTTTTCACCTTCTGATAATGCTGGTGGGTGACCAGCGGCCCCATATCGTTACGGTTGTCGCTTCCGGCACCAATCCGCATGTTGGCCATTTGCTGCCGTAGCCCGGCGATCAGCGCGTCGGCGGTGTCATCCCCTACCGCCACTACCAGCGGGATCGCCATACAACGCTGCCCGCAGGAACCGAAGGCCGCCCCCATCAGCGCGCTGACGCTGCCGGCGATATCGGCGTCCGGCAGCACTACCGCGTGATTTTTCGCCCCACCAAGCGCCTGCACCCGTTTGTTTTGGCCGCAACCGGTGTGATAAATATGCTCTGCTACCGGTGTCGATCCGACAAAACTCACCGCTTTAACGCGTGGGTCGTGCAGCAGGGTTTCTACCGCCTCGCGGTCGCCATTGACCAGATTCAGCACTCCGGGCGGTAGCCCGGCCTCTGACGCCAGTTGGGCGATATACAGCGTGGAGGAGGGCACACGTTCTGAGGGTTTCAGCACAAAAGTGTTGCCGCAAACCACTGCCATCGGCCACATCCACAGCGGCACCATTGCCGGGAAGTTAAACGGCGTGATGCCTGCCACCACCCCCAGCGGCTGGAATTCGCTCCAGCTGTCGATACCCGGCCCGGCATCCTTGCTGTGCTCGCCTTTGAGCAACTCAGGTGCATAGCTGGCGTACTCAATATTTTCGATGCCGCGCTGCAGTTCGCCCATGGCGTCGCTGAGCACCTTGCCGTGCTCGGCGGTAATCAACTGACAGATGCGGTCGGCGTGCTGCTCCAGCAATGTTTTCAGGCGGATCATAATTCTGGCCCGCTTTAGCGGCGGGGTATCGCGCCAGGCCGGGTAGGCCTGCTCGGCAGCATCGATGGCGCTTGCTACCGTGGCCCGGTCGGCCAGCAACACTTCCTGTTGGGACTGCCCGGTCGCCGGATCGAATACCGGCTGGCTGCGGCTGCCGCCGGTGGCGGACTGGCCGTTGATCCAATGTGCAATAGGCATGGCATTCGCTCCTGATTATTCTGTTGCGTTGATGGCGTCGCCCAGGGCGTTGATCAACGAATCGATCTGCGCCTCGCTGCTGATAAACGGCGGTGCCAGCTGCAGGGTGTCGCCGCCGTAGCGAACATAAAAGCCTTTTTCCCAGCAGCGCATCGCCACTTCATACGGCCTGCGTGCCGCTTCCCCCGGTCGCGCCGCCAGCGTGATGCCGGCTGCCAGACCAAAGTTGCGAATGTCGGTGACGTGACGGCAACCCTGTAGACCGTGTACCGCCTGCTCGAAATAGGGTGCAAGTGCCTGCACCCGTTCAATCATCTGCTCGCGTTCAATGATATCCAGCGTCGCCAGCCCTACCGCACAGCTGACCGGGTGGGCGGAATAGGTGTAGCCGTGCGGGAACTCAAGCAAATACTCGGGTTCATCGGTGGTCATAAATGCCTGATAAATCTCTGGCCGAACCACCACCGCGCCCATCGGCTGGGCGCCGTTGGTCACCTGTTTGGCGATATTCATGATGTCCGGAGTGACGCCGAAGGCTTCGGCCCCGGTCAGGGCACCGCAGCGACCGAAGGCGGTGATCACTTCGTCAAAAATCAGCAGGATATTGTGTTGAGTGCAGATCTCGCGGATGCGTTGCAGATAACCGACCGGTGGCACAATCACCCCGGCGGAACCGGAGAACGGCTCAATAATCACCGCGGCGATGGTTGAGGTGTCACGCAGCGCGATGATCCGGTTCAGCTCTTCCGCCAGTTCTGCGCCCTGTTCGGGCATACCGCGTGAAAAGGCGTTACCTGCCAGCTGGGTATGCGGCAGGTGATCCGCTTCGGCGCTGGCACCAAAGGCTTTCCGGTTGCCGGCGATGCCGCCCACCGCAATACCACCGAAGTTAACGCCGTGGTAACCCTTTTCGCGGCCGATAAAGCAGGTCTTGCCCGCCTGCCCCTTGGCGCGCCAGTAGGCACGGGCCATTTTTAACGAGGTGTCTGCGGCTTCGGAGCCGGAGCCGGTGAAAAACACATAGTCCAGCCCGGCAGGCGTCATGGTCTTAATCTTGTTGGCCAGTTCGAAAGATAATGCATGGCCAAACTGAAACGCCGGAGAATAATCCAGCCGAGAGAGTTGTCGGTAGGCCGCCTCGGCAATTTCCTGGCGACCGTGGCCTAATCCGCAGCACCATAACCCGGATAAACCGTCAAAAATTTTGCGGCCGTCCTGGCTGGTATAATAAACGCCTTCAGCATGGCTTATCATTCGCGGGTTGGCTTTAAAATTACGGTTACCGGTAAACGGCATCCAATGGGCTTCTAACCATTCAGGTTCGGGCTTATTTTCAGGGTGATTTAAATCAGCCATTTTTCCCTCCGGGCGGGAGAATAGGTAGGGTTAATAATCTGACGTGTTAATGAATTGTTGCTTCAAATTGACTATGTTCCGCTTCTTCACTAATGTGAATAATCAAATATCGAAACTTACTTAAGGTTTTATGCAAGTAAAAAAGCGTGCGATTTTAGGGCAGTTGTCGGATATGGATCTGCGCTTGCTGCGGGTGTTTAAGGTGGTGGTCGACTGTGGTGGCATGAGCGCCGCCGAACTGGAGCTGAATATCAGCCTGTCGACCATCAGCAAACACATTAAGGATCTGGAGCAACGGCTGGGGCTGACGCTGTGCCACCGCGGGCGCGAGGGGTTTGCGGTCACTGATGAAGGGCTGCTGATTTACCAGGAAACCATTAACCTGCTGGCGGCCACCGAGGCTTTTCGCCGTGGGGTGGATGACGTACACCAGCGCCTGGGTGGGCAACTGCACGTGGCGATATTTGACCATACCGTCAGCAACCCGCAGGCGCATATTGGCCGGGCGATTGCCTTATTTAGCGAGCAGGCGCCGGAAGTGTCTTTGCAAATGTATGTGGAGCCAATAAATACCATTGAGCGTGGCGTTATTGACGGTCAATTTCAGATTGGCATTATTCCCATGCACCGCAGTGCGGAAAGTTTATCTTATAGTTCATTATTTAGTGAGAGGATGTTCTTATATTGCGGTGCGCAGCATGAATTATTTTCCGCCGATCATGAAATGCTGAATTGGGATCTGTTGCACCATTATGCCTTTGCCGGATTAGGTTATCACTCGCCGAATATGGAGCTGAGCCTGCAGCAGCATTTGCAGCGCAAGGCTACGGGTTTTGCCCAGGAATCTATCGCCACCTTAATTCTATCCGGCAAGTACGTGGGTTTCCTGCCCGACCACTATGCGGCGTTTTTTGTCGCGCAGAATATGATGCGGGCCATCAAACCGGCGCTGTTTCGTTACCATTGCGAGTATTCCAGCGTGCTGCGGCGTTCACCCAGCCCACAGCGGGTGGTCAAACTGTTCCACGAATGCCTGCTGGCGACCCATGGAACAGCGTGAGGTTTACTGGTCTTTCTTCTTGCCAAAAATCTTGATCAGCACGCCGACCAGGATGCCGATGGCGATGCCGGTGAAAATCCAACTGACGATACCCATTTCCCATCTCCCGCTATTACTTTGATCGAATTATATAATCATTCGACGCGGAAAGCGCCTTCGATCATCTGCTGCCGTTGCGGCGCGCTGTAGTCGATCAGCGAGTTTTTGCTGTTGGATTTTGCCAGCGTTACCGCCAGTTCGTCGGCGGTGATCGGCAGGTCGTCCTGCCAGAAACTGGCGATGGCGTTGCGGGTAATAAAGTCGATCAGATAGCGCTCAGGGCTGTCCTGTTGGTCGGGGAACAGGCGGGCGGCAAGTTCGGCCATTAGCGCTCGTTGCTGCGATTGCTCGCTTTGCGCCAGCAGTTCGAGGAACGGTAACAGCAGGCGGCCGCAGACCTGGCCGTGGTGATAATCACGCAAGGCGCCTATCTCGCCGGCAATGCCGTGGATCACCCCCAGCCCGGCGGCGCTCAGCGTCAGCCCGCCAAGGTAGGAGGCCTGCAAAATGTGCTCGCGCGCCTGGGCACTGCGGTTGAGTGCCGGCCAGGCGAGCAGGAAATGGCGAATGCCGGTCAGCGACATTTCACGCGTCATGGCGTTGGCGGTTTTGGACAAATAGGCTTCGAACAAATGGGTGAAGGCGTCGATGGCGCAGTAGGCCAGCACCTTGTCCGGCGCCCCCTCCAGCAGTTGCGGGTCCAGAATGGCGGTATGTGGCACAAAGTTGTTATGCCGCAGCGAGGCTTTCACCTTGCTCAATTGAGTGTCGGTGATCACCGCATTTTGCGTGACTTCGCTGCCGGTACCGGCGGTAGTTGGAATGGCGATCAGCGGCAGCGTGGCTCCGCTGATTTTGGTATCGCCGATCTTTTCCATATAGCGCAGGGTGGGCAGCGGGTGCTCCACCAGGGCGGCGAACGCCTTGGCGGCATCCAGCACGCTGCCACCGCCGATGGCGACGACACGCTGGGCTTTTCCGCGCCAGCGTGCCACCCAGGCGTCAATCTCCTGCGGTGAGGCCTCGTGGCTGACGATCTCAGTGCCGATCAGCAGCGGCGTCAGCGCATCGGCCAGAGAAGAGTACACCGCGCCATTGAGGAATGAACGACAGCTAAACAGCAGCGTCGGCTGTGGTTCAGCGGTCAGTAGCGGGATCAGTTGGCTGATACTGCCGTGGCCGAACCAGGTATGGCGGTTGGCTATTGTCAGGCTGGTAGTCATGGTCTCTCCTTGGCGCGCGAAAACCCCAGCATAATCCAGCCTCTGTGGCTGAACCACTGCTTTTCACCCCCTGAAAGGCATTCCATTAATATATTAATCCTGAGTCGCTGAGTCAGACGGTAATAACCGGGCGAAGGTGTGATTTGTTTAACATGTAAACAATTGCGCGGTTGCATTTGGCGCTATTGAGTGTTTTCTATAACAAGCAGGCCACGGCGCAGCCGAAATAAAGTGATTGTTAATTTATTAATGATGGCGAGGCGAAGATGAATATTCAGGTCGAAAGATTATCAGCAGTGATCGATGCGGTAGCGACCCCGCGCTTCTATCCCAGCCTGCTGGCCTGGCTGGAAGGTTTCTTCGCCTTTGATAACGCCATTGTTTACGCCTTCGAACGCGGCCAGGCACCACGCTGTCTGATCAAAACCGAGAAAGAAAACAGTGACGCGGTCAATCAACTCTACCAGCAGGGCGCTTACCTGCAGGATCCGTTTTATCAGGCGCTGAACGGCGGGGGATGCGGCGAGGTATTGACCCTGCGCCAACTGGCGCCCTGTGGTTTTTATCATACGGATTATTACCGTAATTTTTATCGCAAGACCGGCTGGCATGACGAAGCCGGTGTGCTGCTGCCGCTGACGGCGGAGCGCGGGTTGGGGGTGTTTTTTGGTTCGGCGCGCCAGTCGGTGGGAGTACGTTCCCCGCAGCTGGCGGACCTGCGTGATGCATTGACGCTGTTGAAAAGCGTCGCTCGCCTGCATGGCGAAGTGCGGGTTGCGCCTGCCACGCCAGATCGGGTAACGGACAGTGCCGTACAGGCACGCTATCTGCTGACGCCACGCGAGCGCGAGATTGTGGATCTGATCCTCGACGGCTGCGGCTCGCAGCAGATCGCCGACCGGCTGTTTATCAGCCTGGGCACGGTAAAAAACCACCGCAAAAACATCTACAGCAAGCTGGATATTGGTTCGCAGGCCGAACTGTTCAGCCTGCTGCTGGCCACGCCGCTGCGTCGCAGCGCCTGAGTGTTAATTATTTGTTGCGAATGTCCCTAAGGGGACATGGTGGCCGCCCGGCCGCTTGCCGATAATCCGATGACAGAGCAGGGCATCGGGAGTGCGGCAGTGAATAATAATATCGAATCCTTAACCTATTACGCGGCAACCAAAAAGTACGATCTGCGCTTCCCGACGCTGGAAGAAGATCTGGACGTTGACGTGGTGATCATCGGCGGTGGTTTCTCCGGCATCAACACTGCGCTGGAACTGGCGGAACGGGGCATCACCAATATCGCTATTCTGGAAGGCCGCCATTTGGGCTACGGCGGCACCGGACGCAACGGCGGGCAGGTGATGGCCGGCATCGGCCACGATCTGGAGAAGATCAAACGTCACGTCGGCCCGGCCGGGTTGGAAACCATCTTCAAAATCAGCAATCTCGGCGCCGGGATCATTCGCGAACGCATCAAAAAATACCAAATCGATGCTGATTTCTGCTTTGGCTACGGCTACCTCGGCAGCAATGCGCGTCAGGAGAAAACCCTGCGCAGTTGGCTGAAGGAGTTTAAGGCGGTCTCGCCGGATGAAGAGATCGAGCTCTATACCGGTGCCGAGGTGAAGCAGGTGGTGGGATCGGACGCTTACACCTGCGCATTGAAACACATGGGCGGCGGCCACGTACATTCGCTCAATCTGCTACTGGGCGAGGCCCAGGCGTTGAGTGGCTACGGCGTGAAGATCTTCGAAAACAGCAGTGTGATTGACGTGGAGTATGGCCAGCGCATAAAAGTGCGTACCGCCATGGGGTCAGTGCGTGCCAACAAAATGCTGTGGGCATGCAACGGTTTTCTCAACGGCATGGAGCCGTTCATCTACAACAAAACCATTAATACCTATGCTTTCCAACTGGCGACCGAACCGCTGTCTGACGAGCTGATCCGCCAGATCAGCCCGATCCGCGGGGCCTACAGCGATATCCGCCCGGTGATCGATTATTACCGGGTGACCAACGAAAACCGCCTGCTGTTCGGTAGCGCTACCCGATTGATCGAATACATTCCGGCGGATCTCAAAGCCTGGAACCGCAACCTGATGCTGAAGGTGTTCCCCTATTTGCACGACGTCAAAATTGACCTGGCCTGGGGCGGTCCGCTGTGCTGCAGCGCCAACCTTTTCCCACAGATCGGTACCTTGCCGCAGCACGATAACGTGTTCTACGTGCAGGGTTATTCCGGCTTTGGCGTGACCCCAAGCCATATCGTTTGCAAGGTGTTGGCGGAGGGCATGAGTGAAGGATCCGATCGTTACGATCTGATGAGCTCGATCCCACACGTCAATATCTTCGGCAAGGACAAACTACGGCGGGTGATGACTACCGCCGGCAAGGTGTGGCACCAGACTTCCGGCTACTGGAAAGGCCGCCGTTAATTGTTACCTGAGGAGAGAGAAATGAAACCATTACTGCTTAAACAACCGCTGCCTGAACTGCTGGAAATTGGCAGCGTCAGCAACCTGGGCGCCACCGTGATCGCCGGTGAACCGAACGTCGGCGTGGCGGGCATTTTTGGGGAGCCGACCGACAACCTGAGCTGCGGTATCTTTAGCTGCACCCGTGGCACCTTCGTGATGGAGTACCCGTTTGCCGAGCATGCCACGGTGTGGGAAGGCACCGCGACCCTGACCGATGAGAACACCGGTCAATCCGTGCAGTATCAGGCCGGTGACTCGTGGTTTGTCGAGAAGGGAACCCCGGTGCGCTGGGAGATCACCTCCGATCGCTTTGTGAAACACTATCTGGCGATTGTCGAAGGCTAATCTCGAACTTTCCCCTCTTCGTTGGAGAGGGGATCCGCTACCCCAGCACCCGCTCAATAAAATCGCCGATCCGCCTTAATATCTGATCCTTGTTGGTCTCGTTAAAACTTTCATGCCGCCCGCCCGGGTTGATCATGACTTCAAAATTGCTGCCCTTCAGCAGGTTGATGGCGGTTTGCGATTGCGCCATTAGCACCAGGCGGTCGTCATCGCCGTGTATCCACAGCGTGGGCAGTGTGCCGAAGCCCGGTCCAGCGTTGATTTTAGCCAGCATTTGTTGCATGGCGTGCAACGTCGGGCGTTTGAATGGCCCATGCCATACCAGCGGATCGGCCTGATAGGCAATGCCGACCGCCGGATCGCGCGACAGGGTGGCGGTATCGAGCGGCTCGTCGGGGATCTTCGGCAATTCAAGCAGATCGGAGATCTGGGTTCTTTCGCCGATCAACGGGCCGGACAGCACCAGCGCACGTACGCCATCGCCATAACGCTGAACGTAACGGGTGGCAATCATGCCGCCCATGGAATGGCCGATGACCACCAGCGGCAGATCAGGGTGCAAAGCCTTAAAATGCTCAACTACGCGGTGAACGTCGTCGACTACAGCATCATAATCCTCAATCAATACGCGTTCGCCCTGCGACAACCCATGGCCAAGGTGGTCGGGGCCGAATACCCGTGCGCCCTGCGCCTCTAACGTGCGCGCCACGTACTGATAGCGGCCAAGATGTTCGCCGTACCCGTGCACCAATAGCGCCAGAAAGCGCGGCTGGTCATGGCCCCAGTCATGCACGGCGATATCGCCCTGGCTGCCTTTGATAAAGCTTATTTTTTGTTCAGACATATTATTGTTCTCAACGGTAGGGTCATATTCAGCGTAGCGGCAAAGCCAGAATTGCCAAGAGGCACAACGTGCTGTGCCCCGAAGAGACATTACAGTTTGAACTGCTGCGCCAGCCGGTCGATAGCCTGACGCTGGAACTGATTAAAGGCGTCGCGCGGCTGCTGTTGCTGGATAAAGGCCAGCAGCGGATCCTGCACTTCGGTGCGGATGCCGCTGAGCTGTTCCATCACCGCCAGGCCACAGAACGGCACGTAGGATTCGGCGTAACCCCCTTCGTGTACCATCACCAGTTTGCCGTTGCACAGACGATCGGCGGCGTCCTGCACCAAAGCCGTCATGCTGCGGAAACTGTCACTGTGCAACTGCATGCGAGCCAGCGGATCGAGCGCGTTGGCATCGTAGCCGCAGGCGACAATGATCAGTTCCGGTTGGAATTGCTCCAGCGCCGGGATGACGATTTGGCGCATGGCGTACAGATAACCGTCGTCACCGGCACCGGCCAACAGCGGAATATTGACGTTATAGCCTTCACCCGCACCGGCACCACGGTCTTGTTCACCTGAGTACCCGGCGGGGAAGCAGCCGTCCTGATGCAGCGACAGCGTCAACACGTCATCCCGCTGCCAGTAGATATGCTGGGTACCATTGCCGTGATGCACGTCCCAGTCGAGCACCGCGACTTTGCCCAGACCGTATTTGGCCTTGGCACGTTCGATGGCGATCGGAATATTGGCCAAAAAGCAAAAGCCCATCGACTGGTCCGGCAGGCAGTGGTGGCCGGGTGGGCGCGACAGCGCATAGGCGTTTTCCAGCTCTCCCTGCAGTACCGCCTCGACGGCGGCACAGGCCAGCCCGGCGGACAGTTTGGCGATTTCATAACTGCCCGGCCCCAGCGGAGCTTCCTCTCCCAGCATGCCGCCGCCGTTGTCGCTTAACTGTTTGAAACGTTGCAGATAGTTGGCGGGGTGAATGCGCAGCAGGTCTTCATCGGTCGCCAGCTCGGCGCTCAGCAGTGAGAGCTGGCGCGACAGGCCGGACACATCCATCAGGTTCTTCATCCGCCGTTTGGTCTCCGGCGACTCGGCATGGCCGGCCCCCGAAGGCGGTTGCACCCAGCCGCCGACCGGTAGCGTAGTGGCGTGCAGGCCGGTGCTATGCCAGAAGCAGCGTTCATCAAACAAGAAACCGGTTTTTCTTTTCACCTTATTACTCCTGTTAAACGGCGCGGCGTGCGCGCGGTGAAGCCAACAAAATCAACAGCAACGACAGCAGCGAGCAGCCCAGCGCCCCGGCCAGCAGTGCGTCGAAACCGCCGAAAGATTCAATCAGATAACCGGCCAGCGTCGGGCCAATCGCCATGCCACCGCCAATCACCAGATTGATGTTGTTCATCAACTTGCCGTTGTTATCCAGCCCGGCGACGCGGGCCAGAATAAACGGCAGTACAAAGGTCCAGGTGAACTTGAACAACACGGCGGCCACCGCAAAGCGCAACAGCAGTGGCTCACGAGTCAGCAGCGCGATACCGGCGATTAACAAGCCATAGCTTAGCCAAATCAGTCGATTACCCGCGTGCCGCCCTCTGATTAACGCCGCACCCCCGGCACCGGCGATACCGAACAGCGTGGCCGCGGCCAGTATCTGTCCGCTATTGACCGGCGAAAGACCGGCGGCAGCAGCGATGCTGCCGATAAAGGTCCAGACCGCGCTTAGGCTGATGTAAAAAGTCAGTACCGCCAGCACGGCGAAGAGTTTACGAAACCAGGGGATTGCGGCGCGATGGGCGGCGGAGTGCACCGGGTGAAACCCGCTGGGGAAGGCAGCGATCAGGGGCAGGCAGCACAGCATGATGGCCGCCAGGATCAGATAGACCGCCATCAGGCCAAAATGGGCAAACAACGGCGGCAGCACCAGCAGCCCGATCGTCCCCAGCACCAGTTGGCCCAGCACCCACAGGGCATAGACCCGGCTGGGGTTGGCGGTGCCGGCGGCGCAGGTGATGCACAGGATCATCAGGGTGCCGCCTGCCAGCGAAGCGACAAAGCGCAACCCCAGCAGCAGGCTGAAATCGTTGACCCACGCCGAGGCCAGGTTACCGGCGATAAACACCCCTGCCGCCAGCGCTGCCACCCGACGCCAGTTAACGCGGCCAATCCACCACCAGGCGGGTAGCGTGGCCAGGCTCATCGCCCCCAGTTCGGTCGAAAACAGGTGGCCGACTTGCGCCGGGGTCAGTTGCCACTGGCTGGCCAGTTGTGCCGCTACCGCCGGTGCGGTCATCAGAATGCCCGGCGCAATGGCGGCAAAGATAATAATGGCGGTCAACAGCCGCGGCGGGCAGGGGAGAGCCGCCCCGGCTGCGGGTACGGAAACAGAATCACTGGACATAAAAATTATCTCCACCGGGCAAGCCTGGGTCAGATATATCCGCGGCACCCTGTTTTGGGCAGGCGGAAACCGCGCCATTAATGGCGAATAATTAACGCGTTTTATTTATCGGTCATAAGCCATTGCTATGGCTTAATTTATTAACCGTGAGCAATAAAGCTGCTGGCGACCAATTCGGTGCGATTGACCACTTCGGTTTTGGCAAAAATATTACGCATATGGGTTTTTACCGTGGACAGGGAAATACCCAATTTCAGCGCTATGCGTTTATTACTGGCCCCTTCGCGCACCATATTGACGATCTCTTGTTCCTTGGCGGTCAGCAATTGGGCCTCACCCTCGGGCAACAGATCGCGGGTCGCCAGTTCAATCAGCGGCATCACCGCGCGCAGACGACCGCGTTCGAGTTCGGTAAACGGCGTATCGCGAATTAAAGACACCCCGGCGACAATGCGCTTGCGCTGGCGGATAAATATCTCTGTCATATCGCGCATATTATTGGGCAGCATAAAGTCATGATAATAATGGCGGTTATTGTTGATCGCCGCCGGGCTCATGCCGACCATATTGATATCCTGCTGGTGGAAGTTGGCCGGTTTAAGCGGATCAATCTGCTGGAAATGATTCAAATACTGCTGATGGGTCTTATCGGAAATGCCATGCAAAATATAATGGTCTGGCCGCAGATCCGAGTTCACCAAATAAAATACCCCGGCGGACACCGGGATCAGGTGCGCAATGGTGTTCAGGCAGCTAGTGATAAAGGCATCGGATGGTGCGGTGTGCATGATTCATTTCCCCCTTTACCCGTTCGCTCTGGAAGGTTCGGTCAATATATGAACGATACAAGCATAGTTGTAGCAATTTCGCAACACAATAAAAACATATTAACAACGTGAGCCGGATTGCAATAAAATACATAAATAACAAGGTGGCGGGCGGTGGTTGAAGACCCTGACGGTCCTTGGGGGTCAATATTTCATTAATATATTAACGAGTTCGCTGTGTCCTTCCCGCTGAATTTACAGCGATTTCCCATTTAGAGTGACGTCCCCGCCACGAATCATCCTTTTATCACCCCGTTGAGCCGCCATTGGCGTCTCGTTCCTAAGAACGATAGACAAACGCAACCTCTCTTATTCCCCGGTGAAAACCGCTTCGATCCGGTTAAAACCATAACGGCTGACCGGGCGACCAGGGTAAGACGAAAAAACTATGGCTAGGCTTTAGATTCCTTAAAAAGCCAGTTATTAGGGAGAGCGTGCCGAAGGGGTCGTAGCGGCGCAGCCGCCGACCAATTTGCCGGGAGCAAATTGGAACGACTTCGTCGGCCCGAAGGGTGGGACACACGGATGTGTCCCATAATAGCCCCTCGGTGCGCTAGGCCCGGGTATCTAGGGCTAAATAGCAACTTTGCGATCAAATCCTCTCGTTCTTAAGGACGATAGTCAGCATTTTCTTTTCCTCTCTATAGTGATATTGCCGCCACTGGCGACGCTACACCTGCAAATGCAACATCAGGGCAAAACGATAAAACTATAAGAGGAAATACCCATGAACCTGTCGTCGCGGCTTCACGCCCATCTTGAGCGGGGCAAGGTCGGATTCCCTACCACGCTGGCCAGTTCGGTCGGGGTGATTATGGCCAGTCCGGTGATCCTCACCGTCACCAGCGGTTTCGGTATCGGCGGTGATACGTTCGCGCTGGCAATGCTGATCGCCTTTATCATGATGCAGGCTCAGCTCACCACCTTTTCCGAGGCGGCGGCGATACTGCCGACTTCCGGCTCGGTATATGACTACATCGCCTGCGGCATGGGACGCTTTTTTGCCATTACCGGCGCACTGTCGGCCTACCTGATCGTGCACATCTTTGCCGGTACCGCCGAAACCATTCTCTCCGGCATCATGGCGCTGGTGAATTTCGAGCACCTCAACACCCTGATGGAAACCCACAATGCCTCCTGGATGGTCGGGGTTGGGCTGGTGATTGTGTTCGGCATCCTCAACGCCTTCGGTATCGAGGCGTTCGGTAAGGCGGAAATCGTGCTGACCTTCGCCATGTGGAGCACGCTGGTGATCTTCGGCATTGCCGGGCTGTTGTCACCGCATGCGGTACCGCTGGAAGGCTGGTTCGGCAGCACGCTGAGCCTGAACGATCCGTTCGCGGTATTTAGCCTGATCGGTATGGCGATGTTTATGTTCGTCGGCTGCGAACTGGTCACGCCGATGGCGCCGGAGATCAAACGCTCCGCCAGCGTGATCCCGCGTGCCATGTCGCTGGGGCTATGCGGCGTGGCGGTTTGCATGGCGTTATACGGCGCCGCGCTCAGCCACCAGGTGGAAAACGTGCTGGTGGATGCCGCCAATGGCGTTCATCTGCTGGACACGCCGATGGCCATTCCGGCCTTTGCCGGCCAGGTGATGGGGGAATTCGGCAAATACTGGCTGGGCATCGGGCTGCTGCTGGCCGGGGCAGCGACCATCAATACGCTGATGGCGGCGGTGCCGCGTATTCTCTACGGGATGGCGCTGGATGGCGCGCTGCCGCGCATTTTCGCTTACCTGCACCCGCGTTTTAAAACCCCGGTGGTGGGGATCCTGGTGGCGGTGTTGATCCCCTGTGTGCACGCCTTCGCCATCCAGGGCGATCTCGACCGTATCATTCCGCTGGTGCTGGCGGCGGTGTGCGCCTGGGGCGTGGCCTACCTGCTGGTGACCTGCTCGGTGGTGATCCTGCGGATCCGCCGCCCGGATCTGCCGCGTGCCTACAAATCACCCTGGTTCCCGCTGCCGCAAATCGTCTCCAGCGTCGGTATCGTGCTGGCGATTATCTATATCACTCCGCCGGGCATGAACCCGCGCGCGGTGTACATCCCTTTTAGCATCATGATTGGCCTGACCGCCGCTTACGCGCTGTTTTGGACCCTGTGCGTACAGAAGGTCAACCCGTTCAAACCGGTGCCGGTTGAGCAGGTGCTGGAAACCGCTTTTGCCAAGGCAGAAAACGAGGAGGCGCAGTTTGATCGGCTTACTTCCCTCACTTAACCGCCTCTGGCAGCGTTCCCCGGCGGGCTATCAGCCGGGGGTGACCCTCAGCCGTCTGGCGAACAACCTGCAGCCCTACGCCTGCGAGCGCGTTACGCCGTGCCTGCTGCGGCTGACGTTGCCACAGGGGCCGGTTGTCGACATCAGCGAACAGGTTAGCGCGCTGTTTATGGCACATATCGTCAGCCAGCGTTTTCAACGGCAGGGGGACTGTCGGCTGACAGCGCCGCTGACGCTGCGTATTACCGCCGGGGGATGGTTACGGCGAAGCGGTGTGGTTTATCGCGCCAGCCGGAATGACGCAACGGCGCAACGGGTGATCGCCGCCCTGCAACGTTATCCGCAGATCGGCCAAACGCTGGAGCAACTTGATTTTCGTCGTATTCAACTGACGGTGGTTGCCGGTCGTTGGCGGTTGGAGATCGAACATTTTGCCGCTTCGGAAGTGGTCAGCCGTTTGCCCGCCGGTCGTCGCTATCTGCGGCTGGAGCCGGAGCAACGGCGGTTGCTGCTCAGCAGCCTGCTGATGATCGGCCAATTGATGGAGAAAATCGATGAGTAGAGTGGTGGTGATTACCGGTGGCGGCACCGGCGTGGGGGCCGCCTGCGCCCGGTTATTGGCAGCCCACGGCGATCGGGTGTTTATCATCGGGCGCCGCCGTGAACCGCTGGCCGCGCTGGCCGATGAGATTGGCGCTCAGGCGTTGGTCGGCGATGCCGCCAGCGGGGAGTGTTGGCAAAGCCTGCTGCTGCCGGCCATTTTGCAACAGGCCGGGCGCATCGACTGCCTGATCGGCTGCGCCGGCGGCATGGGATTGGGGCGTATTACCGAGATCGGTGACGATGACTGGCGTCAGGCGCTGGACAGCAACCTCAACAGCGCTTTTGCCAGCGCCCGTGCCTGCCTGCCGGAGCTGGTGAAAAGCGGCGGCAACCTGCTGTTTGTCGCCTCTATTGCTTCACTGGCAGCCGGGCCGGAAGTCTGCGGCTATGTGACTGCCAAACATGCGCTGATCGGGCTGATGCGATCTATCGCCCGTGACTACGGCCCGCTCGGGGTGCGCGCCAACGCGGTGTGCCCTGGTTGGGTGACGACGCCGATGGCGGATGAAGAGATGCAGCCGTTGATGGCCGCGCACCAACTGACGCTGGAACAAGCCTACCAGCGGGTGTGCCGCGACGTGCCGTTACGCCGCCCGGCCAGTGCCGAAGAAATCGCCGGCATCTGCCGTTTTCTCTGTTCGCCAGAGGCATCAATTATTACCGGTGCGGCGCTGGTGGCCGATGGCGGCTCAACCATTGTCGACGTGCCGACTTTGGCATTCACTTCCCTTTAAGGAGCAGCAAATGAGTACAGAAGCGATATTCATTCAGGTTGGCGCACTGGCGGAAGGCTTTGCGCCGCACAGCAATACGCTGGAACAGCAGCACGGCCTGAGCGGCACCACGCTGGCACTGCGCTTTGCCGACGGGGAAACGCTGAGCTGTCATTTCGTCGATCAGCAGACGCTGAGCTGGGGCGAGTACCGGGGCATCGCTTATCGCGCCACCAGCATTCGCCCCGGCATTCTGTTTATTGATTTTCTCGATCCCGCGCAGGACAACGCCAGTATTACGCTGGTGTGCGATCGCAATCAGGGCAATTTCACGGCGGTCTACGGCCAGTTGCCGGACGAACAGCAAACCCGTCTGGACGCCTTCAGCCGCGTAGAACAAGGGTTGCCGCTGACGGCGGTCAATGCGGAGTTCCATTTCGGCACGCTGGATGACGCTACCGTTGCGCCGCCGCATTTCACCGATGAGTTAATCGGCATGCGCAATATGTACAGCTACAGCCCGACCGAACGTTACGAACATATCTACCTGAACGACAATTTCTACGCCTGGCAGTGTCTGGACGGGGTGGAGAAAGGGTTGGCGGATGTCGATCGTTGTCATTACGTGAAGGTGGCGGAAAAACTTTACCTGTTCGTATGGCGCGAGAAGATCGTGCCGACGCTGGGCGTGGTGATGATTGATCTGCAGGGCATGCGCACCGACGGCAAGATCCTCGGGTATCAGGGCAGCGATTTCAGCGCGCTGAGCAATTTTGCCGTGGGTGCTCATGCACAGGTGCTGAACACCACGCGTCATCCACAGGGCTAGACCGATGAAGACAACTTATGCGGCCGATGCCTTTAGCGGTCAGGTGGTGCTGGTGACCGGCGGCGCGCAGGGCATTGGGCTGGCGATTGTCAGCGCCTTTGCCCGGCTGGGGGCGACGGTGGTGATGGCGGATCTGCAACTGCAAAAGGCTCAGGATGCCGCCGAGACGCTGCAGCAGCAGGGCTGGCGGGTGCAGGCGATGGCCTGTGATCTGGCCGACCCTGGGCAAATAGCCGAACGGGTGGCGGCGGTGGGGCAGCAGCATCAGCGGCTGGATGTGGTGATTCACAACGCGGCCTACTTCCCGTTGACCCCTTTTGCCGAGATTGACGTGGTGCTGTTGCAACGCACGTTGAGCGTCAATCTGATGGCCCCGTTTTTTCTGGCACAGGCGGCGTTGCCGTGGATGCAGCGCCAGGGCGGCGGCAGCATTCTGGTGACCTCGTCGGTGACCGGGCCACGGGTGGCTTATCCGGGGCTGGCGCACTATGCCGCCTCCAAAGCCGGGGTGAACGGTTTTATTCGGGCGGCGGCGCTGGAGCTGGCGGCGGCGGACATTCGGGTCAATGGCGTGGAGCCGGGGATGATCCGCACGCCGGCAATGGCCAATCTGGGGGGCGCGGCGGTCAATCAGGCGATTGCCGCAGCGGTACCGCTAGGGCGGCTGGGGGAGCCGGAAGACATCGCGGCGGCGATGGTGTTTCTCGCCTCTCCGGCGGCGGCCTATATCACCGGCCAAACGCTGGTGGTGGACGGCGGCGCATTACTCCCCGAGGCTCATCCGTAAGGGACGAACAGGTTCGTCCCGATTTATACGGGCGCAGCAGGTCGCGCCCCTACGGCTTTTTTGTCGGATGGGCGGTCACGTTGGCGGGCAGTTGGTCGCCAAGCCGGATCAGTTCGTCCAGCAGCGTCATCAGTTGGCCCATCTTCTGCTGCGAAAAGGCGGCTTCAATCTCCGCGTAGCCCTGTTCCACCTGATGGCGCGCCACTTCATACAGCTCCTGGCCCTGCTGGGTCAGCGATACATACAGCTTGCGCTGATCGTTAACCGGTTTCAGACGGAAGATCAGCTTGTCGCGCTCCATGCGCGACAAAATGCCGGTCAGGCTGGGGCGCAGAATGCAGGTTTCTGCCGCCAACTCGTGGAACTCAATTGAACGGCTGTTGGCCAACACGCGAATGATGCGCCACTGCTGCTCGGTCAGATTATGGCTTTTCAGGATCGGGCGGAAAAACCCCATGGCGGTTTCACGCGCCTGTAGCAGGGCAATGGTTAAGGATTCATGCATAGATTTGGCCTTAGCTATCAAGGTGTTCGTTATTCCGGTACCGCACACAGGTAATGCCCGGTGCAGTCTGGATTTATTAATAACTTAATAGTAGCCAGGTTTACCTTGCCGGATAAAGCGAAAATGCACCTGTGGGTGGAAAAATCGCCTGAAAATGATTAATACGTTGAATAATCACGCTAATGTTCACTGCTTGTGAATATTTTGTTATCACGATCACAAATCAATCCTCCCGCGTTGCGTAAAAGCTGAACAGCGTATAAAAGTAATCATTAACATATTAATGAATGCCGGTTGTCATGTTCTGTCATTGAAAGGAGTTTGCATGAAAGGCACCGTTTTTTCCGTCGCGTTGAACCACCGCAGCCAGATGGACGCCTGGGATCAGGCGTTTCATCAGCCACCTTATAAAACCCCGCCGAAGACCCCGGTGTGGTTTATCAAACCCCGTAATACCCACCTCGCCAACGGCGGGGCGATCCCGTTTCCTGCCGGTGAGCAAGTACAAAGCGGCGCCACGCTGGCGGTGGTGATTGGCAACACCGCGCGCAAGGTTCCTGCCGAACGGGTGGCCGATTATCTGGCCGGCTATGCGTTGGCCAATGATGTCAGCCTGCCGGAAAGCAGTTTTTACCGCCCGGCGATCAAAGCGAAATGCCGCGATGGCTTCTGTCCTTTGGGGGACATCGGTCAATTGGCAACCAGCGACAAGCTGGAAATTATCACCGAAATCAACGGTGTGGAGCAGGACCGTTGGTCGACGGCCGATCTGGTGCGTTCAGTGCCGGAACTGATCGCCGCCATCAGCGATTTTATTACCCTGCAGCCGGGCGACGCGGTGCTGATCGGAACGCCGCACCAGCGGGTGGAGATTAAACCGGGGGATGAAGTGACGGTACGCGCCGCCGGTCTGCCGACCCTGACCAACCGCGTGACGCAGGCAGGAGGAGCATCATGAAACACGCCCGTATTCGCCATCACGGCCAAATCTTTAACGTCAGCGTTGATCAGCAACTGCGTGTCACCCTGCCGGACGGCAGCGTGCTCAATGAACTGGACGTCGAATGGCTGCCACCGGCGCAGGGCACGGTATTTGCCCTGGGCCTGAACTATGCCGACCATGCCAGCGAACTGGAATTCAAGGCGCCGGAAGAACCGCTGGTGTTCCTGAAGGCCCCCAACACCCTGACCGGCCACCGTCAGGTGTCGGTGCGCCCGGCCGACGTCGAGTATATGCACTACGAAGCCGAGCTGGTGGCGGTGATCGGCAAAACGGCACGCAACGTCAGCCGTGAGAACGCCATGGACTATGTAGCGGGTTACACCCTGTGTAACGACTACGCCATCCGCGACTATCTGGAAAATTATTACCGTCCGAACCTGCGGGTGAAAAGCCGCGACACCCTGACGCCGATTGGGCCGTACATCGTCGATCGCGATGATATCGCCGATCCGCACCGTCTGGCGCTCAGCACTTACGTCAACGGTGAGCTGCGCCAGCGCGGCAGCACCGGCGACATGATTTTTGATATCCCCTATTTGATCAGTTACCTGAGCGAATTTATGACGCTGCAGCCGGGCGACATGATCGCCACCGGCACGCCGAAAGGGTTGGCCGACGTGCAGCCGGGGGACGAAGTGGTGGTGGAGATCGAGGGCATTGGCCGTCTGGTTAACCACATCATCAGTGAAAAAGATTACGAGGAAAGCCTGCGATGAAAACCATCAACCATTGGATTAACGGTAAAAACGTAGCCAGCAAAGAGTACTTCACCACCACCAACCCGGCCAACGGCGAGGTGCTGGCGGAAGTGGCGTCCGGCGGACAGCTGGAGATCGATCAGGCGGTGGCCGCCGCCAAGGCCGCCTTCCCGAAATGGGCCAATACGCCAATGAAAGAGCGTGCGCGCCTGATGCGTCGCCTGGGCGAACTGATCGACGAGAACGTGCCGCAGATCGCCGAGATGGAAACCGCCGATACCGGCCTGCCAATCCACCAAACCAAAAACGTGCTGATCCCGCGTGCCTCGCACAACTTTGAGTTCTTCGCCGAGATCTGTCAGCAGATGAATGGCCGCACCTACCCGGTGGACGACAAGATGCTCAACTACACGCTGATCCAGCCGGTCGGGGTGTGTGCGCTGGTGTCGCCGTGGAACGTGCCTTTCATGACCGCGACCTGGAAAACCGCGCCCTGCCTGGCGCTGGGCAACACCGCGGTGCTGAAAATGTCCGAGCTGTCGCCGTTGACGGCCGATCGTCTGGGTGAACTGGCGCTGGAAGCCGGCATTCCGGCCGGGGTGCTCAACGTGGTGCAAGGTTACGGCGCTACCGCCGGCGATGCTCTGGTGCGCCATAAAGACGTGCGCGCCGTGTCCTTCACTGGCGGCACCGCTACCGGTCGCCGGATTATTGAAAGCGCCGGGTTGAAGAAGTTTTCCATGGAGTTGGGCGGCAAATCGCCGGTGCTGATTTTTGAGGATGCCGACATTGAACGTGCGCTGGATGCCGCGTTGTTCACCATTTTCTCGATCAACGGTGAACGCTGCACCGCCGGGTCGCGCATCTTTATTCAGGAGAGCATCTACCCGGAATTCGTCAAACGCTTCGCCGAGCGCGCCAACCGCCTGCGGGTGGGGGATCCACAAGACCCCAACACCCAGGTCGGGGCGTTGATCAGCCCACAGCACTGGGAAAAAGTCTCCGGCTATATCCGCCTGGGGCTGGAAGAAGGGGCCACTCTGTTGGCCGGCGGCCCGGATAAACCGGCCGGTCTGAGCCACGGCAACTTCCTGCGCCCGACGGTGCTGGCGGATGTCGACAACCGGATGCGCATTGCGCAGGAGGAGATTTTTGGGCCAGTGGCCTGCCTGCTGCCGTTCAAATCAGAAGAAGATGGCCTGCGTATGGCCAACGACGTGGAGTACGGCCTGGCGTCGTATATCTGGACGCAGGATGTGAGCAAGGTGCTGCGTCTGGCTCGCAATATTGAAGCGGGCATGGTTTTCGTCAACACCCAAAACGTACGCGATCTGCGTCAGCCATTTGGCGGCGTGAAATCGTCCGGCACCGGCCGTGAAGGCGGGGAATACAGTTTCGAAGTGTTCGCCGAGATGAAGAACGTGTGTATTTCCATGGGGGATCACCCGATCCCACGTTGGGGCGTCTAGGAGGGTTATATGGGCAAATTGGCTTTAGCAGCAAAGATCACTCATGTGCCGTCAATGTATCTGTCGGAAATGCCTGGAAAAAACCATGGTTGCCGCCAGGCGGCGATCGACGGTCATAAAGAGATCAGCGCGCGCTGCCGTGAAATGGGCGTCGACACCATTATTGTGTTCGACACCCACTGGCTGGTGAACAGCGCCTATCACATCAACTGCAGCCCGCATTTCGAAGGGCTGTATACCAGCAACGAACTGCCGCACTTCATCCGCGACATGACCTACGAATACGAAGGCAACCCGGCACTGGGTCAGTTGATTGCCGCTGAAGCCTGCAAACTCGGGGTACGCGCCAAAGCGCATGAGATCCCAAGCCTGAAGCTGGAGTACGGCACGCTGGTGCCGATGCGCTACATGAATAGCGACAAACATTTCAAAGTGATCTCGATTTCGGCGTTTTGCACCGTGCATGACTTTGCCGACAGTCGTCGGTTAGGTGAGGCGATCAAAACCGCGATTGAGAAATACGACGGGACGGTGGCGGTATTGGCCAGCGGTTCGCTTTCACACCGTTTCATCGACGACCAGCGTGCCGAAGAAGGTATGAACAGCTACACCCGCCAGTTTGACCAGCAGATGGACGAACGGGTGGTCAAGCTGTGGGAAGAAGGGCGCTTTCGCGAGTTTTGCGAAATGCTGCCGGAGTACGCCGACTACTGCTACGGCGAGGGCAACATGCATGACACCGTGATGCTGCTCGGCCTGCTGGGCTGGGACAAATATGACGGCAAGGTGGAGTTTGTTACCCCGCTGTTTGCCAGTTCCGGCACCGGGCAAGTCAACGCCATCTTCCCGCTGCCGGCCGAAGCCTGAGGAGTCTCCATGCCCCATTTTTACGCTGAATGTACCGACAACATCCGCCACGAGGCGGATTTGCCCGCGCTGTTCGCCAGGGTCAATCAGGCACTGGCGGACACCGGTATTTTCCCACTGGCCGGGGTGCGCAGCCGTGCCATCTGGCTCGATACCTGGCAGATGGCCGACGGCCAGCGGGACTACGCTTTTGTGCATATGACGTTGAAGATCGGCCACGGGCGCAGTCTGGAAAGCCGTGAACAGGTCGGGGCGATGCTGTTCAGCCTGATCACCGAGCACTTCGCCGCGCTGATGGCCAGCCGCTATCTGGCGCTGTCGTTCACCATGGAAGAGTTGGATCCGGTGCTGAACTACAAGCAAAACAATGTCCACGCGCTATTTCGTAAAGAGTAAGGGGCCGTCCATGTTGAATAAAGAGCTGGTGAGCCGTGCCGTGCAGCGTTTGCATCAGGCGGAGCAGAACCGCGAGCAGATCCGCGCGCTGTCGCTGGATCATCCCGAGATCACTATCGAAGACGCTTACGCCATTCAGCGGCAGTGGGTAGCGCTGAAAATCGCCGAGGGCCGCACGCTGAAGGGCCATAAAATCGGCCTGACGTCACGCGCCATGCAGGTCAGTTCGCAAATCACTGAGCCGGACTTTGGCGCGCTGCTGGACGACATGTTTTTCAACGACGGCAGTGATATTCCGATCGATCGCTTTATCGTGCCGCGCGTCGAGGTTGAACTGGCATTTGTGCTGGCCAAACCGCTGCGCGGACCGAACTGCACGCTGTTCGACGTTTACAACGCTACCGATTACATCATCCCGGCTCTGGAAATCATCGATGCGCGCAGCCATAACGTCGATCCGGAAACGCAGCGCCCGCGCAAGGTGTTCGACACTATCTCCGATAACGCTGCTAATGCCGGCGTGGTGATGGGCGGGCGGCCGATCAAACCGGATGCGCTGGATCTGCGCTGGATCAGTGCGCTGCTGTACCGCAACGGCGTGATCGAAGAATCCGGCGTGGCGGCGGCGGTGTTGAACCATCCGGCCAACGGTGTGGCCTGGTTGGCCAATAAGCTGTTCCCGTATGACGTGGAGCTGGAAGCTGGGCAGGTGATCCTCGGCGGCTCCTTTACCCGGCCGGTAGCCGCGCGACGTGGCGATACCTTCCATGCCGATTACGGCCCGATGGGCTGCATTAGCTGCCGTTTTGTTTGATTTCCCCCCTCACCCTAGCCCTCTCCCAGAGGGAGAGGGGATAGATCGAGTGGGATCGAGGCGGTTTACTCCCTTTCCATTGGGAGAGGGGATCAATCGAGCCGGTTTACTCCCTCTCCCAGAGGGAGAGGGGATAGATCGAGTGGGATCGAGGCAGTTTACTCCCTTTCCATTGAGAGAGGGGATCGATCGAGCCGGTTTACTCCCTCTCCTTTGGGAGAGGGCCGGGGTGAGGGGAAAACACCAAGGAGAACATCATGTTAACCAACGCTTTCAAGCAGGCGCTGCAGGAAAAACGCCCGCAGATCGGCCTGTGGCTGGGGCTATGCAGTAGCTACAGTGCAGAACTGTTGGCAGGCTCCGGCTTTGACTGGCTGCTGATCGACGGCGAGCATGCGCCCAACAATGTCCAAACGGTGCTGGGCCAGTTGCAGGCGATTGCGCCTTATCCGAGCCAACCGGTGGTACGCCCGGCGTGGAACGACGCGGTGATGATTAAGCAACTGTTGGACGTCGGTGCCCAGACGCTGCTGATCCCAATGATTCAAAACGCCGGGCAGGCGCGTGAAGCGGTGCGTGCCACCCGTTATCCGCCGCATGGGATACGCGGAGTCGGCAGTGCATTGGCGCGTGCGTCGCGCTGGAATAGGGTACCGGATTATCTGCAACAGGCCGATGCGCAGATGTGCGTATTGGTGCAGATCGAAACCCGCGAGGCGGTGAAAAACCTGGATGAGATCCTGCAGGTAGAAGGCGTCGACGGGGTGTTTATCGGCCCGGCGGATCTCAGTGCCGACATGGGGTATGCCGGTAATCCGCAACAACCGGAGGTGCAACGCACCATCGACGATGCCATTGCGCGCATCAGCGCTGCCGGCAAGGCGCCGGGCATTCTGACCGCCAATCCTGAGCTGGCGCAGCATTACCTGGCGTCCGGCGCGCTGTTTGTCGCGGTAGGGGTGGATACCACCCTGTTGGCGCGGGCGGCGGAGTCCCTGGCCGGTCGCTTTAAGCAGCAACAGCCTCCCGAGCAATCCCCGGGCGTTTATTAGGTTGCAGGACGCAATCTTACTGGAGACACCATGAGCAACGTCGATTCGCTGCCGCCGGTCAACCCGGCGCAGCAACATAAAGCGTTAACCGCCACCGAACAATCGGTGATTAAAAAGTTATTTCGGCGACTGATTATTTTCCTGTTTGTACTGTTTGTTTTCTCTTTCCTCGACCGCATCAACATCGGTTTCGCCGGGCTAACGATGGGCAAGGATCTCGGTCTCAGTTCGACCATGTTCGGTCTGGCAGCGACCCTGTTCTACGTCACCTACGTGATTTTCGGTATCCCGAGCAATATCATGCTGGGGATTGTCGGGGCGCGGCGCTGGATCGCCACCATCATGGTGCTGTGGGGCATCGCCTCCACCTGCACCCTGTTCGCCACCGGGCCAACCAGTCTGTATGTGCTGCGGATGATCGTCGGTATCACCGAGGCCGGTTTCCTGCCGGGTATTCTGGTGTATCTCACCTACTGGTTCCCGGCGTTTTACCGCGCCAGGGCCAACGCGCTGTTTATGATCGCCATGCCGGTGACCATGGCGATTGGCTCGCTGGTGTCCGGCTATATTCTGGCGCTGGACGGATTGATGAACCTCAAGGGCTGGCAATGGCTGTTCCTGATAGAGGGCATTCCTTCGGTGCTGTTGGGCGTGGTGGTGTGGTTCTATCTGGACGATACCCCAGCCAAGGCCAAATGGCTGACCGACGAAGAAAAAACCAGTCTGAAAGCCATGATGGACGCCGACAAACTGCAACTGGTGCAGCCCAATGGGCCAGGCAGCCACCGGGCGATGCAGCAGCGTAACCTGTGGCGGGAAATCTTCACGCCGATTGTGCTGATGTACACGCTGGCCTATTTCTGCCTGACCAATACCCTGAGCGCCATTAACATCTGGACGCCGCAGATCCTGCAGAGCTTCAACCAGGGCAGCAGCAACATTGTGATCGGCATTCTGGCGGCGATCCCGCAGATCTGCACTATCGCCGGGATGATCTGGTGGAGCAAACGCTCGGATAGGTTACAGGAGCGAAAACATCACACCGCACTGCCGTACCTGTTTGCCGCCGCCGGTTGGCTGCTGGCCTCGGCTACCGATCACAGCATGATCCAGCTGCTGGGGATAGTTATGGCGTCGGTAGGATCGTTCACCGCTATGGCGATCTTCTGGACCACGCCGGATCAGTCGATCAGCCTGGAGGCGCGGGCGATCGGGATCGCGGTGATCAACGCCACCGGCAATATAGGTTCGGCGGTCAGCCCGCTATTGATTGGCTGGTTTAAGGATCTGACCGGCAGCTTTAACTCCGGGCTGTATTTCGTTGCGGGGCTGTTGATCCTGGGTGCGCTGATCGTCTGGCGTATTCCGATGCAGGGTTCGCGGCCGCGGGCCACGCCATAATGGGGATAGGTTACGGGCGCGGCATGTGGCGCCCCTTACCGGAGGAATGAGGTCAATAGATGCAGAAAAGTACCGGTTTTATCGCCAATATCGATATCTGCAAAGAGTACGATGCGCGTTATGCCACCGATGAAGTGCATTACGAAACCTTTGCCGGGCTGGCGGCCTTTTTTGGTCGCGATATGCAGGTGCACTGGCACGACCGTTACTTCCAGGTGCACTTTCTGGAGACCGGCAAGATTGAGCTGCAGTTGGACTCACAGCACTATTCGGTGCAGGCACCGCTGTTTATCCTCACGCCACCCTCGGTGCCGCATGCGTTCTTCACCGAGCCGGACAGCGACGGGCACGTACTGACGGTACGTCAGGAGCTGATCTGGCCGCTGCTGGAACGGCTGTACCCCGGCAGCAACCTGGCGCTGGACATGCCGGGTATTTGCCTGTCGATGGCAGATGTGCCGCAAGAGCTGACGGCGCTCAGCCATTACTGGGCACTGATCCGCCGCGAATTCAGCCAGCGCCTGGCCGGTCGCGAACAGACGCTGGCGCTGCTGGCGCAGGCGGTGTTCACCCTGCTGTTACGCAATGCGTCGCTGGAGGACTCTGCCGCCAGTGGGGTGCGCGGCGAGCTGAAATTATTCCAACGTTTCAACAAGATGGTGGATGAACGCTTCCGCGATCACCTGCCGGTGCCGGACTATGCCCAGGCGCTGGGGGTCACCGAGTCACGGCTCAATGACCTGTGTCGGCGTTTCGCCAATCAGCCCCCCAAACGACTGATATTCGATCGCCTGCTGCGTGAAGCCAAACGTATGCTGCTGTTCAGTGCCTGCACGGTGCATGAAACCGCTTATAGCCTGGGTTTTAAGGATCCGGCTTATTTCGCCCGTTTTTTCAATCGGCTGGAAGGCTGTTCCCCTTCGAGCTACCGCGCCGCACAACACTCCCTTTCGTAAGCTGGATCACAGTTTGCAGCGATAGTGGCAAAGCTGCCTGAAAAGTACCGGCGATTGCCGCAAAAGTCTCTTCTCGAAATTGGCGTTGGAGGCTTCAATTAAGCAACCAAAAGAAAACATTATTTTAACAAGTGGCCGGCTCCACGGCCCATAAAATGCCGATTACGAGGAAGACTTAAATGAAACCTGAAGACTTTCGTGCTGACAACAAACGCCCGTTCACCGGTGACGAATACCTGAAGAGCTTGCAGGACGGCCGCGAAATTTATATCTATGGCGAGCGGGTGAAGGACGTTACCACTCATCCGGCATTCCGCAACGCAGCGGCCTCGGTCGGCCAGTTGTACGACGCGTTGCACGATCCGGTTAGCCAGGACCGTCTGTGCTGGGGCACCGATACCGGCAGCGGCGGCTACACCCACAAATTCTTCCGTTACGCCCGCAGCCCGGATGAGTTGCGCCAGCAGCGTGACGCCATCGCCGACTGGTCGCGTCAGAGCTACGGCTGGATGGGACGCACCCCGGACTACAAGGCGGCCTTCGGATCTGCGTTGGGTGCTAACCCGGAGTTTTACGGCCAGTTCGCTGATAACGCGCGCCACTGGTACAAACGCATTCAGGAAACCGGTCTGTACTTTAACCACGCCATCGTCAACCCGCCGATCGACCGTCACAAGCCGGTCAACGAAGTGAAAGACGTATTTATTCAGGTGGAAAAGGAAACCGACGCCGGCATTATCGTCAGCGGTGCCAAGGTGGTCGCAACCAACTCGGCGCTGACCCACTACAACTTTATCGGCTTCGGCTCGGCCCAGGTGATGGGCGACAACCCGGACTTTGCGCTGATGTTTGTCGCACCGATGGACGCCGAAGGGGTGAAGTTGATCTCTCGCGCCTCTTATGAACTGGTTGCCGGTGCCACCGGATCGCCATTCGATTATCCGCTTTCGAGCCGTTTTGATGAGAACGATGCGATCCTGATTATGGATCATGTGTTGATCCCATGGGAAAACGTGCTGATCTACCGCGATTTCGATCGCTGCCGCCGCTGGAGCACCGAGGGCGGCTTCGCCCGGCTGTTCCCGCTGCAGGCCTGCGTTCGTCTGGCGGTGAAGATGGACTTTATTACCGCGCTGCTGCAAAAGAGCCTGGCCTGTACCGGCGTGCTGGAGTTCCGTGGCGTTCAGGCCGATCTCGGTGAAGTGGTGGCCTGGCGCAATCTGTTCTGGTCGCTGACCGACGCGATGTGCGCCGAGGCCACCAAGTGGGAAAACGGCGCCTATTTACCGGATTCCGCCGCGCTGCAGACTTATCGCGTGATGGCGCCGATGGCCTACGCCAAGGTGAAGAACATCATCGAAAAGAACGTCACCAGCGGCCTGATTTACCTGCCGTCCAGCGTGCGCGACATGAATAACCCGGAAATCGATAAATATCTGTCCCGCTATGTGCGTGGATCCAACGGGATGGATCACGTCGAGCGCATCAAGATCCTCAAACTGATGTGGGATGCGATCGGCAGTGAGTTCGGTGGCCGTCACGAACTGTATGAAATCAACTATGCCGGCAGTCAGGACGAGATCCGCCTGCAATGCCTGCGTCAGGCGCAGGGATCCGGCACCATGGGCAAGATGATGGAGATGGTCGACAAATGCCTGTCCGACTATGACCAGCACGGTTGGAAAGTGCCGCATCTGCATAATAATGACGATATTAATCAGTTGGATAAACTGCTTAAGTGAGCCGCGAGGAGGTTTGTATGTCTCAGGAAAATGAACACCGTCTGCTGTTTCGCGACGCCATGGCCAGCCTGTCTGCCGCGGTGAATATCGTCACCACCGATGGCCCGGCAGGACGTTGCGGTATTACCGCCACCGCGGTGTGCTCGGTGACCGATACGCCGCCGACGCTGCTGGTGTGCATTAACCGCAACAGCGCGATGAACCCGGTTTTCCAGGCCAATCAACGGCTGTGCGTCAACGTGTTGAATCATGAGCAGGAGCTGATGGCGCGCCACTTTGCCGGAATGACCGAGGTCAGTATGGAAGAGCGTTTCCGTCTGGATGACTGGCAGAGTGGCGCGCTGGGGCAACCGGTGTTGCGTAACACGCTGGCCAGCCTGGAAGGGGAGATCGAGCAGATCCAAAGCATCGGCACCCATCAGGTGTATCTGGTACAGATCCGCCAGATCGTGGTCAGTGCGGCCGGTAACGGCCTGATCTACTTCAAGCGCAACTTCCATCCGGTAATGCACGAAAGGCTGGCTCTGGCCTGACCCTAATGGGCGCAGCTCACCGCTGCGCCCGATAACATCAACTTTTATTCGCCGCCAAATCACTCACCAGTCGGTTCACCGGATCGCTCATGTTGGTGAACTTGCTCAGTTCCGAGCGGGTCACCACCACAAATACCCCGACGTTTTTCTGCGGGATCATCGCCATATAGGTAATAAAGCCGCCGCCACCGCCGGTTTTTTGAATAATTCCCGGCAGTTCGCCGTTCGGTGCCATATACACCCAGCCCAATCCTAATGCGCTGGCTTCACCCGGCACGTCCATGCCTTTTAGCGAGACCAGATCGTTGCGTTGGAAGTACATGGTCTGTTCGCTGGCGGCGGTCGATTTACGTGAGCCAGAGACGTTGGAGGTAAGGAATTGCTGCATCCAGCGCTGCATGTCGCGCGGGGTGGAGTAAACGCCGCCGCTACCGGCCGCGGCTGTGGTGTCACGGCAGGCACTCGGGCCGGCGGAAGCCACCATCAGGCGTGAGCACTGTTCGGCACTTGGGGTGAGAGTGGTGTCGACCATGCCGAGCGGTGCGGTGATTTTTTCCTTCAGCAGCGCGGTGTAAGGTTTACCCGCCGCCCGCGACAGTGCATCCGCCAGCAGGTCGTACGCCAGGTTGGAATAAGAGGCGCGCACGCCCGGTGGCACCGTGACGTTGGCATGTTCCAGCCACTGCCAGCGCTGTGCCTTGGTCGGCCAGGTAAAGACCGGCGTTTTTGGCGGCTTCTTGCCCGGTTGTTCACGCGGCAGGGCGCTGGTGTGGGTTGCCAGGTTCAGCAAAGTGATCGGCTGGCGTGTGTTATAGGCCGGCACGTAAGCACCTTGGGGGGCATATTTGCGCAACGGATCGTTGAGCTTGACCCGGCCTTCCGCCGCCATCTTGACCATCACTTCACTGGTCATCAGTTTGGTGATTGAGGCAATGCGGATCAGCGAGTCCGGGCGCGGGCGCAGGTTATTGCCGGGTTTGGTATCACCAAAACTGCGGTTAACCACCTGGTTACCGTCGATCACCACCAGCGCCATACCGGTGGCACCGCTGTTGTAGAAAATATGTTCGGCATACTGGTCGACGATTTGCGAGGCCAGCTGCGGGGCGGCGGCCTGCGCGGCCAGCGGGGCGGCACACAGGCTCAGCGCCAGCAATGAAGCGGAGAAAGAGTTCTTCAACGGTCGTTATCCATTTTAAAAGGCAGCAGGGAAAAGGCCTGGGCCGTGGCATGACACGGCGTAATAGGCTGTCAGTGTAATGTGCCTCGGCCCTGGCTGCATGTGGAAAAAAGAGCGGTTTGAAAAAAAAATTTCCGCTGCTCCAATGCTGCCCATTCGGCCTACTGTGCGCGAGTGAAAATGGCGATCACTTGGTCCAGATGGGCTTTCATCGCCTTGCGTGCGCCGCGCACGTCACGGGCTTCAATCGCCGCCAGAATAGCCCGGTGTTCCTGTTCGGAACGATGCGGCATATCGTCCGGCGTATAGTTGCGTTGCAATACGCGGAACATGCTGCCGTAACGATGGCCGAGCAGGTGACCGATGACAAACGCGTAGGCCGGGTTGCCGCTGGCCTGAGCGATACGGATATGGAATAGCCGATCGCCGGGATGGGTAGCCGAACCCGCGCGGTTATCGCGACAGTTTTGCTCGTAGGCATCGCGGATGCCTGCCAGCTCCTGATCGGTAGCGTGGCGCGCGGCCAGCGCGGCGGTTTCCGGTTCGATCAACAGGCGGGTTTGCAGCAGTGAGAACGGCGGCAGCTCGGCGTTAAAATCCAGCTCGATATTCAGCTCATCGTCGATTTCTGCCCACTGACCGCGCCCGGCCTGCGCCATCACCGGCTCCTGCGAAACCATGGTCGGCGTCTGTGCCCGGACAATCACCCCATTGCCGACTTTAACATCCACCAGACCAATCACTTCGAGCGCGATCAGCGCCTCACGCACAGAGGCGCGGCTGACCTGTAGCTGTTGGGCCAGATCCCGCTCGGACGGCAGGCGGCTGCCCGGAGGAAATTCATTATTATCGATGAGCCGCTTCAATTGGTCGGCTATCTGTCTGTAAATACGTGGGTTTTCCAGTCTGGTGATCGGCATTTTTGACCTTAGGCTGTTCGATGTTAAGTGATATTGCGCACAAATATGGCTCAAGCCGCTTGAGTAATGGTTAATCAAGTGTAAAAAATTGGTTAAACGGAAAACTGTTTTGCCTGTGTCTCATAACATTCTCACCAAACCATAACGCGTAAAGCGTCTTTTGTCATGTTAAAGGCCTGACCTTTAACCGCCTTTAATGGCCTGACCATTAGGCCTTTAGGCCAAGGGAGCGAAAATGAATTTAAGTGGAAAACGCGTGCTGATCACCGCCGCTGGACAGGGTATCGGTTTCAGTACTGCCAGATTGTTTGCCGATGCGGGTGCCGAGGTGATCGCCACCGATATCAACATCGAACAACTGCAGGGGCTGCCCGGTATTCAGCCAATGACGCTAAACGTCACTGATCCTGCGGCGATCGCCGCGGCTGCGGAAACCCTCGGGCCGATCGACGTGCTGTTCAACTGTGCCGGTGTGGTGCACAGCGGTTCGATCCTCGAGTGCAGCGAGGAGCAGTGGGCATTCGCCCTCGATCTTAACGTGACGGCGATGTTCCGCATGATCCGTGCCTTCCTGCCCGGCATGCTGGCACGCAAAAACGGCTCGATTATCAATATGTCGTCGGTCGCCTCCAGCGTGAAAGGGGTGCCGAACCGCTTCGCTTACAGCGCCACCAAGGCGGCGGTGATTGGCCTGACGCGGTCGGTAGCGGCGGATTACGTCACTCAGGGCATTCGTTGCAACGCCATTTGCCCCGGTACGGTGGAATCGCCGTCGCTGCGCCAGCGCATCGCCGAGCAGGCCCGTGAGCAGGGACGCAGCGAAGAAGAGGTGTATCAGGCGTTTGTTGCCCGCCAGCCGATTGGCCGCATCGGCACCACCGGCGAGATTGCCCAGTTGGCGCTGTATCTGGCGTCCGACGCCAGTTCCTATACCACAGGTACGGTGCAGATTATCGACGGCGGCTGGAGTAACTGAGGCCCTGGCCATCTACTTTCTTAGTGAGGATTGCATGAAACTTTTACGTTATGGCGCACCGGGGCAGGAACGTCCGGGGATATTGGACAATCAGGGTCAGATCCGTGACCTCTCGCAGCATATCGCCGATCTGAGTGGTGAGGCACTGCTGCCCGCCGCGTTGGACCAACTGCGCGCGCTGGACATCAACCAACTGCCGAAGGTGGCTGGACAGCCGCGTTTGGGGCCGTGCGTGGGCCACATCGGCAAGTTTATCTGTATTGGTCTCAATTACGCCGACCATGCGGCGGAAACCGGCGCGGCGATCCCCTCTGAACCAGTGGTGTTCAACAAGTGGACCAGCGCGGTGGTCGGGCCTAACGACGAGGTGCAGATCCCGCGTGACTCGCTCAAGACCGACTGGGAGGTGGAGCTGGGGGTGATCATTGGTCAGGGTGGGCGCTATATCAGCGAGCAGGACGCGATGCAGCACGTTGCCGGCTACTGCGTGATCAACGACGTCTCGGAGCGTGAGTTCCAAATCGAACGCGGCGGTACCTGGGACAAGGGCAAGGGGTGCGACACCTTTGGCCCCACCGGCCCCTGGCTGGTGACTGCCGATGAAATTGCCGATCCCCATAGCCTGAATCTGTGGCTGGAAGTGGACGGCAAACGCTATCAGGACGGCAATACCAGCACCATGATCTTCCGCATTCCACAAATTATCAGTTACCTGAGCCGCTTTATGAGTCTGCAACCGGGCGATGTGATCTCCACCGGTACGCCGCCGGGCGTCGGCATGGGGCAAAAGCCAACGCCTGTCTACCTGAAGGCTGGGCAGACGATGCGCCTGGGGATTGAGGGATTGGGTGAACAGTGTCAAACAACCGTACAAGCCTGATGGGGAGCATGCCATGACCACAATTACCGCACTGCGGGTTGAAGATATTCGCTTCCCCACCTCGCTGGCGCTGGACGGATCCGACGCGATGAATCCGGATCCGGACTATTCCGCCGCCTACGTGATCCTGGAGACCGATCGTGACGATCTGACAGGCCACGGGCTGACCTTTACCATCGGCCGTGGCAATGAGATCTGCTGCGCGGCGATCCGCGCGCTGGAGCATCAGATCGTCGGGGTTTCGTTGGAAGAGATCGCCGCCGATATGGGGGCCTTCTGGCGACGTTTTACCGGTGACAGCCAGTTACGCTGGATCGGCCCGGACAAGGGCGCGATCCACCTGGCGACCGGGGCGGTGATCAACGCGGTTTGGGATCTGTGGGCCAAGGCCGAGGGTAAACCGGTGTGGCGACTGGTGGCAGAGATGACGCCAGAGGAGCTGGTACGCTGCATCGATTTTCGCTACATCACTGACTGCATTACGCCGCAGGAAGCGCTTACCTTGCTCAAACAGCGGGCACACGGCAAGGAGCAGCGCCTGGAACGGCTGCTGCAGGACGGGTATCCCTGCTACACCACTTCCGCCGGTTGGTTAGGTTACCCGGACGATAAGCTGCGCCGGTTGTGCCAGGAAGCGGTCGATGCCGGTTTCTCCTACCTGAAGCTGAAGGTCGGGCGCGATCTGGAAGATGATATTCGCCGGGTGCGCATTGCCCGCGAGGTGATCGGCCCCGATCGTCAACTGATGATCGACGCCAACCAGGTTTGGGAAGTCAACGACGCCATTCCCTGGGTGAAGCATCTGGCGTTCGCCAAACCCTGGTTTATCGAAGAACCGACCAGCCCGGACGACGTGGAAGGGCACCGCCGTATCCGCGAAGGGGTGCATCCGGTCAAGGTGGCCACCGGCGAGATGTGCCAAAACCGTATTCTGTTCAAGCAGTTCATTATGCGCGAAGCGATTGACGTGGTGCAGATCGACGCCTGTCGCCTGGGGGGCGTTAATGAAGTGCTGGCGGTGATGCTAATGGCGGCCAAATACAACCTGCCGGTGTGCCCGCATGCCGGTGGCGTGGGACTGTGCGAATACGTTCAACATCTGTCGATGATCGACTACCTGTGCATTGCCGGCACCCACGACGGCCGGGTGATCGAATACGTCGATCATCTGCATGAACATTTTGTCCATCCCTGTGAGGTCAAGGGGGCGGCCTATATGCCACCGCTCAATCCCGGATATTCGATCGAGATGCATGCGGCGTCGCTCGAACAGTACCGGTTCCGCGGTTGAACGGGAAACTAACCATGCTGCGCATCGATGCTCACCAACATTACTGGCATTACCAGCCGCAACGCTATCCGTGGATCAGCGAGCAGATGGCGGTGTTGCAACAGGATTTTGGCCCAAAGCAGCTCGAACCCCTGCTGGAACACCACGGTTTTGACGGTGCGCTGGTGGTACAGGCACGGCAGTGCGAGCAGGAAACCCAAACGCTGCTGGCGCAGGCGCAGCAGAGCCGCGGTGTGTGCGGGGTAGTGGGCTGGCTGGATATCACCGCGCCGCAGCTGCCGCAGCGGCTGGAGGTATGGCGGCAGCAACCTCTGCTGCGCGGGTGGCGTCATTTGGTGCAAGACGAGCCGCAGCCGGATGCCTGGCTGGCGCTGCCGGAAGTGCGGCGCGGTATGCAGGCGTTACAGCGGCATGGCTACGTCTACGACATTCTGGTTACTCACCGGCATTTGTCGGCGGCGGCGCAGTTTGCTGCCGAACATGACGATTACTGGCTGGTACTGGACCATCTTGGCAAACCGGATATCGCTCAGGGTGCAGAACATTGGGCACAGCAAATCAAGCCTTTGGCGGCGTTGCCGCACGTGGTCTGCAAGCTTTCCGGGTTAATCACCGAAGCCCCCGGTGGGCATTGGCAGGCCTCACAGCTACTGCCGTTTTTTGAGGCGGCGCTGGAGGCGTTCGGCCCGCAGCGGCTGATGTTTGGTTCTGACTGGCCGGTGTGCCTGCTGGCGGGTGATTACGGCCAGGTTTATCAACTGAATGAGCAGGCGATCGCCACGCTGAGTCCTTCGCAGCAGGCGGAGATTTGGGGTGGCACGGCATGCCGAATTTATGGGTTAACGGAGTCTGGTTATGGATCTGTATCTGAAAGATAAGGTGGTGATGGTTACCGGTGGCGGCTCCGGCATCGGTGCGGCGGTTTCCCAACTGCTGGCTGAAGAAGGGGCAATCCCGGTGATTGTCACTAACGCCATGCCTGAGGCCGAGTTTCTGGCGCAGCTGCGTCGCTTGCAGCCACGGAGCACGGTGATCATCACCGATTTGTGTGAAGAACAGCAGTGTCGGCGGGCGGTGGCGCAAACGCAGGAAACCTTCGGCCGTATCGATGCATTGGTGAATAACGCCGGCGTTAACGATGGGGTAGGGCTGGAGGCCGGGCGTGAAGCCTTTGTCGGATCGCTGGAGAAAAACCTGATTCATTACTACCTGATGGCGCACCTGTGCCAGTCGGCGTTGCAAAGCAGCAAAGGGGCGATCGTCAATATCGCCTCCAAGACCGCACTCAGCGGGCAGGGAGGCACCAGTGGCTATACCGCCGCCAAGGGCGCGGTGCTGGCGTTGACACGCGAGTGGGCGGTGTCGCTGCGCCATGAAGGGGTGCGGGTGAATGCGGTGGTACCGGCGGAGGTGATCACGCCGCAGTATCAGCGCTGGATCAATACCTTCGAGCAGCCGGAGCAGCAGCTCGAGAAAATTACCGCGCGCATTCCTTTCGAACAGCGAATGACCACGCCGCAGGAGATCGCCAACACCGTGGTGTTTTTGATTTCATCACGTTCGTCGCACACCACCGGGCAATGGCTGTCGGTGGACGGCGGGTATCTGCATCTTGACCGGGCTATCACATGAGTGGCGTGACGGGGACGGGGCAGCGCTTCTGTCAGGCGCTCGATCTGGTCGACTCACCGGCGTTGATCGAGGAATACCTGGCCTATCACCAGTGCATCTGGCCAGAAATTGCCACTCATCTGCGTGAGCACGGCATCCTGGATATGGAGATTTACCGGCTGGGTACCCGGCTGTTCATGATTGTTGAAGTCAGTAGCGGATTCGATGCCGAGCGGTTTGACGCCGCCGGTTTGAGCAATCCCCACGTGCAGCGCTGGGAAGCCCTGATGTGGCACTACCAGGTGGCCACCCCCTGGACGCCGCAAGGCGAAAAATGGGTGGTGATGGAGCGGATATTCTCTTTGCAACAACAATAACTTACCCTACCGAGGATATATCAATGCTTGCTGAAAAAACTGCTGCCCCACCTCAGGTGGGCGCCAAGGCGACGGCCAATCTGCGCTGGGCTTTTATCTTGGTGACCAGCCTGTTCTTTATGTGGGGGCTGTCATATGGCCTGCTGGACGTATTAAATAAGCACTTTCAGGAAACGCTGCACGTGACCAAGGCGCAGTCGGGATTATTACAGGCGGCATATTTTGGCGCCTACTTCCTGGTGGCGCTGCCCGCCGGCTATTTTATGGATAAAAAAGGCTACAAAGCCGGCATTCTGATCGGACTGTGCCTGTATGCGCTCGGGGCATTGCTGTTTGTACCGGCGGCCTCCGCCAACAGTTTTGGCATGTTCCTGTTTGCGCTGTTTGTGATTGCCTGCGGGCTGGGTTGCCTGGAAACCGCCGCCAACCCTTACGCCACGGTATTGGGGGACGCAAAGGGGGCCGAACGGCGGCTGAACCTGTCCCAGTCGTTTAATGGGTTAGGGCAGTTTATCGGCCCGATGATCGGCGGCACGCTGTTTTTCTCCGCCACCCAGGGGGCAGGCAGCGGTGACCAGAGTGCGGTGAAGATGACCTATGTGGCGATCGCCGTGTTGGTACTGCTGATTGCCTTTTTGTTCAGCCGCACCCGGTTGCCGGACATCCGCGAGGAAGAGCAGCCGGAGCATGGTGAAATCGCCCAGGGGTTGTGGCAGCACAAGCACTTTGTTGGCGGGGTGATCACCCAGTTCTTCTACGTGGCGGCACAGGTCGGTGTTGGTGCGTTCTTTATTAACTATGCCACCGAACACTGGAGCGACGTTTCCAACCAAAGCGCGTCCTATTTGCTTTCTATCGCCATGATTTGCTTTATGGTCGGGCGCTTCTTCAGCACCTGGCTGATGGGCAGGGTCAAACCGGCCACGCTGTTGATGGTTTACTCGTTGGTCAACATTGTGCTGTGCGGTGTCGTCATGCTCAGTATGGATGGCATCTCGGTGGTGGCGCTGATCGCCGTATTCTTCTTTATGTCGATTATGTTCCCGACCATTTTCGCCCTCGGGGTGAAAAACATGGGCAAACACACCAAGCGCGCCAGCTCCTTTATGATCATGGCGATCGTTGGCGGTGCCATCATGCCTTACTTTATGGGGGCGCTGGCGGACAGGTATAGCACGGCGTTGTCGTATTGCCTGCCGCTGCTGTGTTTTGCCGTGGTGTTTGCTTACGGCCTGCAGCAGCGCCGCCGCTAAGCTCACAGCCCGCCGGCTCACACGGCGGCGGGTTGAACGTTTTGCGCCAGCTGAATATTATTGCGGCCGTTGTTTTTCGCCTGATATAACGCGGCGTCGGCCGCCCGGATCGCCGAGGCCACATCCAGCTTGTCCAACGCGGAGATCCCGGCACTGAGCGTGACCGTGGTGGTTTCAAACTGGTTAAAGCGATGGGGGATTTTGAGTTCCTGCACCCGCTGGCGCACCCGTTCAGCCACTTGGGTGGCATAGTCCTCATTCACATTGGTCAACAGCACCAAAAACTCCTCTCCACCGTAACGCACCACGATATCGCGTGAACGAACCGAATCGCGGATGGCGATGGCGACCTGCACCAGCGCCTGGTCACCCATGGTATGGCCATAATTATCGTTATAAGCCTTGAAGTGATCGATATCGAGCAGCAGCACGAAATGGCAGTCTGACGCGGCCGCCGGCAACATATTGATTTTATTCTCCAGGCCACGACGGTTATAGAGCCCGGTTAAGGGATCGATCATGCTTAAATTGCTGAACCTGTCCCGTTCGTTATACAGATTCGCCACCAGGGTTTGGGTAAAGTGTTCGCTGCGTTTAAGCATCAGGTGATGGATAGAGAACGCGATAATCGGCAATACCGTGGTGAATACTATCCGCATGGTATTGTGCATACCGTCCAGTAATAGAATGACTAATGCGGATGGAACGGCGTGCAGGCAGAAGGCGATAAAATTATCGGTTAAGGCAATGGCGCTGATAAAAAACATACTGAACAGGCTAATTAATAGAAAACTTTGGTTGTTCGGCGCACAATGCTGACTTTTAAGGTAAATATGTGCCGCCCACAGCAGACCCAGGACGCAGGAAAATAGATTCAGTTTTTTGACGTATAACCGCGGAGACTGCAGGGTAAATAAAAATGCCGCCAGACAAAATAGCGGTATACCTAATAAAGGCAGGGTAAAAGCGGGTTTATTTTGAAACGGGACTAATAATGTAAATACGGAAGAGGCCGCGTTCATCAATAAAAATAAAAATAATGATAAGCGGTGTTTGCTGTTCAGCAGTTCCTGATAAGAACGCGCGTTCATGCGGAATTCACTCTTTACAATATCGATCTGTCGAAAAGGTAAGGTTGCGAAAAATTCTGTCGGTGGGAATTAAACACTCGCATTGTATGGTTGTAGATTGTGATTATTAACATGCGAATTAGACTAGGAATTTTCTTATGGCAAATTATCATTTTTCAACCGTTATGTCATCCGCGTTTGACCGTCGCGGCGAAAATGATGCGCAGTGAAAAAAAGTGGTATATGATATTGGTTCTCATTATCACTTGAAGGGTAGGGTTATCATGATTGCCGCCATGATTACCGCGTGTGGGCTGTGGGGCGTCAGTTGGTGCCTGGGTAGCCGTCTGGCCAGCGCCTGGGGCGTTTTGCTGCCCTGCGCCTTGTTGCCGTTACTGGCATTGATCAACCTGGATATGATGCAATTGCGCACGCTGATTGTGATTGCCATGCTGGCCACCCTGGTGATGCTGTTCAATAGCCGTTGGCGACACTACCTGCTGCTGCCTTCCTGCATGGCGCTGGCCGGTGGACTGGCGGCGATCGGTCTGAACTTCAATCTGGGCTGAAAACGCAAAAACCACGCTTTCGCGTGTTCATCATTGTTTCGATTGGGGATTGTTTTGGGGGTATTACCGGAGAGAGTTATCGATTGGTGCGAAGAGAGGGACTTGAACCCTCACGTCCGTAAGAACACTAACACCTGAAGCTAGCGCGTCTACCAATTCCGCCACCTTCGCACAGCCGATATCTTTATTTTGCTTTCGATTTATATCACCAGCTTGGTGCGAAGAGAGGGACTTGAACCCTCACGTCCGTAAGAACACTAACACCTGAAGCTAGCGCGTCTACCAATTCCGCCACCTTCGCATTGATGCTGTGCAATATAAATCATGTGGTTATTTGGTGCGAAGAGAGGGACTTGAACCCTCACGTCCGTAAGGACACTAACACCTGAAGCTAGCGCGTCTACCAATTCCGCCACCTTCGCATTCCAAGAAACATTACCGGAGTAACGTACCACGGAGGCGAATTCTAGAGATTTTGGCGGGGACGTCAATAGTTATTTCCCCTGTTTGCGGGTGTTTGCTGGAAAAACGTCCGTTTTGGGCTGTTGATACTGTTCAAACAGCCAAATCAGCCAGTCAATCAATACCCTGACCCGCGGCGCAAGGAAACGGCCGGGGGGATACATGATGTAAATGGGCATCGGCGGCGGCGGGGTTTCCGCCAACACTTCGACTAATTCCCCTTTCTGCAGCCAGGGTGCCAACGAGTAGTGCGCCGCCTGTATCAGCCCCATGCCGGCGCGACAGCCGCTGGTGTAAGCATCGGCACCGCTGACGCTCAGCTTGGCGGGCAATTCGCGCAACTCCACTTTACCGTTGCGGCAAAACTCCAGCGGGTAATTACGGTTACTGGCGAGGGAAAAATAGCCCACCGCCTGATGCTGCTGCAACTGGTCAATCGACTGGGGGACACCGAACGCAGCCAGATAGCCGGGAGAAGCACAGGTCAACTGTGGCAGCATGGCGATGCGTCGTGCCACCAGGCTGTCATCTTCGGTTTCCCAGGCGCGCAGCACGCAATCCACCCCCTCGCGCAGCAGATCAACATGAGTATCGTTGGCGCCCAACGCCAGAGTCAGATCCGGATAGCGTTGGTAAAAGTCATCCAGAGCGGGGATCACGATTTCGCGCGCCAGCGAATGGGGCATATCAATGCGTACCTTGCCGGAGGGCTGCAGCTTATGGTGACTGAACAGCGTGTCCGCCTCCTCCAGCGCACCCAGCAACTGCACGCAGCGCTGATAATACAGCGTGCCTTCGCTGGTCACCTGCACCTGGCGGGTGGTGCGGATCAGCAAACGGACGCCGAGGCGCTGCTCGAGCCGTTTGAGGGCATTGCTGACCGTGGCACGAGGTAACTGCAAACGCTCGGCTGCCCGGCTGAAACTGCCCAGTTCGACGATGCGGGTGAAAATGCGCATGGCCTGGATCTGATCCATTTTGCCGCTCCGTATTGTTAGCGATTTTTAAACAGTGATGTGTAATCCGCATTATTTATCTTTTCAGGGTAAACAACCAGACTCTGTTGTACCAGCACTCCGCTGATGAAAACCGCATGAGGGCAACACAATGCAACAACGTCAATTAGGTCCCAATGGCCCGACCGTTTCTGCCCTGGGGCTGGGCTGCATGGGGATGAGTGATTTCTATTCGACGGCGCAGGACGAAAAAGAGGCCATCGCCACACTGCACCGGGCATTGGAACTGGGGGTCACCCTGCTCGACACCGCCGACATGTACGGCCCGCACACCAACGAACGGTTGATTGGTAAAGCGATCAAGGGCAAACGGCAGCAGGTCTTCCTGGCCACCAAATTTGGCATCCTGCGCGATCCGGCCGATCCCGACGCCCGGGGCGTCAGCAGTCGGCCGGAGTATATCCGTCGTTCGGTAGAAGGCAGCCTGCAGCGGCTTGGGGTTGAGGTGATAGATCTTTATTACCAGCATCGCGTGGATCCAGAAGTGCCGATCGAAGAGGTGGTTGGCACCATGGCGGACCTGATTGGCGAAGGTAAAATCCGCTACATCGGGTTGAGCGAGGCTTCGGTCGCTACGCTGGAGCGTGCGCACAAGGTGCATCCGATAACCGCGTTGCAGACCGAGTATTCACTGTGGACGCGTGATGCCGAGCAAGGAGTATTGGCAGCCTGTGAGCGTCTGGGCATCGGCTTTGTTCCTTACAGCCCGTTAGGGAGAGGTTTTCTGACCGGAGCTATTCAACGGCCGGAAGATCTGGATGCCGACGACTTCCGCCGCAGCAACCCGCGTTTCCAGGGGGAAAACTTTGCCCGCAATCTGGCGCTGGTGGCGAAAGTGAGCGAACTGGCCAAACAGAAAGGCGTGGCACCTTCACAGCTGGCATTGGCGTGGGTATTGGCGCAGGGCGAGCATATTGTGCCGATCCCGGGGACCAAGCGCCGTCGTTATCTGGAAGAGAACATTGCGGCGGTCGAACTGACGCTGAGCCAGGCGGAACTGGCGGCGATTGAGGCGGTGTTTCCGTTGCAGGCGGCGGCAGGCGCACGCTATGGCGCAGAGTCGATGACCTATATCAACGGATAAAAAAAGGGCGCGGCGTGTGAACGCTGCGCCCTGATCCCCGCTATTTGCGGGCGGCGTTACTTATTTCTTCTTCTTGGCGTCGCGTGGTGCACGGGCAACGGTTGCCTGGTACACCTTGAAGCGGCCGTTTTGCGCCAGCACTTCATGGCTGCCGAAGGTGGCGTCCAGAATGTCCGGGTACGGCAGGAAGGCGTTGGCCACGATGCGCAGTTTACCGCCGACGCCTAAGTGCTTCAACGCACCGCGGATCAGGGTTTCCGCCGCCGTCAGGCTGGTTTGCAGCCCATCATGGAACGGTGGGTTGGAGATGATCAGATCGAAACGGCCGGTAATGTCGGAATAGACGTTACTGACGATCACTTCACCTTCAATGCCGTTGGCGGCCAGCGTTGCGCGGCTGGACTCAATGGCTGCGGCGTTGACATCGCTGAGGGTCAGCTTCATTTTTGGCGACAGTTTGGACAGCACCGAGGCCATCACACCGGCACCACAACCCACGTCCAGCACTTTGCCTTTCATGTGTTTATCCAGCGTCGACAGCAGCAGTGAGCTACCGACATCCAGTCCGTCGCGGCTGAACACGCCCGGCAGGGTTTTCACTTCCAGATCGTGCAACTGATAGCTTTCCCACCAGTCTTCCAGGTTGAATTCGGTCTGGGTGTCCAGGCGACCGTGATACAGGCCACAGCGGCGGGCGCTGTCGATTTTCACCAGTGTGGCGTAATCTTCCACCATCTGATCGGCGCTGCGCACGCCGCTGCGGTTCTCACCGACCACGAACACGTCAGTGCCTACCGGCAGCAGTGCCAGAATGTTGCACAGCTGGAATTGCGCTTCCTGTTTGCTCTTCGGCCAGTAGTAGATCAGCGTATCGCACTCGGCGACGAACGCAGCGTCTACGGTCAGGCCATACTGCACGTTGTCACCCATCGCCCGGTTCAGTAACTGCCAGTGATGGTATTGCTGGGTATGGACACGCACATCCACGGCCTCAAATTGGGCCGGCAGGGCGTCCTGCAGGTCACCGGCGAACAGAACGCGGCGTTCGATAAACTCATCACTGTGGCGCAGCATGACTTCACTGGCGGGGGTTAATGCAGACATCAGGTTTTGGCTCCTAGAAATTAGACCGGGGATTATAGAGCTTTGTGGCGATATGTTCGACGGGTTTGTTGGCGCAGGCCGCGCGGGTTTGTTAGCATAGCGCGGCGCATGGCAGGCATGGCGCACCACAACGGGTAGATCCTGACAGGAATCGGCATGGCATCAAAACGCGACTGGCTGTTACAACAACTGGGTATTACGCAGTGGACATTGCGCCGCCCGGGCGTGTTGCAGGGCGAAGTAGCCGTCAGCCTGCCACCCGAGGTGCGTTTACTGGTTGTGGCACAGGCCTTGCCTGAGCATAACGATCCGCTGTTTTGCGACGTGCTGCGCAGCCTGGGCCTGACCCCGGCGCAAACCTATGGCCTGACGCCGGATCAGGTGGCTATGTTGCCTGAGGATACCGAATGCAACAGTTGGCGGTTGGGTGTTGCGGAGCCGCTTGCGGTGGCCGGCGCGCAGCTATACAGCCCGGCACTGGCCGAGCTTTCTCTCGATGCGAGTGCCAAACGCGCACTCTGGCAGCAGATTTGTCATCATGAACAAGATTTCTACCCTGACCGCGGCCGACCTGGCCACAGCCTTCAAGATTGAGCAGGCCAGCCACGCCTTTCCCTGGACACAAGCTACCTTTGCCACTAATCAGGGCGATCGCTACCTTAACCTGAAACTGGAAGCCGACGGGCAGATGGCGGGTTTTGCCATCACCCAAATCGTGCTGGATGAAGCCACGCTGTTCAATATCGCCATTCATCCGGACTGGCAACGCCAGGGCTTTGGCCGTCAATTGCTGGAAGCGCTGATTGCACAGTTGGAGCCCCGCGGCGTGTTTACGCTGTGGCTGGAAGTGCGTGCCTCTAACCGTGCGGCCATCGCGCTGTACGAAGATCTCGGCTTTAATGAAGTAACCATCCGCCGTAACTACTACCCTGCAGCCCATGGACGTGAAGACGCGATAGTCATGGCGCTGCCGCTGGCATAGCGAACATCTCGGTCCTAACTTGTCCGCTGGTAAAAGCATTGATTGTCACCGGTTGGTAAATCAGCGAAAATGCCCGGCTATTATCTTTTATTTACCGCTTTGCCTGGCGCCGTGCGCGGCGCGTTCTGATGCTTTCGCAGGGCGGACTAACTGTAGAATCTGAAAAACATGTCTCCTAGTGAATTTGCCCGCGAAGTCTCGAAAAGAAGAACTTTCGCCATCATCTCGCACCCCGATGCCGGTAAAACCACCATTACCGAAAAGGTGTTGTTATTCGGACAGGCTATCCAGACCGCCGGTACGGTAAAGGGCCGCGGCTCAAATCAGCATGCCAAATCCGACTGGATGGAAATGGAAAAGCAGCGTGGGATCTCAATCACCACCTCGGTGATGCAGTTTCCGTACCGCGAATGTCTGGTTAACCTGCTGGACACCCCGGGGCACGAAGACTTCTCCGAAGATACCTATCGCACCCTGACCGCCGTCGACTGCTGTCTGATGGTGATCGACGCCGCCAAAGGGGTTGAGGATCGTACCCGCAAGCTGATGGAAGTTACCCGTCTGCGCGATACGCCGATCCTGACCTTTATGAACAAATTGGACCGCGATATCCGCGATCCGATGGAAGTGATGGATGAAGTGGAGCGTGAGCTGAAAATCGCCTGCTCACCTATCACTTGGCCTATCGGCTGCGGCAAGCTGTTTAAAGGGGTTTATCATCTGTACAAGGATGAAACCTATCTTTACCAGACCGGTAAAGGCCACACCATTCAGGAAGTGCGCATAGTCAAAGGGTTGGATAACCCGGAGCTGGACGCCGCCGTGGGTGAAGACCTGGCCGCGCAGCTGCGTGAAGAGCTGGAGCTGGTGCAGGGCGCATCTCACGAGTTCGATCATGAAGCTTTCCTGAGCGGTGATTTGACGCCGGTATTCTTCGGTACCGCTTTGGGTAACTTCGGTGTGGACCATATGCTTGACGGTCTGGTGGCCTGGGCTCCAGCGCCGATGCCGCGTCAAAGCAGCACCCGTGAAGTGGTAGCCGCAGAAGAGAAATTCAGCGGTTTCGTGTTCAAGATCCAGGCCAATATGGATCCTAAACACCGTGACCGCGTGGCCTTTATGCGTGTGGTCTCCGGACGCTACGAGAAAGGCATGAAGCTGCGCCAGGTGCGTACCGGTAAAGACGTGGTGATCTCCGACGCCCTGACCTTTATGGCGGGTGACCGTTCGCATGTTGAAGAGGCTTATCCGGGCGATATTATTGGTCTGCATAACCACGGCACCATTCAGATCGGCGATACCTTCACCCAGGGTGAAGATATGAAGTTCACCGGTATTCCGAACTTCGCGCCGGAGCTGTTCCGTCGCATTCGTCTGCGCGATCCGTTGAAGCAAAAACAGCTGCTGAAAGGCCTGGTGCAACTGTCCGAAGAAGGGGCGGTGCAGGTATTCCGTCCGATCGCCAGCAACGATTTGATCGTCGGCGCGGTCGGTGTGCTGCAGTTCGAAGTGGTGGTTGCACGCCTGAAAAGCGAATACAACGTCGAAGCCTTGTACGAGTCGGTCAACGTTTCGACCGCCCGTTGGGTTGAATGCAGCGACGTGAAGAAGTTTGAAGAGTTCAAGCGCAAGTGTGAGCTTAACCTGGCATTGGACGGCGGCGACAACCTGTCTTACATCGCGCCTACCATGGTTAACTTGAATATCACCCAGGAACGCTACCCTGAAGTGGTGTTCCGCAAAACACGCGAGCACTAACGGTAACAGAACAGCAGGGCGCCTTAGGGCGCCCTGTGTTATATTGCTTCACCCCATTCTGCTAATTAATAAGTCTCCTTCATCTTTTCAGTCCCCCCGCAGCCGCCAGGATTTGCCCGGCAATACCTGCTTTTTCTGTCATATGGTCTATATTTAACAGGGCATAACCGAACCGTTAAGCGTAATTCACTGCGCTTTGTCTTAACGGTAGCGAGTTATTCTGCACTGTTGCCAATAAGAGACAGTGTGATGTTTTAGAAATCAATAACATAGCAATAACATTGATTTTACTGATAGGTGTTGTCGTCAATAGGCGACAGTTTTTAGCCTAAAATGTAAGCGTTATTTATTTTGTTATTGATTTTAAATGGTTTTTTAAAATTGGCACGGCCGTTGCAATACTCCTGATGTGGCAACAATCGTTTAGCGTGAATGTTTGAACGTATAGAAATCGTGAAGTATTACTGAGTGGGCCGCGTTATGGCGGCTGAAGGATCCTAACCATTTTGGATCCGCAACCAAAGGAAGAGATCGATGAAAAATACTAAATTTGCACAATCACTGATGGCTGTTGTTTTGGGTTCCGTTCTGGTTAGTGGCAGCGCGCTGGCTGAAGATACTCTGCTCAATAAAGCGTCAAGTGCCGCTGATAGCGCGGGTGCCAAAATCGATAGCTCCATGAAAAAAGTTGACGGCTACATGGATGACAGCGCAACAACGGCTAAAGTTAAAAGTGCGCTGGTCGATGACAAATCCATCGCCAGCTCTGATATCTCGGTGAAAACCGAAAAAGGCACCGTCACCCTGAGTGGTTTTGTCGGCAGCCAGGCGCAGGCCGAGCACGCGGTTGAAGTGGCCGGTAAAGTGGAAGGCGTCAAATCCGTCAGCGACAAGCTGCACGTGAAAGACGAAGGCAAACAGTCGATGAAGGCCTATGCCGGTGATACTGCGACCACCAGCGAATTGAAGGCCAAACTGCTGGCCGATGACATCGTCCCTTCGCGCAATGTGAAAGTAGAAACCACCGACGGTGTGGTACAGCTTTCCGGTGAAGTGAAAACTCAGGCGCAGTCAGAGCGTGCAGAAAGCATTGCCAAGGCTATCGACGGTGTGAAAAGCGTTAAAAACGACCTGGTCGTTAAGCCATAAATTTTTTAGCAAGCGTAACAACAAGCACCAAATCCTGGGTTAGCCGTGAGGCTAGCCCAGGATGCACCATCAAAAAAAGAAACTGACCGGCAGTCCGGTGGCACCCGAGAAGGGCACGGATTGCGATGCGTTTTTTCACTATGGTAAGGAGAAGCTTATGTTTCGTTGGGGCATTATCTTTTTAGTCATCGCATTGATTGCAGCAGCATTAGGTTTTGGTTCACTGGCGGGTACCGCCGCCTGGGCTGCAAAAATCGTCTTCGTCGTAGGGATCATTCTGTTCCTGGTCAGCCTGTTTACCGGTCGCCGACGCCCTTAGCTTTATCCTCAAAGTGTAACAAAGCTTAATCTGTTTTCTCGCAGTAGGGAGGTCAGTCATGAACAGCGACATCATCCTCGGACGCTGGAAACAGCTGAAGGGCCGGGTGTGTCAGAGGTTGGCGCAGTGGTCTGACAGCGACTGCATCTGGCTGATGGGCAGCAATGATTGCCTCTCTGGTGTACTGCAAGAGGATTACGGAAGAGAGCAAGACAAGGTATCCTCGGGTAAAACGTCTCACTGAGGATGCAGGGTTGGGATACAGAATACCCATCACGCTCGGCAATATCGAACCGCTGGCGTATAAACCTTACCGGCCCGGTAAAATGGCGCTGGTATGTGAAGGGGGCGGGCAGCGCGGCATTTTCACTGCCGGCGTGCTGGACGAGTTCCAGCGTGCCCGCTTTAATCCTTTTGATCTGATGATCGGCACTTCTGCCGGCGCGCAAAACCTCTCGGCTTTTATTTGTGGCCAGATGGGTTACGCGCGGCGGGTGATCACCCGCTACACCACTTCCGCTGAATTTTTTAACCCATTGCGCTTTGTGCGCGGTGGGCATCTTATCGATCTCGACTGGCTGCTCGATACCACGACCCAACAGCTGCCGCTGGCGATGGACGTTGCGGAAAAAAGCCTGGTTGATGGCCGTGAATTCCTGATGTGCGCCTGCCGCAGTGATGACTTCGAACCGACCTACCTGCCCGCGCAACGCGAAAGCTGGCTTCCGGCCATTAAAGCATCCAGCGCCATCCCCGGTTTTTACCGTATGGGTGTGGAGCTGGACGGCGTCAGCTATCAGGATGGTGGCATCAGCGATGCGATCCCGGTTGAAGAAGCCTATCGCCGTGGCGCGGATACCATCGTGGTGATCCGCACTGTGCCGTCGCAGATGTACTACACGCCGCAGTGGATGAAACGCATGGAGCACTGGCTGAGCGAAAGCAGCCTGCAGCAGATGGTGCGCATCCTGCAACACCACGAGCAAAGTTACCACCGTATTCAGCAGTTTATTGAGAAGCCGCCCGGCGAGCTGCGCATCTTCGAAATTTTCCCGCCGAAGCCGTTGGCCAGTAATGCCCTGGGGAGTCGCGTCACGTCGCTCAATCAGGACTATCACCTGGGCCGTAAGTGCGGGCGCTACTTCCTGGCAACCGTCGGTCACTGGCTGGTAGAACAGGACAAACTGGACGGCATGAAGGTGAAAAAGGCGCTGTCGCGTCGTTTGATCCAACCGGAAAACGTCATCATGCCTTCACCGATTATTACCGACATCAGTCACCCGCGCGATCTTGCCAACCCGTCGGAAGCCAAACTGGCGGCGATGGACATTATTTTGCCGGGCGAAGTACCACCGGGCGAGGGTGGCCTGCTGTGATGCACGACTTCACCGACACCCACTGCCACTTCGATTTCCCGCCGTTCAGCGGTCAAGAACGTGAAAGCCTGGCGTTGGCGGAGCAAGCGGGCGTGCGACGGATTATCGTGCCTACGGTGACCGCCGATCGTTTTGTGCGGGTATTGAAGCTGGCACGCGATTATCCACCGCTGTTTGCCGCCCTGGGGCTACACCCGCTGTATATTGCCGAGCACCATGAGCCGGAGCTGGAACAATTGGCGGGGTTCCTGGCCAGCCGACCGCCTAAGCTGGTGGCGGTGGGGGAGATTGGCCTCGATCTGTATATGGAAAACCCGCAGTTCGAGCGCCAACAGCAGGTGTTAACCACGCAATTGAAGCTGGCAAAGCAACATGATTTGCCAGTGATCCTGCATTCGCGCCGCAGCCACGATCAGTTGGCGGCGATGCTGCGCCGCACCGAAGTACCTCGTCGCGGCGTGGTGCACGGCTTTGCCGGCAGTCTGTCGCAGGCGCAGGCGTTTATCCGCCTGGGATATTACATTGGCGTCGGTGGCACCATCAGCTATGAGCGGGCGCAGAAAACCCGTAATGTCATGGCCCAACTGCCGTTGACGTCGCTGCTGTTGGAAACCGATGCGCCCGACATGCCGCTGGCCGGTTACCAGGGGCAACCGAACCGCCCCGAGCGCGCTGCTGAAGTGTTCGCTGCTCTGTGCCAATTGCGCCCAGAGTCGGAGGAGATGATCGGCGCCCAATTACAGCGAAATACACGAGAGTTATTTTCAGTGTGATGGGGTGTTTTTCGGGAATTATATTTTCGTTATGGATGCTTTGCCATTCGTTTATTTTGTTATTAACGTATTGTAATTGCTTTTCGAATAACAAGTTAATGACAATCAATAAATGACTCGATAACGGACTGAGTCTTATTTTTCAAACATGACATAATTCACAAAACAAAAGTGGATGCTATGTTTAACTAAGCGCGTCTGTCGTTTTCCATTCATATTTACCCTGTTATATTCAGACAGCAGGGCAGTTAATCTCCAATCATCAGGTATTACAATACACTTAACGCGTTTAAATAAAGGGTGATTCAAAAACCGCGTATTGGATCAGGCTGTGCCCTATACATGGATTGAGGGAATATTACGTGAAAATATCAAAGTTTATCTTTCCATTAGTCACAGTGGCATTTTTTACCAGCGCCTCTGTTCAGGCTGTTGACCTTACGATATATCATACCAACGACTTGCATGCCAATGTGCTCCCTTTTAAAGCCCCTTATGTCAGCAAAGAAAAACCAGTGGGGGGATTCGCCAATATTGCCACTATCGTCAAACAGGCCAAAGCCAAAGATGATGGCGTCTTCTTCTTCGATGCCGGGGATTTTTTTACCGGTCCTTATATCAGCACGCTAACGAAGGGTGAGGCTATCATTGATGTGATGAATCAAATGTCGTTTGATGCTGTTTCTATCGGTAATCATGAATTTGATCATGGTGTACCTAATATGATTCAGCAGATGAATAAGGCCACCTTTCCTGCGTTATTAGGCAACCTATTCTATGAGAACAGTGATAAACCGGTGTGGGATAAACCCTGGGTTATTTTGGAGAAGGCCGGCGTTAAGGTTGGCGTGATTGGTTTGCACGGGAAATTCGCTTTCTACGATACGGTAAATAAAAATATGCGCAAGGGTGTTGAGATGCGCGACGAAGTGGAATACCTGAATAAATATCTTGGGCAGATCCGCGACAAGGTGGACATTACCGTATTGTTAATTCATGAAGGCGTGCCGGCACGGCAATCCAGTTTTGGTGCGACGGACGTGAGTCGGCGGTTAAATAAAGACATAGAGCTGGCAAAGCAGGTGCAGGGGTTGGATATCATTATTACCGGTCATGCTCATGTGGGTACGCCGGAACCCATCAAGGTGAACAATACATTAATCGTTTCCACCGATGCCTATGGCATCGATCTGGGAAAACTGGTGCTGAATATTGACGATAAAAGTAAAAAGATCACCGGCTATAAAGGGCAGCTAATCAATATTTACGCTGGTGATGTTGAACCCGATCGGGCAACGGCGGATAAGATCGCGCTATGGACGGATAAGCTGAAAGAGATCACTCAGCAGAAAATCGGTAAGGCCAGCGCAGAATTGACGCGTTCTTATGGTGAGTCTTCTCCCGTAGGCAATATGGTCGGTGATGCCTTTTTGGCCATGGATCCACGGGCGCAATTCGCCTTCGTCAACAGTGGCGGTTTGAGAAGTGAGCTGGCTCAGGGGGAAATTAAACTGGGCGATATTATCACCCTGTTTCCTTTCCCGGACGACTTGAGCTACATGGAAATCAACGGCAAGCAGCTACGTTCGTTAATGAATCATGCGGCAAATCTGACCAACGGCATCCTGCAAGTCTCGAAGGGCATCGAGATGAAATACGATAGCCGCAAGCCGCTCAATCAGCGCATCGTCTCGTTAACGGTGCAGGGGCAGCCGCTAAAGGATGACGCCTGGTACCCGATTGTGGTGAATTCATTCCTGGCCACGGGTGGGGATGGGTTCAGCGCCTTTACCGAAGGGCGTAACATCAAGACGGTGGCCGGCAGCGGTGCGGCAGAAGCGGTGGTGGACTATATCAAGTCCCAAGCGGAGATCTCCCCCAACGAGCAAAAACGGATTAAGGACGTGGCACTGTAGCCAATTAGGCCGGTGAGCCAAGGTCATGCAGAAGGATTAAACCGTGACGCATGTCACGTACTGGTGTTTTCTATTGCGTCTGGTTGTATATATTTGTGACATAAATCGGTGCGGGCGTTGTCCCGCTCCGTATAATCGCACCCCGAAAACACTCATAAGCAACCCTCGCGGGACAACCGGACAGGGATGCATTTCTTTTTTTCGCAACAGGGATACTTTGCATGCAACTCATCATGAGCCTGGTCGGCATGGCGGCGCTGATCGCCATCGCCGTGCTGCTCTCCAGCAACCGCCGCGCGATTAAGTTTCGCACCGTTGGCTGGGCATTCGTTCTTCAGGTCGCCATCGGCGCGCTGGTGCTGTATGTCCCGGTAGGTCGCGCCATTCTTGGCGGCATGTCGGCCGGTGTCGCTAACGTAATCGCCTACGGTAATCAGGGCATTTCATTTATCTTCGGCGGTCTGGTTTCCGACAAGATGTTTGAAGTCTTTGGCGGCGGCGGCTTTGTTTTTGCGCTGCGCGTCCTGCCGGTGATCGTCTTCTTCTCCTCGTTGATTGCGGTGCTTTACTACCTCGGCATCATGCAACTGGTGATCCGCGTGCTGGGCGGCGGCGTGCAAAAATTGCTGGGTACCTCACGGACAGAATCGCTGTCGGCGACCGCCAATATCTTTGTTGGCCAAACTGAAGCTCCGCTGGTGGTGCGTCCGTATATCGCCACCATGACCCAATCTGAGTTGTTCACCGTGATGTGTGGCGGCCTGGCCTCGGTGGCCGGTTCGGTGCTGGCAGGTTATGCCCAGATGGGCGTACCGCTGGAATACCTGATTGCGGCTTCGTTCATGGCCGCACCGGGTGGCCTGCTGTTTGCCAAGCTGATGGTGCCGGAAACCGAAAAAACCCACGACAGGGACGATGCAACGAAGTTGATCGCGGAAGAAGACCGCCCGGCCAACGTGATTGACGCAGCGGCTTCCGGTGCAGCTTCCGGCATGCAGTTGGCGCTGAACGTGGGCGCAATGCTGCTGGCGTTTATCGCGCTGATCGCCCTGTTGAACGGCATTCTCGGCGGTATTGGCGGCTGGTTCGACTATCCGCAGCTGTCGCTGGAGCTGATCCTCGGTTGGGTGTTCTCACCTATTGCCTTCCTGATCGGCGTGCCATGGCATGAAGCGATGACCGCCGGTTCGTTTATCGGCCAGAAGATCATCGTGAATGAATTTGTTGCCTACATGAACTTTGGTGCTTATTTGCGTCCGGACGACGTGGTGGCGGCAGAGGGGCTGCAGGTGCTGTCGACGCATACCAAGGCGATTATCTCCTTTGCCCTGTGCGGCTTTGCCAACCTGTCATCGGTGGCGATCCTGCTCGGTGGTCTGGGCAGCATGGCACCGAATCGTCGTCACGACATCGCGCGTTTCGGTCTGAAAGCCGTGGCGGCGGGGACGCTCTCCAACCTGATGAGCGCGACCATCGCCGGGTTCTTCCTGGCGCTGTAATCCCTGGGCTGTCCTGCATAGGGCAACAGGCTCTATTGCAGGACAGCGCCTATACTTCTAACACGGGCACAGAATGCTGTGTCCGCTATCTTTGCCCGTTTCTTTAGCGAATTTGTGAACAATATCGCGTTATTTTGTGATGTTCTTCACATATAATTCCGGTCTGTTACAGTGTTATTTCATATAGTGTGACTGTGAACGCGAATTGCCCCTGGCGATCGTGTTCAAATAGCTATTACTGACCCTGCGCGATGCGAAGGGTTATGTGCGGTGAGAAGGATCTCAGTTGCCGATGAGGGACCCGTTCCCCAGCGCTATCTTCAAGGAACCAAGTCCGCTCGCCAACACCCAGGTTCTCAGTTGGAGAGTTTTATGACCGAATTAACCGCAGCAGCGCAACGTGCGCTGACCTTAATGGATTTGACCACGCTGAACGATGATGACACCGATGAGAAAGTGATCGCGCTGTGTCGTCAGGCGAACAGCCCGGCCGGGCATACCGCGGCCATCTGCATTTACCCGCGCTTTATTCCGGCGGCGCGCAAGGCCCTGCGTGAGCAGGGGACGCCAGACATCCGTATTGCGACCGTCACCAACTTCCCGCATGGCAACGATGATATCGAGATCGCGCTGGCGGAAACCCGTGCGGCTATCGCTTACGGTGCCGATGAAGTGGATGTGGTGTTCCCATACCGCGCACTGATCGCCGGTAATGAGCAGGTCGGTTTTGAGCTGGTGAAACAGTGCAAGCAGGCCTGTTTGGCCGCCAACGTGCTGCTGAAAGTGATCATCGAAACCGGTGAGCTCAAGCAGGCCAATCTGATCCGCAAGGCTTCGGAAATTGCCATCAATGCCGGCGCGGACTTTATCAAGACCTCAACCGGTAAAGTGCCGGTCAACGCGACGCTGGAAAGCGCCGAGCTGATGATGTCGGTGATCCGCGATATGGGCGTCGCCAAGACGGTGGGCTTCAAGCCGGCCGGCGGCGTGCGTACGGCGGAAGATGCACTGCATTACCTGCAACTTGCCGATCGTATTCTGGGTGAAGGCTGGGCCGATGCGCGTCATTTCCGCTTCGGGGCTTCCAGCCTGTTAGCCAGCCTGTTGGCGACGCTGGGCCACGGTGCCGAGCCGTCTGGCAGCGGTTACTGATCGATTCCGTCGGCAAGGCGCGATATGGCGTCTGCCTGCACTCTACATTAGCTAAAACAGGGGGATGCCTTGTTCCTGGCACAAGAAATTATTCGTAAAAAACGTGACGGTCAGCCGTTGAGCGAAGCGGAAATCCGCTTTTTCATCAATGGGATCCGTGACAATGTGGTTTCTGAAGGGCAGATCGCGGCGCTGGCGATGACCATTTACTTCCACGATATGACCATGCCGGAGCGCGTGGCGCTCACCATGGCGATGCGTGATTCCGGCACCGTGCTGGACTGGAAAAGCCTGTCGCTGAACGGTCCGCTGGTCGACAAGCATTCTACCGGTGGCGTGGGCGACGTGACTTCGCTGATGCTCGGCCCAATGGTGGCGGCCTGTGGCGGCTACGTGCCGATGATCTCCGGCCGTGGCCTGGGGCATACCGGCGGTACGCTGGACAAGCTGGAAGCGATCCCGGGTTTTAATATTTTCCCGGACGACAATGCCTTCCGTAAGATTATTCAGGACGTGGGCGTGGCGATTATCGGCCAGACCAGCTCGCTGGCACCGGCGGACAAGCGCTTCTACGCGACCCGTGATATTACCGCCACGGTGGATTCTATCCCGCTGATCACCGCCTCAATTCTGGCGAAGAAGCTGGCGGAAGGGCTGGATGCGTTGGTGATGGATGTTAAAGTCGGTTCCGGTGCCTTTATGCCAACCTACGCATTGTCGGCCGATCTGGCACAGGCGATTGTGGGCGTGGCTAACGGCGCAGGCTGCAAAACCACCGCGTTGCTGACTGACATGAACCAAGTGCTGGCTTCCAGCGCCGGTAATGCGGTCGAAGTTCGCGAAGCGGTACGCTTCCTGACCGGTGAATACCGTAACCCGCGCCTGCTGGAAGTGACCATGGCACTGTGCGTGGAAATGCTGCTTTCCGGCGGCCTGGCGAAAGATGACGCCGATGCGCGTGCCAAACTGCAGGCGGTGCTGGACAATGGTAAAGCGGCGGAAGTGTTTGGCCGCATGGTGGCGGCGCAACAGGGCCCGACCGATTTCGTCGAGCGCTACGACAGCTACCTGCCGGCGGCCACCCTGAGTAAACCGGTTTACGCCGAAAAACAGGGTATCATCAGTGCGATGGATACCCGTGCGCTGGGCATGGCGGTGGTATCGCTGGGCGGCGGCCGTCGTCGCGCGACCGACAATATCGACTACAGCGTCGGCCTGACAGGCATGGCCCGTCTGGGCGATAAAGTCGATACCCAGCAGCCGCTGGCGGTGATCCACGCTAACGACGAAGAAAGCTGGCAGCAGGCGGCCGAAGAGGTGCGCAGTGCGATGGTGCTGAGTGACAAAGCGCCGGAAGTGACGCCAGTCGTTTATAAGCGTATCACTGAATAATTAACGAATCAGGAGTGGCAGCGGCGTTTTCGCTGTCGCCCACAGCGTGAGAACACGCAGGAGAGCATGATGAAACGCACATTTATTATGGTATTAGACTCATTCGGTATTGGCGCAAGCGAAGATGCGGCGAAATTTGGCGATCAGGGTTCCGATACTCTGGGCCACATTGCCGAGGTTTGTGCTCGCGGTGAAGCCAACGTGGGCCGTCAGGGCCCGTTGACCCTGCCTAACCTGAGCCGTCTGGGCCTGGGCAAAGCGGCGGAAGAATCCACCGGTACCTTCCCGCAGGGGCTGGACCGCAATGCGGATATCATTGGCGCCTATGCTCACGCCAGCGAACTCTCTTCCGGTAAGGATACGCCTTCAGGCCACTGGGAAATTGCCGGCGTGCCGGTATTGTTCGACTGGGGCTATTTCAGCGATGAGCACAACAGCTTCCCGCAGGAGCTGCTGGACAAGCTGGTTGAGCGCGCCAATCTGCCGGGTTACCTCGGCAACTGCCACTCTTCCGGCACCGTGATCCTCGACCAGTTGGGCGAAGAGCACATGAAAACCGGCAAACCGATTTTCTACACCTCTGCCGACTCGGTCTTCCAGATCGCCTGTCACGAAGAGACCTTCGGCCTGGACCGTCTGTATGAGCTGTGTGAAATCGCCCGTGAAGAACTGACCGAAGGCGGTTATAACATTGGCCGCGTGATCGCGCGTCCGTTCCTGGGCGACAAGCCGGGCAACTTCCAGCGTACCGGTAACCGCCATGACCTGGCAGTAGAGCCACCGGCGCCAACCGTGCTGAAAAAACTGGTGGACGAGAAGGGCGGCGAAGTGGTGTCTATCGGTAAAATCGCCGATATCTACGCTAACGTGGGTATCACCAAAAAGGTCAAGGCGACCGGTATCGATGCGCTGTTCGACGCCACCCTGATCGAAATGGAAAAAGCCGGCGACAACACCATTGTGTTCACCAACTTCGTTGATTTTGACTCCTCTTACGGCCACCGCCGTGACGTTGCTGGCTATGCCGCCGCGCTGGAGCTGTTCGACCGTCGCCTGCCGGAGCTGCTGAAACTGGTTAAAGATGAAGACATCATTATCTTCACCGCTGACCACGGCTGTGACCCGACCTGGCCGGGCACCGACCACACCCGTGAACACATCCCGGTCCTGGTTTACGGCCCGAAAGTGAAGCCTGGCTCGCTGGGCCACCGTGAAACTTTCGCCGACATCGGCCAGACCGTTGCCAGCTACTTTGGCGTGTCGCCGATGGATTACGGCAAATCGATGTTCTAAGACTTTGTTAGTGCCGGGCGGTTGCCCGGCGTATTTTTTTATTCATGACGACGATTTAAAGGAAGACAATTATGGCTACGCCGCATATTAATGCTGAAATGGGTGATTTCGCTGACGTAGTACTGATGCCGGGCGATCCGCTGCGTGCAAAATACATCGCGGAAACTTTCCTGGAAGGCGCGGTGGAAGTGAACAACGTGCGTGGCATGCTGGGCTTCACCGGGACCTACAAAGGCCGCAAAATCTCCGTAATGGGTCACGGTATGGGTATCCCGTCCTGCTCCATTTATGCGCGTGAACTGATTGCCGAATTCGGCGTGAAGAAAATCATCCGTGTGGGTTCCTGCGGCGCGGTGCGTGACGACGTTAAACTGCGTGATGTGGTGATCGGCATGGGTGCCTGCACCGATTCCAAAGTGAACCGCATGCGTTTCAAGGATCATGACTACGCGGCAATCGCCGACTTTGACATGGTGCGTAACGCAGTAGACGCAGCGGCAGTGCAGGGTATCCCGGCGCGCGTAGGCAACATCTTCTCCGCTGACCTGTTCTACACGCCGGATCCGGACATGTTCCAGGTGATGAAGAAGTACGGCATCCTGGGTGTGGAAATGGAAGCGGCCGGTATCTACGGTGTGGCGGCGGAGCTGTACGAAGAGTTTGGCTGTAAGGCACTGACCATTTGTACCGTTTCTGACCACATCCTGCGTCACGAAGCGACCACCGCGGCAGAACGTCAGACCACCTTTAACGAAATGATCGTTATCGCGCTGGAATCTGTACTGCTGGGCGACAAAGAGTAATATCCAGCGGGCGCAGCACCTTGCTGCGCCCCTGTAGCAATCTATTCATAAATCTATTCATTTAAGCAAAGGAAAAGCTGGTTTTTCTTTTTGATTCAGTTAATTGATTGATATTCAATCGCGTCATTATCCATTCACCAGCATGCGGTCATCAGATTTTCTTCTCTTCTTCTTTATTCGCATCCGGCCGCGCGTCGTCATCGTCATTTTCTACCGTGTTACCTTCTTCCAATGGCGTATTGGCGGTCAGCAGGTACGGCGATTGCTGCCAGCGGCTGCGGCGGTGTTGCAGTAGCGTACGCGCCAGAATAATGCCGATGGCCAGAGCCAGCAGGATCATCAGGCGCAGTAGGTTGGTGGTGTTATCCACCTGTTTGGATTCGGTCGCCAGTACGTGGGTGTCCAGCGTGATGCGGATAAAGCCGATTGGGCCGTCTTTGCCCTGAATGGACTCGACCAGTTGATGATTGAAGTAGCTGCCGGCGCGTTTACCGTCGAGCGACAAACGATCGCGTATACTTATCTGTTCACCGGCGTGGGAAACCAACGTGCCGTCGAGCTGATAGACGCTGGCGTCCAGAATGCGGCTGCCCCCGGTGAGCTGTTTAAGGATGGCGTCGATGCGCTGGTTATCGACGTCGCTGTCGTCGTCCATCAGCGGTGCCAGGCTGGAGGCCACCTGTTTGGTCAGCGTTTGCGCCAGTTCTTCCACCTGTTCGGATCGCGCCAGTTGGTGACTCAGGCTAAAATAGGACGCGCCCTGCATCAACAGTACCAGCAAAGCCAGGCAAATCAGGATAATAGCGGTGCGGTGCAGGCGAAATTTCAGTTTAGCGCGAGCCATGCAGGTTCCTTGGGCATCTTGGACACTTTATGTTGCCAGAAGCAATGGCGATAGGATAGCTTGATGCGTCGTTTTATCATGCAGTGTTTTTTCAGGAGTTAAGGATGTCGAATAGTCTGACCTATTGCGATCTCCCGGCAGAGATCTCTCAATGGCCGGGTCTTCCCCTTTCGCTGAGCGGTGACGAAGTGATGCCGCTGGATTATCGGGCGGGTCATACCGGTTGGCTATTATATGGCAGAGAACTGAACAAAACGCGCATTACCGATTTCCAGCGCAAGCTGGGTGCGGCGATGGTGATTGTTACCGCCTGGTGCGTCGAGGACTATCAGGTGGTGCGTCTGGCTGGCACCCTGACGGCACGCGCCAAGCTGTTGGCGGCGGAGAGCGGGCTGGATGTGGCTCCTCTAGGCAAAATTCCTCATTTGCGTACCCCCGGGCTGCTGGTGATGGATATGGACTCTACGGCGATAGAAATTGAATGCATCGACGAGATCGCCAAACTGGCAGGCGTCGGTGAGCAAGTGTCTGAAGTCACCGAACGTGCGATGCGGGGTGAACTGGATTTTACCGCCAGCCTGCGCCAACGCGTCGGCACGCTGAAAGGCGCCGATGCCAATATCCTCAAGCAGGTGCGCGATGAGTTGCCACTGATGCCTGGGCTGGTCAACCTGGTGCGCAAGCTGCAGGCGATGGACTGGCACGTGGCGATCGCTTCCGGCGGTTTCACCTATTATGCCGAGTACCTGCGCGATAAACTAAAATTGGTGGCGGTGGCGGCTAATGAGCTGGAAATTCGCGACGGCAAACTGACCGGTGAAGTGCTGGGACCGATAGTCGATGCGCAGTTTAAAGCCGATACGTTGGTCGCACTGGCGGAAAAACTGGGTATTCCGCCGCAGCAAACCGTGGCCATCGGCGACGGTGCCAACGATTTAAAAATGATGCAGGTTGCCGGGTTGGGCATTGCCTATCACGCCAAACCGAAAGTCTATGAGAAGGCGCAGGTGTCGATTCGCCATGCTGACCTGATTGGCGTGCTGTGTGTACTGACCGGCAGCCTGAAACACGAAGTTCGCTAAAGTTGACCCTGATCCGGCGATAATGCTAGACAGCGGCAATGTGGTAAAAACAGAGGTAATACGTGGCAAAAGCAGCAAAACGGGCGTTTGTATGTAATGAGTGCGGGGCCGATTATCCGCGCTGGCAGGGGCAGTGCAGCGCTTGCCACGCCTGGAACAGCATTACAGAAGTGCGTCTGGCTGCGGTGTCTTCCTCTTCTCGCAATGAGCGCCTGAGCGGCTACGCCGGCGATGCCGGCATCAGCAAGGTGCAAAAACTGTCGGACATCAGTCTGGATGAGCTGCCGCGTTTCTCCACCGGTTTCCTTGAGTTTGACCGGGTGCTGGGGGGCGGGGTGGTGCCGGGCAGTGCGATCCTGATCGGCGGCAACCCTGGCGCCGGCAAGAGTACGCTGCTGTTGCAGGTGCTGTGCAAACTTTCCGAACAGATGAAAACCCTGTACGTCACCGGTGAAGAATCATTGCAGCAGGTCGCGATGCGCGCCCACCGTCTTGGCTTACCGACTGGCGGCCTGAATATGCTGTCGGAAACCAGTATCGAGCAGATCTGCCTGATTGCCGAGCAGGAACAGCCGAAACTGATGGTGATTGACTCCATCCAGGTGATGCACATGGCGGACATTCAGTCTTCGCCGGGCAGCGTAGCGCAGGTGCGTGAAACCGCCGCCTACCTGACGCGCTTCGCCAAGACGCGCGGTGTGGCGATTGTGATGGTGGGACATGTCACCAAAGACGGCTCTCTGGCCGGGCCGAAGGTTTTGGAACACTGTATTGACTGCTCGGTGCTGCTGGACGGCGACGCCGATTCGCGTTTTCGTACCCTGCGCAGCCACAAAAACCGCTTTGGTGCGGTGAATGAATTGGGCGTTTTCGCCATGACAGAGCAGGGCCTGCGTGAAGTCAGCAACCCATCGGCCATTTTCCTCAGCCGTGGCGATGAGGTCACCTCCGGCAGTTCGGTGATGGTGGTGTGGGAAGGCACGCGGCCGTTGCTGGTGGAAATTCAGGCGCTGGTGGATCATTCGATGATGTCCAATCCGCGTCGGGTGGCCGTGGGTCTGGAACAAAACCGGTTGGCGATCCTGCTGGCGGTGCTGCATCGCCACGGCGGGTTGCAGATGTCGGATCAGGACGTGTTTGTTAACGTGGTTGGCGGGGTGAAAGTCAGTGAAACCAGCGCCGATCTGGCGTTGCTGATGTCGCTGGTGTCCAGCCTGCGCGATCGTCCGCTGCCAAACGATTTGGTGGTGTTTGGCGAAGTGGGGCTGGCGGGGGAGATCCGTCCGGTGCCGAGCGGCCAGGAACGTATTTCCGAAGCGGCGAAACACGGTTTCAAGCGGGCCATCGTGCCACATGCCAACGTACCCAAGAAGCCACCGGCCAATATGCAGGTGTTCGGCGTGAAGAAACTGGCGGACGCATTGGACGTGCTGGAACAGTTTTATTAATTGCCACGCGGTGTGCAGATTATGCTATTTTGTTTAGCATATTAAACGGAGGGGCTATGCGGCAATTCGATTACCTGAAGGCGTCGATTAAGCAGAAGAGCTGCACTCTGCAGCAGGTGGCGGATGCCAGTGGCATGACCAAAGGCTATCTCAGCCAGTTACTGAACGACAAAATCAAAAGTCCGAGCGCCCAGAAACTGGAGGCGCTGCACCGTTACCTTGGCCTGGAGTTTCCACGGCGTGAGAAAAAGGTCGGCGTGGTGTTTGGTAAATTTTACCCTTTGCACACCGGCCACATTTACCTGATCCAGCGCGCCTGCAGCCAGGTAGATGAGCTGCACGTGATCCTGTGTCACGACGAACCCCGCGACCGGGAGCTGTTCGAAAACAGTTCAATGTCGCAACAGCCGACGGTCAGCGATCGTCTGCGCTGGCTGCTGCAAACCTTCAAATACCAGAAAAACATCCATATTCATTCCTTCGACGAACAGGGCATTGAACCCTATCCGCATGGCTGGAACGTCTGGAGCGATGGGGTGAAGGCTTTTCTGGAACAGAAAGCCATTGTGCCGAGCTTTATCTATTCCAGCGAAGCGCAGGATGCCCCGCGCTACCGTGAACATCTGGGGATTGAAACCGTTCTGATTGATCCCGAGCGTTCATTTATGAATATCAGCGGCCGCCAGATCCGTCAGGATCCGTTCCTTTATTGGGATTATATTCCGACCGAAGTGAAGCCGTTCTTTGTTCGTACCGTGGCGATCCTCGGCGGTGAATCGAGCGGCAAATCGACGCTGGTGAACAAGCTGGCAAACATCTTTAACACCACCAGTGCCTGGGAATATGGCCGCGACTATGTGTTCTCGCACCTCGGTGGGGATGAGATGGCGCTGCAGTATTCCGACTACGACAAGATTGCTCTTGGGCAGGCGCAGTACGTCGACTTTGCGGTGAAGTACGCCAACAAAGTGGCCTTTATCGACACCGACTTCGTCACCACTCAGGCCTTTTGTAAAAAGTACGAAGGGCGCGAGCACCCCTTTGTGCAGGCGCTGATCGACGAGTACCGGTTTGATCTGGTGATCCTGCTGGAAAACAACACCCCCTGGGTGGCGGATGGCCTGCGCAGCCTGGGTAACCCCAAGGATCGCAAAGTGTTCCAGCATTTGTTGGAAGAGATGCTGCGGGCCAATAACATCGAGTATGTACACGTGGAGTCCAGCGACTATGACGAACGCTTCCTGCGCTGCGTCGAGCTGGTAAAACAACTGCTGGCGGCCGATGCCAGTCGGCTGCTCGGTGTTGCGGCGGTATAAGCCATCGGGGCGCAGCGTGCTGCGCCCCGTCTGCCATCAGTAAACAATCACCAGTTTGCCCTGCATATGCCCGTCGAGCAGTTTTTTATGCGCGGCGGTCAGGGTGTCGACCGTCAACCCCTGCAAGGTTTCGCTCAGGGTGGTACTCAGTTTTCCTTCATCCAGCATTTGCGCCACTTGCTTGAGGATCTCACCCTGTTGGGCGATGTCCGGCGTGGTGAACATGCTGCGAGTAAACATCAACTCCCAATGCAAAGCGGCACTTTTCAACTTCAGCGCATTTTGGTCCAACGGCTGTGCATTTTCGACGATGGTACAGATATGGCCCATTGGCGCAATCAGATCGGAAATCGCTTTCCAGTGCCCGTCGGTGTCGTTCAGGCAGAGAATATAATCCACATTCTCAATGCCCTGCTGCGCCAGATTCGCTTTCAGATCGCGGTAGTCCACCACCAGATCGGCACCGCGTTCCCGGCACCAGGCCGCCGACTCGGGGCGTGATGCAGTCGCAATCACCTTCACCTGACTGCGCTGCGCGGCAAACGGGATCGCCAGCGAACCTACGCCACCGGCACCGCCGATAATCAACAGGGTTTTACCGGGGGCGGCGTCCTGAATCTTCAGGTGCTCGAACAGCGCTTCCCAGGCGGTCAGAGCGGTCAGCGGCATGGCGGCGGCTTCAGCCCAGTTCAGACTTTGCGGCTTATGGGCGGTAATACGTGAGTCAATCAACTGATGGGTAGTGTTGCTGCCTGGGCGGGTGATATCACCGGCGTACCAGACTTCATCACCGGGTTTGAAACCGCTGACGCTGCTGCCCACTTCGACCACGATACCGCTGGCATCCCAACCGAGAATACGGGGCTGTTGCAGGCCACTTTTTTGCAGGCCGGCATGGACCTTGGTATCCACCGGGTTGACCGACACCGCTTTGACTTCAACCAATAAATCGTACTGGCCTGGGGTGGGTTTTTCCGGGCTGATTGCAATGAAGTTGGCGGGGTTTTTCGGGTCTACGGCAATGGCTTTAATCGACATGACTGTGCTCCTTTCGAATGAATACCCTCAGTGTAGACCTGTTGGCAGTTGATGATAAGATGGACAATAACTAACTGAGTGTTCGTTTGAGGTGAACAATGAGGTTTAAACAGCTTCAGGATATGGAGTTGTTTGCGCTGGTGGCTGAATGTGGCAGCTATACCGCCGCTGCCAAACGGGCTGCCTTGCCAAAGTCCAGCGTCAGCCAGCGCATTAGTCAGTTGGAACAGACGCTGGGCCTGCGGCTGTTGAACCGCACCACCCGTCAGCTCAATCTGACCTTTGCCGGTGAACGCTATCTGGAACACTGTCAGGAAATGCTGTCCGCCGCCGAACGGGCCGACCTGGCGCTGCAACGGCTGCGTGATAACCCCAGTGGGCGGTTGCGCATCTCGACCCCCGCCGGGTTGGGGGCGACCTTGCTGGCGCGGCTGGCGGCGGATTTCCAGCGGCAATATCCGGATGTCTCGCTGGAGGTGTCGGTATCTGATGCCATGGTAGATATGGTGCAGGAGGGGTTCGATGCCGCACTGCGGACCGGCAAACCGCAGGACTCTTCGCTGATTGGCCGACGTTTGGGGCATGCGCCGCGTTATTTGCTGGCGTCGCCGGCCTATCTGGCGCAGTCCCCGCAGATTGTCGATCCGCAACAGTTGCAGCAGCACCGCTGTATTGCACACAGCTCCTGGCCGGTCTGGAGTCTGCGTCGGGGCGACGAGTATTTTCGTTGGCAGCTGCCGATGCGGCATGTTACCGATAATCTGCTGTACGCGCGTGAATGTGCGATTGCCGGTGCGGGTATCACCATGCTACCGGCCTTTCTCAGCCGTGAGGTGGTGGCGCAGAAGCAATTGGTGGAGGTATTGCCGGAATGGCAGGCGGAAGGCAATGAGCTGTATCTGGTTTATCCAAGCCGCAAGCTGAATTCACCGGCGCTGGCCTGTTTTATCGACGTGGTATTGCAACACCCGGTGTTTGACGATTATGCCCGCGAGCTGGCGTGGGAATAAAAAAAGCGCCGCAGGCGGCGCTTCAGACTACTGACAAAGCCCGTTATTAGGGAGAGCGTGCCGAAGGGGTCGTAGCGGCTTGCCCGCCGGAGCGCCCCTCGGTGCGCTAGGCCCGAGTATCTCGGTTTCAAAGACAACTCAGTCATCAAACTCAAGCGCCGCATGCGGCGCTTTCCGGGATTACTTGGCGATTCGCTTGTACTTGATACGGTGTGGCTCAAGCGCTTCGGCGCCCAGCGTCCGTTTCTTGTACTCTTCGTATTCGGTAAAGTTACCTTCGAAGAATTCCACATTGCCTTCATCCTGATAATCCAGAATGTGGGTGGCGATGCGGTCAAGGAACCAACGGTCGTGCGAGATGACCATCGCACAGCCTGGGAATTCCAACAGGGCGTTTTCCAGCGCTCGCAGGGTTTCGATATCCAGGTCGTTGGTCGGTTCATCGAGCAGCAATACGTTGCCGCCAACCTGCAGCAGCTTGGCCAGATGCAGACGGCCACGCTCACCACCGGACAATTCGCCGACGCGTTTGCCCTGATCGACACCCTTGAAGTTGAAGCGGCCGACATAGGCACGGCTTGGCATTTCGGTGTTGCCGATACGCATGATGTCCTGGCCGCCGGAAACTTCTTCCCAAACGGTTTTGGAATTATCCATGCTGTCGCGGAACTGATCGACCGAGGCCAGTTTGACGGTGTCACCCAACACGATGCTGCCGGAATCAGGTTTTTCCTGGCCGGACATCATGCGGAACAGCGTAGACTTACCGGCGCCGTTCGGGCCGATAATGCCAACAATCGCGCCTTTCGGTACTGCAAAGGTCAGGTCATCAATCAGCACGCGGTCGCCGTAAGACTTGCGCAGGTTACTGACTTCAACCACTTTATCGCCCAGGCGTGCGCCAGGTGGGATAAACAGTTCGTTGGTTTCGTTACGCTTTTGGTATTCGGTGCTGTTGAGCTCTTCAAAGCGAGCCAAACGGGCCTTGCCTTTGGACTGACGGCCTTTGGCGCCCTGACGAACCCACTCCAGCTCTTTCTCGATGGATTTGCGACGTGCGGCTTCGGAAGAGGCTTCCTGCGCCAGACGAGCGTCTTTTTGCTCCAGCCAGGAAGAGTAGTTGCCTTCCCATGGGATACCTTCGCCACGGTCCAGCTCGAGGATCCAGCCGGCCACGTTGTCGAGGAAGTAACGGTCGTGGGTAATGGCCACTACGGTGCCTTCGAAGTCATGCAGGAAGCGTTCCAGCCAGGCCACGGATTCGGCATCCAGGTGGTTGGTCGGTTCGTCCAGCAGCAGCATGTCCGGTTTTTCCAGCAGCAGGCGGCACAGGGCGACACGGCGACGTTCACCACCGGAAAGGTTGGCGATTTTCGCGTCCCACTGCGGCAGGCGCAGCGCATCGGCGGCACGCTCCAGCTGGGTGTTCAGGTTGTGGCCATCATGGGCCTGAATGATCTCTTCCAGGCGGCCCTGCTCAGCGGCCAGCTTGTCGAAATCAGCACCTTCTTCGGCGTACAGTGCGTACACTTCATCAAGGCGTTTCAGCGCACCGACCACTTCTGCCAGCGCTTCTTCGACCGACTCACGGACGGTATGTTCGAGGTTCAGCTGCGGTTCCTGCGGCAGGTAACCGATCTTAATCCCTTGTTGTGGGCGAGCTTCACCTTCGATATCGGTATCGATGCCGGCCATGATGCGCAACAGAGTGGATTTACCCGAGCCGTTCAGACCCAGCACACCAATTTTGGCGCCAGGGAAGAAGCTCAGCGAGATGTTTTTCAGGATGTGACGCTTCGGCGGAACCACTTTGCCGACGCGATGCATGGTATAGACGTATTGAGCCACGGTGCCTCTGCCTCTCTATATCAGTTTTTATAGGATGTCTGGCTGCGGAGTGTAGCCCGTTTCGACAGCGGATCCCAGACATCACACAGCGATCGCTAAGTATAACCTTTTATGCGCCGGTGAAGGCGCATATTGGTCACTTAAGGGGTGACGACTATCGCGACGCGGCGGTTTTCCGCCCGGCCGCTGGAGGTGCGGTTATCGGCCACCGGATCGCGTTTACCCATGCCGCGGGTTTCGATGTTGGCACGTGGAATGCCTACGCTGGCGAGCAGATCCGCCACAGCATTGGCGCGACGCAGAGAGAGCTGATCGTTATAGCTGTCTTCACCGTAATTATCCGTATGACCATCCAGACGGAACTGAGTGATACCGACGCTCATCAATGCGCGGCCCATTTTCTGTACCGTGTCAGTACTTTCCGGGTTCAGCTTGCCGATGTTATTGCCAAACAGCACTTTGTCGGACAGGCCAAATTCCCAGCCGTTATCGGTCAGCTTGAACCCTTGCGACTGCAACAGGGCAATTTGCTCGGGCGTCAGGCCCTGAGGTTTGCTCTGGCAGCCGGTGAGGGCCAGCAGGGCGATAAACATCATCGCCAGCAGTGAAAAACGGTTTTTTAGTGTTTGCTGTATCATAATCAAAATCCCTAGTTTTATTTTTTAGCCGGGGCCTTATTTTTGTATTGCCAGCCGCCAGCCTCCGTTATAACGATGCTTTGCCTGGTACATCGCATCGTCAGCTTCGTGCAAGAGCCCCTGAGGCGTTACCGCATGCTCGGGGTAAAGTGCAATACCGATACTCAGAGAGGAAATCACCGCCTCATCGTTCGGTAAAATCACCGGTTGGGTCATGCAGTCGATAATGTTATCGGCAATCTGCAGGACATCTTCCGTAGTGTGGACCGGTGCCAACAATACGGCGAATTCATCACCTCCCAAACGTGCCACCAGATCGCTTTCACGCAGCTGCGCGCGAATGCGCCCGGCAATGGTAGTCAACACCACATCGCCTGCGGCATGGCCGTAACTGTCGTTAACTTCCTTGAAACGGTCACCGTCGATAAACAGCACCGCCAGTTTTTCGCTGGGTTTAATGTCCCCCAGCGCACGGCTCAGACGGCCCTCAAAGAAGGCGCGGTTCGGCAAGCCGGTCAGGCTGTCGTGGGTGGCCCGGTGAGTCAGTGAGTCATTTTCCTGTTTCAGGTGTGCCTGCCAGGCTTCCAGCTCGTCGAGCAGGCCATTAAAGTCGCTGCTCAGCTCATGCAGTTCGGCAATCGGCGCCGACGGCACCCGCAGGCCAAAGGCGCGATCGCGACGTACCGCATGCGCGACATTGGCGATGTCATCCAGAGAACGGACAATGCCCACCAGCATGCGGCGGGAAAGCACCAGCGCACACAGGGTACTGAGCACCAGGCAGGCGATCATGCCGATCATGCCGCGCAACAGAAAGCGCAGCAGGCTGCCGCCGTGGCCCAGCAGCCAAACTTTGCCGACCTCTTTGCCTTCATGAGTAATCGGCAGGATCACCGGTTCCGGCAGCGCCCAGCGGGCCACGATTTGTTCCATACCGTGCAGCGGGCCATCTTCGGGGTGACGCCAGGTGGCGAGCACTTTGCCGCTGTTGTTCAGAATTCTGGCTTCCGATACCTCCTCTTTGGAGGCGATCAATACCAGCGCCTCACTTGCGGCGGTGCGGTCTTCAAACACCACGGCAGCTTCGACGGTATAGCTGATGGAGCGTGCAATCAGGTGCAGGTTATGGTTGGCATAAGCGCGCAGCGCAAACAGCGCGACCAGCGTCAGGAAAATCCCGGCGGTGCCGACGGCAATCAGCGCCAGCCCAAGATGCACCCGTTGCAGCACCCGGCCCAGTGTCGGGCGTGACTGACCCGATCGGTTCTTGCGCAACCACTTCATAGCGGCGGCACCGGTTTGCGTGCCAGTTGCAGCACGTTGGGGTGAACGCGTACGCCGCTGCGTGCCAGTGCATCTAGGTTCACTTTAAAGCTGGCCTCGTCCCCTTCGAACTGCAGACAAAATGCGTTGCCGGCAGAACACTCCGCATCGTTCTCGCTGATGCTGAGAATCGAATGACCGTTAATGCGCTGGATGAAATTCTGTTTCTGCCCGGCATTGATATTGCCTAAATAAATCACGTCACAGCCGGTGCTCAGCAATGGGCTGTCGAAAGCGATGCGCTCGGCTTTTATTGGCCTGGGCGCGCTAAGCAGGATGGGATCGAACAGTCCTTCGGCATACTGTGTCGGCGCCGTCACGCACAGTCGGATAGGGTTGGGTCCACTCGGCCAGCGGGCATAGCTGATGATGCCGACCACCACAGTGGTGACGGCATGGGTACGATTTTTATATGAATCGCCAGTCTCGGGGTGGGCCAAACCGGGAAATGCCAACAGAGCGAGTAGAAACAGCGATAACAGACGGCCGTTGTCCAGACGTGCGCAAAGGAAACTCATGAATGAGTTTTTTGCGCAGGTCACTAACAACGCGGCATTTTTTGCCATCTTCATCTGCTATTCCTGCCCACGTCCGCAGTACTGTTGCGGCAACATAACGATGAGAAGCCTGACCCGGTCGAAGGGATAATTGTCTTGCTGAAAACTGTCAATCGCACTGCCTGATGAACACTATCTAACCCATAATTGGCGCGGATTGTATTATAAGATATCCCTGTTGCGCGCTTTATGTGCCATTTTCTCGGAATTATCTTAGCCTTTTTTAATAGTATAAAAACGACCACCGGGGTTTGCCAGGCGTTTTCTGCAAAGTTGGCGCGCCAGGCCTGGGTTCTGGCGGTTTGCGCAACTTTTCTGCCCCTCGTTTTGAGTGCGAAATCCTGCGACGGCTAATAATTTCAAATGGCTTGGTTTTATATTGGCGGTGGGGATTAATAATCGCGGGTCCGACCGGTTTTTAGCGTTAGCCCAGGATGAAATGATTAAAACGGCAAAAATTGCCGCCAGCTTTAATTAATTTGTCAGCGAGGGTAAACCTTTTTTACCTGAAGCCCATCGTGACGATAAACTTCTTCTACAGTAGTGAATGGATAGGCGATCCTGCTGTCTATGATAGACGGCTGAGCGGGTTGCTCAGCGTCCCCCTTTTGCTCTGGCGTGCCGGATAGACGTTATTCCACGACAGAGCGCGAAATACTCGGAGAGCCGGGTTCACCGATCCGTTGGCTGCTGACGTAGCGCGGCAACGGGCTGAAGCGGCTCTGGCAACACCATCAGCATTAGCGAGGAAAGAGTCAGTATGGTCAAGGTAGACAAGTGGCGGTTTTTGGCTGTGGGCCTATGCCTGACGGCATTTTCAAGCGCCGCATTGGCGGATTCCCTGGACGCTCAGCGTCAGCGCTACCTGCAGATCAAGCAGGCGTGGGACAGCAAACAGATGGACGTGGTGGCGCAACTGATGCCGACGCTGCGTGATTACCCGCTTTACCCTTATCTGGAATACCGTGAGCTGACGCAAGATCTCAGCCAGGTCGGATTCTCTGAGGTGAATGACTTTATCAAGCAGCATCCGACGCTGCCACCGGCCAAATCGCTGGCTCCACGTTTTGTTAATGAACTGGCGCGGCGTGAAGACTGGCGTACTCTGCTGGCCTTCAGCCCGCAGGCGCCGAAACCCATTGCTGCGCGTTGCAATTACTACTATGCCAAATGGGCCACTGGCGATCAGACCGCGGCCTGGAGCGGTGTCGACGACATCTGGATGAGCGGTAAATCGCTGCCGGGAGCCTGTGATAAGTTGTTCAGCGTCTGGCAAGGGGCCGGTAAACAAACGCCAACGGCTATTCTGGAGCGTATGAAACTGGCGTTGAAAGAGGGCAACAGTGGCCTGGTGAATAGCCTCTATCGCCAATTGCCGTCAGATTATCAGACCATGGGTGATGCCCTGGTGCGCCTGCAAAACGATCCTGCGACGGTTGAGTCCTTTGCCCGCAGCGTGGGGCCGACCGACTTTACCCGCGCAGCGACCGGTATCGCCTTCGAACGCCTGGCGCGTCAGGATGCGGAAAACGCCCGTGCGATGATCCCAACCCTCGTCCGGCTGCAGAAAATGAGCGACAGCGAGCGGCTGGGGCTGGAGGAAGCGGTGGCATGGCGCCTGATGGGCAGCGATGCGACCTTTGAACAGACCCAGTGGCGCGACAAGGTGATCCTGCGTAGCCAGTCACCGGCACTGCTGGAGCGCCGCGTGCGTATGGCGCTGGGGGCCGGCGATCACCAGGGGGTGGCGACCTGGCTGGCGCGTCTGCCGACCGAGTCACGCAATAAAGATGAATGGCGCTATTGGCGTGCGAGCATGTTACTGGACGAAGGCAAACGCAGCGAAGGGGAAGAGATCCTGCGTCGGCTGATGACCGAACGTGGCTTCTACCCGATGGTGGCGGCACAGAAACTGAATACGCCTTACCCGGTGATGGTGGCGGTAGCGGCAAAACCCCGCGCTTCATTGGTGGATGGCCCGGAAATTGCCCGGGTGCGCGAGTTAATGTACTGGAATATGGATAACCTGGCGCGCAGCGAGTGGACTTCCTTCGTGGCCAGTCGCAGCCGCCCGGAACAGGAAGCGCTGGCGCGTTATGCCTTCGAGCAGAAATGGGCCGATCTCAGCGTGCAGGCAACTATTGTCGGCAAAATGTGGGACCACCTTGAGGAACGTTTCCCGGTGGCCTGGCCGCAAGAGTTCCGCGCCGCGACCGATGACAAGGGGATAACGCCGAGTTATGCCATGGCGATTGCCCGTCAGGAGAGCGCCTGGAACCCGAAAGCACAGTCACCGGTAGGGGCCAGCGGCCTGATGCAGGTGATGCCACGTACCGCGCAGCATACCGTGCAGATGTACAATATTCCCGGTTACTCAAGCCCCAGCCAACTGCTTGATCCGCGTGTCAATATTACCATCGGCACCAGTTATCTGGAGTATGTTTACCAGCAGTTTGGTCGCAACCGGATCCTGTCATCGGCGGCTTACAATGCCGGTCCATCTCGGGTGAATACCTGGTTGGGTAACAGTGAAGGGCGGGTTGATGCCGTGGCATTTGTCGAAAGCATCCCGTTCTCGGAAACCCGTTCTTACGTGAAGAACGTGTTGGCATACGACGCATTTTATCGCTATCTCATGCATCGGCCGGCTAAAGTGCTGACCGACGCCGAGTGGCAGAGGCGTTATTGATTTTGACGTCGCTATGGTATGCTGCTGTACTAGTTAAATAGTATGGTGGCTTGCCATGACGCAATTATCGCTTAACGACCCGGCTCTTTCAGAACAAGGTAATGAGGATTGGCTGCGCTTTGTTGCGCTGCTGCAGAATTCGTTTGCCCAGGATCTGCATCAACCACTGATGCAACTGCTGCTGACGCCGGACGAACGTACGGCTTTAGGCACAAGGGTACGGATTATCCAGGAATTGATGCGCGGTGAGATGAGCCAACGTGAGCTGAAGAATGAACTGGGGGCGGGGATTGCCACCATCACTCGCGGTTCAAACAGCTTGAAGGCAGCGACGCCTGCGCTGAAACAGTGGCTGGAACAGCAGTTGCTGGGCGATGCGCAGTAGCGCCGCGCCCACCGAAGGTTATTTCTGTGCCGCGTTGTTATGGTTCTGGTAGATAGGGTTGTGGAAAGGCACCAGCGCCAGCAGCAGAGCCTGATGGTAAACGCTGGTGCGGCTCAATCGCCCATCGGTAAAGATGCCAATAGCGCCACCCTGGCGTTTCACTTCGGCATTGCCGGTGATGGTTGCCATTTCACTGCCCAATTCGCGGCCGGCGCGAATTCCCTGTAAAATCGTCTCCGGCAGCATCAGGCTGGCTGAGCGCGATTCGCCACGGGTCTGCGGGTTTTCCACCGTCATCCAGGCGAAAGTCATATTCTCTTCGATTCCAGCCTCCACGCCGACCCAAAAGTCGGCCTCAGGGCGTACCTGCCGCGCTTCCATAACACGCTGGCGTGCACCGGTGCGGGTTTCGTGATTACCTATGGGTTGCAGTGAAACGCCACTGGCGACGTCGACCGATTCAATGCGGCATTGGTCCTGGCCAAAAGTGTCCTCAAAGGCCAGTTGAATAGCCTTGATCTTTGCCGGGTTGGTAGTTGCAGCGACAACATGATACATAACGGGTTTGGCATCCTTAAGCTAAGAGCCTATTCACTACGTCAGGCGTTTGCGCAAGCGGCATCTGACGACGATAAACTCAGGTTTCACGCAGTATAACGGAAAAGCAAAATGTTACAGGTATACCTCGTTCGCCACGGCGAAACGGAGTGGAATGCGGCTCGCCGCATCCAGGGTCAGTCGGACAGCCCGTTAACCGCCAACGGTGAACATCAGGCTCGCCTGGTTGCCCAGCGCGTCAGCAAACAAGGCATCACACACGTGATTACCAGCGATCTGGGGCGTACCCGTCGCACTGCGCAAATCATCGCGGAGGCTTGCGGTTGCGAGGTGATAAACGACCCGCGTTTGCGTGAGTTGCATATGGGGGTGCTGGAAGAGCGCTTAATCGACAGTCTGACGCCGCAGGAAGAACAGTGGCGCAAGCAGATGGTCGATGGTACTGCCGATGGCCGTATCCCTCAAGGTGAGTCAATGAGCGAGTTGGGCGACCGGATGCGCGAGGCATTGGAAAGTTGCCTGATGTTGCCTGAGGGCAGCAAACCGCTGATTGTCAGCCATGGTATCGCTTTAGGCTGTCTGATCAGTACCGTGCTCGGGCTACCGGCCTATGCCGAGCGCCGCCTGCGTTTACGCAACTGTTCACTGTCGCGAGTCGATCATCAGCAGAGTCCCTGGTTGGCTTCTGGCTGGATCGTCGAAACGGCGGGCGATGTCACGCATCTGGACACGCCCGCGCTGGATGAACTGCAGCGTTAACGGCGGATCGGGATCAAATAGTCGCAGTTGATCTCGGTTGGCGGTTGGGGTGGCCGACGGTCACCCTTGGGATAAAAGCGCTCAATATCGTGCCCTTTACGGCGCGTGAGTTTGAGTGCCGGCAGGCAGGTGCCATAAACGGTCAGAATAAAGTCCTGCAGGCCAGAAGCCGGGCCTTCATAGCTGAACATCGCATACTCGCCACCTTGCAACACCAGCGGCTGTCCGGCCTGAATTTTCGCCGGTACGTGATGCGGTTCCAGCGCCGTGGTGTACAGCACTTCCTGCTCGTCATCCTTTTCCTGACTCGGACGTGAATGGTGCAGCCCGTATAACACCGGCGGCAGCGACTCTGCTTCGCCCAGATACTGGCGCCAGAACTGTGAACGCAGCTCGGTACGATAGTTGGAAATTTGCTCCAGCGTACAGGAATAGCTCTGCGTCAGGCCAATCAAGTGCTGTTCCGGCATCGTGACAAACTCGGGTTGCGGCAGAGTAAAGGCGCCCAGGCGGATTGGCGGACAAATGCCGAATGAGTTCCAGTCTTCTGCACGGCGATACAGTGCCGGTGTTTGCGCAAACTGTTTTTTAAATGCGCGGGTAAATGTCTGCTGCGAGTCGAAGCGATACTGTAAGGCTATATCCAGAATAGGTCGGCTGGTTAAACGCAGCGCTACCGCAGCCTTGGATAATCTCCTTGCCCGGATATAAGCCCCGATGGCGTTACCGGTAATATCTTTAAACATCCGTTGTAAATGCCATTTAGAGTAACCTGCTTTGGCCGCCACATTGTCCAGTGACAAAGGTTGGTCCAAATGGCTTTCCAGCCAGCTAAGCAGATCACGAATAATACCGGCTTGATCCATAGATCTTCCTCGTAGAGCTTTAGGGTAGGAACCCGAACTGTTTATTCATTACGCTGGTGCTTGCGCTATCAGACCAATCCATGAGCCATTTTGCGTAGCACTCTTTCCGCTTGCCACTGTTGAGCAAGGGTTGGATAGGGGCACACCTTAAACGGGCGCAAAGATATAACGACGCCGCATAATAGCAATTTTTTTCCTCCGAGACTCTCAAAGATTTTTTTCACGCTCTGTGCTAAAAAGACCGGTGCGGACCAGAAAGATCCTTTTTCTGTGACCTAAAACATAAACAATATTGATTGCCGGAACCCATTTTTAGGATTTAGCCTATTGGAGTTAAGTGAATGAAAAAAGGATGGTTATTTTTGTTTTGTTTAGTTTGCGCAACGGTAAATAGTGCGCAGGCAGAACAGGTTGGGTCGGTTGATACGGTATTTAAACTCTTTGGTCCGGACCATAAAATTGTGGTGGAAGCGTTCGACGATCCTGATGTTAAAAATGTAACTTGTTATATCAGCCGGGCAAAAACCGGTGGCATCAAAGGTGGGTTGGGATTAGCGGAAGATACTGCGGATGCTGCCATTTCTTGCCAGCAGGTTGGGCCGATTGAGCTGACTGATAAAATCAAAAATGGTAAGGCGGAAGGGACGGTCGTGTTCCAGAAGCGAACGTCGCTGGTGTTCAAGAAACTGCAGGTGGTGCGTTTCTACGATGCTAAACGTAATGCATTGATTTATCTTAGCTATTCAGACCGCGTGGTGGATGGTTCACCGAAGAATGCGCTGAGTGCAGTGCCGATCATCCCCTGGGGTGAGGCAAAATAAGATTTGGGGTTCTGCGGAACCCCAAATATTTTAACGCGGGAGGAGGGCTTACTCTTCCAGATCGCCGCAGAAACGGTAACCTTCACCGTGAATAGTAGCGATGATTTCCGGCGTGTCCGGCGTTGATTCGAAGTGCTTGCGGATGCGACGGATGGTCACGTCCACGGTGCGGTCATGCGGCTTCAGCTCACGGCCGGTCATCTTCTTGAGCAGTTCGCCACGGGATTGGATCTTGCCCGGGTTTTCGCAGAAGTGCAGCATGGCGCGGAATTCACTGCGTGGCAGTTTGTATTGCTCGCCAGCGGGGCTGATCAGTGAGCGGCTGTTGATGTCCAGCTCCCAACCGTTGAACTTATAGCTTTCAACCAGGCGACGTTCTTCGCCGACGCTGCCCAAGTTCATGGTGCGTGACAGCAGGTTACGCGCGCGAATGGTCAATTCACGCGGATTAAATGGCTTGGTGATGTAATCATCGGCGCCGATTTCCAGGCCGAGGATCTTGTCAACTTCGTTATCACGGCCGGTCAGGAACATCAGCGCAACGCTGGCCTGTTCGCGCAATTCACGCGCCAGCAGCAGGCCATTTTTGCCTGGCAGATTGATGTCCATGATAACCAGATTGATATCATTTTCAGACAGGATGTTGTGCATCTCTGCACCATCATTGGCTTCATGAACAACGTAGCCTTCCGCCTCGAAAATGCTCTTCAGGGTGTTACGAGTGACTAACTCGTCTTCGACAATCAGAATGTGCGGGGTCTGCATATATGCTACCTAAAATTGCCAACAAAATAGAAAATAGGAAGTACAGAAGTCTTTGTTTTCATAGCGGAGGGCAGAGATTAGCGCTCACGTTCCCTTCTACCAAACGACTAAAGTACGTAAACTCGTTCTTGATGCACTTTCCATCCCATGTCAACAAGATCGCTAGCTTGGTTGGGGCGCTATTCCTTACATCCCCAAAGGTGCCAAAACGGTGCATATCCTAACCGTATTAACAGCAATATAACAGTGCGCACCGAATTCATCACCCAACAAAACTAAGGTTTGTTGACATATATCAAATTCAATTGTAGCACGTTAACAGTTTTGTGAAAAACACTTACAGAAATGCCAGCTTAAGTCACAGAAGCCTAAATTCTGTGTACGATTCAGCATTGCGGTGCCTAATGAGGTAGAATTATTGACTTATTGATAAAAAGCTTCTTTTAACACTTTGATTAATAAGCACAGTAAAACATAAGTAGCAATAATATGTATTACGAGCAATTTATCGGGGCAATAACCTATTTAGCCCTGTCTACCCTCAATTTCGGGATTATTGTTGCGTAGATGTAAATATAATCAGACTATCCCAAACAGTCAAAAATACGCGATCTGTCGTTTAGTGGAGTATTGATGCAGCTTCATATTGTTTTAGTGGCTCCGGCGCGGCCGGAAAACGTCGGCGCTGCGGCGCGGGCAATGAAAACCATGGGTTTCACTTCGTTGCGCATTGTCGACAGCGAAGCGCACCTGCAACCGGCGGCTCGTTGGGTGGCTCATGGGGCGGGAGATATCCTCGACGGCGTGCAGACTTTCGCCACTCTCGAGCAGGCGCTGGCGGACGTGGATTTCACCGTTGCTACCACTGCCCGCAGCCGCGCGCGTTTCCATTATTACTGTACGCCGCAGCAACTGTTGGGTCAGTTGAGTGAGCGCAGTCAGTGGGTGGGGCAGGCAGCGTTGGTGTTTGGCCGTGAAGATTCCGGCCTGACCAATGAAGAGCTGGAGTTGGCCGATTTGCTGACCGGTGTGCCGATGCAGGCAGATTACCCTTCGTTGAATCTCGGCCAGGCGGTGATGGTGTATTGCTATCAATTGTCGGAACTGATGAAGGTTAGCGCACCGCAGGAACCAGTGGCTAATGAGGGCCAGCTTAAAGCACTGCGTCAGCGTGCCGATGGTTTGCTGGGGGCATTGGGGGTGGGTGACGATCAAAAATTGCGCGATTGGCTGCACCAGCGGCTCGGTACTTTGCAGCAGCGCGATACGGCAATGTTGCATACTTTGCTGCATGACATCGAAAAAAAACTGACAAAGTGATACCCGTAAACATGGCTAATTAGGCAGTGTGATCCACTGCAAAACTGCCGTCTGTCTGTCTTTTTATCCTGCTATTTGGCTTTTCGACTGTCGCATTGCCCAGTTGCTGGGTTGGGCAATAAATAAGCAAAAACAAGAAATAATTTGACTTGGGATAGCGATTGCTTTAACCAATAGAGGGGACAGAGTATTTAATGAGACAGACAGACAAAATGCGAAATATCAGCCTGAACACAACAATTATTACCACCACCGATACCACAGGTAACGGGGCGGGCTGACGCGTACAGGAAACAAAAGAAAAAAGCCCGCACCTAACCAGTGCGGGCTTTTTTTTTCGGCTTAAATTCGGGAGAGACAAGAAATGCGAGTGCTGAAATTTGGCGGAACCTCGGTAGCGAATGCAGAACGTTTTCTGCGCGTCGCCGACATCATGGAAAGTAACGCACGTCAGGGACAGGTGGCCACGGTCTTGTCCGCTCCGGCTAAAATCACCAACCACCTGGTTGCGATGATTGATAAAACGGTAGCGGGGCAGGACATTCTGCCAAATATGAGCGATGCAGAACGCATCTTTGCCGACCTGCTGAGCGGTCTGGCACAGGCGTTGCCCGGCTTTGAATACGATCGTCTCAAGACGCTGGTCGACCAGGAGCTTTCCCAACTTAAACAGGTACTGCATGGCGTTGCGCTGCTGGGGCAATGCCCGGATAGCGTGAATGCGGCTATCATCTGCCGCGGTGAGAAGCTCTCTATCGCCATCATGGAAGGGGTGTTTCGCGCCAAAGGCTTCCCGGTTACGGTGATAAACCCGGTGGAGAAACTGCTGGCGCAGGGGCATTACCTGGAGTCCACGGTAGACATTGCCGAATCCACACTGCGCATCGCCGCCGCAGCAATCCCGGCGGATCACATCGTGCTGATGGCCGGTTTCACCGCCGGTAACGATAAAGGGGAACTGGTGGTGCTGGGCCGTAACGGCTCCGACTACTCTGCTGCGGTACTGGCTGCCTGCCTGCGCGCCGACTGCTGTGAGATCTGGACCGACGTCGACGGCGTTTATACCTGCGATCCTCGTACCGTGCCAGACGCCAGGTTGCTGAAATCGATGTCGTATCAGGAAGCTATGGAGCTTTCCTACTTCGGCGCCAGCGTGCTTCACCCCCGTACTATCGCTCCCATTGCCCAGTTCCAAATCCCTTGCCTGATCAAAAATACCGCCAACCCGCAGGCCCCAGGCACGCTGATTGGCGGCGAAAATCTGGATACCGATACCCCGGTGAAGGGCATCACCAATCTCAATAACATGGCGATGATCAACGTCTCCGGGCCAGGGATGAAGGGCATGGTCGGCATGGCGGCACGCGTGTTTGCCGTGATGTCCCGTGCCGGAATCTCAGTGGTGTTGATCACCCAGTCCTCTTCCGAATACAGCATCAGCTTCTGCGTACCGCAGAGTGAGCTGCAGCGTGCCCGTCGCGCACTGGAAGACGAATTCTATCTTGAATTGAAAGATGGCCTGCTGGAGCCGCTGGACGTGATGGAGCAGTTGGCGATTATCTCGGTCGTCGGCGATGGCATGCGCACCCTGCGCGGTATTTCGGCCAGCTTCTTCTCCGCCCTGGCGCGCGCCAACATCAATATTGTCGCTATTGCCCAGGGGTCCTCCGAACGTTCCATCTCGGTGGTGGTCAGCAACGACTCGGCGACTACCGGGGTTCGCGTCTGTCACCAGATGCTGTTTAACACCGATCAGGTGATTGAAGTGTTTGTTATCGGCGTTGGCGGCGTCGGCGGTGCGTTGATCGAACAGATCTACCGTCAACAGCCGTGGCTGAAGCAAAAGCATATCGACCTGCGGGTGTGCGGCATTGCCAATTCACGCGCCATGTTGACCAACATACACGGCATCGCGCTGGATAGCTGGCGTGATGAACTGGCCGGTGCGCAGGAGCCATTCAACCTTGGCCGTCTGATCCGCCTGGTGAAGGAGTACCACCTGCTGAATCCGGTGATTGTCGATTGCACCTCCAGCCAGGCGGTGGCCGATCAATACGCCGATTTCCTGGCCGATGGTTTCCACGTGGTGACGCCGAACAAAAAGGCCAACACTTCGTCGATGAACTATTACCAACAACTGCGCACCGCCGCTGCCGGTTCACGTCGCAAGTTCCTGTACGATACCAACGTCGGTGCGGGGTTGCCGGTGATCGAAAACCTGCAAAACCTGCTGAACGCCGGTGATGAGCTGACACGCTTCTCTGGCATTCTGTCCGGTTCGCTGTCGTTTATTTTCGGTAAGCTCGATGAGGGCATGTCGCTGTCGGCCGCGACCCTGGAGGCCAAAGCCAAGGGCTATACCGAGCCGGATCCGCGTGACGATCTTTCCGGTATGGATGTGGCGCGCAAGCTGCTGATCCTGGCGCGTGAGGCGGGTTACAAACTGGAGTTGGCCGATATCGAAGTTGAGTCGGTGCTGCCACCTTCCTTTGACGCTTCCGGCGACGTGGAAACCTTTATGGCGCGCCTGCCGGAGCTGGATAAAGAGTACGCCCGCAACGTGGCCAATGCCACCGAGCAGGGTAAGGTGCTGCGCTATGTCGGGGCGATCGAAAATGGCCGCTGTCAGGTGCGTATAGATGCGGTAGACGGTAACGATCCGTTGTATAAAGTGAAGAACGGCGAGAACGCCCTGGCTTTCTACAGCCGCTACTATCAGCCATTGCCACTGGTGCTGCGCGGCTACGGTGCCGGTAACGATGTGACCGCCGCAGGGGTATTTGCCGACCTGTTGCGCACACTGTCATGGAAGTTGGGAGTTTAATATGGTTAAGGTGTATGCGCCGGCCTCAATTGGTAACGTCAGCGTCGGTTTCGACGTTCTGGGTGCAGCGGTGTCGCCGATTGACGGTACCTTGCTGGGCGACTGCGTCAGTGTAGAGGCCGCCGAAACGTTCAGTTTGCAAAATGCCGGTCGCTTCGTCAGCAAGCTGCCGGACGATCCGAAAGAGAACATCGTTTACCAATGTTGGGAGCGCTTCTGCCAGGAAATCGGTCAGCAGATCCCGGTGGCGATGCGACTCGAGAAAAATATGCCGATCGGTTCAGGTCTGGGATCCAGTGCCTGCTCGGTGGTCGCCGGGTTGATGGCGATGAACGAGTTCTGCAACCGCCCGCTGGATAAAATGACGCTGCTGGGCCTGATGGGCGAGTTGGAAGGCCGCATCTCCGGTAGCGTGCATTACGATAACGTAGCGCCTTGCTACCTCGGCGGCCTGCAGTTGATGTTGGAAGAAGAAGGCTTCATCAGCCAGGAAGTGCCATGCTTTAAAGACTGGCTGTGGGTGATGGCCTATCCGGGCATCAAGGTATCCACCGCCGAAGCGCGTGCGATCCTGCCCGCGCAGTATCGTCGTCAGGACTGTATCAGCCACGGTCGCTATCTGGCGGGCTTTATCCATGCCTGCCATACCCAACAACCGCGCCTGGCCGCCAAACTGATGCAGGACGTGATTGCCGAGCCGTACCGCACCCGCCTGTTGCCGGGTTTTGCCGACGCACGCAAAGCCGCTCAGGATATCGGTGCCTTGGCTTGCGGTATTTCCGGTTCCGGCCCGACGCTGTTCGCCGTTTGTGATGACGGCGCAACGGCGCAACGCATGGCCGACTGGCTGACTAATCACTATCTGCAAAACGACGAAGGTTTTGTTCATATTTGCCGCCTGGATACCGCAGGCGCACGACTACTGGGATAACGCATGAAACTGTACAACCTTAAGGATCATAACGAGCAGGTCAGCTTCACACAGGCGATCAAACAGGGCCTGGGCAAACAGCAAGGGCTGTTTTTCCCGCTGGATCTGCCGGAGTTTGAACTGACCGAAATCGACCATCTGCTGGAACAGGATTTTGTCACGCGCAGCAGCCGTATCCTGTCGGCATTTATTGGCGATGAAGTTTCTGAAGAAGCATTGCATAAGCGTGTGGCGGCGGCCTTTGAGTTTCCGGCACCGGTAGCGCAAGTTGAAGATGATATCGCCTGCCTGGAGTTGTTCCACGGCCCAACGCTGGCGTTTAAAGACTTCGGCGGCCGCTTTATGGCGCAAATGCTGGCGGAAGTGGCGGGCGATCAGCCGGTCACTATCCTGACCGCGACCTCCGGTGATACCGGCGCGGCGGTGGCCCATGCTTTCTACGGCCTGAAGAATGTGCGTGTGGTGATCCTGTATCCACAGGGCAAAATCAGCCCGCTGCAGGAAAAACTGTTCTGCACCCTGGGTGGCAACATCCATACCGTGGCGATTGACGGCGATTTTGACGCCTGCCAGGCATTGGTGAAGCAGGCATTTGACGATCAGGAATTGAAAGAAGCCCTGCACCTGAACTCGGCCAACTCGATTAACATCAGCCGCCTGCTGGCGCAGATTTGTTATTACTTCGAAGCGGTTGCGCAATTGCCACAGGAAGCACGCAACCAGTTGGTGATTTCAGTACCCAGCGGCAACTTCGGCGATCTGACCGCCGGGCTGCTGGCCAAGTCACTGGGCCTGCCGGTGAAGCGTTTTATCGCCGCGACCAATGCCAACGACACCGTGCCGCGCTTCCTGACTAACGGTCAGTGGCAGCCTCATGCCACGGTGGCTACGCTGTCTAATGCGATGGATGTCAGCCAGCCGAACAACTGGCCACGGGTTGAAGAGCTGTTCCGCCGTAAGATTTGGCAGTTGAAAGAGCTGGGCCATGCCACGGTCAGTGACGAAACCACCAAAGATACTATGCGTGAACTGGCGAAGTTGGGTTATCTCTCCGAGCCGCACGCGGCGATTGCTTACCGCGCGTTGCGTGACCAGTTGCAGGAAGGGGAGTTTGGTCTGTTCCTCGGCACCGCGCATCCGGCCAAATTCAAAGAGAGCGTCGAGGACATTCTCGGCCAGGAATTGCCACTGCCGAAGGCGCTGGCACTGCGTGCTGATTTGCCGCTGCTGTCTCACAACCTGCCCGCCGGCTTTGGCGAACTACGCAAGTTCCTGATGGCCTTGCCAGCCTGAATTTTATCGGCCCGATAAAAGCGAAAAGCCGTCATTGTGACGGCTTTTTTATGGGCGGGAGTTTCACTGCTCTGGGCGTTTGAACACCAGCTCGTTGCCTTGGGAATTGGCTTCGTCAAATGCGTAGCCTTCCAGATTGAAATCAAGCAGTTGTTCGCGCTGCGTCAGACGATTTTTGATGATAAAGCGGCTCATCAGTCCGCGCGCCTTCTTGGCGTAGAAGCTGATCACTTTGTATTTGCCGTTTTTCTCGTCGAGGAACACCGGTTTAATCAGCTCGCCGTGCAGTTTAGCCGGTTTCACCGATTTGAAGTATTCGTCGGAAGCCAGGTTGACCACCACATCGTCACCTTGTTGCTCCAGCGCTTCATTAAGTTTTTTGGTGATTTGCTCGCCCCAGAAACTGTACAAATCCTTGCCCTTGGCATTGTCCAGTTTGATGCCCATCTCCAGACGGTAAGGCATCATCAGATCAAGCGGGCGCAGCACGCCGTACAGCCCGGACAGCATACGCAGATGCTGTTGGGCGAAATCAAAGTCATCTTCGCTGAAGTCCTGCGCGTGCAGGCCGGTATAAACGTCGCCTTTAAACGCCAGCAGGGCCTGGCGGGCATTGTCCGGGGTGAATTTCGGTTGCCAGTCGCCAAACCGAGCGGCGTTCAGGCCGGCCAGTTTATCGCTGATGCCCATCAGCTTGGAGATTTGTACCGGCGTCAGATCGCGGCAGATTTTGATCAACTGCTTCGATTTATCCAGCAGTTCCGGCTGGGTGAAGCGTTCGGTTGCCAGTGGGCTTTCGTAATCAAGAGTTTTTGCAGGTGAAATAATAACGAGCATGGCCAGATCCTGTTTTTCCAAGAACCGCTACTGTAGCAAAAAGCGCGGGAAAAAGGGTCAATGGGTCTGATAGGCAGGGCGCGCGTTTGACGCGCCCGCAAAAATTAATTTTTGTCCCACACGCCCGGTTCAAGCTGAGATTTCAGCTCGGGGAAGCGGTTGGCGTCAAAAGTGGGCAATCTTCCCAGCGTTCGCTGACGGTGGTAATCGTTAGCCAATTTCAACGCAACGCGTGACAGCAGCAGGATCGCCGTCAGGTTGGTGATAGCCATCAACGCCATAGAGGTATCGGCCATTTTCCATACCACCGGCAATTCGGCCAACGCACCAAACATCACCATACCCAGTGCGGCGCAACGGAAAATCAACAGGCCGGCCGGGTGGTTGCGCTCCAGGAACACCAGATTGCTTTCGGCATAGGCGTAGTTGGCGATAATCGAGGTAAAGGCGAAGAAGAAAATGGCGATGGCGACAAAGGGCGAGCCCCAACTGCCGACGGCAGCGGACAGCGCGCGCTGGGTCATGTCGATACCGCTGATGTTGTCCACCGGTTGATCCAATACGCCGGAGGACAGAATGATGGCGGCAGTTGCACTACAAATCACGATAGTGTCGACAAACACCCCAAGCATCTGCACATAGCCCTGCGAGGCCGGATGCGGTGGGTAAGGTGAGGCTGATGCCGCCGCATTGGGCGCAGAACCCATACCGGCTTCGTTGGAGAACAGGCCGCGCTGTACACCCTGAGTCATCGCCTGCGAAATACCGTAGCCGACGGCACCGGCCGCCGCTTCCTGCAGCCCGAAGGCGCTTTTCACCACCAGCGAGAGGATCGCCGGCATATGTTCAATGTTATGGCCAATCACCCACAGGGCCAGCAGTAAATAGGCTGCGGCCATCAGCGGCACCACCAGTTCGGCCACGCGGGCCACGGAACGAATGCCGCCGAAAATCACGATACCGCTCAGGACCACCAGGCCGATACCGACATACAGCGGTTTAACGTGGAAAGCGACGGCGGAAGCCTGGGCGATGGAGTTGGCCTGTACGGCGTTGAACACCAGGCCGAAGGCGATGATCAGGAAGATTGAGAACAGCACGCCCATCCAGCGCATGCCCAGCCCTTTCTCCATATAATAGGCCGGGCCGCCGCGGTAGTTACCTTGGTCGTCTTTGGTTTTGTAGAGCTGTGCCAGACTGCTTTCCACAAAGGAGGTGGCCATGCCGATAAAGGCCACTACCCACATCCAGAAGATGGCACCGGGGCCACCGGCGGTGAGGGCAATGGCCACGCCGGTCAGGTTACCGGTACCGACGCGAGCGGCGAGGGTAGTACACAAGGCCTGAAAGGAGGAGATACCTGCGCTGTCGCTCTTGTTGCTGTTTTTCAGCAGCGAGAACATGTGGCCAAAATGGCGAACCTGGATAAAACGCGTGCGCAGGGTGAAATAAATACCGGTACCGAGCAGCAAATAAATCAGTACCGAACCCCACAAAATATTATTTATAAAATTTATCAGGTCCGTCACGGATCCCTCCTTGTTGAAATTTGTTGCGCACCGCGCCGTATCCACCGCGGGTGAAAATATATTGACTGAGTTTTTACAAGAGCTTAGCTGAAATCAGCCCGGTTCCGAGCAATTGAGACTTTTCTCAGATTTCGAAACCTATTGCATTAATTTTCGCGAATTTAACATAATTTATTCAAGCGATAGCACGTTATTGCCTTTTCATCAGCTCGGGAATGACGAAAGATAGCAGCGTAAACGGTTGCTCGCTCAAGGATAAAACCAGCACCGCCGGGGCGTGATTTTCCAGCCTTGCACCGGGCCTTGCGCATGTTATTATCAGGGCAGGGCATGGTTGAACGATGCCAAAAGTTCATGCACACACGATGAGATAATGCCAACATGACCGATAAATTAACTTCCCTGCGCCAACTGACTACCGTGGTTGCAGATACGGGCGATATCGCGGCTATGAAGCTGTATCAACCGCAAGATGCTACGACCAACCCTTCGCTGATCCTCAATGCAGCCCAAATTCCTGAATACCGCAAACTGATTGACGAAGCCATTGCCTGGGCACGTGAGCAGAGCAGCGATCGCGAACAGCAGATCGCCGATGCCGCTGACAAGCTGGCCGTTAACATTGGTCTGGAAATCCTGAAGCTGGTTCCAGGCCGCATCTCCACCGAAGTGGACGCACGTCTGTCTTACGACACCGTAGCCAGCGTTGCCAAGGCCAAGCGCCTGATCAAACTGTACAACGATGCCGGCATCAGCAACGATCGCATCCTGATCAAACTGGCCTCTACCTGGCAGGGTATCCGCGCTGCGGAACAGCTGGAAAAAGAAGGCATCAACTGTAACCTGACGCTGCTGTTCTCCTTTGCTCAGGCCCGTGCCTGCGCCGAAGCCGGCGTTTACCTGATCTCTCCGTTTGTTGGCCGTATCCTCGACTGGTACAAAGCCAATGGCGACAAGAAAGAGTTCGCGCCAAACGAAGATCCAGGTGTGGTTTCCGTTACCGAGATCTACCAGTATTACAAACAGCACGGTTTCAAAACCGTGGTGATGGGCGCCAGCTTCCGTAACGTTGGCGAAATCATCGAACTGGCCGGTTGTGACCGCCTGACCATCGCCCCTGCACTGCTGAAAGAGCTGGCAGAGAGCGAAGGTACACTGGAGCGTAAACTGGCCTACACCGGCGAAGTGCAAGCGCGTCCTGCCGCTTTGACCGAGCCTGAGTTCTACTGGCAGCACAACCAGGATCCAATGGCAGTTGAGAAACTGACCGACGGTATCCGCAAGTTTGCCGTAGACCAGGGCAAGCTGGAAAAAATGATCGCCGATCTGCTGTAATTCCGGCAATCAGCGCAGAAAAAGGTGGCTTAGGCCGCCTTTTTTTATGCCTGCAGATCCCGCAGGCAGGCAGACACTTTATACTCTCAAGATTGAAAATAGGGCGGGAAGCGAACCCGTCCGAACCCCATCAGGCTGTAGAGGTTACGCATGGACATATTACGTATTGGTTTGGTTTCCGTTTCTGACCGCGCTTCCGGCGGCGTTTACCAGGACAAAGGGATACCGGCGCTGGAGGAATGGCTGACTGGCGCGCTGAGCACTCCGTTTAAGCTGGAGACCCGCCTGATCCCCGATGAGCAGACGTTGATCGAACAAACCCTGTGTGAGCTGGTGGATGAAATGGGCTGCCATCTGGTGCTGACCACCGGTGGTACCGGCCCCGCGCGCCGCGACGTGACGCCTGACGCTACCTTGGCCATTGCCGATCGCGTGATGCCCGGCTTCGGCGAGCAAATGCGTCAAATCAGCCTACACTATGTGCCAACGGCCATTCTTTCACGTCAGGTGGGGGCAATCCGCAAGCAGGCATTGATCATCAACCTGCCGGGGCAACCCAAGTCGATCAAGGAAACGCTGGAAGGGGTTAAGGACGAGCAGGGCAAGGTGGTGGTGCATGGCATCTTCGCCAGCGTGCCGTACTGCATACAGTTGCTTGAGGGGCCCTATGTGGAAACCGAGGCGGCAGTGGTAGCAGCATTTCGTCCGAAGAATGCGCGTCGCGAGATAAACCTCTAAATTTCAGCCTTTTGTGAGATTAGCGCTAGCCGATCTGGTGTGAAAATAATTTGCCGTTATAGTAAGGATTCGTTTACAGAAAGCCGCTGGCTTTTATTTTCACAGTTTCCTCCGACGGTACCCTATGCCTCACGATAATAATCGCCGGTTAAACCGGCAAGACTACAAAACTCTGACGTTAGCTGCCCTGGGCGGTGCGCTGGAGTTCTATGATTTCATCATTTTTGTCTTCTTTGCGGCGGTGATGGGCGAGCTGTTTTTCCCGGCGGATATGCCGGAATGGCTACGTCAGGTGCAAACCTTCGGCATTTTTGCCGCCGGTTATCTGGCCCGCCCGCTGGGCGGCATCGTGATGGCGCACTTCGGCGATCTGGTCGGCCGCAAAAAAATGTTCAGCCTGAGTATTTTGCTGATGGCGCTGCCGACATTGGCGATGGGTCTGTTACCGACCTATGCCAGCATCGGCATTGCCGCACCGCTATTGCTGCTGCTGATGCGTGTGCTGCAAGGGGCGGCGATCGGCGGCGAGGTGCCGGGGGCCTGGGTGTTTGTGGCTGAACACGTGCCGCGTCGGCGCATCGGTTTTGCCTGCGGCACGCTGACTGCCGGCCTGACCGTCGGCATCCTGCTGGGCTCGCTGGTGGCGACGGTAATCAACACCACGCTCAGTCAACAGACCATTATTGACGGTGGCTGGCGTATCCCGTTCCTGCTGGGCGGCATTTTCGGCCTGGTGGCGATGTACCTGCGCCGCTGGCTGCAGGAAACGCCGATCTTCATCGAGATGCAGGCGCGTAAGGCCCTGGCAGAAGAGCTGCCGTTGAAATCGGTGGTGCTCAATCATCGCAAGGAAGTGGTGGTGTCGATGCTGCTGACCTGGCTATTGTCCGCCGGTATTGTGGTGGTGATCCTGATGACCCCGACCTACCTGCAAAAACAGTTTGGTATCGCCCCGGCGTTATCGCTGCAGGCCAATAGCATCGCCACCATCATGCTGATCGCCGGTTGCATCATCGCCGGCTTGTCGGCGGATCGCTTTGGCGCCAGCAAAACCTTTATCGTCGGCAGCCTGCTGCTGGCCGGTTGCAGTTGGCTATTTTATCGGACGGTGGGCGAACACCCGGAAATGTTGTTTGCCTGCTACGCGCTGGTGGGTTTCAGCGTAGGCGTAGTGGGCGCGGTCCCCTACGTGATGGTGCGGGCTTTTCCGGCGGAAGTGCGATTTACCGGGATTTCGTTCTCATATAATGTCGCATACGCCATTTTTGGCGGTTTAACCCCAATATTTGTGACGTTGATCATGAAGTTAACCCCGTTAGCGCCCGCTTACTATGTACTGGCGCTGTCGGGCATCGGACTGTTGCTGGGGATCTACCTGTATCGCGATCTAAACAGCGAAACCAAGGCACAGCGCGCCGGTTCCTACAGCTGAAAAAAAAGCCCTGCAATCAACCGCAGGGCTTCTGGTTTCAGGCCAGTGGCGTTTATGCCACTGCCCGAATTGGTTCTACATTGTCGACTGTTGGCTCGCCAATCGGCAGCACCGTGCGGCCAAACTGCTCGTTGAGCACTTCCGCCATGGCCAGGTAAATGGCGCTGGCACCGCAGATAATGCCTTCGTAGCCGGCAAAGTTCAGCAGCGCAGGGTTGCCGGTGATGTTACCGATGGCCAGCAGAGCGAACAGCAGCGTCAGGCTGCCGAACACGAACTGCAGCACGCGGTTGGCGCGTAGAGTGCCGAAAAACATGAACAGCGTGAAGACGCCCCACAGTGCCAGGTAAATCCCCAGCACGCCGGCATCGGTCGGTTCCGCCAGACCCAGACGCGGCAGCAACAGCAACCCGACCAGGCTCAGCCAGAAGCTGCCGTAAGAGATAAAGGCCGTCATCCCGAAGGTGTTGCCTTTCTTGTATTCCAGCAGGCCGGCCATAATCTGGGCCAGTCCACCGAAGAAAATCCCCATGCTGATAATGGCGGAGTTCAATGGGAAAAAGCCCGCGTTGTGCAGGTTCAGCAAGACGGTGGTCATCCCGAAGCCCATCAGGCCGAGAGGGCCGGGATTCGCCAACTTGTTGGTGTGCATAAGTCCTCTGCAATAACAGAAAATTAACGGAAACAGTGAAGTAAATTCATATATGGTCTGAATGGCCGAAAAGTTGATAACTTCCATCAGAGCGCGCGGCATCATAATGATCCCCAGAACAGGAAACAATGATCTGAGTGACGATAAAAAAGAATTTTTTTTTGTCCTGCCCCTTGATGCTCGGTTGTATGACCCCATCTTATTTGCAACCGCAGTTGCTGACCGCGGCTAAGACTGAAATGTTGGGCAGTTGAAAAACAAAAAATTGCCCACATATAGGTTAGCAACCTGACCGAATATGAATTTATTAGTGGAGACGTTTAGATGGGCAAAATTATTGGTATCGACCTGGGTACTACCAACTCTTGTGTAGCAATTATGGATGGTGGTAAAGCGCGCGTGCTGGAAAACAGCGAAGGCGACCGTACTACACCTTCGATCATCGCATATACCCAGGATGGTGAAATTCTGGTTGGCCAACCTGCTAAGCGTCAGGCTGTTACCAACCCACAAAATACCCTGTTTGCGATTAAGCGCCTGATTGGCCGTCGCTTCCAGGATGAAGAAGCGCAGCGTGATAAAGACATCATGCCGTACAAAATTGTGGCTGCTGATAACGGCGACGCATGGGTTGAAGTGAAAGGCCAGCGTGTAGCACCTCCGCAGATCTCTGCTGAAGTGTTGAAGAAAATGAAGAAAACGGCTGAAGATTACCTGGGTGAACCAGTAACTGAAGCGGTTATCACCGTACCTGCATACTTCAACGATGCACAGCGTCAGGCGACCAAAGACGCCGGCCGTATCGCAGGTCTGGAAGTAAAACGTATCATCAACGAACCGACCGCTGCGGCCCTGGCTTACGGCCTGGACAAAGAAGTCGGCAACCGTACCATCGCGGTTTATGACCTGGGTGGCGGTACTTTCGATATCTCTATTATCGAAATCGACGAAGTTGACGGCGAAAAAACCTTCGAAGTTCTGGCAACCAACGGTGATACCCACCTGGGTGGTGAAGACTTCGACAGCCGCCTGATCAACTACCTGGTGGAAGAGTTCAAGAAAGAACAAGGTTTCGATCTGCGCAACGATCCGTTGGCGATGCAGCGTCTGAAAGAAGCCGCTGAGAAAGCGAAGATTGAACTGTCTTCTGCTCAGCAGACCGACGTTAACCTGCCGTACATCACTGCAGATGCGAGCGGTCCTAAACACATGAACATCAAAGTGACCCGTGCAAAACTCGAGTCGCTGGTTGAAGATCTGGTTGCGCGTTCTATCGAGCCGCTGAAAGTAGCTCTGAAAGACGCAGGCCTGTCAGTTTCCGACATTCAGGACGTGATCCTGGTCGGTGGCCAGACCCGTATGCCAATGGTTCAGAAGAAAGTTGCTGACTTCTTCGGTAAAGAACCGCGTAAAGACGTTAACCCGGACGAAGCCGTTGCGGTGGGTGCTGCGGTACAGGGCGGCGTGTTGGCCGGTGATGTGAAGGACGTTCTGCTGCTGGACGTTACCCCGCTGTCGCTGGGTATCGAAACCATGGGCAGCGTGATGACTCCGCTGATCACCAAAAACACCACTATCCCGACCAAGCACAGCCAGGTGTTCTCTACCGCTGAAGACAACCAGTCTGCGGTAACCATCCATGTGCTGCAGGGTGAGCGTAAACGCGCTAACGATAACAAGTCACTGGGCCAGTTCAACCTGGACGGCATCCAGGCTGCTGCACGCGGTATGGCGCAGATCGAAGTGACCTTCGACATCGACGCCGACGGTATTCTGCACGTGTCTGCCAAAGACAAGAATACTGGCCGCGAGCAGAAAATCACCATCAAGGCTTCTTCCGGTCTGAACGAAGAAGAAATCCAGAAAATGGTGCGTGATGCCGAAGTGAACGCCGAAGCGGACCGTAAGTTCGAAGAGCTGGTGCAGACCCGTAACCAGGCCGACCACCTGATCCACGGCACTCGTAAGCAGTTGGAAGAAGCGGGCGATAAACTGCCGGCGGAAGACAAAACGGCTATCGAAGTGGCGCTGAAAGATCTGGAAGCAGCGGTTAAAGGCGAAGATAAAGCCGAGATCGAAGCGAAGACCCAGGCTCTGGTGCAGGTTTCCGGCAAGCTGCTGGAAATGGCTCAGGCGCAGCAGGCTCAGCAAGGTGCTGATGCCGGTGCTGACAACGCGGCTCAGAAAGACGACGACGTGGTTGACGCTGAGTTCGAAGAAGTTAAAGACAAAAAATAATCGCCCTTAAGCGGGCACGGAACGGCCGAGAGGCCGTTACCGCAAACCAGCACGGGCGTCGAGGCAACTCTACGCCCGTGCACGCATGTTAAGGGTTACAGAAATAATGGCGAAGAAAGACTATTACGAGATTCTCGGCGTCTCCAAGACGGCGGAAGAGCGTGAGATCAAAAAGGCGTATAAACGTCTGGCGATGAAATTCCATCCTGACCGCAACCAGGAGCAAGACGCCGAAGCCAGGTTTAAAGAGATCAAGGAAGCCTACGAAATCCTGACTGACGCTCAAAAACGTGCGGCCTACGATCAATACGGCCATGCGGCCTTTGAACAAGGCGGTATGGGCGGCGGCGGGTTTGGCGGCGGTGCTGAATTCAGCGATATCTTTGGCGACGTATTTGGCGACATCTTCGGTGGTGGCCGCCGTCAGCGCGCCAGCCGCGGTTCCGATCTGCGCTACAACATGGAGCTGTCCCTCGAGGAAGCGGTTCGTGGCGTGACCAAAGAGATCCGCATCCCAACGCTGGAAGAGTGTGGCGTTTGCCACGGCAGCGGCGCGAAGCCGGGCAGCTCGCCGGTGACCTGTCCAACCTGTCACGGGCAGGGCCAGGTGCAGATGCGCCAGGGCTTCTTTACCGTGCAGCAGGCCTGTCCGCACTGTCATGGCCGTGGTCAGATCATCAAAGACCCATGCAATAGCTGCCACGGCCATGGCCGGGTAGAGAAAGCCAAAACGCTGTCGGTGAAAATCCCGGCCGGCGTTGATACCGGTGACCGCATCCGCCTGGCCGGTGAGGGTGAAGCGGGTGAGCACGGCGCGCCGGCAGGCGACCTGTACGTTCAGGTTCAGGTGAAAGCGCACCCTATCTTCGAGCGCGAAGGCAATAACCTGTACTGTGAAGTGCCGATTAACTTCGCGATGGCGGCATTGGGCGGCGAGATTGAAGTCCCGACGCTGGATGGCCGTGTGAAGCTGAAGGTGCCGGCAGAGACTCAGACAGGCAAACTGTTCCGCATGCGCGGCAAGGGTGTCAAATCGGTACGTGGTGGCAGCCAGGGCGACCTGCTGTGCCGTGTGGTGGTAGAAACTCCGGTTAACCTGAACGACAAGCAGAAGCAATTGCTGAAGGAACTGGAAGAAAGCCTGGGTGGCCCTTCCGGTGATAAAAACAGCCCACGTTCGAAGAGCTTCTTCGACGGGGTGAAAAAGTTTTTTGACGACCTGACGCGCTAAGCTACTGTTTCCGTTAGCGTACTGCATAACCCCGGCGTCAAAACCGGGGTTTTTTATTGCTTAACCTCCGCCAATAGCCCTGGTTAAAGTGTGATATAAATCGCTTATAGATCGGTTTTTACGATGTTTTAAGCATTTATAAACGTATTTTATCGAAGTGATTCGGCGTCTATACTCATTCCATTACTTTGTCTGCAGGGCCGTCTGTGCCTTGCGCTGCTCTGGAGAGACGTATTGTGACCAACATCATTCGTCAATTTTTACGTCAGGAAGCCGCGGGCGGCATTATCCTGATCGTAGCCGCGATTATCGCGTTGATCATGGCCAATACCCCAGCCCAGGGGATTTATCACGCCTTCCTCAATTTGCCTGTGATGGTGAAAGTGTCCTCACTGGAGATTGCCAAGCCACTGCTGTTGTGGATTAACGACGGCCTGATGGCGATCTTTTTCCTGGTGGTCGGGCTGGAGGTCAAGCGCGAGCTGATGCAAGGTTCATTGGCCGGGCGTGACAAGGCCGTGTTCCCGGCGATCGCCGCACTGGGCGGCATGCTGGCACCGGCATTGATTTACCTGATGTTCAACGGGGCGGACGAGGTTACTCGTCAGGGATGGGCGATCCCGGCGGCAACCGATATTGCCTTTGCCCTCGGAGTGATGGCGCTATTGGGTAACCGCGTGCCGACCAGCCTGAAGGTGTTCCTGTTGGCGCTGGCGATCATCGATGACCTGGGTGTCATCGTGATTATCGCGCTGTTCTATACCCACGAAGTCTCGATGGCGGCATTGGGCGTGGCAGCAGCCTCTATTGCAGTGCTGGCGTTTATGAACTGGCGCGGGGTGGGCAAAACCTCGCTTTATATGATTGTCGGCCTGGTACTGTGGGTGGCTATCCTCAAGTCCGGGGTACATGCGACGCTGGCCGGGGTTATTATCGGCTTTATGATCCCGCTGAACGTGAAGAAAGGGCCGTCGCCGTCAGAGACGCTGGAGCATGAACTGCATCCGTGGGTGGCATTCCTGATACTGCCGCTGTTTGCCTTTGCCAACGCCGGGGTTTCATTACAAGGCGTGTCACTGAGCGGGCTGACCTCACTGTTGCCGGTGGGCATTGCGGCAGGCCTGTTTATCGGTAAGCCGTTGGGCATCTTCACCTTTAGCCTGTTGGCAGTGAAGCTGGGCATTGCGAGGCTACCTGAAGGAATTGGTTTCAAACAGGTGTTTGCCGTTTCCGTGCTCTGTGGTATTGGTTTCACCATGTCGATATTTATCGCTTCGCTGGCCTTTGGCGATGCGGATGTTGTACTGAGCACCTATTCGCGACTGGGGATCCTGATTGGGTCAACCACGGCGGCGGTGGTCGGGTATGGTCTGTTACGCATGTCGTTACCACGAGTCAGATAACTCTTTTAGGGGATCCCCTGTTCGTGGGGACTCACTACAATACAATAGCTGGTCGGAGCTGCGCAGGATAAAATATGCGCAGCTTCGGCCATTCTGTTTGGGACGAATGCAGCAACAGGTTGTCTGAAACAGGGAAAGGACATTAGTCGCTCGTTACGGCCGCAGTTTTGCCATGACGGAATGTTAAGGAGAGCACCTCGTGAGGATGTCGCATATCAACTTTAATCACCTTTACTACTTCTGGCAGGTCTGCAAGGAAGGTTCGGTGGTCGGCGCCGCCGAAGCCTTGTTTCTGACACCGCAGACCATCACCGGCCAGATCAAAGCGTTGGAGGAGCGTTTGGACGGCAAGCTGTTCAAGCGTCAGGGGCGTGGGCTGGTGCCATCCGAATTGGGGCAACTGGTTTTTCGCTATGCCGACAAGATGTTTATGCTCAGCCAGGAAATGCTGGATATCGTTAATTACCGCAAGGAATCCAACCTGCTGTTTGACGTCGGGGTAGCGGATGCGTTGTCCAAACGTTTGGTGAGCCAGGTGCTGGAGACGGCGGTAGTGGTGGATAATGAGCAAATTCACCTGCGGTGCTTTGAGTCGACGCATGAGATGCTGCTGGAGCAGCTCAGTCAGCATAAGCTCGATATGATCCTTTCAGACTGCCCGGTGGATTCCAGCCAGCAGGAAGGGTTGTTTTCGCTCAAGCTGGGTGAATGCGGTATCAGCTTCTTCTGCCGCCAACCGGCACCGGATCTGCCGTTCCCCGCCTGTCTGGAACAGCGAAAACTGCTGATCCCGGGTCGGCGTTCAATGTTGGGCCGTAAACTGCTGAACTGGTTTAACACCCAGGGCATTCAGGTGGAGATCCTGGGCGAGTTTGATGATGCGGCCCTGATGAAAACTTTTGGCATGTACCACAACGCGATCTTCGTTGCGCCGACGCTGTATGCGCAGGATACCTATAACGATGATGACGTGGTGGAGATTGGACGTATTGATAGCGTGCAGGAAGAGTACTACATCATCTTTGCCGAGCGCATGATCCAGCATCCGGCGGTACAGCGGGTGTGCAACAAGGACTTCTCTGCGTTGTTTGCTTACTAGACCGGGTAATGCAGACGTAAAAAAACCGGCCTGAGCCGGTTTTTTTTCAAGCAGACAACACGATGCTTATTACAAAGCGTTGATGCGCGCCGACAGGTTTGACTTATGGCGTGCAGCTTTGTTTTTGTGGATCAGGCCTTTAGCAGCCTTGCGGTCCACGATTGGTTTCATTACAGCGTAAGCAGCTTGCGCAGCTTCTTTGTCGCCAGTGGCGATAGCAGCTTCTACTTTCTTGATGTAGGTACGCATCATTGAGCGGCCGCTAGCGTTATGCTTACGACGCTTCTCAGACTGTACGGCGCGTTTCTTAGCTGACTTGATATTAGCCAAGGTACAACTCCCAAATATATTCTATTGAGGACAATTCGAAGGCCGAGGAATATGCCCTTTTGGCCTGCGTTTGTCAATGAATTTGTGCAAATAAGCGCCGTTTGTACGGGCGGCACTTGCTACGTTGTGATGGCGCAGGATTTTACCAGCTTCGGTCGTGGGAATACAGTGTTTCGCGAGAAAATTCACCAATGATTTGCCAGGGTCACCGCAACCCCTTGGCCGCAGTCGGTAATCATACGGATGGCGCCGGATAAACTGCGGTCAGGGCGTTTCACCTGCAGATTATCTCCGGTATGGTATGTCTATTACATAAAGGCACCAATCGCGGGTTAACCTTAACCGCTGTACAAGGTATAATCCGGCGATTTCCACTGTTTTGAGCCAGCTATGGAGCTAATTCGCGGCATTCACAATATCCGGGCACGCCACCATGGTTGCGTGCTCACCATCGGCAACTTTGACGGCGTACACCGCGGTCACCAGGCGTTGCTGGAGCAGCTGAAACAAGAGGGGCAACGCCTCGGGCTGCCAGTGATGGTCATGATCTTTGAGCCGCAGCCGCTGGAAATGTTTGCAGCGGACAAGGCACCGGCCCGCCTCACGCGTTTGCGTGACAAGGCCAAATACCTGGCGCAGGCGGGCGTTGACTACCTGTTGTGCGTCAAGTTCGACCCGCGTTTCGCTGCCAATACGGCGCAGGCATTTGTTGCCGAACTGCTGGTGGAGAAACTGGGCGTGAAATTCCTGATGGTCGGGGATGATTTTCGCTTTGGCGCGACCCGCCAGGGCGATTTTCCGCTATTGCAAAAAGCCGGGAAAGAATACGGTTTTGAAGTGATTAGCACGCCGACCTTCCGCGAGGGCGATCAACGCATCAGCAGCACCGCGATCCGCAATGCGCTGCGCGATGACGACCTGGCATTGGCTGAAACGCTGCTGGGCCATCCGTACAGTATTTCTGGTCGGGTGGTACACGGCGATGAACTGGGCCGTACCATCGGCTTTCCCACCGCCAACCTGCCGCTGAAACGCCTGGTTGCCCCGGTGAAGGGAGTCTATGCGGTGGAGGTTTATGGCCTGGGGCCCCAGCCGCTCCCCGGCGTGGCCAATATTGGTACACGCCCAACCGTTGCCGGCGTGCGACAGCAGCTGGAAGTCCACCTGCTGGATGTCACAATGGATCTTTACGGGCGCCATATAGACGTGGTGCTCCGCGCGAAATTGCGCAATGAACAGCGTTTTGCTTCGCTCGATGCGCTGAAGCAGCAAATCGCCAATGATGTGGTGACGGCCCGGAAGTTCTTCGGGCTACAGACACCGGTTTAATCTCTATAGCCGAAAACGGAACCGAGAATCTAATGAGTGACTACAAGAATACCCTGAACTTGCCGGAAACAGGGTTCCCGATGCGCGGCGATCTGGCCAAGCGTGAACCTGGCATGCTGCAACGTTGGTATGAACAGGATCTGTACGGGATGATTCGTACTGCCAAAAAGGGCAAGAAATCCTTCATTCTGCATGACGGCCCTCCGTATGCGAACGGCAGCATTCACATTGGTCACTCGGTTAACAAGATTCTCAAAGACATTATTATCAAGTCGAAAGGGATGTCCGGTTTCGACTCGCCTTACATTCCGGGTTGGGACTGCCACGGCCTGCCGATCGAACTGAAGGTCGAGCAACTGTACGGTAAGCCGGGTGAAAAACTCACCGCGGCAGAATTCCGTATCAAGTGCCGTGAGTACGCCGCCGAGCAGGTTGAAGGCCAGAAGAAAGACTTCATCCGCCTGGGCGTGCTGGGTGACTGGGATCGTCCGTACCTGACCATGGACTTCAAAACCGAAGCCAACATCATCCGCGCGCTGGGTAAAATCATCAGCAATGGCCACCTGCTGAAAGGCGCCAAGCCGGTGCACTGGTGTACCGATTGCCGTTCTTCCCTGGCGGAAGCGGAAGTGGAGTATTACGACAAAACTTCGCCGTCGATCGATGTGGCTTTCCACGCGGTTGACGCAGCTGCCGTAGCGACTAAATTTGGCGTGACCCGCTTCAACGGCCCGGTTTCTCTGGTTATCTGGACCACCACCCCGTGGACGCTGCCGGCTAACCGCGCCATCTCGCTGCACCCGGAATTTGCCTACCAGCTGGTACAGGTAGAAGGCCAGTGCCTGATCCTGGCGGCTGAGCTGGTTGAAAGCGTAATGAAACGCGCGGGTATTACCCATTGGGAAGTCCTGGGCAGTTGCAAAGGTGCCGATCTGGAGCTGATGCGTTTCGAACACCCGTTCATGGGCTTCGACGTACCGGCGATCATGGGTGAGCACGTCACGCTGGATGCCGGTACCGGTGCGGTACACACCGCCGGTGGCCATGGCCCGGATGACTTTGTCATCAGCCAGAAATACGGTCTGGAAATCGCCAATCCGGTAGGGCCGAACGGCTGCTATCTGACCGGCACCCATCCACTGCTGGATGGCAAATTTGTGTTCAAGGCCAACGATTTGATCGTTGACTTGCTGCGCGAGAAAGGCGCATTGCTGCACGTGGAAAAACTGGTTCACAGCTACCCGTGCTGCTGGCGCCACAAAACGCCGATCATCTTCCGCGCGACCCCTCAATGGTTCATCAGCATGGATCAGAAAGGCCTGCGCAAGCAGTCGCTGGAAGAGATCAAAGGCGTGCAGTGGATCCCAGAATGGGGCCAGGCGCGCATCGAAACCATGGTTGCCAACCGCCCGGACTGGTGTATTTCGCGTCAGCGTACCTGGGGCGTGCCAATGTCACTGTTTGTGCACAAAGACACCGAGCAACTGCACCCACGCAGCGTTGAGCTGATGGAAGAAGTGGCCAAGCGCGTTGAGCAGGACGGTATTCAGGCGTGGTGGGATCTGGACGCGGCCGACATTCTCGGTGCGGATGCTGCCGATTACGTGAAAGTACCTGACACCCTGGACGTCTGGTTCGACTCCGGTTCGACCCACTCTTCCGTGGTCGACGTTCGTCCCGAGTTCAATGGCCATGGCGCCGACATGTATCTGGAAGGCTCCGACCAACACCGCGGCTGGTTTATGTCATCACTGATGATCTCCACTGCGATGAAAGGCAAGGCACCGTATAAAGAAGTTCTGACCCACGGCTTCACCGTGGACGGTCAGGGCCGCAAGATGTCCAAGTCGATCGGCAATACCATCAGTCCACAAGACGTGATGAACAAGCTGGGTGGCGACATCCTGCGCCTGTGGGTTGCTTCTACCGACTACACCGGTGAAATTGCCGTGTCGGACGAGATCCTGAAACGCTCCGCCGATTCTTACCGCCGCATCCGTAACACCGCGCGCTTCCTGCTGGCCAACCTGAACGGGTTTGAGCCGAGCACCGACTGCGTGGCACCGGAAGATATGGTAGTCCTGGATCGCTGGGCGGTGGGTCGTGCACTGGCGGCGCAGCAGGATATCGAAAAGGCTTACGCCAATTACGATTTCCATGAAGTGGTACAGCGTCTGATGCAGTTCTGTTCTGTTGAGATGGGCTCCTTCTATCTGGATATCATCAAGGACCGTCAGTACACCGCGAAGAGCGACAGCGTCGCCCGCCGTAGCTGCCAGACAGCCTTGTTCCATATCGCAGAAGCGCTGGTTCGCTGGATGGCACCGATCATGTCATTCACTGCCGATGAAATCTGGGCCTTCCTGCCGGGCAAACGCGCGCAGTACGTATTCACTGAAGAGTGGTACGACGGCCTGTTCGGTCTGGCCGAAGGCGAAGGCATGAACGATAGCTTCTGGGCCGAGCTGCTTAAAGTCCGCGGCGAAGTGAACAAGGTGCTGGAACAGGCTCGTGCCGACAAACGTCTCGGCGGTTCTCTGGAAGCCGCGGTGACTCTGTATGCCGATAGCGAACTGGCTGAACGCCTCAATAGCCTGCAGGATGAACTGCGCTTTGTGCTGCTGACCTCCGGCGCGCGCGTTGCACCTCTGGCCGATGCGCCGGCAGATGCACAAGCTGCAGAGCTGGTGAAAGGCCTGAAAATTGCCTTCAGCACCGCAGAAGGTGAGAAGTGCCCGCGCTGCTGGCATTACACCACCGATATCGGCCTGGTGGCGGAGCACGCAGATCTCTGCGGCCGCTGTGTTGTCAACGTAGCCGGCGACGGCGAAAAGCGTAAGTTTGCCTGATGAGTAAACCTATTTGTTCGACCGGCTTGCGCTGGCTATGGCTGGTAGTGGTAGTGCTGGTGCTGGATTTTGCCAGCAAGCAGTGGATCCTCGGTAACTTCGTGCTGGGCCAGTCCCAGCCGCTGATCCCGTCGTTCAATCTGTTTTATGCGCGTAACTACGGTGCCGCATTCAGCTTCCTGGCCGATCACGGCGGTTGGCAGCGCTGGTTCTTCGCCGGTATTGCCGTCGCCATCGTGGCGGTGCTGCTGGTGATGATGTACCGCAGTTCGGCGCAGCAAAAACTGAACAACATTGCCTATGCATTTATCATCGGTGGAGCGCTCGGCAACCTGTTCGATCGCTTGTGGCACGGCTTCGTCGTCGATTTTATCGACTTCTATGTGGGCAACTGGCACTACCCGACCTTCAACCTGGCGGATAGCTTTATCTGCGTGGGGGCGGCGATGATCGTGCTGGAAGGCTTCTTGTCGCCGGCGAACAAAAGTGCAAAGAGCAAAGGTGAGTAATATGACGGCTCAGGTTAAGGGCGACAGCGAAGTATTGGTTCACTTCACGCTGAAACTGGAAGACGGAACGACGGCAGAATCCACTCGTGGCAACGGTAAACCGGCGCTGTTTCGTCTGGGCGACGGCAGCCTGTCCGAGCCGCTGGAAGCGCAGTTACTCGGTCTGAAGGCGGGCGACAAGTGCGCCTTTACCCTGCAACCGGAAGCGGCGTTCGGTGAAGAGAACCCGGACCTGGTCCAGTTCTTCTCACGTCGTGACTTCACGGAAACCGGCGTACCGGACGCGGGCACCATCATGCTGTTTACCGCGGTCGACGGCAGCGAAATGCCGGGTGTGGTGCGAGAGGTGGCGGAAGATTCGATTACCGTTGATTTCAACCATCCGCTGGCGGGCCATCCGGTCACCTTCGATATTGAAGTGCTGGAGATCGATCCGCAGCAGGAGGAGACGCATGCAAATATTGCTGGCTAACCCACGCGGCTTTTGCGCCGGGGTTGATCGTGCGATCAGTATCGTTGAACGCGCGCTGGAAATTTACGGCGCGCCTATCTACGTGCGTCACGAAGTGGTGCATAACCGCTACGTGGTCGATAGCCTGCGTGAGCGTGGGGCGGTATTTATTGAGGAAATCACCGAAGTGCCGGACGGGTCGATTCTGATCTTCTCGGCGCACGGGGTTTCCCAGGCGGTAAGAGCAGAGGCCAAGGCGCGTGATTTAACCATGCTGTTTGACGCCACCTGCCCGTTGGTGACCAAGGTGCATATGGAGGTGGCGCGAGCCAGCCGCCGTGGCACCGAGGCGATCCTGATCGGCCACGCCGGTCACCCGGAAGTGGAAGGCACCATGGGTCAGTACAGCAACCCGAAGGGCGGTATGTACCTGGTGGAGTCACCGGACGACGTCTGGAAGCTGCAGGTGAAGGATGAAGGCAACCTGTGCTTTATGACGCAAACCACGCTGTCGGTGGACGACACTTCTGACGTGATTGATGCTCTGCGCAAGCGTTTCCCGAGCATTATCGGGCCGCGTAAGGACGACATCTGCTACGCAACCACCAACCGTCAGGAAGCGGTACGCAACCTGGCCGGGGATGCGGACGTGGTGCTGGTGGTGGGGTCGAAAAACTCGTCCAACTCCAACCGTCTGGCCGAACTGGCGCAGCGTGTTGGCAAACCGGCATACCTGATCGATTCCGCCGCTGACATTCAGGAAGCCTGGCTGAAGGACGCTCATAATATCGGCGTTACCGCTGGGGCTTCGGCACCTGATGTCTTGGTACAGGATGTTATCAGCCGCCTGAAAGCGCTGGGCGGTGTCAACGTGCAGGAAGTCAGCGGCCGTGAAGAGAACATCGTGTTCGAAGTACCGAAAGAGCTGCGGGTTGATATCAAACAGGTCGATTAATCAGCATCGGGCATAAATAAGATAACGGGGAGCTTCGGCTCTCCGTTTTGTTTTTAGGGAGCGGTACCCGGCAATAAAATTATTAAAAATGAAATTGAGGAATGACTGATTCAAATTTTCTGTTACTTAAAGTCAAATTTGTTCTGACAATTTGAATTAATGGCAGAGGGAATGATTATATGGACAGTGATAATAGTTATTAAGGTTAATATCATTAGGCTGCAATCTAAATAAACTCTGGTGCTGGTCAGCAACGGGCTGAAAGGTTAAATAACTAAATTAATTAGCGTTACAGATTATTCTTATTTTAAATGCGTAATTGTCCTACGGAATTTTGCTCTTTTTGCTGTAAATGGATTTTCATATGTTCAAGTAAACGACGGACCTTTAATGGTTGGCTGTCCCTGCGCGGCATAATGGCATAGCAACTAATATCTGGTAGGCGCCACTCTGGCAGTACCTCGACCAGCTCACCCCGGTTCAATTCCTTTTCAACATTGACGAAGAAATTACGGATGATCCCTTTACCGGCCAGCGCCAATTCTTTCATCACCATGCCATTATTGGTAAATAAACGTCCGGTCATACGCAGCCGATGCTCGTCGCCATCAGGGTGGAGCAGACGAACAAATTGTGGGTTTCCCAGCGGGGTAAAAGTGACCCATTGATGGTGCGTCAACGCCTGTGGAGTTTCTGGCATGCCGTGGTTGGCAAGGTAGGCCGGCGAGGCACACAGCACTTCCCGAAAGCGCGCCAGACGGGTGGAGACATAGCTGGAGTCAGCCATCACGCCACCGCGGATCGCCAGATCAATACGCTGGTTTATCAGGTCGATCTTTTCATCATGAATTTCCAGCCTCAGCGTGATGCGCGGGTGTTCGTCCAGGAAGCTTTGCAGCGCCGGAACCAGATAATGAGTGGCAAACTCCGTAGAGGTGGCGACGCGCAGTTCCCCGGCCAGTTCACCGCGTAGCGCGGCAATACGTTGTTGCCCGCGTTCGGCGGCATGGATCATCAACACGCAATCCTCATAAAAACACAGCCCGGCCTCGGTCAGGCTCAGTGAACGGGTAGAACGCAGAAGTAATTGAATGCCCAACTCGTTTTCCAGCAGGCGGATATGTTGGCTGACGGCGGAGGTTGTAATGCCTAATTCTTTGGCTGCCGTGCTGAATGCGCCGCAATCGACAACTTTAGAAAAAATAGCCATGCGTTTTAGAATATTACTCATAGTTTGTTAAGTTCAACTTAACCAAGATTGTTAATTATAAGGGCTAATAATATAGCATTATCTCTTCTATATTGCCTGAAGCAGATAAATCGCGAGGTAAGTCCGACTTCCCGTTCGGCCTCTCTCTTTTTGATAAGTCTTATTGCGTTTGCAAATAAGTCGCCTGCGCCACATCTGAACAGGAGTTAATTGTGGATAGTGCTCGCATTGAACAAATATCGTTAAAAATCCTTCATGAGCTATTGCAATATCGGCGTCGATTTCCGGGGATGGAAAGTTCAAACGCTGAAGAGGAACAGGCAGTTGCTCTGGTGCAATTACCGCGTATTCGGGCATTTATTGAAAATGAGCAGCGCATTGAGTTTGTCCTGCCTGCCTTCCCGACCAAATCACCCAATACTAATAAGGTGATCGGTTCACTGCCCGATATGGCCGAACGACTGTCATTGATATTTCTTAATTCCCTCTGTCAGCGTGTTCAGCTTTATTACCCGCCGGGTGCTCATATCATCATCTGCTCCGATGGCCACGTTTTCGGTGATTTAATCCGTGTCAGCGACGACGCGATCAACCGTTATCAACATGAAATTGAAAACCTGCTGCACGAGGTGGGGGCGACTCATCTGAGCGTTTTCAATCTGGGTGACGTGGAAGGGCTGGCCGAGTATACCGGCGACTATGACCTGCTGCGGCAGTTGCTGGTTGACGGCTATGCCGAGCCGGAGGAAACGATCAAACACCGGTTGATGCAGGACGAGCAGGGGTTGCAGTTGTATCGCGCAATCACCCGATTCCTGTATGAAGACAGCCAACTACCGGGCTACAGCGGCTCCAATGCAGCGCTGCAGAAAGACGCCAAACAGCGCGCCTGTGGCGTGATCCAGCGCAGTTGGGCCTGGGGCAATTTGCTGGCCCAGCATTTCCCGCTGGCAATACGTTTGTCGATTCACCCACAGCCCGCCGACAGCCTGAAAATGGGTATCCACATGATGCCGACCAAAGACGACTGGCTGACTCCCTGGCATGGCGTGGCAGCCAACGTTAACGGACAGTTTGTGCTGATGAAGCGCAAAGACGCGCAGCAGCTGGCGGGCGAACTGGTGGCGATCCGCGGAACACCCAGCCATTACCTGGTTGAACAGCCACAGATGGCGTAATGCAGCATCTTGCGCCCGCCACTTTAACGGGCGTCTTTTAACGGCACGGTGGCCGTGTGAGCAGCAAATTCGATTCAAGGAGAGTGACCTATGGAAAATCAAACGCTGAACTGCCGCATTGAACTTAATACCCCTTTTGGCGCAGTGCTGACCCCGCAGTATCCTGGCCAATCTATTCGCGAACTGCCGGTGGCAGCGCTTCGTTCACTGGCCCAGCAGCATCACCTGCTGGTGCTGCGCGGCTTCGACTCTGGTTTTACCGATCCGCAGTTACTAACCCGCTACGCCGAAGGCTGGGGCGAAATCATGATGTGGCCGTTCGGAGCGGTGCTGGACGTGAAAGAGCATCCGGATGCCAAAGATCATATTTTCGACAGCAGCTATGTGCCGTTGCATTGGGATGGCATGTACAAGCCGACCATTCCGGAATTCCAGCTGTTCCATTGTGTGGCAGCACCTTCACAGGATGAAGGCGGGCGCACTACCTTTGTCGACACCACGTGCCTGCTGGCTAATGCCGATGAGTCTTTGTTGGCGCAGTGGCGGGAAGTGTCGATCTCTTATCGCATTAAGCAGGTGGTGCATTACGGCGGTGAAGTGCGTTCGCCGCTGGTAGTGGATCATCCGAACGGCAATGGGCAGATCATGCGCTACAACGAGCCGCCGACCGAAGGCAAAAAGTTCCTTAACCAGCACGCGCTGGAATATCACGGGGTGCCACAGGAGCAGCAGGAGGCATTTCATCAGACCCTGCAACAGCATCTCTACGATCCGCGTCATTATTACGCCCATCAATGGCAGCAGGGAGACGTGGTGATAGCGGATAACTTCTCGTTGTTACACGGGCGCGAAGGCTTTACCGCGCGTTCTGCTCGCCATTTGCAGCGGGTGCATATTCAGAGCAACCCGGTGTGCGCCAATCAGGCACTGAAGCCGGCCAACGCAGAGGTTTAATCCCTATGGCAAGTATTCTGATGACCGCAGTGGCCACGCCCGGCCACGTTTATCCGATGCTGAGCATTGCCCGGCACTTGATTGGGCAAGGGCACCAGGTGCGGGTGATGACCGGTGCGCTGTTTCGTCAACGTGCTGAGGCAGCAGGCGCGCAGTTTATCGCCTTTGATGAGCGGGTAGATTTCGACTATCGCTATCTTGAGCAGCACTTTCCCGAACGGGCTGCGCTACCCCCGGGCAATGCACAGATGGCACTGGCGCTGAAAGACTTCTTTGCCGCCCCGATCCCGTTGTTGGATCAGCAGTTACGCAGCGTGATGGCTGCCGAGACTCCTGATCTGTTGATCGTGGAAAACTGCTTTTATGGGGTGCTGCCGTTGTTACAGAGGACGGATCGTCCACCGGTGATTGGCATTGGGGTAACGCCGTTGTCGTATTCCTCAAGGGATTCAATCTTCTATGGGCCGCGTATTCCTCCTGCGCTGTTGCCACGAGAGCTGCAGCGAGAGCAGTTGGTGGACGAAGACACTCGCGCGTTAATTGATGAGGTGCAACGGAGTTTTGATATTGCGATGGCACAATCTGGTGGCCGGCCGCTGCAACAGCCTTTTACCGATGCGTTGATTGGCGGCTGCGATCGCTTTTTGCAACTGGCCACTCCGGCGCTGGAGTATCAGCGCGAAGATCTGCCGGACAGCCTGCGCTTTATCGGGCCGCTGCGCAGCGCGGTGGCGGCGGTTGAAGCCACCGATGAATGGGAGGAGGCCGACCGGCGGCCGTTGGTGATTGTTTCGCAGGGGACGCTGGCGAATGTCGATCTGCATCAGTTGATTGTCCCGACGCTGAAAGCACTGGCTGAATTGCCGGTACGGGTATTGGCGACCACTGGCGGGCGTGCCGTCGACACACTGTTGGCGCTGTTGCCCGCTAACGCCAGAGTGCAGGAGTTTATCTCTTTCGAACACTGGCTGCCGCAGGCGGCGCTGCTGATCACCAACGGTGGCTATGGCTCAATCAACTACGCCCTGGATCAGGGAGTACCATTGATTGTTGCTGGAACCGGCGAGGATAAACTCGAAACCGCCGCCAGAGTGGTGGCCGCGGGCTGCGGCATTAGCTTGCATACCAGCACCCCGGATGAGGAGCAGTTGCGTCAGGCGGTGCAGCAAATTCTGGCGCAGCCGGCTTATCGGCAGCGTGCTGCGGTAGTGCAGGCCGATTACGCCCGTCATGATGCACTGACGGCAATCGCCGACGAGGTGGCAGTGTTAACCTAGCCGGTTGAATGGTCTGTCGAACGGGGGGCTTTGGCTCCCCGTTTTTCTTTCAGTTAGTCGGGGTCTTCATCCTGCATGATGGCACTGCGTCCTCCGTCCATCACAATCGTGGTGCCTGCGATAAATCCCGCGTGTTCACTGGCGAGAAACAAACACAAATCACCGACTTCTTCAGGTGCTCCCAGGCGGCCGACCGGGTGCTTGTTTACGGTTCTTTCCCGCGCCAGTTTGGCATCTGGGTGGCTATCGAACCAGGTTTGGTTGCCTTCGGTATCGATAAAACCAGGAGCAATCCCCAGCGTGCGGATCGCCGGACCCCACTCGATAGTCAGGCTTTGTACCAGGGAGAGTAGTGCCCGCTTGCTGATGTTATACGGCGCACAGCCCGGCAGGGTGGAAAATGCGTGGTTGGAGGTGATCACCAGGATCACGCCACGGCTTTGGGTCAGGGCCGCACGGGCACATTTGGCCAGATACCAATGTGAGCGCAGATTGAGATTGAAGTTATGTGTCCAGTCTTCTTCTTCGCAATCAATGCCTTTGAAAACGTTTTTACCGGCGTTGGAAACCACAATATCGATACGATGGAACCGTTGCTCAGCATTGGCGACAAAACGTTTTATCTCGGTGGTCTGCGTGACATCCACCGAGTCGTAGAAAAAATGTTGCGGGTACTCGCGCCGCAATTGCTGGGCATGGGGGGCTTTCTCCAGGGCTGGTTCGGCGCAACCCATAACGCTATCGCCGTTAGCGAGAAAGGCCTTGGTAATAGCCAGACCTATGCCCTGGCTGGCACCGGTGACGATCACCACTCGTCCGGATTTGTCGATAAGCATATAAACCTCGGCAAGGACTGTTTTGCTAAAGAGAAAACTGGCCTAAAAACCGGTCGATCATCAGGTGATCGTCTGCGGTGAGTTGCCAGCCGGGGTGACGGCAGTAATCGGTGGCAATGATATTGCGCCGCTGCAGAATCGTCTTCTCAACCTGAATAATGTATTCGCAGTGGCTCATCCAGCGCTGAATGTAAGGCAAGAGTGCCTGATGCAGCCTTTGCGCCAGTTCAGTCTCTCCGGCTTGCCAGTGGCGATAAATCCGCAGATAAACCTCACTGAACGAACAGCCGGGCATCACGCCTTTGCCGCCCGCCGCCAGCATTGGCAACATATAAAGCCCGGCATAGCCATTTAACACACTGGCCTGCGGGGCCAGTTGCAGAAATTCTTTGGTGTAATCCACCGGCGGATTGCACTCTATCTTGAACACCGCATGGGGATAGCGTGCCGCCACGTCAGCCAATTGTTGAGGCGTGATCGGCGACCCGGTTTCGCCCGGCGCGTATTGCACCATCACCGGAATATCTACCGCATCCAGTACGGCAAAGATGTGCTGTTGGATCTCCTGTGGACTGGGCTGCAGGAAAAATGGCGGCAGCAGCATCAACGCATCCGCGCCCAGTTGTTGATAATGACGAGCGCGTTTAACGGCGACTTCGCTGCTGTGATCGGTGACTGAGATAGCGCGGTACAGTGGGGCACCCGCCAGCGTGGCGATAAATATTTCCGCCCGCCGAGCGCGTTCGCGGTCGTCCAGTTTGGGAAATTCACTGGCGATGCCAAACAGCGTCGTTCCCTGAACGCCGGTGGCGGCTAAATGCTCCAGCAATCGCACAAAGCTTGCTTCATCTATCTCGCCGTCAGCCCTAAACGGCATAGCGACAATAGGATTGACGCCGCAAATATCTGCGGCTTGATAACGGCTCATTATTCTTCCTCCCGGTCAGCCAGTACGGCACCCTGCGCGGCCGGCATTGCCCAGCGGCGATAAAGTCGCAGGAAACCGCGTGGCACTTCTTTATCCACCGGTTGCCAGGTTTTACGTCGCAGGATCAGTTCGCTCTCGCTGACATGCAGCGTTAGGGTACGAGCAGGAATATCGATGGAGATCGGGTCTCCGTTCTGCACAAGTGCCAGTTCGCCGCCCTCTACCGCCTCAGGTGAAATGTGGCCGACAAACAGCCCGCGGTTGGAACCGGAAAAACGGCCATCGGTGATCAAGGCGCAACTGTCGGACAGGCCCATACCTTCCAGTGATTTCATCGGTTTATACATTTCCGGCATGCCGGGGCCGCCTTTAGGCCCTTCGTAACGCAACACCAGAGCACTGCCGGGTTTAATCTGGCCGGACATAATGGCGTCGACCGATTCCTGCTCGCTGTTGAACACCACGGCGGGGCCACTAAAACGCATCAGGTGATCGGGCACTGCGGCCGGTTTCACCACGCAGCCGAGCGGCGACAGGTTTCCGTGCAGCACGGCAACACCGGCTTCATTGCGCACCGGAATGGCCAGGGTGTGGATGACCTCAGGACGTCGGCTCGGCGGGGTCTTCGCCACTAGCTCAGCCTTGGTTTTGCCGGTGACGGTCAAGGCGTTAAGGTCGAGCAGTTTGGCAATCTCAACTTCGACCGCCGGTACGCCGCCAGCCTCCCAGAAGTCAATCATGTCATGCTCGGAGGCCGGGTAGAGTGAGGCGACCAGTGGCACCTGATGGCTCAGTTCATCAAAGGCGGACAGCGGCAGATGCCCCAATTCCGCTTCGTAGTGAATGGCTTGCAGATGCAAAATGGCGTTGGTGGAACCCCCCGTGGCCAACAGATAAACCATCGCATTGCGGATCGATGCGGCGGTGATTATTTGGCGTGCGTTAATGCCGTTGAGCACCAGCGTCACCGCCTGGCGGCCGGTTTCGACAGCACATTCGCGCCGCTCGGCGGATACCGCCGGCAGTGTGCTGCTACCCGGCAGGCTCATACCCAAAACTTCGCCGATACAGCACATGGTGTTGGCGGTGCCGTACATGGTGCAGGAGCCGGGGCCGGGTTCGGCGATATTTTCGATATGAGCGAATTCCGCCTCATCGATTTCGCCGCGTTTTTTCCAGCCGATGGCTTCGGTGACGATGTTGCCGTCCCAGTGCTTGCCTTTATATTCCGCCGGATACATCGGGCCACCGTTGACCATGATCGCCGGAACATCCAGCCGTGCAGCCGCCATCAGCATGGCAGGCACAATTTTGTCGCAGGATCCCAGCAGTACCATGCCGTCGAAGCGATGGGCGCGCATCATCACTTCAATTGAGGCGGTGATCACCTCGCGGGCGGCTAGGATGTAGCGCATGCCAAGATGCCCTTCGGCAATGCCATCGCAGGGGGCGATAGTACCGAACACCATGCCGACACCACCGGCTTCTTCAATACCCTGCAATACCCTGGCCGTCAGTTCATTGAGGTTGACGTGGCCGGCGGTGGCGTTGGTATAGCTGTTAACCACGGCGATCACCGGGCGTCGCAGTTGTTCGTCGCTGTGGCCCATCGATTTATACAGCGCACGTTTCAGCGCACCGTCATCACCCTCGAGGATTGGGTTAAAATGCGCGCCGCAACTGCCGCCGCCACAGGTTCCACATCCGCTCATAATTAAAATCTCTCAGTGATATTTAAAGGGCCTTCGGTATCAGGCTGAGTCGCCTGATGCGGTTTGATCTTTGGGTTTATTAATCTGGCCGGAAGCATGAAGATCAACGGGGCGCACAGCAGCAGGAAGCCCGCCAAAATATACAGTCCACTGTCAGTCTGGCCGGTTTGGTCTTTCAGCCAGCCGAGCACCGTGGGGCCGAAGAACCCCGCGAGATTGCCGACCGAATTCACCAGTGCGATACCGGCCGCCGCGGCAGTGCCGGAAAGCAATGCGCCCGGCAGGCTGATATAGGTGGGGATTAGCGCCAGGGTGCCGGACATGGCAACGCAGATCCACGTCATCATCCAGAAGGTCGAGCCGCTGCAGTAAGCGCTGAGTGTCAGCCCGATACAGCCAATCACCGCCGGGATGGCGATATGCCAGCGCCGCTCCTGTTTCAAATCGGAGTGTCGGCTGTTCCATATCATAAACAGTGCGCCAAACACGTAGGGCAGGGCCGCCAGCAGGCCGATTTGCAAATCGTCGCTGATACCTGAGGTTTTGATGATGGAAGGTAGCCAGAAACTGATGCCGTAGTAGCCGACATTAAAACTGAAGAAAATCAATGCCAATAGCCAGACGTAGCGGTTAGCCAGCATCTCTTTGAGACTGTGAGCCGCTTTGCCGTTGGCCGCCCGGTCGCGGTTGGCCTGATCTTTAGCCAGATCGGCCTGCACCAGGTTTTTCTCTGCGGCAGTTAACCATTTGGCTTCGGCCACATTGTTATCCAGGTAACGCAACACCACAAAGGCCAGAACCAAAGATGGGACCGCTTCAATCAAGAACAGCCACTGCCAGTTATGCAAGCCGCCGACGTTTTCAAACAGCTTGAGGATCAAACCTGAAAGCGGGCTGCCGATGATCACCGACAGCGGCGTGACCAGAATAAACAGCCCCAGCGTGCGGGCGGAACGCCATGAAGGAAACCACAGGGTTAAATAGAACACGATGCCTGGGAAGAAACCGGCTTCGGCCACGCCGAGCAGAAAGCGCAATACGTAAAAGCTGGTGGGGGTGGTGACAAACATCATGGCCGCTGACAGTACTGCCCAGGTCGCCATGATGCGGGCTATCCAGAATCGTGGCCCAAAGCGTTGCATCAGCAGATTGCTGGGCAGCTCAAAAATAAAATAACCAATAAAGAAGATACCGGCGCCCAGCCCATAGACGGTATCGCTGAAATTCAGGGCATCCTGCATGTGCAGCTTGGCGAACCCGACGTTAACGCGGTCCAGGTAAGCGAAGAAATAACACAGGATCAAAAAAGGGATCAGGCGGCGTGTGATCTTACCGTAGACCTGTGTTTCAACGGCTTGCTTCACCGTCTGCTTTTCCGTCGTCAACTTCATGAGCGGTTCCTCAGATTTATTAGTCGGGTTATACCGGCGTATTCAAGGAGCGAACATCAGCCTTCGGCTGCGGTGATTTGCCGATGTGGCGCAGGGCAACACCGTTCATCAGGTTTTTTTCGATGTGTTCGAGCGAGATATTCTTGGTTTCTGGCACCAGCCATAACGTCAGCAAGATACAGAACAGGTTGAGCCCAGCGTAAAGCCAGAAAGTGCCGGCACTGCCGACGGTGTCGATCAGCGTCAGGAAGGTAGCGCCGATGATCATATTGGCCATCCAGTTGGCCATGGTGGAGCAGGTAACGCCAAAATCGCGTCCGGCCAGCGGCTGGATCTCGGAGCACAATACCCAAATCAAGGGGCCTGCACTCATGGCAAAGCCGGTGATGAAAATCAGCAGCACCATAACCGCTGCGTATTGTTCTGCTGGATTGCTGATGCCGGTGTGGAACATATAACCCAGGGTGCCCATGCAAATGGCCATCACACCGAAACCCAGCTTGAGCATTGGCTTGCGTCCCCAACGATCGACCAGCGCGATAGCGATAAAGGTAGCCAGCACGTTGGTCAACCCGGCGATCACGGTGCACCACATTTGTTCGCTGGTGGTGGAGAAGCCGGCGATTTCAAAGATCTTCGGTGCGTAGTACATGATTATCGTCATGCCGGTGAACTGCTGCATAAATTGCAGCAAGATGCCAAGACAGGTGGAACGGCGGAAGTTGGCATTGTGGCGAAACAGTTGCCAGCCGCGTTGCTTCATTTGCAGACTTTCACGGATTTGGTCCAGTTCCACGCGGGCTTCATCATCCGAGTTACGTAGCAGCATGAGCACCTTTGAGGCCAGCTCGCTGCGGCCTTTCATGGCTAACCAGCGCGGACTTTCCGGCAGCGTCACCACGCCAATAAACAGGATGATGGCGGGGAATGTGATAATACCCAGCATCCAGCGCCAGTGACCTCCGGCGCTGAAGGCGGTGTCAGACAGGAAGGCCGCCAAAATGCCGATAGTAATCATCAATTGATAAAGCGAGATCATGCTGCCGCGAATTCGTTCCGGGGCGATTTCCGACAGGTACAGTGGTGCAGTGAACGACGCTACGCCGACGGCTAAACCCAGAATAAAGCGCGAAATAACCAACACTTCGAGATTAAGGGCAATGGCGCAACCGACAGAGCCGACGACAAACAACACTGCGCTTAACAACAGGCTTTTTTTACGGCCAAGGCGGGAAGACATCGGCCCGCTGCCCAGTGCCCCGAGTGCGGCCCCGAGCATCATAATGCTGACCACGATTTCCTGCTGTTGGCTGGACAGGCTGAATTCGTGGGCCAGGAACGGCAACGCACCGGCGATTACCCCCATATCCAGGCCAAACAGCAGCCCTGCTAAGGCGGCGAGAAAGCAAACCTGCAGGGTTTGCCGGTTAGTTTTGGCGGGAACAGCGATTTTTTTCATAACAACACCTTTTTATTCAATGCGTTATATTTTTATGCGGAAAGCGCTGGCACCGAACTGTCGGTGAAGCCCGCCCCAGAAGTAAGCCGTTCAGTTATTATTCATTCAGGTAATACAAAACCATCAATCTTGTAATACAAGAATGCTAGAGCCAAAAGCACTCGGGAACTGTGAGATTGATCGAAATTACAGCAAAGGAGGGTTTTTAGAGGATATGAGCGAACATTTCCGGCTGTTTATGCCAATTATTCTTTCTGGCCGCGTTGAGCAGAATGACACGCATGCATTGGCGCGCATTCTCCACCTGCTTGAAGCGAATAGCCTCCAGCAGCTGTTGGTGTTCTTCGACGGCTTTTTGGGCCAGGCGTACGTCCTCTTCCAGCGTTTGCTGAAAAGAGAGGGCCATTGCGGCGGACAGCGCACTGCCTAATGAATGTAAAAAGGGGTTATGGCTGGCCCCCAGTAAAGCGAGATGAAATGCCATATCGCCCTGTTCGAACAGTTCGCGGCTGGCTTGTTGCTGCCCTTGCGCCATCAACTTGCAGGCATCTTCGAGCGCCGCTAAATCATGACCGGTGGCATTAACCGCCGCCAGCGCGGCGATATTGGGTTCAAAGATCAAACGAGTGACCATTAGCTGTTCAATCAACAACGGATCGAGGCTGTCTTCTGCCAGCCAGGCCAGAACATCGGTATCCAAAAAGCTCCACTGCTGGCGTGAGTTAACCGTACTGCGCTTCTTGGCCTGGATGGAAATCAGCCCTTTTGCGGCCAGCACCTGCAAGGCATTACGTACCGAGGTGCGTGAAACCTCGTACTGCTGTGCCAGCTCATTTTCCCCCGGCAACGACAGCCCGGGCGGCAAATCGCCTCTGATGATGCGGCGTGCCAAATCTTGCGTCAGGGTTTCCGATAGGGTCGTGGGTGCGGTTTTCATCCGTGGCTCTCAGGCAATAAAGCGGCAGTTACGCCATATACTAAGCTAAGCGGCTGATTGGTGGTACCCATGCCGGTTTTAGTGAATGAAATGAGGGTTTTTTCCTGCGATGTTTAGCCATTGAAATTGCATGATTATGTACAATCGGCAACAGACACTTTTAGGTCAATTGTTAACCCATTGACAGCATTGCTGATGAAATACGAGAGATATCATAATTTTCTAATTATGAAATGAATCCTCTGGCGGTGATAGGGCGAGGCAGTTACCCTGAACCGATAGCCTAATGGGATAGGCGTCAAATCAACAAGAGAGCAAGTATGACTGATTCATTAATCCGCATCGCGGTTGCGGGTTCCGGCGGCCGTATGGGCCGTCAATTGATCCAGGCGGTACAGCAGGCACCGGGCGTGGTGCTGGGGGCAGCGATATCGCGGCCAGGTTCAAGCCTGATCGGTACCGACGCCGGTGAACTGGCGGGCGTTGGCGCACTGGGCGTGACCGTTAGCGACAGTCTGGAAAAGGTGGTCGATGATTTCGATATTCTGATCGACTTCACCCGCCCGGAAAGCACCCTGGCCTATCTGGCTTTCTGCGTCGAGCATAAAAAAGCCATGGTGATTGGCACTACCGGCTTTGATGACTCCGGTAAAGACGCCATCCGTGCCGCCGGGCAGCAGATTGGGATCGTCTTTGCCGCCAACTTCAGCGTCGGCGTCAATCTGGTGCTGAAACTGTTGGAAAAAGCCGCACAGGTGATGGGCGACTATACCGATATCGAGATTATTGAAGCGCACCATCGCCATAAAGTGGATGCCCCTTCGGGCACGGCGTTGGCAATGGGTGAGGCTATCGCTGGCGCACTGGGGCGCGATCTTAAAGAGTGCGCGGTGTATGCGCGTGAAGGTTATACCGGTGAACGCGATCCGAAGAGCATTGGCTTTGCCACTGTTCGTGCAGGCGATATCGTGGGTGAGCATACCGCCATGTTTGCCGACATTGGCGAGCGGGTTGAGATCACCCATAAAGCCTCCAGCCGGATGACTTTTGCCAGCGGGGCGGTACGGGCGGCATCATGGTTGCATAACCGTGATAAAGGGCTGTTTGATATGCGAGATGTGCTCAATTTAGACCAATTATAATTGATTTATATACCATCGTGATGTGGTTGTATTGATCATAATACTATGATTAATGGACAATAATTTTATTGTCCTTTTTTTTAACACATAAAACATGGGTTATGTGTTTATTTGTTTTCATAATGGCTATTTTTATATGTTTACTTGTGTTTTTTAACCAGGATCTCCTGATGGTGATGTTTTTTTCCCTGAATTTTGCCTTCATCATCGCGCTTTTTTGTCATTCGTCCCCGCAACCGTTTACCAACCCGAGTTTAGCGGTGTTTTTATGGCTGCTAACCCTATTAAACGTCGAGAAGTGCAAAAATAAGAGAAAAAATGGCGCTTTGGGTAGACAAGCGGAGCTCTCATCATTAGAATGCGCCCAATTTGCCAAAAATTGACCTTGAGGGCGGTTTTTGCATTGATTTAGATCGCGATATCTGAATTAATATGCAAATATTGTGATTGATTATTCCTTGGAGGGTGTTTTGATTAAGTCAGCGCTATTGGTTCTCGAAGACGGAACCCAATTCCACGGTCGGGCCATCGGGGCAGAGGGTACGGCAGTAGGAGAAGTGGTCTTCAATACGTCGATGACCGGTTATCAAGAAATCCTCACTGATCCTTCCTACTCCCGCCAGATCGTTACTCTTACTTATCCTCATATCGGCAATGTCGGCACCAATGCTGCTGACGAAGAATCCTCCGCAGTACACGCCCAAGGCCTCGTCATTCGCGACCTCCCACTGATTGCCAGCAACTACCGCAACGAAGAAGGCCTGTCTGACTACCTGAAGCGTCATAACATCGTGGCGATCGCCGATATTGATACCCGCAAGCTGACCCGTCTGCTGCGTGAGAAGGGTGCACAGAACGGCTGCATCATTGCTGCCGATACCCCGGATGCAGCCCTGGCCTTGGCCAAGGCCAAAGGTTTCCCGGGCCTGAAAGGCATGGATCTGGCGAAAGAAGTGACCACCCAGGAAGCTTACAGCTGGCAGCAAGGCAGCTGGACGCTGGAAGGCGAACTGCCGGAAGCCAAAGCGGCCTCCGAGCTGCCGTTCCACGTAGTGGCTTACGACTTCGGCGCCAAGCGCAACATCCTGCGTATGCTGGTGGATCGCGGCTGCCGCCTGACGGTAGTGCCGGCACAGACCCCGGCAGATGAAGTGTTGAAGATGGATCCGGACGGCATTTTCCTGTCCAACGGCCCGGGTGACCCGGAGCCTTGTGATTACGCCATCACCGCCATCAAGCAGTTCCTGGAAACCGACATTCCGGTGTTTGGCATCTGCCTCGGCCACCAGTTGCTGGCACTGGCCAGCGGCGCGAAAACCGTGAAGATGAAGCTCGGCCACCACGGCGGCAACCACCCGGTAAAAGACCTGGATAAAGACTGCGTCATGATCACCGCGCAGAACCATGGTTTTGCCGTGGACGAAAATAACCTGCCGGCGGAACTGCGCGTAACGCACAAATCCTTGTTTGACCATACGGTGCAGGGCATTCACCGCACCGACAAGGCGGCGTTCAGCTTCCAGGGCCACCCGGAAGCCAGCCCGGGCCCACACGATGCCGCGCCGCTGTTCGATCACTTTATCGAACTGATCGAGACTTACCGTTCTAACGCCAAATAATCAGGAGCAGTAAAAATGCCAAAACGTACAGACATAAAAAGCATCCTGATCCTCGGCGCTGGCCCGATTGTTATCGGCCAGGCGTGTGAGTTCGACTACTCGGGTGCTCAGGCGTGTAAAGCGCTGCGCGAAGAGGGTTACCGCGTTATTTTGGTGAACTCCAACCCGGCCACTATCATGACCGACCCGGAAATGGCCGATGCGACCTACATCGAGCCGATTCACTGGAAAGTGGTGCGCAAAATCATCGAAAAAGAGCGCCCGGATGCCGTGCTGCCGACCATGGGCGGCCAGACCGCACTGAACTGTGCGCTGGAGCTGGAACGTCAGGGCGTGCTGGCCGAATTTGGCGTGACCATGATTGGCGCCACCGCTGACGCGATCGATAAAGCCGAAGACCGTCGCCGTTTCGACGTGGCGATGAAAAAAATCGGCCTGGACACCGCGCGCTCCGGTATCGCGCACAATATGGAAGAAGCGCTGGCGGTTGCCGCTGACGTTGGCTTCCCGTGCATCATCCGTCCTTCCTTTACCATGGGCGGCAGCGGCGGCGGCATCGCTTATAACCGCGAAGAGTTCGAAGAGATCTGCGAACGCGGCCTGGACTTGTCACCGACCAAAGAGCTGCTGATTGACGAGTCGCTGATTGGCTGGAAAGAGTACGAGATGGAGGTGGTGCGCGATAAAAATGATAACTGCATCATCGTCTGCTCGATTGAAAACTTCGACGCCATGGGCATCCATACCGGTGACTCTATCACCGTGGCCCCGGCGCAGACGCTGACCGACAAAGAATACCAAATCATGCGTAACGCCTCGATGGCGGTGCTGCGTGAAATCGGCGTGGAAACCGGCGGCTCCAACGTGCAGTTCTCGGTTAACCCGAAAACCGGCCGCCTGATCGTTATTGAAATGAACCCGCGCGTGTCCCGCTCTTCGGCGCTGGCATCGAAAGCCACCGGCTTCCCGATTGCCAAAATCGCCGCCAAGCTGGCGGTGGGTTACACCCTCGACGAACTGATGAACGATATCACCGGTGGCCGTACGCCGGCCTCGTTTGAACCGTCCATCGACTACGTGGTAACCAAAATTCCTCGTTTCAACTTCGAGAAATTTGCCGGTGCCAACGACCGTCTGACCACCCAAATGAAATCCGTCGGCGAAGTGATGGCGATTGGCCGCACCCAGCAAGAGTCGCTGCAAAAAGCGCTGCGCGGCCTGGAAGTGGGCGCCACCGGTTTTGACCCTAAAGTAAGCCTGGACGACCCGGAAGCGCTGACCAAAATTCGCCGTGAACTGAAAGATGCCGGCTCTGACCGCATTTGGTACATCGCAGATGCCTTCCGCGCCGGCCTGTCGGTGGACGGCGTATTCAACCTGACCAACGTCGACCGCTGGTTCCTGGTGCAGATTGAAGAGCTGGTGCGCCTGGAAGAGCAGGTGGCCGAAACCGGCATCAACGGTTTAACGCAGGAGTTCCTGCGCACCCTGAAGCGTAAAGGCTTCGCCGATGCGCGTCTGGCTACCCTGGCCGGCGTTGCCGAAAGCGAAATCCGCAAGCTGCGCCACGGTTATGGGCTGCACCCGGTTTACAAGCGTGTGGATACCTGCGCGGCAGAATTCGCCACCGACACCGCTTACATGTACTCCACCTATGAAGAAGAGTGCGAGTCTAATCCGACCAATGACCGTCCGAAAATCATGGTACTGGGCGGCGGTCCGAACCGTATCGGCCAGGGCATCGAGTTCGACTACTGCTGCGTACACGCCTCGCTGGCGCTGCGCGAAGACGGTTACGAGACCATTATGGTCAACTGTAACCCGGAAACCGTGTCAACCGACTACGACACTTCCGACCGTCTGTACTTCGAGCCGGTCACGCTGGAAGACGTGCTGGAAATCGTGCGTATCGAGAAGCCGAAAGGCGTGATCGTACAGTACGGTGGCCAGACCCCGCTGAAGCTGGCGCGTGAGCTGGAAGCCGCAGGCGTGCCGATTATCGGTACCAGCCCGGATGCGATTGACCGTGCGGAAGACCGCGAGCGTTTCCAACAGGCGGTACAGCGTCTTGGCCTGAAACAGCCGGCCAACGCCACCGTCGCCACCATAGAACAGGCGGTAGAGAAAGCGGCCGGTATCGGTTACCCGCTGGTGGTGCGTCCTTCCTACGTACTGGGCGGCCGCGCGATGGAAATCGTCTACGACGACATCGACCTGCGCCGTTACTTCCAGAACGCGGTCAGCGTCTCTAACGACGCGCCAGTGCTGCTGGACCGCTTCCTGGATGACGCGGTAGAAGTCGACGTCGATGCGATTTGCGACGGCGAGCGGGTGCTGATTGGCGGCATCATGGAACACATCGAACAGGCGGGCGTGCATTCCGGTGACTCCGCTTGCTCACTGCCGGCCTACACCCTGAGCAAAGAGATCCAGGACGTGATGCGTCAGCAGGTTGAGAAACTGGCGTTCGAGCTGCAGGTTCGTGGTCTGATGAACGTGCAGTTTGCGGTGAAGAACAACGAAGTCTACCTGATTGAAGTCAACCCACGTGCCGCGCGTACCGTGCCATTCGTCTCCAAGGCAACCGGCGTCCAGTTGGCCAAGGTGGCGGCACGCGTGATGGCAGGCAAAACGCTGGCCGAGCAGGGCGTAACGGAAGAAGTTATCCCGCCTTACTACTCGGTGAAAGAAGTGGTGTTGCCGTTCAACAAGTTCCCGGGCGTCGACCCGATTTTAGGGCCGGAAATGCGCTCTACCGGGGAAGTGATGGGCGTTGGCCGCACCTTCGCGGAAGCCTTCTCCAAGGCGATGCTCGGCAGCCAGTCAGGCATGAAAAAACAGGGCCGTGCACTGCTGTCGGTACGTGAAGGCGATAAAGCCCGGGTGGTGGATCTGGCGGCAAGCCTGCTGAAACAGGGCTTTGAACTGGATGCGACCCACGGGACCGCCGTGGTGCTGGGCGAAGCGGGGATTAACCCGCGCCTGGTCAACAAGGTGCATGAAGGCCGTCCGCACATTCAGGACCGTATCAAGAATGGCGAGTACACCTACATCGTAAACACCACGGCCGGTCGTCAGGCGATTGAGGACTCCAAGCTGATTCGCCGCAGTGCGCTGCAGTACAAGGTGCATTACGACACTACCCTGAACGGCGGCTTCGCCACCGCGATGGCGCTGAAGGCTGACCCGACCGAACAGGTCACTTCGGTGCAGGAGATGCACGCACGCATCGGTAAGTAATCTCTCCAGGCCGTAACATCGGGGCGCTGCAGTTCAATGCAGCGCCCTTTTTTTATCTCCTTCAGCCAATTTGTTGTCTCGCGTTAAAAATTTCCGCTATCAATCATTCAGCAAACTGTCACTCTGTGTGATTGGTATATGCTTGATATATTGGCAAGGAACGAAGGAACGACGACAACCATGATCCTGATAATTTACGCCCATCCTTATCCCCGGCATTCTCATGCCAACCACCGCCTGTTACAGGCGGTCAAGGATCTTCCCGAGGTGGAAGTCCGTTCGCTGTATGAGCTGTATCCCGATTTCAATATCGATATCAACGCCGAACAGCAAGCGCTGGAGCGTGCCGACCTGGTGGTGCTGCAGCATCCGATGCAGTGGTACAGCCAACCGCCGTTGCTGAAACTGTGGATCGACAAAGTGCTGGAGCACGGCTGGGCCTACGGCCATGAAGGCGATGCCCTGGTAGGCAAAGATCTGCTGTGGGCGGTAACCAGCGGTGGCGATGAGCACCATTTCGAACTGGGCGATTACCCAAATTTTGCCGCTCTGGGGCAGCCGCTGCAGGCTACGGCGCTGTATTGCGGGATGAACTGGCAGCCCTATTTTGCCGTTCATAACACCTTTACCTGCAATGAACCGGCGCTGATTGCCGCCGGAGAAGCCTACCGGCGGCGGCTGGTGGATTACCTGATGGAACACAGTGAACCGGCGGAGCAGGGAGTAGAACATGGATAATCACCATATGATGATTGAGGGGCTGATCTATCTGGGATCGGCCGCGCTGTTCGTGCCGATAGCGGTGCGGCTGGGGTTGGGCTCGGTACTGGGTTATCTGATCGCCGGCTGCATTATTGGCCCCTGGGGGCTGAAACTGGTCTCTGATGCCGAGTCGATCCTCACCTTTGCCGAGATTGGCGTGGTGCTGATGCTGTTTATCATCGGGCTGGAGCTGGATCCGAAACGGCTGTGGACACTGCGTGCTTCGGTGTTTGGCGGCGGTATTATCCAGATGGCGGCCTGCGGGTTGGCGCTGAGTGCCTTTTGCTATTTCCTCGGGCTGGACTGGAAGGTGGCACTGCTGATTGGCCTGACGCTGGCGTTGTCCTCTACGGCGATAGCCATGCAGGCAATGAGTGAACGTAACCTGACGCCGTCACCGATTGGTCGCAGCGCGTTTGCGGCCCTGTTATTCCAGGATATTGCGGCGATCCCGCTAGTGGCGATGATCCCATTGCTGGCCAGCAGCGGCGCCGTCACCACGTTAGCGACCTTCGCCCTGTCGGCGGCCAAGGTCGTCGGCGCGCTGGTGATTGTGGTGCTGCTCGGCCGCTATGTGACCCGGCCACTGCTGCACTTTGTCGCCCGCTCCGGCATGCGCGAAGTCTTTAGCGCCGTGGCGCTGTTCCTGGTGTTTGGCTTTGGCATCCTGTTGGAAATGGCCGGGCTGTCGATGGCGATGGGCGCCTTCCTTGCCGGGGTGATGCTGGCGAGCTCCGAATACCGTCATGCATTGGAAAGTGATATTCAACCGTTCAAAGGCCTGCTGCTCGGGCTGTTTTTTATCGGTGTTGGCATGTCGATCGACTTCGGCACCCTGTTCCATCACCCGCTGTTGATTGCCTCGCTGCTGTTGGGCTTTATGCTGATCAAAGCGGCGCTGTTGTGGTTGATTGCTCCCTGGCTTGGCGTACCGAAACGTCAGCGCGGCATGTTCGCCATTTTGTTAGGTCAGGGCAGTGAGTTTGCCTTCGTGATCTTCGGGGCCGCACAGCTGGCCGGGGTGTTGCCGCCGGAGTGGGCCAAATCGCTGACGCTGGCGGTGGCCTTGTCGATGGCGGTGACGCCGCTGTTGCTGGTGGTGGCTGCAAGGATTGAGAAAAACGCGCCGAAAGATGAGCGTCCGGCGGATGAAATCGATGATGAGAATGCCAGTGTGATCATTGCCGGATTTGGCCGTTTTGGCCAGATCGCCGGCCGTTTGCTGTTGGCCAATGGTGTGCATACCGTGGTACTGGATCACGATCCGGACCATATTGAAACGCTGCGCAAATTCGATACCAAGGTGTTTTATGGTGATGCCACCCGCGCCGATCTGCTGGAGGCCGCAGGCGCCGAGCATGCCAAGGTACTGATCAATGCTATCGATGATGTGGAGGCCAATCTGCAATTGACCGAACTGGCCAAGCGGCATTTCCCACACCTGAAGGTGGTGGCGCGCGCACGCGATGTTGACCATTGGTATCAGTTGCGCCAGTTAGGGGTGGAAAGTCCGGAGCGTGAAACCTTTGAAAGCTCGTTGCGCATTGGTCGCGAAACGCTGGAACTTTTGGGGTTGGATGCTTACGAGGCACGTGAAAAAGCGGATACCTTCCGGCGCTACAACCTGAAAATGCTCGAGGAAACGCTGGAGAATTATCAGGATACCGAATTCCGTCTCGCGGGTCTGCAACGGGCCAAAGAGATGCTCAGTGCGGCTATCGAGCAGGATCAGAATCGGTTGGCACGGGTACAGCAGAGTGGCTGGCGTGGCAGTATTGACGGCAAGGCACCAGAGGATGAGGTAGTGGAAGCCAAGGGGTAAACCCGATGGGCGCAGCACGGTGCTGCGCCCCATTCTGGAAGAGTTAGCTCAGTGCGACTTTGATGCCCAGGGCAATCAACATGCCGCCCAGCAATTTATCAACTATCTTCTGGGTCTTTTCCAGCCCGCGACGCACCGGACCACTTTGGATCAGGAGCACCAGCACCGGCCACCACAGGACGGACAGGCCAAGGATAATCCCCGCATACCACAGTTTTTCACCCAACCCGGAGTCGATCTGCAATACCTGAGTGAATACCGCCAGGAAGAACAACGTGGCCTTCGGATTGAGCAGATTACACAGATAGCCCTGCACAAAGGCACTTTTCAGACTCACCTGCTGCTGTGGCACATTACTGACGTTCATTTTACTGCCGCCGCGTGACAACAGCGCCTGAATGCCAATCCAGACCAGATAGACCGCACCGGCGTATTTCAGTACGTTAAACAGCCATGGGGTGGTGGTGATCACTACCGCCAGTCCGGCAACGCAGTAAGACATATGGGTCGCGACGCCGCAGATCACGCCGAAAGCGGTCATCATGGCGGCCAGGCGCGGGTAGCGGGTGGCATTCTTGATCACCATGAAAAAATCCGGGCCGGGCGACAGCATACCCAGGGTAGCAATACCGGCAACGAACAGCGAAGTTTCAAGCATGATTTGACTCTCTGCACAAAAGGCCTAATTGCGCTGATAATAACGCCACTTCCCCTGATACGCATCAACCCAATGAGGTAATGTGTAGCACTATGATGAATATTCACTCACGGACGTGACGGAGCATAATGCATCAGGCAACCCCGACAGAAACGCCGGAGCTGAACCGGCAACAGCGTGAAATCACTCGTCTGTGTATTCAATGTGCCTTGCTGTTGTTACAGCACGGCGCCGAAAGCACGGTGGTGGAGCAGTTATCGACCCGTTTGGGGTTGGCGCTGGGGATGGACAGCGTGGAAAGCTCTATCTCGGCCAATGCGGTGGTGCTGACGACAATCAGTCACGGCGAATGCCTGACGACGACGCGCAAGAACGTCGATCGCGGCATCAATATGCAGATGGTGACAGAGGTACAGCATATCGTTATTTTGGCGGAACACCGGCTGGCGGACGCGCACGACGTGGCCCGACGCTTCGAGAAAATTCGCCCGCTGCGCTATCCGCGCTGGCTGGTGGTGCTGATGGTGGCACTGTCCTGTGGCTGCTTTAGCGTGTTGAACGGCGGCGATCAGAAGGCGTTCGCCGTGACCTTTATCGCCAGTGGTCTGGCGATGAGCGTGCGCCAAATGCTGACCGCGCGCCACATGAATCCACTGATCAACTTTTGCCTGACGGCGTTTGTCGCCACCTCGGTTTCCGGCCTGTTGCTGCGGCTGCCGATGTTCAGTGAAACCTCCACCGTAGCGATGGCTGCCAGCGTGCTGTTGCTGGTGCCGGGCTTTCCGCTGATTAACGCGGTTGCGGACATGTTCAAAGGCCACATCAATACCGGGCTGGCGCGTTGGGCGATGGCCAGCCTGCTGACGCTGGCGACCTGCATTGGCGTGGTGATGGCAATGTCGCTGTGGGATCTGCGGGGGTGGTCATGAATCTGCTTTGGGCTTTGCTGCAGGACATGCTGCTGGCGGCGGTACCGGCGCTGGGTTTTGCCATGGTATTCAACGTCCCGGTGCGCGCGCTGCGTTATTGTGCGCTGCTTGGCGCAGTAGGCCACGGTTCACGCATGCTGATGATGCACGCAGGAATGAACATCGAATGGGCCACGTTTTTGGCGGCGATTTTGATCGGCATGATCGGTATTTACTGGTCGCGCTGGCTGCTGGCACACCCGAAGGTGTTTACCGTGGCGGCAGTGATCCCGATGTTCCCGGGCATTTCGGCCTATACCGCGATGATCTCGGTGGTGGAAATTTCGCATTTGGGTTACAGCGAGGCGCTGATGGCCACCCTGATGAGCAACCTCCTCAAGGCCTGTTTTATCGTCGGCGCGTTATCGATCGGGCTGTCGTTACCCGGGTTGTGGCTGTACCGGAAACGCCCTGGCGTTTAAGCGTGACCAAGCCGGTAAAATTGATTATTAGATATACTGATAAGAGCTATCTTATATATTCATATTGCTTGATTAGCCTATCGACGGCAGTTGGGGCTTTACGTATAGTGTGAGCAATTTTGCTGCCTACACAGGGTTTAACAATGATTATCAGCCTGATCGCTGCCTTGGCGGCGGATCGCGTTATTGGCATGGAAAACGCCATGCCGTGGCACCTGCCGGCGGACTTAGCGTGGTTTAAACGTAACACGCTGAATAAACCGGTGATTATGGGCCGTAAAACTTTCGAGTCGATTGGTCGTCCATTACCGGGCCGCCATAACATCGTGTTAAGCAGCCGCGCCGGCACCGATGCCGGGGTGACCTGGGCCACGTCTATCGACGAAGCTCTGGCCGCTGCCGGGGATGTGGAAGAAGTGATGGTGATCGGCGGTGGGCGTATTTACAGCCAATTCCTGGCACGCGCCAATCGCATGTATCTGACGCATATCGATGCCGAAGTCGGTGGCGACGCCCATTTCCCTGACTATGAGCCGGATGAATGGGAAACGTCGTTCAGCGAATTCCACGATGCTGACGAAGTGAATTCTCACAGCTATTGCTTCGAGATTTTAGAACACCGTTAATTCCCGGGCGTTAGTTGTATCTTCCTGAGGGCGCAAGAGATTGCGCCCTTTGTCGTTTCTGCGGCAAACCTCCGTCAGCTTCTGATTGTAACATTTTCGTCACACTTCCTGATTAGTATGAAGCCCAACTCTGAGCGCCCGGCAACTCTGGTGAATCTTGACTGCGGCGCCATTTAAAAAAGGAAGCAATGCAATGACGAGCAAAATTGAGCCATTAGATGCCGACCGCCTGACCGATCCCACCCGTCGTAAACTGCTGCTGGGCAGCGCCGGAGCCGTAGGCCTGGCCGGTTTCCTCGGCGGCGGCATCTGGACGGTTTCCGCCGAAGCACTGGCCGAGGATTTACCGCCGAACAAGCTGCTGGGTTTCAAAGGCATTGCGGCCTCCACCGCCGATGAGGTGGTGATTGCACCGGGGTATCGTGCCGAGGTGCTGATCTCCTGGGGCGAGCCGTTGGTAGAGGGCGCTGCCGCTTTTGACCCGCAGGGTAACAACAGTGCCGCCGACCAGGAAAAGCAGTTTGGCGACAACAACGATGGTATGAGCTTCTTCCCGATTGATGATAATCACGGCGTGATGGCCATCAACAATGAATATGTTAACGAGCAGTATCTGTTTGCCCATGGCGGCAGCAAAGCCACCAGTCTGGAAGATGTGCGTAAATCGCAGGCCGCGCACGGTGTTTCTATCGTGGCAGTGAAGCGCGCCGGTGACAGCCAGCGTTGGGAAGTAGAGCGTCCGTCGCGCTATAACCGTCGTATTACGGCCAACACCGAAATGCAGTTCAGCGGCCCGGCCGCCGGTCATGCATTGCTGCAAACGGCAGCCGATCCGACCGGGCGCAAGGTCCTGGGCACCTTCGGCAACTGTGCCAACGGTAAAACGCCCTGGGGGACTTATCTGACCTGCGAAGAGAACTTCGATACCTATTTCGGCACCCATCAGGCCGACTATAAGACCACGGCGGATCAAAAGCGCTATACGCTAAAAGTCAGCGAACCGGAGCGCAATTGGCCGGATTACGACGAGCGTTTTGACGTGGCGAAGAATCCGAATGAATTTAACCGCCATGGCTGGATCGTCGAAATCGACCCGATGAATCCAACTTCGACGCCAATCAAACACACGGCGCTGGGCCGATTCAAACATGAAAATGCTGCGGTAACCGTTGCCAAGGATGGTCGCCTGGTGGTTTACATGGGTGACGATGAGCGCGGTGAGCACATTTACAAGTATGTTTCCAAAGGCGTGGTGGACGTGGCTAACCCGGCCAATAACCGTAGTTTGCTGGACGAAGGCACGCTGTATGTGGCGCAGTTTGACGGTGATGCCGGCGGTACGCCGTTGAAAGGCACCGGCCGCTGGATTGCCCTGGAGTTCGGCAAAAATGGCCTGACGCCGGAAAACGGTTTCCGTGATGAGGCCGAAGTGCTGATCTTCGCCCGCAAGGCCGCGGCACAGGTGGGCGCCACCAAAATGGACCGTCCGGAATGGATCGCGGTCAACCCGCATGATGGTCGTGCCTACTGCACACTGACCAACAACAGCAAGCGCGGCGAAGAAGGCATGCCATTGAACGCGGCTAACCCGCGCCCGAACAATGTCTATGGCCAGATTATCCGTTGGGATGAGGGCGGCGATGCTACGGCGGCGTCATTCACCTGGGATATTTATGCGCTGTGCGGCAACCCGATTGCGCATCCGGAAGGGGTGAACCGCGGTACGCCAAATATCACGGCAGACAATACCTTTAACAGCCCGGACGGGTTGGGCTTTGATAAGTCCGGTCGCCTGTGGATCCTCACCGACGGTAAATACAGTAACAAGGGTGATTATGCCGGGCAGGGGAACAACCAGATGCTGGTGGGCGATCCACTCAGTGGCGAGATCCGCCGCTTTATGGTTGGGCCAAAGTCGTGCGAGCTGACCGGGATTACCTTCACGCCGGATTACAAGACGATGTTCGTCAACGTTCAGCATCCGGGGGAAGAAGGAGACTCTCATTTCCCGAACAATAGTCCGCGTCCGCGCTCGTCAGTATTGATGATTACGCGGGAAGACGGTGGGGTGATTGGGGCTTAAGAAGAAAACAGCGGGGCGGCATTGACCGCCCCGGCTTGATTATGACGCGGCCTGTTGGTGCACGCCGTCCAGCAGATCCCGGCGATTGGCAGGTTGGGTAAAGTACTGTTGGTCTTCCCAGCGCAGCATGGTCAAATCGCCTCCCCAGCAGCAGCCGGTATCGAGGCCAATAACGCCTGCCGGTGTACCTCTGCCTTCCAGTGATGCCCAGTGACCAAAGATAATGGTGTAATCGGCATCGACCAATCGTGGCAACTCAAACCAAGGTTTGAGCGGCGCAGGCGCGGTGCCTGGCGCATCTTTGCAGATCATGTCGAGCTGGCCATTCGGGAAGCAGTAACGCATGCGCGTCAGGGCATTGGTGCTGAAACGCAAGCGCGCCAGCCCACTCAGCTCCGGGCTCCAGTTGTTCGGCATATCGCCGTACATGGCATCGAGGAACAGTGGGTAGCTGTCGCTGCTCAGCACCGCTTCCACTTCACGGGCGCACAGTTGCGCGGTTTCAATGTCCCACTGCGGTGTGATACCGGCATGCGCCATCACCAGTTTGAGTTGTTCATCTACCTGCAATACCGGTTGGCGGCGCAGCCAGTTGATCAATTCGTCGGCGTCCGGGGCTTCCAACAGCGGGGTGATGCGGTCTTTGGGCTTGTTGCGGCTGATACCGGCGTAGACCGCCAGCAGGTGCAGGTCGTGGTTGCCCAACACCATGCGTACCGCAGGGCCGAGTGAACGCACGTAGCGCAATACATCCAGTGAACCAGGGCCGCGGGCGACCAGATCGCCGGTCAGCCACAGCTGGTCTTGCTGAGGATCGAAAGCCACCTGGGCCAATAGCGATTTCAGTTCATCAAAACAGCCATGAACGTCGCCGATAAGATATGTCGACATAATTAGTGAATCAGCGTTGGGATAGCTAAGCGGAACACCGGAATAGCGGTCTGGAACGGCTGACCCTGATGATCAACCATTTCGTAATGGCCTTCCATGGTACCCAATGGCGTTTCAAGGATCGCACCGCTGGTGTATTGGAATTCTCCACCGGGCGGGATAAGCGGCTGTTCGCCGACGACGCCTTCGCCCTGAACTTCGGTCTGACGGCCATTGCTGTTGGTGATCAGCCAGTAGCGGCCCAGCAGTTGCACATTGAAACGCCCCAGGTTGCGGATGGTGATGGTATAAGCGAAGACGTAACGTTCTTCCTCAGGTATCGACTGTGATTCCACATAGACACTTTGTACCTGAATACATACGCGGGGCGAATCAATCATGACCACAACTCCTTATTGCTGCGGCGCGGGATTGGCTGAAAGCCAGTTGGCCAGCTTACAGTATTGCGCCACAGAAATATTCTCTGCTCTCAGTATCGGATCGATACCCAACTCCGTCAGTTGCTCTGGGGTGAACAGGTCGCCCAGGCTGTTACGGACGGTTTTCCGGCGTTGGTTGAACGCCTGAGTGGTAATACGGCTCAGCATCCGCACGTCGCCGACCGGGTTCGGGTTCACCAGGTGTGGCACCAGACGTACCACGGCGGAATCCACTTTCGGTGCCGGGGTGAAGGAGGTCGGTGGCACTTCCAGCACCGGAATAACGTTGCAGTAGTACTGCGCCATTACGGTCAAACGCCCGTAGGCCTTGCTGTTCGGGCCGGCAACCAGGCGGTTAACCACTTCTTTCTGCAACATAAAGTGCATGTCGCGAATGGCCTGAGTATAGCTGAAAAGGTGGAACATCAGCGGCGTCGAAATGTTATACGGCAGGTTACCAAACACGCGCAGCGGCTGGCCAGCCTGTTCGGCCATTTCGGCAAAGTTCACCGTCATGGCATCTTGCTGGTGAATGGTCAGTTTGTCTTTCAGCTGTGGGTGATTTGCCAGGCGGGCCGCCAAATCGCGGTCCAGCTCAATCACCGTCATGCGATCCATGCGTGCGCCGACCGGCTCGGTCAGTGCGCCCAGGCCGGGACCGATTTCAACTACCGCTTCACCCGGCATCGGGTGAATGGCGGAGACAATGCTGTCGATGACAAACTGATCGGTTAAAAAGTTCTGTCCAAAGCGTTTGCGGGCAAAGTGCCCTTGGTGGACTTTATTATTCATTACAATTAATTATCATTTTAATGGCGAGATTCAAGGCCGTTTTAAAACTGCCTGCATCGGCGGTGCCGGTGCCGGCCAGTTCCAAAGCGGTACCGTGGTCGACCGAGGTACGGATAAAAGGCAAACCGAGGGTAATATTTACCGCCCGGCCGAACCCTTGGTATTTTAGCACCGGTAGACCCTGATCGTGATACATCGCCAGCACCGCATCGGCATGTTGCAGATACTTGGGCTGGAACAGGGTGTCTGCCGGCAGTGGGCCGATCAGAGTGATACCTTCAGCACGCAGCGCGTCGAGCGCCGGGATGATGGTATCTATCTCTTCACGTCCCATATGGCCGCCTTCCCCGGCATGCGGGTTCAAGCCACAGACGTAGATCTGCGGTTGGGCGAGGCCAAATTTGGTTTTCAGGTCGTGGTCGAGAATGCGGATGACTTCATGCAGGCTTTGCCGGGTGATAGCGCCAGGCACCGCCAGTAAGGGCAGGTGGGTGGTCGCCAGCGCCACGCGCAGCTCTTCGGTCGCCAACATCATCACCACGCGATCGCAACCGCTGCGATCGGCAAAGAATTCGGTATGGCCAATGAACGGCACGCCGGCGTCGTTGATGACGCCCTTGTTCACCGGGCCGGTGATCAGCGCGGCGAATTCACCGTTCAGACAACCGTCGCAGGCACGCGCCAAAGTTTCTACCACGTAGGCACTGTTACCTACGTTCAACTCACCCGCTACTACCGGATGAGCGGTAGCGACCGGCAACACCGTCAAGGTACCCGCGCGCTGCGGCTGAGCAGGTTGCTGTGGCTGATAGGTGCGCAGTTGCAGCGGCAGGTCTAACTGCCGGGCGCGTTCAAGCAACAAGGCCGGATCCGCGCACACCACCAGTTCAACAGGCCAATCCTGTTGCGCCAGCGCTGCCACCAAATCCGGCCCAACCCCGGCAGGCTCGCCGGGGGTGATTACGATGCGATTATTGTTGTGCATTACCGTCAAGGATCTTCACGTAAGCCTGAGCACGTTGTTCCTGCATCCAGGTCTGCGCTTCTTCAGCAAACTTGCGGTTGAACAGCATGCGGTAAGCGCGATCTTTCTGCGCCGCATCGGTTTTGTCTACCTGACGCGTATCCAGCAACTGAATCAGGTGCCAGCCGAAGGAAGAATGCACCGGTTGGCTGACTTCGCCTTTACTCAGCTTCATCAACGCGTCACGGAAGGCCGGATCGTAGATGTCTGGGGAAGCCCAGCCCAGATCGCCGCCCTGCAATGCAGAACCTGGATCCTGAGAAAGCTGTTTGGCTTCGTCAGCAAACTTGGCGCGGCCGCTCTTGATGGCTTCGGCCACCTCTTGCAACTTGGCACGTGCCTGATCGTCAGTCAGTACCACAGAAGGTTTCAGCAGAATGTGACGAGCGTGAACCTCGGTAACAGACACCGACTGGTTGGCACCACGGATATCATTCACTTTCAGGATATGGAAGCCGACGCCGGAGCGGATTGGCCCAACCACATCGCCTTTTTTGGCGTTAACCAGTCTTTCGGCGAACAGGGTCGGGATCTCCTGCAGTTTGCCCCAGCCCATGTTGCCGCCTTTCAGCGCCTGGGAGTCGGCAGAGTAGGAGATTGCCAGCTTGCCGAAGTCGGCGCCGCCGTTGATTTCACCCATCAGTTTTTTAGCCAGCGCTTCCGCGTCGTCTACCTGCGCCTGCGACGGGTTTTCCGGCAGCGGGATCAGGATGTGGCTGATGTTCATTTCGGTATCGCTACCGTTTTGAGCGCCAACCTGAGCGGCCAGTGAGTCCACTTCCTGCGGCAGGATAGTGACGCGGCGGCGCACTTCATTGTTACGCACCTCAGAAATCAGCATTTCCTTGCGGATCTGCGAACGGTAGGTGTTGTAGTTCAGGCCTTCATACGCCAGACGGCTGCGCATCTGATCGATGCTCATTTTGTTCTGTGCGGCGATGTTGCCGATGGCTTTGTCCAGATCGGCGTCAGAAACGTTGATCCCCATTTTCTTGGCCATCTGCAGCTGGATGTTATCCATAATCAGGCGCTCAAGGATCTGGTGACGAAGCGTTTTGTCATCCGGCAATTGCTGGCCGGCCTGCTGTGCATTGAGTTTTACCGACTGCAACAGGGTGCTTACGTCGCTCTCAAGGACCACGCCGTTATCCACGACGGCGGCGACTTTATCCACTTCTTGGGGTGCTGCGAACGCGGTATTGGCACAAACCACCAATCCGAGAATAAGCGTTCTCCAGTTCTTCATACATTTCCCATTATGTAATCCGCAAATGCGGGTTAAAGTTCTCGTTTTCAAAGTGTTACAAAGCATCAAAATGCACGCTGGTAAGGCAGAATGCCGGAACGCAACATTTCCGCGGAGCCCAGACTGTGATCGCTGCTCAGGCCACGCAGTTCGACGTTGAACGAAACTTTGTTGTCATAAACGCTGGTATTGTTGCTGCCATTCCAGTCGGTGATCTTACGCTCATAGCCCAAGGTCACTGCCCAGCAGCAGGTGTTGTACTTCACACCGAGCAACTGATCGGCGGACTGTTTGGCACGGGTGTCGTAGTAATAAGCCCCAACGACGGCCCAACGATCGGCGATTGGCCAACTGCCGGTGACGCCCACCTGCGAAATACCGTCCTGATAGGCTGGAACCTGCTTGGTGTTCAGTGCCGTTTCAATATACTCCGGCGTGGCGTAACGGTAGTTCAACTGCAGGACGCGTTCAGAATCCTGACGGTATTCCAGTACGCCGTTGCCCAATGAAACGCTATTGAGGCGCGTGTCATACTGCAGGCCGCCACGCAGGCCCCAACGATCGTCAATCTTCCAATAGGTGTCACCGGCCCAGGCCAGGCTGCCGGTATCATCATTGTTATCGTAGCCCGTGGTTTGGTCACCGGTACGGGAACGGCTGAAGTAGTAAATTTGACCCACGGAAGCGTTAAAACGTTCAATCAGCGCGTCATCATAAATTCGCGTGGTCAAACCGGTTGAAACACGGTTCTGTGAAGCGATGCGATCCAGGCCGCTGTAAGTACGGTCGCGGAACAGGCCGGAGTAGTCGGTTTGCAGCAGCGTGGTGTCGTAGGTGTAGATGTTGCTCTGGTCGCGATACGGCACATACAGGTACTGCATGCGCGGTTCCAGGGTCTGGGTATAGCCTTCGGACCAATCCATTGGGCGGTCAAATACCATCTTGCCGTCGACCTTGAACTGCGGCAACACGCGGTTGACCGAGTCTTCAAGACCTGGCGCGTTGTTACCGGTACGGCTCTTGTAGTTGGCGGCAAAACCGTCTGGAATATCCTGCTGATAGTGGGTTGCCAGCAGTTTGGCTTCGGTGTTCAGACTGCCCCAGCCGTTGGTCAGCGGCAGGCTCAGCGTCGGTTCCATATGCAGACGTGTTGCGTCCGGGCTGTATGGGTTGACGCTGATGAACTTGGCCGCCTGGCCGTAAATGCGGAAATCGAACGGGCCGAGATCGTCTTTATAGTAGTTCAGGTCCAGCTGTGGCTGAACTTTATAAGAGTCGGATTGGCTGCGGTCAGTATCGTCGTAGATCTGGAACTGTTTGGAGCTTAACGTCGCGTCCCAGTTATCGATGGCGTAGCCGAGGCTGAATTTCTGCGTCGCATAGCCGTCGGTGGTGGAACCGTATTTGGAGTCCAGATCGGTAAAGTATTTGGAATCGCTGACCTTGGTGTAGTCGACGTTGAAGCGCCACACCTGGTCCATCACCCCATTGTGGTTCCAGTAGAACAACCAACGTTTACTGTCGTCAGGGTTGTCCTTGCTGTATTCCTTATCGTTCGGCAACCAGTCGAACTCCATCAGGCCCAGGCCCGGCTGCACCAGATAGCGGAATTCGTTCTGCAACTGCAGGCCGCGTCGGGACATGTAGTGCGGTGTGATGGTGGCGTCGAAGTTCGGCGCAATGTTCCAGTAATACGGCAGCATAAATTCAAAGCCATTGCTGCTGCCATATTTTGCGTTCGGGATCAGGAAACCGGAGCGACGTTTATCACCGACCGGCAATTGCAGGTACGGGCTGTAGAACACCGGCACGCCGCCAATTTTAAAGCGGGCGTTCCAGATTTCCGCCACCTGCTCTTCGCGGTCGTGGATCACTTCGGTACCGACCACGCTCCAGCTGTCGTCGCCGGGCAGACAGGAGGTAAAGGTGCCGTTTTCCAAAATGGTATAACGGTTGGCACCGCGCATCTTCATCTTGTCGGCATCGCCACGCCCCTGACGGCCTACCATCTGGTAGTCACCCTCATAGACGTCGGTATCTTTGTTGTTCAGGTTCGACCAGGCTTTCGGGCCTTTCAGCTTGATCTGATTGTCGCTGTAGTGCACGTCACCGGTAGCGGTCACGGTGCGCACCGGATCGGTCTGCCCCGGATTTTGCGTCTGGTTCAGTTCCACCTGTTTGGCGGTCAGGGTGCTGTTGCCTTGTTCAATATTCACGTTACCGGTGAACAGCGCACTTTTCGGATAATCCGCGCGGGAGTCATCGGCGTGAATGGTGACGGGCAGGCTGTTGGGATCGCCGCTGACCAGCGGTTTATCATAAACAGGAACGCCAAGCATGCATTGCTCAGCAAGGTCAGCCAGAGCGTGCTGGCTGTAGAGTGCCGTCCAAATCAGTGTGGCCAGCAGTGTTGGGAAACTTTTTTTCATACGCGGTTTTGGTGTTCCGTCATCAGAGGCGTCATGTCCGGCAAACGGTCAGAGACTATATTACTCATCTGCGTTGCGCTAGTGTTAAATCCGGCCGTTTACTTGCGTCGTCGATAGGCGCAAAGATAAATGACAGGTATGATAATCCAAATCCTGAGAAAAATCGCCTTAACCCTTACCTAAGACGGAAGGGAGCAGTCGGCTTTCGGCATGATAATTGAGGAGTATATGCAGTATTGGGGAAAACTGCTCGGGGTCATCGTGGCCGTTTGGGCTGGCGCGGGATTCTGGGGTGTAGTTTTGGGGCTGATTGTCGGTCATATGATCGATACTGCGCGCAGCAATAAGCGTAGCCGGGGCTTTTTCGCCGGCCAGCAAACGCGGCAAACGCTGTTTTTCCGCACCACTTTTCAGGTGATGGGTCACCTGACCAAATCAAAAGGACGCGTTACCGAGGCGGATATTCAGATCGCCAGCCTGTTTATGGATCGTCTGCAACTGCACGGAGAAGCTCGTACCGCGGCGCAGCAGGCATTTCGTGAAGGCAAACAGAGCCAGTTTCCGCTGAGAGAAACGCTGCAGCAGTTCCGCAGCATTTGTTTCGGCCGTTTTGACCTGATTCGGATGTTTCTGGAAATTCAAATCCAGGCGGCATTCGCCGACGGTTCGCTGCACCCGAACGAACGTCAGGTGCTGTATGTGATTGCTGAAGAACTGGGTATTTCGCGTGCGCAGTTCGATCAATTCCTCAGCATGATGGAAGGCGGGCGCCAGTTTGGCGGCGGTCAGCAGGGCGGTTATTCGCACGGCGGTTTCCAGCAGGCGCAACGTGGGCCAACGCTGGACGATGCTTGCAAAGTGCTGGGTGTCAGCAGTAGCGACGATGCCACCACCATCAAGCGCGCTTACCGCAAGCTGATGAGCGAGCACCATCCGGACAAGCTGGTGGCGAAAGGTTTACCGCCGCAAATGATGGAAATGGCCAAGCAGAAAGCGCAGGAGATTCAGGCAGCATACGACCTGATCAAGCGTGAGAAAGGCTTCAAGTAAGTCTGGATCCTGAATGCCTGATAAGGGCCCAGCATGCTGGGCCCGTTTTCAGAAATCCGGCTCGGCGCGAAAGTGCATGGGGGTCTGGAACGCCGGGTGGGTAATACGCAGTTCCTGGGCATGCAGCTGTAACCTGGGCGCCATGGCTTTGACTTCTGGCGGTGCGTAGAAACCGTCACCGAGGATTGGGTGGCCCAGCGCCAGCATATGCACGCGTAACTGATGCGAGCGGCCGGTAATCGGCATGAGTTTTACCCGCGTGCTGCCATCGGCGTCGCGTGACAGCACCAGATACTCGGTTTGCGCCGCTTTGCCCGTCTCGAAACACACCTTCTGCAACGGCCGGTTCGGCCAGTCACAAATCAGCGGTAAATCCACCAGGCCTTCATCGTGCTCCAGATGGCCCGATACGCGGGCGATATAAGACTTCTTCGGTTCGCGATCGCGGAACTGGCGCTTTAGCTCACGCTCTGCCGCCTTGTTCAGCGCCACCACAATCACACCGCTGGTCGCCATATCCAGGCGATGCACCGATTCTGCCGCCGGGTGATCCGCCAGGACGCGCGTCATCAGGCTGTCTTTATTTTCCGGGGCGCGGCCGGGTACCGACAACAGGCCACTCGGTTTGTTGACCACCATAATGTGCTCATCCTGATACAGAATATGCATCGGGCCTTGCGGGGGATTGTAGGGTTCCATCTAATTGGCTCCGCTGAAAGTGACAACAGGGGAACCGAAGTTCCCCTGTGCGCAGGTTACTGGTGAGTTACTACCACCAGACGGATAGCATCCAGACGCCATCCTGCTTCATTCAGGTTTACCAGCACCTGCTTGCGATTGAACTCCAGCGCTTCGACTTCGTCATCACGGATGTTCGGGTTGACCGCCTTCAGGGCTTCCAGACGCGCCAGCTCGGTGCTCAACTTGTCATCCGCTTCCTGTTTCGCCTGCTCTATCAATGCGCGTGCCTGCTCTTCAACCAGGCTTTCCGCCTGTTGCAGCATGGCATGCACATCCTGTTGCACCGCATTGACCAGTTTGCTGGAGGTATGGCGGTTAACCGCGTTCAACTGACGGTTGAAGCTTTCGAATTCAACCTGCGCCGCCAGATTGGTCCCTTTGCGGTCCATCAGCATACGGATTGGCGTCGGTGGCAGGAAGCGGGTCAGTTGCAGGTGCTTCGGCGCCTGAGCTTCTACCACGTAGACCAGTTCGACCAGCAGGGTGCCGACCGGCAACGCTTTGTTTTTCAACAGGGAAACCGCACAGCTGCCGGTATCGCCGGACAGGATCAGATCCAGGCCGTTACGAATAATCGGGTGTTCCCAACTGACGAACTGCGCATCTTCACGCGACAGTGCCTGTTCGCGATCGAAGGTCACGGTGCAGCCGTCCTGCGGCAGGCCCGGGAAGTCTGGCACCAGCATGTGGTCGGATGGCGTCAGGACAATCAGGTTATCGCTGCGATCGTCCTGGTTGATACCGACGATATCGAACAGGTTAAGCGCAAAGCCCACCAGGTTGACATCGTTGTCCTGATTGGCGATGGCCTCTGCCAGCGCTTGCGCTTTCTCGCCGCCGTTGGAGTGCATTTCCAGCAGGCGGTCACGGCCCTGCTCCAGTTGCACTTTCAGGTGGTCGTGCTGCTGACGGCAGTGGTGAATGAACTCATCCAGCCCTTCCTGCTCGGTCGGTGCCGCCAGGAAACCAATCAGCTGCTCGTAGCCGCTGTCATAAATGGTACGGCCGGTCGGGCAGGTGTGCTCGAAGGCATCCAGCCCTTCGTGGAACCAACGGCCCAGCACCGCCTGAGCGGTGTTTTCCAGATAAGGCACCATGATCTGAATGTCATGCATCTGGCCGATACGGTCCAGACGGCCGATACGTTGTTCCAGCAGGTCCGGGTTGAACGGCAGATCGAACATCACCAGGTGGCTGGCGAACTGGAAGTTACGGCCTTCTGAGCCAATCTCCGAGCACAGCAGCACCTGGGCGCCATCTTCTTCTGAGGCGAAGTAAGCGGCGGCACGGTCGCGTTCGATAATCGACAGGCCTTCGTGGAAGACCGCGGCGCGGATCGCTTCACGTTCACGCAGCACTTGTTCAAGCTGCAGCGCGGTGGCGGCGTGGGCGCAGATCACCAGTACTTTCTCGTGGCGGTTGGCCACCAGGTAGTTCAGCAACCATTCAACGCGCGGATCGAAGTTCCACCAGGTGGCGTTCTCGCCTTCGAATTCCTGATAGATTTGCTCCGGATACAGCATATCGCGCGCGCGCGCCTCAACGGTTTTCTTCGCGCCCATGATACCGGACACTTTAATCGCGGTCTGATACTGGGTCGGCAGCGGCAGTTTGATCTGGTGCAGGAAACGGTGCGGGAAGCCCTTGACGCCGTTACGGGTGTTACGGAACAGCACGCGGCTGGTGCCGTGGCGGTCCATCAGCATGGTGACCAGTTCCTGACGCGCCTGCTCACTGTTGTCGCTGTTGCTGTTGGCCGCTTTCAGCAGCGGTTCGATATCCTGCTCGTCGATCAGTTCGCCCAGCAGGTTCAGTTTGTCATCGGCCAGGCGTTCACCGCTCAGCAGCAGGGTGACGGCATCGGCCACCGGGCGATATTTTTGCTGTTCGGCGACAAAATCCTGGTAATCGTGGAAACGGTTCGGATCCAGCAGGCGCAAGCGGGCGAAGTGGCTTTGCTGGCCGAGCTGTTCCGGGGTGGCGGTCAGCAGCAGCACGCCGGGAATGTGCTCAGCCAGTTGTTCGATGACCTGATACTCGCGGCTTGGTGCCTCTTCGCTCCAGGCCAGGTGGTGGGCTTCATCGACCACCAACAGATCCCACTGGGCGTCGGCCAGCTCTTCCAGGCGCAGTTTGTTGCGACGGACGAAGTCCAGCGAGCAGATCACCAACTGTTCGGTTTCAAACGGGTTGCTGCTGTCGAGCTTGGCCTCGGAGTAACGGCTGTCGTCGAACAGCGAGAAATACAGGTTGAAGCGGCGCATCATTTCGACCAGCCACTGGTGCTGCAGGGTTTCCGGCACCACGATCAGTACGCGCTCGGCGCGGCCTGCCAGCAATTGCTGGTGAATGATCATCCCGGCTTCGATGGTTTTACCCAAACCCACCTCATCTGCCAACAGTACGCGCGGCGCATGGCGCTGGCCGACTTCATAGGCGATGTGTAACTGGTGCGGGATCAGGCTGGCGCGCATGCCGCGCAGGCCGGCAAATGGCAGACGATACTGCTCGCTCTGGTATTTGCGCGCACGGAAACGCAGGGCGAAACGGTCCATACGGTCGATCTGGCCGGCAAACAGACGGTCCTGTGGCTTGCTGAAGGTCAGTTTGCTGTCCAGCAGCACTTCACGCATTGCCACACCGCTTTCCTGGGTATCCAGGCGGGTGCCAATATAAGTCAGCAGGCCGTTTTCCTCTTTGACCTCTTCCACCTGCAGCTCCCAACCTTCGTGGTTGCTGATGGTGTCGCCCGGGTTGAACATCACGCGGGTGATTGGCGAGTCATTTCTGGCATAGAGGCGGTTTTCGCCGGTGGCGGGGAAAAGCAGGGTAATCATGCGCGTATCCAGCGCCACGACGGTTCCCAGTCCTAATTCGCTTTCCGTGTCGCTGATCCAGCGTTGACCAAGTGTAAAAGGCATATATTGTCGGCTCGATTCTTTAAGTAAGTCTTGTTACCGGGCGAAAGGGCCGCGGCACCCGTATCAAACGTTGCTAATCCCGATTTATTTTAATATGGCGGGCAATAGCTAATACCCGTCGTCTTTCAAGCTGCAGTGTTGTTACCTGCACTCGCTCACCCCAGTTACTTACTCAAGTAAGCGCTTGGGGATGAGCGAGTTGGGCGCCTAACTGCAGCTTGAAATCCATAGGGTATCGCTCCCATGCCTATGTCATCAGGCGGTGAGGGAGATGATTCAGAATTTGGGAAGGGCGCTATGGTAATGGAAGGCGGCGCGTTCGTCACCTGCAAAACCCGATGAATTTTTTTAACCCTTCACCAAAGCCCGCAGAGTGGGCCGAATGCTAAAACAGGCCCATCTGCCCGGTCACCAGCGTAGTAAAATCGTCATGCAAAAATGGCAGTATAGCGTCTGCCACCGGTTCCAACTGGCGCTCCAGATAATGGGGGTAATCAATCGCCGACTGCTGGGTTTCCAGCGGCTCCGGCCCGGCCACGGTCATCACATAGCTGATCCAGCCGCCGTTCTGGTATTGCAGCGGTCGCCCCTGCTGACGATTATAGTCGTCGGCGATGCGGGCTGCGCGGACATGTGGCGGGACGTTGCGTTGATATTCGTCCAGCTTTCTGCGCAGGCGCTTGCGGTAGACCAGCCGATCGTCGAAATCGCCGTTAAGCGTTTGGCTAACGTATTCACGCACAAAATCCTGATACGGCTGCCGTTTGAAAATACGTTGGTAAAGCTGCTGCTGGAACTGCTGCGCCAGCGGTGTCCAGTCGGTGCGCACCGTTTCCAGCCCTTTGTACACCATCTCTTCACTGCCGTCCGGTTTGGCGATCAGCCCGGCGTAACGTTTTTTACTGCCCTGTTCGGCACCGCGAATGGTGGGCATCAGAAAACGTGAGTAATGGGTTTCGAACTCCAGTTCCAGCGCATTCTCCAGCCCATACTGTTGCTGCAAATGCTGTTGCCACCATTGGTTCACCTGTTCGACCAATGTACGGCCTATTTGCGCTGCCTGCTGCTCGTCATGCGGTTGTTTGAGCCAGACGAAGGTGGAGTCGGTATCGCCGTAGATCACCTGATAACCCTGAGCCTCGATCAGTTCGCGCGTCTGGCGCATGATCTCATGGCCACGCAGAGTGATCGACGAGGCCAGACGGGGATCGAAGAAACGGCAACCGCTCGATCCCAATACGCCGTACAGCGCGTTCATGATGATCTTCAATGCCTGGGACAAGGCTTTGTTCTGCTGACGTTTGGCCGCTTCGCGGCCCTGCCAGATCTGCTCGACGATCGCCGGCAGGCAGTGTTTGCTGCGCGAGAAACGGGCATGGCGGAAACCGGGCACCGAATCGGCATTGCCGGGGTGTTGCATGCCTTCCACCAGTCCGACAGGGTCGATGAGGAAGGTACGGATGATCGACGGGTACAGGCTCTTGTAATCGAGCACCAGCACCGAGTCATACAGGCCAGGCTGTGAATCCATCACAAAACCGCCGGGGCTGTGCTCTTCCGGCTGCTCGCCAAGGTTGGGGGCAACAAAACCCAGCCGGTGCATGCGTGGCATATACAGATTGCTGAATGCGGCGACGGAACCGCCGCTGCGGTCGGCCGCCAATCCGGTCACCGTGGCGCGCTCCAGCAGGAAGGTCAGCAAATCGGTCTTGGCGAAGATTTGCGTTACCAGTTCGCAGTCTTTGAGGTTGTAGCGTGCCAGCGCCGGTTTGTCTTCGGCGAAGCGCCGGTCGATTTCTGCCATTCGCTGGTAGGGATTGTCGATCGACTTGCCTTCGCCCAACAGCGTCTGCGACACATGTTCCAGGCTGAAAGAAGGGAAGTTCCAGGTGGCGGATTTCAGCGCCTCGATACCGTCGATAATCAACCGACCGGCAGCGGAGGCGAAAAAGTGGTTCTGTTTGAAGCCGTGTTCACGCCATTCGAGCAGGTTGCCACCGCGGCCCAGTTTTAGCGGAATTTGGTAACGCTCAGCGTGTTTTTGCAGCACCCGTAAATCGAACTGCACCAGGTTCCAGCCAATGATGGCATCGGGATCGTGCCGCTCCAGCCACTGATTCAGCCGTTCCAGCATCTGCGGGCGGCTGACGCAGTACTCCAGGTCAAAATCCAGCGCTTCATTGCCACCGTTGGCCGGCCCGAGCATGTACACCTGGCGCTGACCGCAACCTTCCAGCGCGATCGAGTACAGCTCGCCGTGGGCGGTGGTTTCAATGTCCAGCGAGACCAGTTTCAAGGTCGGACGGTATTCCGGTGCCGGTTTCATTTGGCCGTTGATCAACGGGCCATTGCCGTTCGCCTGGCCGCTGAACCAGACCGGTGCGGTGATAAAACGCTCCATCAGGTAGCGTTCCGGCGGGCGAATATCGGCCTCATAGAGGTTAACGCCGCCGTCTTTCAGCAGCCTTTCCAGTTTGATCAACTGGCGGTGCTGACGGCAATACAGCCCCAACACCGGACGATGATGGAAATCGGTCAGCGGCAACGGTTTTAGCTCCCATTGCCGCTCTTCCCGCAGCAACAGCTCGGCGTGTTGGCGCTGTTCGGCCGGGATAAAGGCGACCGAGGTCTGCGGTGCCAGGCGAAGTTGCTGCGGGCCGCTGTCGGTCGCCAGCCAAAACTCTACCTCGGTGCCGGCGGGCGTATCACGCCAGTGGCGGGTGAGCAAGAAACCCTGTTGGAGTGACATCGCGCTGTTCCTGACAAGCTAAGCTATAAGGGAGAAAATATAAATATAGTATGGGTTTTTATACAGTGATTGTCCATTGCCGCACAGTTCTGCCAAAAACGCATACAATTCACCGGTTGACTCGTTCCCGGCCGCACCTGACAATCCCACGCCCACGCGCTTTGGATAACCAACAGAGGTTTAATGGAAGCCTATTTACAGCATTTGATTACCCAGTCTTTGGCTTTCACTCTGATGGTGGTCATGTTCGTCGCGTTTCTGGAATCTCTGGCGCTGGTAGGGTTGTTGCTGCCCGGAACGGTGATGATGGCCAGCATCGGCGCGCTGATCGGCAGTGGCCAGGTGGACTTCTATTATGCCTGGGCGGCGGGGATCGTCGGTTGCCTGTTGGGGGACTGGATCTCCTACTTTATCGGCCGCGCGTTCAAAGGGCCGCTGCACCGCTGGTCGTTCCTGAAAAAGAACAAGGCGATGCTCGACAAGACCGAGCACGCGCTGCATCAACATAGTATGGCAACCATTCTGATTGGTCGTTTTATCGGCCCGACGCGCCCGCTGGTGCCGATGGTGGCCGGAATGCTGGACTTGCCGCCGTACAAATTCGCATTGCCGAACATTATCGGCTGTATCACCTGGCCGCCGGTCTATTTCTTCCCGGGCATTCTGGCCGGCGTGGCCATCGACATTCCCGCCAGCGCCAACAGTGCCTTATTCAAATGGCTGCTGTTTGCGGTGGCGATGCTGATTTGGCTGGCCGCCTGGCTGAGCTGGCGCTGGTGGCGTGAAGGTAAACGCTGCAATGACCGCTTGAGCCGCTGGCTGTCGCCACTGCGGCTGCGGATAGCCTGCGTGCTGAGCTGGATCCTGGCGATCGGCACCTTTTATTACCTGCATCAACAGCCGCTGATGCCGGTTTACCGGCATTTGCTGTGGAAGGTGCTGGCCGGTCAGTGACAAGGGGGCGTAACGCCCCTCTGTACATTACTGGAAGAAGGCTTCCAACTGTTCGAACACCCGCACGTCCTCGCTATGGCGTTTTACCTGCAGCACATCTTCGAGTTTTTCTACCTGACTTATCATCTGCATCAGCCGCTGATCGTCCGCCACCAATAGCCAGATACGGCTCTGTTTGCCGTCTTTCAGCGGCAGACACAAAATACCCTCTACGTTGAAGGCACGGCGGGCAAACAGGCCGCACACGTGCGACATCACGCCGGGATGGTTACGTACCGTCAGTTCCAGGATCACCTGTGGATTATTCAATTGTTCTGACATGGCTTATTCTCCAATCATGTCGATGTTGGCGGCACCCGGCGGCACCATCGGGAACACTTTTTCATTGATATCAATCAGCGCGTGGATCAAACAAGGGCCAGGCCGTTGGATCGCCTCGGCCAGCGCGGCTTGCGGATCTTCTGCGGCGTTCAAATCACAGGTGTCCAGCCCGAAACCGGCGGCAATCTTGATAAAGTCGGTACGCTTGGGATAGGCGGCGGCAAAAATGCGCTGCTGGTAGAACAGCGTTTGCTGCTGATGCACCAGCCCCAACGCCTGGTTGTTCATCAGGATAATTTTCACGTCAAGATCATGCTCGACGGCGGTGGCCATTTCCTGAATGTTCATCATCAGGCTGCCGTCACCGGAGAAGCACAGCACCTTGCGCTGCGGTTCGGCCAGGGCTGCACCTATCGCTGCCGGCAGACCGAAGCCCATGGTGCCCAATCCGCCGGAGGTCAGCCACTGGCGCGGACGGCTCAGCGGGTAGGCCTGCGCCACCCACATCTGATGCTGGCCCACGTCGGTGGTGATAATGGCGCTTTCATCCACGCAGCGCGCAGCAGCCAGCACCAGCCCATAGTGGCTCAGAGGATCTTCGGCATTCGGCATGCTGAACGGGAACTCGCGCTTCAGGTCGTTGACGGTGTCCAGCCATTCGCTGCGTGGCTGAGCCTCAATCTGTGGTAACAGCTGTTGCAATACCTGGCCAACGTCGGCGTGAATGGCAATGTTGGCCTGCTTCACCTTGCCCAGTTCGGCACGGTCGATATCCACGTGAATGATGGCGGCGTTCGGGCAGAACTGTTCGGTTTTGCCAATCGCCCGATCGTCAAAGCGGGCGCCCAGTACGATCAGCAGGTCGGCCTCTTGCAGAATAAAGTTGGTGCTGCGTGCGGCATGCATCCCCAGCATACCCAGCGACAGCGGGTGCTGCACCGGCATGGCACCCAACGCCATCAGCGTCATGGTAGTCGGCAGGTTGGCGCGTTCCGCCAGCTCAATCGCCTGTTGGTAAGCATTGGCGCAGATGATGCCGCCACCCAGATACAGTACCGGGCGTTTGGCCTGATTGATCATTGCGGCGGCCTGCGCTACGGCTGCGGTCTCGAAGGCCGGTGCCGCGTCGGGAATAGCTATCGGCGGCAGTTCATCCAGAGTGATCACCGCGGTTTGCACGTCCTTCGGTACGTCGATCCACACCGGGCCAGGGCGGCCGGATTCGGCAATACGGAACGCGTCGCAAATCACCTGCGGCAGTTCACGGATATCGCGAACCAAATGGTTGTGCTTGGTGATAGGAATCGAGATGCCGTAGGTATCCACTTCCTGGAAGGCGTCGGTACCGATCATCGAAGACGGCACCTGGCCGGTGATACACACCAGAGGGATGGAATCGAGCTTGGCGTCGGCGATAGCGGTGACCAGATTGGTGGCCCCCGGCCCGCTGGAGGCGATGCACACCGCCGCCTTGCCATTGGCGCGTGCCATGCCCTGTGCCATAAAGCCAGCGCCCTGTTCGTGGCGGGCCAGTACGTGATGAATGCGGGTGCTTTGGCTCAGTGCGTCATACAGCGGCAGTGCAGCGCCGCCGGGAATGCCGGCAATGGTGGTGATGCCCTGACGTTCCAACAGGTGGACGATCAACTGTGCGCCGGTGAAGCTGTTGCCTTGCTGTGGCGTGCCCGAAATTGCCATGTTCCTATCCTTTCTCAAGGCCGGTTCGCTTTTCTGGGCAGGGGACTGAAACTAAAAACCCCGCCCGGTTTGCGCCGGCGGGGTTTGGGAATCGATGCGTTGATTCGGACCCTACGGCGCATTGCCGACGACCACCACCACACGCACGACGACCATCACCGCGGCTGGTAGCGCGGTAACTAGTAGGGTCGAAGTCAGCGAGGATGCGATCACAGGGAACCTTATCATCAGTAAAAAAAGTCAGGTTTTTATAAAACCACAGGCGCAAAATTCACACAACAGGTTTATTTGCGTAGCATAAAAAACGCGCTGCAGATCACGGTTTGTGTGAAATGCCCAGCACCCTGGCTTCCGGTGCGCTGCCGTCCAGCAACGCCTGCGTTGGGCCGTCGTAAAAAATGCGGCCATCGACCACCAGCAGGGTACGTGGGGCGATACGCGCGGCGTCATCCAGATTGTGCGATACCATCAGCAGCGTCAGGTTACGTTGGTCGCACACCTCTTGCAGCAGTTGCAGCATCTCATTGCGTAATGCCGGATCGAGCGCCGAAAAAGGTTCGTCGAGCAGCAGGATCGGCCGCTGGCGGATCAGACAGCGCGCCAAAGCGGCACGCTGGCGCTGGCCACCAGAAAGCTGGGACGGCAGACGCGACAGATGTTCTTCCAGTCCCACCTGGCGGGCAATTTGCGCTAATTGCTGCTTTTGATCGTTATTCAGCCGCAACCCCGGATCCAGACCCAGCCCGATATTCTGCTCTACCCTCAGGTGAGCAAACAGGTTGTTTTCCTGAAACAGCATCGAGACCGGGCGTTTGGCCGGTGGCGTGGCGGTGTGATCGCTGCCGTCGAGCCGCAACCTGCCGCTGGCAGCCGGCAGGAACCCGGCAATCAGGCTGAGCAGCGTGCTTTTGCCCGCGCCGCTGGGGCCAAGCACCGCAACACGTTCGCCAGGCGCAATGTGCAGGTCAAAGCGCATCGGCAGGTGTTCATACAGGTAGGTCAGTTTTTCAAGCTCTATCATGGCGGCCCGGTAAGCGTTCAATCAGGGTAAACAGCAGGAAGCACAACAGCAGCAACAACAGGGCGGTGACCGCGCCATCATTGCTGCGATAGGCACCGATCTGTTGATACAGGTAGTAAGGCAGAGTGCGGAAGTGCTCGTTGCCGAACAGGGCGACGACGCCGAAATCGCCAATCGACAGTACGCAGGCGAAGGCCAGCGCCTGGGCCAGTGGGCGGCGCAATGCTTTCAGTTCGATAAGCCGCAGTCGCTGCCAGCCGTGGATATCCAGCGACAGGCACAGTGGGTTGTAGCGTTCGGCCAGGTCGCGCATCGGGTTTTCCAGCACTTTCAGCGCGTAGGGCACCGCCATCAGTGCATTGGTAAGGATCACCAGCGCATACGGCGACTGCGGCAGCCCGACGGTGTCACTCAACAGCAGGAAGAAACCGGTCGCCAGCACGATGCCTGGCATTGCCAGGATCACCATGCCACTTAGCTCAAGTCGCTGGCCCCAGCGCAGCCGCTGTTGCAGCTTCAGCTCACGACTGCTCCACAGCAGCATCATGGTCAGTAGCACGCACAGTACGCCGGCACCGAGAGCAATGCGTAATGAGGTGAATAACGCCTGCCACAGCACAGGCTGTTGCAGCACGCTGACCAGGCTTTGGTTGGCACCGTCGGCAATCACCGCCAGCAGTGGGGGTAACAGCAGTAGCAGGGCGGCAGCGATCAGCAGAAAATCGCTAACGCGGCGCCACAGGCTGTCTTCCGGATTACGCCAGATGTGGGCGTGCGTGTTACCAACGGGGAGTGCCTGGCTTAACCGCTGGCTGAGCACCACCAGCCCCAGGCAGCAGGCCAGTTGGATCAGCGCCAGCAGCGCGGCACGGCTGAGATCGTAGTCGTAGCTGAGCGCCTGGTAGATAGCCAATTCGATGGTGGTGGCCTGCGGCCCGCCGCCCAGTGACAATACGGTGGCGAAACTGGCAAAGCACAGCATAAAGATTAGCGCACCGCTCGGCAGGATCTGGCGGCGTAGTGCCGGCCACTCGACAAAGCGGAACTGCTGCCGACCGCTCATGCCAAGCTGCGCAGCCAGTTGACGCTGTTCGACCGGAATGTTTTCCAGCGCCTGTAACAGCAGGCGGGTCGCCAGCGGCAGGTTGAAGAACATATGGGCCAACAGAATGCCCTGCAGGCCATAGGGGGAGAAACTGTAGTTAATGCCGAGCCAACCGCATATCGCGGCCAGCCAGCCTTGTCGGCCATAAACACTGAGCAGGCCGAACACCGCCACCAGTACCGGCAGCACCAGCGTCATGGCGCACAGTCGTAGCAGCAATTGGCGGCCAGGGAAACGGCGACGGAACAGCGCTCGCGCCAGCAGGATAGCGGGCAGCACCGAGATCAGTGCCGACAGCAACGCCTGCCAGAAGGTGAAACGCACCACGTGCCACAGGTAGCTGTCCTGCCACAGACCCTGCCAGTCGCTTTCGGGCGCGTGTCGCCACAGCGAACCCATCGCCAGTACGGCGATGGTCAGGATCAGGCCGGAAGCCAGCAGCCCCGGCCATAGCCAGCGTGGGATCAGTGGCTGACGGCGGTTTGCCATGCCCGGATCCAGTTGCCGCGTTGTTTGGCCACTTCTTCAGCGCTGTATTGCAACGCGGTCTGCGGTACGGTCATTTGCTCAAACCCGGCCGGCAGCTGGGTTTTGATCACCGGATACATCCAGTTGCCGGTGGGAATGCTGTTCTGGAACGCCGGGGTCACCATAAATTGCATAAACCGCTCTGCCAACTCCGGCTGTTTGCCGGCCTTGAGTTTGCCTGCCACTTCGACCTGCAGGTAGTGGCCTTCGCTGAAGTTAGCGGCGGCGTAGCTGTCTTTCTTTTCTTCAATCAGATGGTAGGCCGGAGAGGTGGTGTAGCTGAGTACCAGGTCGCCTTCGCCTTTCAGGAACAGGCCGTAAGCCTCACTCCAGCCCTTGGTCACGGTGACGGTTTTCTTTGCCAGCTTTTGCCAGGCTTCGGGGGCCTTGTCGCCATAGACTTTCTGCATCCACAACAGCAGGCCGAGGCCCGGCGTGCTGGTACGCGGATCTTCGTAAATCACCTTCCAGTTCTGGTCACTGTCGACCAGTTCCTGCAGGCTTTTGGGCGGGTTCTTCAGTTTTTCTTTGTTGTAAACGAAGGCAAAGTAGCCGTAGTCATAAGGCACGAAGGTTTTATCCTGCCAGCCGCCGGGCACGCTCAGTTTGGTGCTGTCGACGTTGCTTGGCGCAAATAAACCGGTTTGTTGCGCGGCCTGCAGCAAATTGTTGTCCAGCCCCAACACCACGTCGGCGGCGCTGTTTTTTCCTTCCATGCGCAGGCGGTTAAGCAGCGAAACGCCGTCTTCCAGCGCGACAAACTTCAGCTCACAGTCACACTGGGCTTCAAAGGCTTTTTTGACCGCCGGGCCAGGGCCCCAGTCGGCAGCGAAAGAGTCATAGGTGTAGACCGTCAGTACCGGTTTGGCGAACACCGGTGCGGCGCACAACAACAGTAACAAGGGCAGGCTTTTTTTGACCACTTTGCACTCCTGAAAATTTAGGGGGGCAAGGGTATCTGAGGGGGCGAGCGGCGGCTGCCGGTTCGCTGGGCTCAAATCCCTCCGCCGGTATTGACCGGATCAGGTTCGACGGGTTTGTTCTCAGCAAAATCGGCACGCCGCATTTTGCACCCCGTTGAGACGGCGTCATTGTAAAGACTAACGGGCGTCGGTGAAAGGCGCTTATGCTTCCGGCGGCGCAAACCAGGCGGATTTAAAATCAAACCAGCCCAGGGTATTCATCCGTACGCCGCGCATGCTGCGCTGGCCGTGCAATTGCAACCAGTGGTGGAACAGCGGGTGTAACTGATGATTGCTGACCAGGCGCTGGCAAAAATCGGCCAGCGGCAGGCTATTGGCGCGCCACAACGCGGCATCCTCAGCGAGATCTTCGTTCATGCAGTGCTGCATCAGCGGCAGTTCATACAGGGTGGCGAACAGCGAGAACTCCAGCGGCAGATAGAAGTTGGCGCTGCCGAGCCACAAATCGCTGATGGCTTCGCCTTTATGCCAGGTGTCGTAATCCACGGCCTGGATCTTCAGCTTGATACCCTGCTGCGCCAGCAGGGGTTCGATCGCCAACTGAATGGCGTGGAACTCCGAGTGCTCGCTGTAGTAAGTCAACGTCAGCTCGGTCAGCCCGTCCGGTTTGGGCAATTGTGCCAGTGCGCGGTTGTGATGCCAGCGCGGCAGAAGGCCGTAGGCCGGCGACCAATAGCGTTGATAGACCGGGCCGGCATTGCTCAGCAGCGCAATGGGGTTGATCAACTCGCACAGCCAACTGCGAATGGCCGGATCGGCCGCCAGTGGCGAACGCTGATCGAACAGCAGGAAATAACAGCCTTCTTCCAGCCGGCTTTCCAGTTCGTTTTTGCCGGTGTCGTCCGCCTGCAACTGGACGCCGGAATGCACCAGTTCTTCGGTCACTTCCGGCAGTACCCAGATATTCACCTCATCGATCAGCGCGCGGTAGCCAAAGTAATCGTCAAAGGCGTGGATTTTCATCTGGCTGCGGTGGTTGCGTACCACGCTATATGGCCCGGTGCCCACCGGGTGGCGCGAGAAGTCCGGCAGGCTTTGCCATTCGCGCGGCAGGATCATCGCGGGCACGCTGCCCAGCAGCCACGGCAGCCAGTAATCGGGACTGTGCAAATGCACGTCGATCACATAAGGCGTCGGTGAGGTCACGCGTTCGAGATGTGAAAACAGTGGCTGTGGCATCAAACGGGTAAGCGAGCTGATGACATCCTCCATTTCCAGCTCGCGGCCATGGTGAAAATGAATCGCCGGGCGGAGATAAAAACGCCAATGCAGCGGGGTCAAAGCTTGCCAGTGATGCGAAAGATCAGACTCCAGTTCCCCGTTTTCCTCGTTTATGCGCGTCAGGCCGCTGAAAATCTGCCGTGCCAGATGGGTTTCCGAACGCCGCAGCGCCGAGCCGGGCAGCAGGTTGTACAACTGGCGATAGTAGAGCACCCGCAGGATGTGTTTCCCCTGGCGAAAGCTGCGTCCCAGTTGGGACAGCAACATTTGGCGCACCACGTTTTTATCGCCGACCAGTTGCACCAGTTGATCGATACGGTCTTGCTCCAGCAATTCCTCTGCCCGCTGTTGCTGCAGTGCCAGACCGGTGTAGTGAAAGGTGAGCCGTGAACGCTTGCCGCGCCCGGACTCGGCCTGCCAGGTTAACCAGCCCTGGTGCTGCATGGCGCCCAGTAGCGAACGCACGTGGCGGCGCGAACAGCTGAGCACTTCGGCCAGCTCCTGCAGGGTAGTTTCGGTCGGCTCGCCGTGGCAGCGCTGCCACAGGCGAATGAACTGCTGTTGCAATCTGGAGGTGGACATAAAAGAGGAACGCTCCGGCATCAACCCATCAATTTATCTTTCCCTATATTACGCCGATAATTTTCCTCAATGAAAGGGGGAGGGCGACGGATGAAGGTTTTCTTGTCAAAACAGTTCTATCAGCGCTATTTCAGCGCGGTGCGTCGCCAGCGGGCCGATTGGTTGGGGCTGGTGCCTGAACAGGCGCGGCTGGAGATGCTGGCCCATCTGACCCAGTGGGACATCCACTCCATGACGGATAAGCAATACCGTGAGCATCTGTGAGGCTCGGGTAGAAAAAGTTTCTGAGTAATGGTGTTGTTCACCAGCCAGTGGGATCATACCCACTGGTTTTTTTATTCTCGGTCGCGGGGATATTCTTGCAATTTTGCCACCGTAGCCTAAGGTTCTGTCTTCCGCTTTAGGGTCAGGAACGAAGAGATGAAACGTCAGCGCTGGCTGCCACGCCGCTTTAATCCCGTCTTTGCCGCATTCCTGCTGATTGCCTTTCTTTCCGGCATTGCCGGCGCGCTTTTGGCGCCGACGCTGAGCCTGTTCCTGACCACCGAGGTCAAGGTGCGGCCGCTGTGGGTTGGCCTGTTCTATACCGTCAACGCCATTGTCGGCATCGCGGTCAGTTTCCTGTTGGCCAAGCGTTCGGATACGCGCGGCGATCGTCGAAAGTTGATTTTGCTGTGCTGCCTGATGGCGGTCGGTAACTGCCTGCTGTTTGCCTTTAACCGTGACTACCTGACGCTGATCACCGCCGGGGTATTGCTGTCGGCGATTGCCAATACCGCGATGCCGCAGATTTTTGCGCTGGCACGAGAATATGCAGACAGCTCGGCGCGCGAAGTGGTGATGTTCAGCTCGGTGATGCGTGCACAACTGTCGCTGGCCTGGGTGATTGGCCCGCCGCTGTCATTTACGCTGGCGCTGAACTACGGGTTTACCTGGATGTTCATGATTGCCGCTGCGACCTTCGCGATTTGCGCCTTGCTGGTGTGGTTTACCCTGCCTTCTGTGCCACGTGCGGAGCACAGTAGTACGGAGCTGAACGCTACTGCTTCGGTTCCGATGGCCCCCGTCAGCGCCTGGCGTAACCGCGATGTACGTCGTTTGTTTATTGCGTCGATGCTGATGTGGACTTGCAACACCATGTATATCATCGATATGCCGCTGTATATCACCGCCGATTTGGGCCTGCCGGAAAACCTGGCGGGGCTGCTGATGGGCACGGCCGCCGGGCTGGAGATCCCGGCGATGTTGCTGGCGGGTTACTACGTCAAACGATTCGGCAAGCGCAATATGATGCTGTTCGCCGTGGCGGCCGGCATCCTGTTTTATGCCGGATTGGTGGTGTTTAAATTTAAGCTGGCGCTGATGGTATTACAGCTGTTCAACGCCATATTTATCGGCATCATCGCCGGTATTGGCATGCTCTATTTCCAGGACCTGATGCCGGGACGACCAGGTGCGGCGACCACGCTGTTTACCAACAGTATTTCCACCGGGGTGATCCTGGCCGGGGTGCTGCAGGGGGCGCTGGTGGAAAACCTGGGGCACTATGCGGTTTACTGGTTGGCGACTGTCCTGGCAGTAGTGGCGCTGTGGATGAGTGCCCGCGTGCGGGAAGTGTGAGCTTAAACGTCACCAACCTTGACGCATATCATTGAGAACATTACGCCCGCCCCCCAAGCTGAACGGACCCGGAACGCGATAAGTGCGTTCCCGCCCATCTTGCTGCCAAGATGCCGATCCGTTTAGAAAAGTGGGTATGTTATGGATAAACTAACGCCGCTCAAGCCCGTTCCTTCTTTGTGTGCCGTCGCCGCTGCTTTACTCATCTGGTTTGTGATCCCGGTGCCTGAAGGCGTGGCACCCAATGCCTGGCATTTGCTGGCGCTGTTTATCGGTACCATCATCGCCATCATCGGCAAAGCGATGCCGATTGGTGCCGTTTCGGTGGTGGCGATCGCGTTGGTGGCGGTAACCGGCGTCACCAATCCCGGCAAACCCGGTGCTGCGCTCAATGACGCGCTGAGCGGATTTTCCAACCAGTTGATCTGGCTGATTGGTTTTTCGATCATGATCTCACTCAGCCTGAACAAAACCGGGCTGGGGGCGCGTATCGGTTATTACTTCATCTCGCTGTTTGGTAAAAAGACGCTGGGGATCGCCTATGCATTGACGCTGGCGGAAACTACCCTGGCGCCGGTGACCCCAAGTAATACCGCGCGTGGCGGCGGGATTATCCACCCGATCATGAAGTCGATTGCCGACAGCTTCGGCTCCAAACCCGAGCTCAATACCTCCGGCAAGATTGGCCGCTATCTGTCGCTGGTCAATTACAATATCAACCCGATCACTTCGGCGATGTTTATCACCGCTACCGCGCCGAACCCGTTGATTGTCAGCCTGATTGCCAAGGGCACTCATGGCAACTTCGAGCTGTCCTGGTCCATGTGGGCGGTGGCGGCACTGGTGCCTGGGCTGTGCTCGCTGATTGTCATGCCCTTGGTGATTTACCTGCTCTACCCGCCGGAGGTGAAAAGCACTCCGGACGCGCCGCGTTTCGCTCGTGAAAAGTTGCAGGCCCTGGGGCCGGTAACGCTGCCGGAGAAAATCACTCTGGCGGTGTTTGCCTTGCTGCTGGTGCTGTGGGCCGGTATTCCGGCGATGTTCTTCGGCCCGGCACTGGCGGTTAACCCAACCACGGCGGCGCTGATTGGTCTGGCGGTGTTGCTGGCGACCGGGGTATTGAGCTGGGAAGATGTGCTCAGGCACAAGGGTGCCTGGGACACGGTGGTGTGGTTTTCCGCGTTGGTGATGATGGCCAGCTTCCTCGGCAAGTTGGGGCTGATTGGTTGGCTGTCGCAAACCGTGGGCAACGGTATTGATCATATGGGAATGAGTTGGGTTGGCGGCACCATCCTGTTGACCCTTATCTATCTGTATTCGCATTACTTCTTTGCCAGCACCACCGCGCACGTTACCGCCATGTTTGCCGCGTTCTTTGCCGCCGGCATTGCACTGGGTGCTCCGCCCGCGCTGCTGGGCTTGATCCTGGCGTTCTCTTCCTCGCTGATGATGTCGCTGACCCACTACGGTACCGGCACGGCACCGATTGTCTTTGGCTCCGGCTATGCGACTTTGGGTGAGTGGTGGAAAGCCGGTTTTGTGATGAGCGTGGTCAACCTGCTGATTTGGATATTGATTGGTGGGGCTTGGTGGAAGTGGCTGGGCTACTGGTAAACGGTTATTAATAATAAAAAACACCCGCCAGGTGGCGGGTATGTGAATATCAGTTCAGGAAGGCGGGCTGCTGCGCCTCGTAGCGGGAAATATCCGCTTCGTGCTGCAGCGTCAGGCCGATACTGTCCAGCCCGTTAATCATGCAGTGACGGCGGAAGCTATCAATCTCGAACGGATAGCTTCTGCCACCGGCTTTGACCGTCTGGTTTTCCAAATCAACTTCAAATTCAATGCCTTCATTGGCAGTCACCAGCTGGAACAGCGTTTCCACGTCCTGTTCGCTCAGCTTAACCGGCAGCAGCTGGTTATTGAGCGAGTTGCCGTAGAAGATATCGGCAAAGCTGGGGGCAATCACCACTCTAAAACCATAGTCGGTCAGCGCCCAGGGCGCATGCTCGCGTGATGAGCCGCAGCCGAAGTTTTCCCGGGCCAGCAAAATGCTGGCACCTTTGTAGCGCGGTTTATTCAGGACAAACTCCGGGTTTGGCTGCTGGCCGGCATCGTCCAGAAAACGCCAGTCATTAAACAGGTGCTTACCAAAACCGGTGCGGGTCACCTTCTGCAAAAACTGTTTTGGAATAATGGCATCGGTATCGACGTTCGCCGCATCCAAAGGCACCACTAAACCGGTATGTTGAGTAAATTTAGCCACGGTAGCCTTCCTTAGTGAATATCACGGATATCGGCGAAATGACCGGCAATAGCGGCCGCAGCGGCCATTGCCGGGCTGACCAGGTGAGTACGCCCACCGCGGCCCTGACGCCCTTCAAAGTTACGGTTGCTGGTGGAGGCACAGCGTTCGCCGGGGTTCAGGCGGTCGTTGTTCATCGCCAGACACATTGAGCAGCCCGGCAGGCGCCATTCAAAACCGGCATCGATAAAGATTTTATCCAGGCCTTCGGCTTCTGCCTGCGCTTTTACCGGGCCGGAGCCGGGTACCACGATGGCCTGAACACCGCTGGCAACCTTGCGGCCCTTGGCGATGGCAGCCGCTGCGCGCAAGTCTTCAATGCGTGAGTTGGTGCAGGAACCGATAAAGACTTTGTCGATCGGCACTTCTGTCAGTTTGATGCCCGGTTTCAGGTCCATATAGGCCAGGGCTTTTTCGGCCGAGGCACGCTCACCCGGATCGCTGAAGGACTCAGGGGCCGGGATGGTCTGGTTGACGGCGATAACCTGCCCAGGGTTGGTTCCCCAGGTCACCTGCGGCGCGATGTCTTCAGCACGCAGGGTGACAACGGTATCGAACTTGGCATCGTCGTCGGATTTCAGCGTGCGCCAGTAGGCAACGGCCTGTTCCCAGTTGCTGCCGGTTGGCGCAAACTGACGGCCCTTCAGGTAATCAAAGGTGGTGTCGTCCGGCGCAACCAGCCCGGCTTTGGCACCCATTTCGATCGCCATGTTGCACAGCGTCATGCGGCCTTCCATGCTCAACGCCTGAATGGCCTTGCCACAGAATTCCACTACGTGGCCGGTGCCGCCGGCGCTGCCGGTTTTGCCGATCACCGCCAGTACGATGTCTTTCGCCGTGATGCCTTCCGCGGCGTTGCCGGTCACTTCAATTTTCATGGTCTTGGCGCGGCCCTGCTTCAGGGTTTGGGTCGCCAACACGTGCTCCACTTCGGAGGTGCCGATACCAAACGCCAGCGAACCGAAAGCCCCGTGAGTCGCGGTGTGGGAGTCGCCGCAGACGATGGTCATACCCGGCAGTGTCATGCCCTGCTCTGGGCCGATCACGTGTACGATGCCCTGGTATGGGTGGTTCAGGTCATACAGCAATACGCCAAACTCTTCGCAGTTCTTGATCAGTTCCTGCATCTGAATGCGTGCCATCTCGCCGCTGGCGTTGATGTCTTTGGTTTGGGTAGAGACGTTGTGGTCCATGGTGGCAAAAGTCTTGCCCGGCTGGCGCACTTTGCGGCCCATGGCGCGCAGGCCATCGAATGCCTGAGGCGAAGTCACTTCGTGTACCAGGTGGCGATCGATATATAACAGCGGGGTTTCTTCCGGCGCTGAGTACACCACGTGGGCATCGTATAATTTCTGATATAAAGTTTTAGACATGTTATGCCCCCTGAGCGACAAAGCGGGCGATGATGTCACCCATTTCATCGGTGCTGATGGCTGGGCCGACACCGGCCAGATCGGCGGTACGGTAACCTTGTTCCAGTGCCTGATTGATGGCGTGCTCAACGGCGTCGGCCGCCTCTGTGGCGCCCAGGCTGTAACGCAGCAGCAGGGTGGCAGACAGGATCTGGGCGATTGGGTTGGCAATGCCTTTACCCGCGATATCCGGCGCTGAGCCACCGGCCGGCTCATACAGACCAAAGCCCTGTTCGTTCAGGCTGGCGGAAGGCAGCATGCCCATCGAACCGGTGATCATCGCACATTCGTCGGACAGAATGTCGCCGAACAGGTTGGAGCACAGCAGCACGTCGAACTGGGACGGGTCTTTGATCAACTGCATGGTGGCGTTGTCGATGTACATATGTGACAGCGACACGTCCGGGTAATCCTGGGCGACCTGATTAACCACTTCGCGCCACAAAATGGAGCTTTGCAGTACGTTGGCCTTATCAATCGAGGTCACTTTGTTGCGACGCTTGCGGGCAGACTCAAAGGCGATGCGTGCAATGCGCTCGATCTCGAAGCGGTGATACACCTCGGTATCGAAGGCGCGTTCCTGCATACCCTGGCCTTCGCGGCCTTTAGGCTGGCCAAAGTAAATACCGCCGGTCAGTTCACGCACGCACAGAATATCGAAACCACGTGCGGCGATATCGGCTCGCAGTGGGCAGAACTCTTCCAGCCCCTGATACAAACGGGCAGGGCGCAGGTTGCTGAACAGTTTGAAGTGTTTACGCAACGGCAGCAAAGCGCCACGTTCAGGCTGCTCTGCCGGTGGCAGGTGTTCCCACTTCGGGCCACCGACCGAGCCGAACAGGATGGCATCGGCCTGCTCGCAACCGGCGAGGGTAGCCGGAGGCAGCGGGCTGCCATGGCGATCGATGGCGATGCCACCGACGTCATACTCGGCTTCAGTGATGCGGATATCAAAGCGCTGACGCACTGCGTTCAACACTTTACGCGCCTGGGCCATTACTTCCGGGCCGATTCCGTCTCCGGGCAAGACGGCAATGTGGTAGGTCTTCGTCATGTTCACACCGTTTCCTGATTATTTTGATGTTTGCTTTGCTGCAGACGCTGTTTTTCTTTTTCTACCTGCTGGGAGCGCCAAATATTATTTAATACGTGAACCATCGCCTTGGCGGAGGATTCTACAATGTCGGTCGCCAGACCCACGCCGTGGAAGCGGCGGCCGTTGTAGGACACCACGATATCCACCTGGCCCAGTGCGTCACGGCCCTGGCCTTTGGCGGTTAACTGGTATTTCACCAGTTCGATCGGGTATCCGGTAATGCGGTTGATGGCCTGATAAACCGCGTCAACCGGCCCGTTGCCGGTGGCCGCTTCGGCTTTTTCTTCTTCACCGCAGATCAATTTCACCGATGCGGTGGCCATGATGCTGCTGCCTGACTGCACGCTGAAGTAGTCCAGGCTGAAATGCTCGGGTTCTTCCTGCTGCTTATTAATGAAGGCCAGAGCTTCCAGATCGTAATCGAACACCTGACCTTTCTTATCGGCCAGCTTCAGGAAGGCGGCGTACAGGTTGTCCAGGTTGTAGTCCTGTTCTTTGTAGCCCATCCCTTCCATACGGTGTTTCACTGCGGCGCGGCCGGAACGAGAGGTCAGGTTCAACTGCACATCTTTCAGACCTATGGTCTGCGGTGACATGATTTCGTAGTTTTCACGATTTTTCAGCACGCCGTCCTGATGAATGCCAGAAGAGTGGGCGAAGGCATTGGAACCGACGATAGCCTTGTTGGCCGGGATCGGCATGTTGCACAGCTGGCTGACGATTTGGCTGGTGCGGAAAATTTCCTGATGATTGATATTGGTGTGCACGTTCATGATGTCCTGGCGCACTTTGATCGCCATGATCACTTCTTCCAGCGAGGTATTGCCTGCGCGTTCACCAATGCCGTTCAAGGTGCCTTCGACCTGGCGAGCACCCGCCTGCACCGCGGCGATGGAGTTGCCGACCGCCATACCCAGGTCGTCGTGGCAGTGGACGGAGATAATGGCCTTATCGATATTCGGTACGCGGTCATACAGGGTAGTGATAATGCCACCAAACTGGTTCGGCGTGGTGTAGCCCACGGTATCCGGAATGTTAATGGTGGTGGCACCGGCGTTGATCGCGGCTTCTACCACGCGACACAGGTTATCGATTGGCGTACGGCCTGCGTCTTCACAGGAGAATTCTACGTCGTCGGTGTAATTACGGGCGCGTTTCACCGAGCGGATCGCCATCTCCAGCACTTCGTCGAACGAGCGCTTCAGTTTTGATTCAATATGCAGGGTTGAGGTGGCCAGGAACACGTGAATACGGAAGGCTTCGGCTACGCGCAACGCTTCGGCTGCGACGTCGATATCTTTATCCACGCAACGGGCCAGGCCACATACGCGGCTGTTTTTAATCTGGCGCGCGATGGTTTGCACAGATTCAAAATCGCCCGGCGAGGAGACCGGGAAGCCGACTTCCATGACGTCGACACCCATTCTTTCCAGCGCCATCGCGATCTGAATCTTCTCTTTCACGCTCAGGCTGGCTTGCAGCGCTTGTTCACCATCACGCAGCGTTGTATCGAAAATAATGACTTGTTGGCTCATCAGGGTGGTTCCTTATCGTGTTTATTTCACGCTAAGCGGGTAAAAAAAAACCCGCGCAGTAGCGCGGGTTTGTTATGAGGTGGGCTGAATCAGCTCTGAACTGCGTCCACCGGCATACCGCGCAAACAAGATGCGTTAAGTAGTAGGCCTAGTAGACGGAAAGTAGAGTTCATGGCGGTTCAGCTCTCTAAAATAGTTTCGTTGCCTAATTTGATACGTTATTGGCTTGGTTATGTCAACACCTGATTGAAAATGAGGGTACTCCTTTACCTCCAGATTAACGGGCTTTTGCTGGCAGAGGATAGTTCGGTAAAAAATGCTATTGTCAGATAAAAAGTAATGGGGGATTTGCGAGCCTGTTAGCATAAATTAAATGAATATATATCGCCGCAATTGCTTCTGATGTTGATTGGGTTAAAATTAAAGATGCAAAACTGCTGAAGGCGTGCTAGCCAAAAATTAAAAGTGTGGATTTTGTATTCTTGATATCAATATGTTGCTGTCAGCTATGTTTTTTGTGAATTATTCATAAGGCGGACTGGTGTTGGAAAACTATGGGCGTTAATGAATAGAGGGCGGTTATGCATGCTGTATTTAATCGTTTGATTAAATATAAACGGTAAATGATAGTGTGGTGATGGGCTACTACAATGGGGCTATTTTGATGGTGTGCGAGATGACTCTTTGTTAGAAAATAAACCCAGTGTGTATTAGAACAAAATCTTAACCATGTTTGTATATAGGATGATTCTTGCGCTTGGTTTTAAATGAACGGAGCGAGAGATAACTAATTCTACCGTGTGAAATCAAGATGGCGCTGTTTTGTCATTTTTATTGCGCGTGGGGAATTATCTACACAGGACTTAGTGGAGTGGGATATGTCGGAATGTAATTCAGGAGTTGTTATCGATAAAGAAACCAGCGAACTGCATTTGCGCAGCGTCGATCTGAATTTGCTCACCGTGTTTGATGCCGTTATGCAGATGCAGAATATTACCCGGGCAGCGAGCTTTTTGGGGATGTCGCAGCCGGCGGTGAGCAACGCCGTTGCACGTTTAAAGCTGATGTTTAATGACGAGCTGTTCGTCCGCTGTGGGCGTGGGATCCAGCCTACGGTGCGGGCTAAGCAGCTGTTTGGCCCGGTTCGGCAGGCGTTACAGCTGGTGCAAAATGAGCTGCCCGGAGCGGAGTTTGAACCCTTTAGCAGTGAGCGATCTTTCTCTATCGCCATTTGCAGTCCGCTTGATTTGCGTTTGGGGGCTACCATAATCAATCACATGAGGGAAATAGCGCCTCATACCCATTTGAAAATAAAGTCATATATAACCAATAACATCGATAACCAATTACGCTACCAGGAGGTTGAGTTCGTTGTTGGCTATGCCAGTTTTGAGTCTTCAGAGTTTAAAAGTATGGCGCTTTTTGATGACGAGCTGGTGCTGGTATTTTCCAGGAAGCATCCGAGGATAGAAAAATCCATTACGCCGGAACAAATCCTGGCGGAGCAACACGCGGTGGTTTCACTCGAGAGCTTTTATTCTTTCAGTAAGCCCTACTATATAGAAGAAGCTATGCAACGAGTCGTGGCTCAACAATGTACTGATTTATACAGCGTACTGAATATAGTATCCAGTACTGACATGATTGCCATTGTTCCGGCCTGGCTGGCTCGACAGCAGGCTGAATCCTTAAAGCTGCGTTTTATTCCTTTACCCTGGAATGAAAACAAGGTGACCTGTTATCTGTCCTGGCATGAGTCGGCTGAACGGGATAAGGGACATCAATGGATGAAACTGATGCTTGGCCAGTCTGAGTTGACTGAATAAATCAGCCTATTATTACCCCCCGAGGTGGTGGTTTTCCATAGGGGGAATAATTTTCCCGTGCTTTGGTTAAGAATTATCTTGGGTTTATCTAAGATATATCTTGGCTTAACTGTGTTAAATTAACCGCTTCCGAAAGATTTCGATAGTTTCATTAAAAATTATCATTATAAAATTATGTGCTGAGATATTTATTACATCTGGTGTTTTTATCTGTTTCCATCGCTGCCTGTTGAACACCCATTTTGTGAGCTAAATAAAACCTTTTCATCACCCTTCTGTCCAACTGGAGGAGGCGGTGAAATTAACCTGAGTTTTAGCTCACACTTCTACGCTGAAATCTCTTTTCCCGCCGCCATGGAGTAGGTAGACTGCGCGAAAAAAAGTAAACACGTGTAAGCTGAGACGCAGAGCCAGATGTCCTGCTCAACGCTAACTGTTTGATTCATTTCAGGCTCAGGGCGCTATGATCAATAATCTGCTGCAATACCATTTAACTCACCGTATACAGCACCAAATTTCCCAGCGTGCCGATTGCACCGCTTTTCGCCAATGGTCTCCCAGTGGCGAGAGCCAACTGACCTGGCGACAGGTCGATACGCATATCAACCGCATCGCCAGTGCGCTGTTGGCTTTGGGCACCGACGTGCAGGAACGTATCGCGATCTTTGCCAATAACTGCATGGCCTGGTCGCTGGCGGATTTGGCCGTGCTGCGGTTACGTGGGGTCAGCGTACCGCTGTATGCCACCAATACGCCGGCCCAGGCGGCTTTTATCATTAATGACGCGGATATCCGCATTCTGTTCGTTGGCGAGCAGGCTCAACTGGACGCCGCCATTGCGTTGCGCGGTGTCTGCCCTCAACTGATCCACATTATTGTATTTGATGATGACGCCGATCTGCGTGGCTGTGAGATTGCTCAGCACCTGAGCACCTTTGAGCGCGCAGCCGATCTGGCGGCGTTTGAATCGCAGTTACAGCAACGCATTGCCGATTGCTGCCTGGAGGATCTGTTCACGCTGATTTATACCTCCGGTACCACCGGCGAACCCAAAGGGGTAATGCTGGATTACCGTAACCTGGCGGCACAGCTTTATCTGCACGATGGGCGGCTGACGGTAAATGAAGAAGATGTCTCTCTCAGTTTCCTGCCGATGTCGCATGTGTTCGAACGTGCCTGGAGCTTCTTCATTATGCATTCCGGCGCGCAAAACGTGTTCTTGCCGAATACCGACTGGGTGCGTGAAGCCATGACGGCAGTACGTCCGACGCTGATGTGTGCGGTACCGCGTTTCTACGAAAAAATCTTCAGTGCGGTGCACGAGAAAGTTGCGCGTGCACCCTGGTTGCGTCGTGCCCTGTTTCATTGGGCGATTGTCTGTGGTGAACGCAAGTTTTTACAGGAACGTGCCGGCAAACCACTGGGCAAGCTGTTTGATCTTTCCCACCGCTGGGCCGACAAGCTGGTGCTGAGCAAATTACGCGGCATCCTCGGTGGGCGGGTGCGCTTCTTGCCGGCCGCCGGTGCCAAACTGGACGACAACGTCATTCTGTTTTTCCAGGCGATGGGCATTAACATCAAATATGGCTATGGCATGACCGAGACCTGCGCCACCGTTTCCTGCTGGGAAGAGGGCAATTTCCGCTTTGGCTCGATTGGCAAGCCGCTGCCGGGGATAGAGGTGCGTATTGGCGAGGAAAGTGAAATTCAGGTGCGTGGCCCGGTGGTGATGCGCGGTTATTTCAATAAGCCGCTGGAAACCGCCGCCTCCTTTACTGCAGATGGCTGGTTGAAGACCGGCGACGCCGGTGCCATAGATGAAGGGGGAAATCTGTTTATCACCGAGCGTCTTAAGGATCTGATGAAAACCTCCGGCGGCAAGTACATTGCCCCGCAGATGCTTGAAGGCACGCTGGCGCAAGACCGCTTTATCGAACAGGTGGCAATCATCGCGGATGCCCGCAAATTTGTCTCCGCCTTGATTGTGCCCAGTTTTGAGTCGTTGGAAGAATATGCCAAGTCCATCAACCTGAAATATCAGGATCGGCTTGAACTGCTGCGCCATAGCCATATTCTGGAAATGTTCGAAAGCCGTCTGCGTGAGATGCAAAAAGAGTTGGCGCGGTTCGAACAGGTGAAGAAATTTACTCTGTTGCCGGCGGCCTTTTCGATGGAGTTGGGTGAGCTGACGCCAACGCTAAAACTGCGCCGTAAGGTGATTATGCAGCGCTACCAGAGTGAAATTGACTCGATGTACCAGGATAAGACTTAATCCTGTTGCCGGGGCAGATTATCCGGTTAAAAAATCAACATCGTTCTTGCCTAATATAGTTCTGTAATTCTCTGCCTGACTGAAACAATGCCTAGCCCGATTTGCCAGCGGCTAGTGCATTGTTTTTGTAAATCCCCGATCCCCAGCCCGTAGTCAGTAACCTTTCTGTTGTTGTGCCATTTTGCCGTTTGCCTGCCTTATCTTCTGACGTTATGTTAATGGGTTATAGTCAATCCATAAAAATTTTGGGGTATTGCCCCACAACAGGTGCCACGTTCCGGTGCCAGATAAGAATAAGTTAGCCTGGAGGCAAACCCATGGAGATGTTGTCAGGAGCCGAGATGGTCGTCCGATCGTTGATCGATCAAGGCGTTAAGCATGTATTCGGTTATCCGGGCGGGGCGGTACTAGATATCTACGACGCCCTGCATACGGTTGGAGGGATCGACCACATATTGGTGCGCCATGAGCAAGGTGCGGTGCATATGGCCGATGGTTATGCGCGTGCGACCGGTGAAGTGGGGGTGGTGCTGGTGACCTCTGGCCCTGGAGCGACCAATGCGATCACCGGCATTGCAACCGCCTATATGGACTCCATTCCGATGGTGGTGCTTTCCGGTCAGGTTCCCAGCTCGCTGATTGGCTATGATGCCTTCCAGGAGTGCGACATGGTCGGGATTTCGCGCCCGGTGGTGAAACACAGTTTCCTGGTCAAACGTACCGAAGACATTCCCGGCATACTGAAAAAGGCTTTTTACCTGGCCTCAACCGGCCGCCCTGGGCCGGTGGTGATCGATTTGCCGAAAGACATCGTGGGCCCGGCAGTGAGAATGCCTTACGCCTATCCGCAGGACGTGAGCATGCGTTCCTATAACCCGACGGTGCAAGGTCATCGCGGGCAGATCAAACGGGCACTGCACACCATTCTGACGGCCAAAAAGCCCGTTATGTACGTCGGTGGCGGGGCGATCAACTCGGCCTGTGACGCAGAGCTGCTGGAACTGGCGGAGAAGCTGAATCTGCCTGTTACCTGTACCCTGATGGGGTTGGGGGCCTTCCCCGGCACGCATCGCCAGAGCGTGGGTATGCTCGGCATGCATGGGACTTATGAAGCCAACAAAACCATGCACAACTCTGACGTGATCTTTGCCGTCGGCGTGCGTTTTGACGATCGCACCACCAATAACCTGGCCAAATATTGCCCGAACGCTACCGTGCTGCATATCGATATTGACCCTACCTCAATTTCCAAGACGGTAGACGCCGATATTCCTATTGTCGGCGATGCCAAACAGGTGTTGACCCAAATGCTGGAGCTGCTGGCGCAGGAAGATAAAGCGCAGGATCACGACGCGTTGCGCGACTGGTGGCAGGCTATCGAACAGTGGCGTGCGCGTGATTGCCTGGGTTACGACAAAAACAGCGGCACCATTAAGCCGCAGGCAGTGATCGAAACCCTGCATCGGCTGACCAGAGGGGACGCTTATGTCACTTCCGATGTCGGCCAGCACCAGATGTTCGCGGCACTCTATTATCCGTTCGACAAACCACGCCGTTGGATCAACTCCGGCGGATTGGGCACCATGGGCTTTGGTCTGCCGGCGGCGCTGGGCGTGAAGCTGGCGCTGCCTGATGAAACCGTGGTGTGTGTCACCGGCGACGGCAGCATCCAGATGAACATTCAGGAACTGTCCACCGCGTTGCAATACAACCTGCCGGTGATCGTAGTGAATCTTAACAACCGCTATCTGGGTATGGTGAAGCAGTGGCAGGACATGATTTATTCCGGCCGTCACTCCCAGTCTTATATGGATTCCCTGCCGGACTTCGTCAAACTGGCGGAGGCTTACGGCCACGTGGGCATTGCCATTCGCACGCCGGATGAACTGGAAAGCAAACTGGCTCAGGCGCTGGCCGAGAAAGAGCGCCTGGTATTTGTCGACGTGACCGTCGATGAAACTGAACATGTTTACCCAATGCAGATTCGTGGTGGAAGCATGGACGAAATGTGGTTAAGCAAAACGGAGAGGACCTGATCATGCGCCGTATTTTATCTGTATTGCTGGAAAATGAATCCGGTGCGTTATCGCGTGTGGTGGGTTTGTTCTCTCAGCGCGGTTACAACATTGAAAGCCTGACGGTAGCCCCGACCGACGATCCCACTTTGTCACGTATGACGATTCAAACCGTCGGCGATGAGAAAGTGCTGGAGCAGATCGAAAAACAGCTGCATAAGCTGGTGGACGTGCTGCGCGTTAGCGAACTGGTGCAGGGGGCTCACGTTGAGCGTGAAATCATGCTGGTGAAGCTGCAGGCCAGCGGTTATGGCCGCGAAGAGGTGAAACGTTGCGCCGACATTTTCCGCGGTCAAATCGTTGACGTCACAGCCACGCTTTACACCGTTCAGCTGGCGGGCACCAGCGACAAGCTGGATGCATTCCTGAGTGCGGTGCGTGAAGTGGCCGAAATTGTTGAAGTGGCGCGTTCCGGTGTGGTCGGCGTGTCGCGCGGCGATAAAATCATGCGCTGAGGCGTGATATTGGCATAATCTGAGGGCGCGGCCAGGCTGCGCCCTTTGTTTTTCGGTGTTTTTTGCCCGTTTGCTGGCACCTTTCGGCAAAAGCGGTTGCTAGGCAGTGTTTTCTGCTGTTAGATCGCAGAGGCTGGATTGAATAACCGCACAGGATGCGATGGTTAATCCGAGCATGGTTTTCACTTCTATTTTCAGCGTCATTAAGGGGTTAACGTGAAACTGGATGAAATCGCGCGTCTCGCAGGCGTTTCGCGCACCACGGCCAGTTATGTCATCAACGGCAAGGCGAAGCAGTATCGTGTCAGCGATAAAACCGTCGAAAAAGTGATGGCCGTGGTCAGGGAGCACAACTATCACCCGAATGCCGTCGCGGCAGGGCTGCGCGCCGGGCGAACTCGTTCAATCGGTCTGGTGATACCGGATCTGGAAAACACCAGCTATACCCGCATCGCCAATTATCTGGAGCGTCAGGCCCGTCAACGCGGTTACCAGCTGTTGATTGCCTGTTCGGAAGATCAGCCGGATAACGAAATGCGCTGTATTGAGCATCTGCTGCAACGCCAGGTCGACGCGTTAATCGTTTCTACCGCCTTGCCGCCGGAGCATCCGTTCTATCAGCGCTGGGCCAATGATCCGCTGCCAATTATCGCACTGGATCGGGCGCTGGATCGCGAGCATTTCATCAGTGTGGTCGGGGCCGACCAAGAGGATTCCTTCGCACTGGCACAGGAGCTTCGTACCTTCCCGGCAGAGTCGGTACTGTATCTGGGAGCGTTGCCGGAGCTTTCCGTCAGCTTCCTGCGTGAGCAGGGTTTCCGCGAAGCCTGGCAGGATGACGAACGACCTGTCGATTATCTGTATGCCAACAGCTATGAGCGTGAGGCGGCCGGCGTGTTGTTTGCCGAATGGCTGAAAACCCATCCTATGCCCCAGGCGCTGTTCACTACCTCATTCTCTTTGTTGCAAGGGGTGATGGATGTGACGCTGAAGCAACGTGGCCGTTTGCCGACCGATCTGGCCATCGCTACCTTTGGCGATCACGAGCTGTTGGACTTCCTTGAGTGTCCGGTTCTGGCGGTCGCTCAGCGCCATCGTGACGTGGCCGAGCGGGTGCTTGAACTGGTACTGGCCAGCCTGGATGAGCCGCGTAAACCCAAGCCGGGTCTGACGCGTATCCGCCGTAATTTGTTCCGCCGCGGCAGCCTTAGCCGGAAGTAAACCCAAACAGGAGCGCCCCGTTGCGCTCCTGCTTCACACGTAGCCCGCTACCCTGAACAACCTTCTGCAGTATTCCAGAAAATAGCCATACACCACGCCCATTGCCATCGACACCACCGCGTTGCTGGTCACCGCCGTGATGATTTGTTGCCCATCGGCGCCGACGCTCCATAAGATGGCGGCATAGACCGGTGATTGGAAACTGACATAGGCCAACAGATCGGCCAGGTTACGCAGTAAAAAAGGTTGGCGTTGAAAGCGCCTGGCGACACGGATAAACAGATCGCGATAGCGCCCATAGGGCCAGGCGATCAGGATATTTACCGGGATCGACAGCAAGCGGGACGAGAGTGATTGTTGAAAGCTCATGCCGGACACCAGGATTTCTATCGCCATACCGGCGATGAAACAGTACACCACCAGTGCAAAGGTATCGGCAGCGGCGCTGCGCCAGTGAGCAACAGGCGAAAGCATGATGCAATCTCCATGATTATTGGTTAATGTTCTGTTAAATTGTTATTTTTAAGGTGTTAAATCTGGTTTTTTATTCTTTTCTTAGTTTACACTTCTGCCTTGAATTGGCTAAGTAGCTGAATATTTTTATTTAAAGGCATTGTGTGGTTTTTGTGCTGAGCTCAGGCTGAGGAATATGGCGCGAAGGGATTAAAAATGGATGAATTCAAACTATTCAATTAAAAACAATGAGTTGCATTATTTGTTGCGAACGGGCGATTTTTCACAGTAAAAATTGTGGGAATAAATGATGTAAGGAAATGAAACCATAATTGTAAACAGGTATTTTGAGAATAATCTTACTAAATTGATTTAAATAGAAATTAGCTCTGCTCGTAATATCCGAGTCATTTATTTTTTCAGCGCACTTATCACTGAGGCTTTAATTGAAGTAAAATAGCGGCCGGCCTGCAGCCTAATAAGCGTTGAGTGTTATTAACTCAATGGCTTAAGCCCTATTTCGGCTTTAGGGCGAGTTTGCGCCGAGCCTTGTCCGGTGCGGGTCGCACCGGGTTACAGGGATGTGATTGCCGAGCTAAAAAATGAGACATCGATTGCAGAAGGAAGTATTGAGTTAATTAATCGCCAATTTGTCAGGTTTTTAATCACGCTCTTTCCGCTTAGAAATTTCTCCCCGTTTATCATGATGTTAATTTTTAATCATCTAATAAATAGCGTTCCTTTCGCGAGCCAGCTCCCAAAATGACCGAAGAAATATTGCCAAAGCGCTGGCGCTCTGGCTTGACAAGGTTTTCATACCCTCCGTAAACTCCATTATGTGGGAATTTGTGGGGTAAAGTGGTGAAAACGGTCGTGGAGGGGTAGCTCAGGCATGTTCCGTGGAGCAACGATGGTTAATCTCGACAGCAAAGGGCGGCTTGCCGTACCCACCCGTTACCGGGAATTGCTGAACGAGCAATCGGAAGGCCAAATGGTTTGTACCATTGACCTCCACCAGCCCTGCCTACTGCTTTACCCACTGCCCGAATGGGAAATTATTGAGCAAAAGTTATCCCGTCTGTCGAGTATGAATCCCGCCGAGCGCCGCGTTCAGCGTTTGCTGTTGGGACATGCCAGTGAGTGTCAGATGGATAGCGCCGGTCGGTTGCTGTTAGCGACAACGCTACGCCAACACGCCGGGCTTACCAAAGAAGTGATGCTGGTCGGGCAGTTCAACAAGTTTGAACTGTGGGATGAACAGACCTGGTATCAACAAGTCAAGGATGATATTGACGCAGAACAGTCGACTCAGGAACCGTTGTCTGAGCGGCTACAGGACTTGTCGCTATAAGCATGTTGGAAAATTATAAACACACCACCGTACTGTTGGATGAGGCGGTTAACGGCCTTAATATTCGCAGTAACGGCACATATATCGACGGTACTTTTGGCCGCGGTGGCCATTCGCGTCTGATTCTGTCCCAGTTGGGGCCGGAAGGGCGTTTGCTGGCAATTGACCGCGACCCACAGGCGATTGCAGCCGCCAAGTCTATTGAAGATCCTCGTTTTAGCATCGTACACGGCCCCTTTTCAGATTTGTCACACTATGTGCGGGAACGCGAACTGGTGGGGCAGATTGACGGCATTTTACTCGATCTGGGCGTTTCTTCGCCGCAGTTGGATGACGCAGAGCGCGGTTTCTCCTTCATGCGTGACGGGCCGCTGGACATGCGTATGGACTCCTCAAGCGGTCAGTCAGCCTCCGAGTGGCTAATGAAAGCGGAAGCCGACGACATTGCCTGGGTGTTGAAAACCTTTGGCGAAGAGCGTTTCGCCAAGCGTATCGCTCGCGCCATTGTGGAAAGAAACCTGGTCGACCCGATGACTCGTACCAAACAGCTGGCCGATTTGATCGCCAACGCCAGCCCGTTCCGGGACAAGCACAAACACCCGGCAACCCGTAGTTTCCAGGCGATCCGCATCTACATCAACAGTGAGTTGGAAGAGATCGAACGTGCGCTGGATGGCGCGCTGGAAGTGCTGGCTCCACAGGGGCGCCTGTCGGTGATCAGTTTCCACTCGCTGGAAGACCGCATCGTTAAACGCTTTATGCGCCACCACAGCCGCGGCGCTCAGGTGCCGGCCGGTATTCCGCTGACCGAAGCGCAATTGCGCAGTATGGGCGGACGCACGCTGAAAGCGCTGGGCAAGATGATGCCTGGGGATGCCGAAGTGGCGGAAAACCCGCGCGCACGTAGCTCGGTGCTGCGTATTGCCGAGAGGATGCCCGCGTGATTGGTAATGAGCGTCACGGCCTGGTTGGGGTGATTGGCGGCGATCTGCTGCGTAACGCCAAGATCCCGTTGATTTTGCTGATTGCCTCGCTGGTGTCAGCGGTTTTTGTGGTGACTACCGCGCACCGCACCCGTTTGCTGACCGCCGAGCGCGAGCAGCTGGTTTTAGAGCGAGATGCTCTGGACATTGAGTGGCGCAACCTGATCCTGGAAGAGAATGCTCTTGGGGACCACAGTCGGGTAGAGCGCATCGCTACTGAAAAACTGCAGATGCAACATGTTGATCCATCGCAGGAAAATATCATCGTTAAACAATGAATGGTTTAACTGAAATCACTACACGGAGTAGAAAGGGAACGCATGAAAGCAGCACGGCCCGGTAAGTTGAAACGCCAGGAAGATCAGGCCAGCTTTGTAAGCTGGCGTTTTGCGTTGCTGTGCGGCTGTATTTTGCTGGCGTTGGTTGGGTTGATGCTGCGTGTGGCTTATCTGCAGGTGATTAATCCGGACCGCCTGGTGAAAGAAGGCGACATGCGTTCACTGCGCGTGCAGGAAGTGCCCACTTCGCGCGGCATGATCAGCGATCGCTCAGGGCGGCCGCTGGCGGTGAGCGTGCCGGTGAACGCCATTTGGGCCGACCCGAAAGAGCTCAATGAGCGCGGTGGCATAACGCTGGACAGCCGTTGGAAGGCACTGTCTGATGCGCTGAATATCCCGCTGGATCAGCTTTCTACCCGCATTAACGCCAACCCGAAAGGGCGCTTTGTCTACCTGGCGCGCCAGGTGAATCCGGCGATTGGCGACTACATCCACAAGCTGAAACTGCCGGGAATTTACCTGCGTCAGGAGTCTCGCCGCTACTATCCGTCCGGCCAGGTGACCTCGCATATTATCGGCGTGACCAACATCGACGGTCAGGGGATTGAAGGCGTAGAGAAGAGCTTCGACCGCTGGCTGACCGGGCAACCGGGCGAAAGAACCGTACGTAAAGACCGCTTTGGCAGGGTGATCGAGGATATTTCTTCGGTCGACAGTCAGGCGGCGCATAACCTGGTGCTGAGCGTCGACGAACGTCTGCAGGCGCTGGTTTATCGCGAACTGAACAACGCCGTGGCGTTCAACAAGGCTGAATCCGGTACCGCGGTACTGGTGGACGTGAACACCGGCGAAGTGTTGGCGATGGCCAACAGCCCGTCTTATAACCCGAACAATATGGCCGGTACGCCGAAAGAAACCATGCGTAACCGTGCTATCACCGATATTTTTGAACCCGGCTCCACCGTAAAACCTATGGTGGTCATGACGGCATTGCAGCACGGCATTGTGAAAGAAAACAGCGTGCTCAATACCGTCCCTTACCGTATCAACGGCAAGGAAATCAGGGACGTTGCGCGTTACGCGGAACTCTCCCTGACCGGGATCTTGCAGAAGTCGAGTAACGTCGGTGTTTCACGACTGGCGTTATCGATGCCGTCCTCAGCGTTAGTAGATACTTACTCTCGTTTTGGATTGGGAAAAGCGACCAATTTGGGGCTGGTCGGAGAAAGCAGTGGCATATACCCAAAAAAACAACGGTGGTCTGACATAGAGAGGGCCACCTTCTCTTTCGGCTATGGGCTAATGGTAACCCCGTTACAGTTAGCGCGAGTCTACGCCACGATCGGCAGCCTGGGCGTTTATCGTCCGCTGTCGATTACCAAAGTTGACCCACCGGTTGCCGGTGAGCGCGTCTTCCCTGAACCTCTGGTGCGCACCGTGGTGCACATGATGGAAAGCGTTGCCCTGCCGGGCGGCGGTGGGGTGAAAGCCGCGATCAAGGGCTACCGGATTGCCATTAAAACCGGTACCGCCAAAAAGGTGGGCCCGGACGGCAAATACGTCAACCGATACATCGCTTATACCGCCGGCGTTGCGCCGGCGAGTAATCCCCGTTTTGCTCTGGTGGTGGTCATCAATGACCCGCAGGGTGGGAAATACTACGGTGGTGCGATCTCCGCACCGGTATTTGGCGCCATCATGGGCGGCGTGTTGCGCACCATGAACGTCGAGCCGGACGCGTTGCCTACCGGTGAGAAAAGCGATTTTGTAATTAACAGAAAAGAGGGTTCAGGTGGCCGATCGTAATTTGCGCGACTTACTCGCTCCGTGGGTGCCAACGGCGCCCGGGCGCGCGCTGCGGGAAATGACATTAGACAGCCGTATTGCGGCTGCCGGGGATCTGTTTGTCGCCGTTGTTGGCCATCAGGCAGATGGACGCCGCTTTATTCCGCAGGCTATCGCGCAGGGCGTTGCCGCTGTGATTGCCGAAGCTGAAGGCCAGGCTGAAGACGGTGCTATTACTGAAATGCACGGCGTGCCGGTGATTTATCTGAGCCAGCTTAATCAGCGCCTTTCCGCGTTGGCCGGTCGTTTTTACCATGAGCCGGCAGAGCGTCTGCGTTTGGTCGGCGTCACCGGGACCAACGGCAAGACCACCACCACTCAACTGCTGGCACAGTGGGGCCAACTGCTGGGTGAAACCAGCGCAGTGATGGGCACCGTGGGCAACGGCCTGCTGGGCCAGGTATGCCCAACCGAGAATACCACCGGTTCTGCGGTGGATATTCAACACGTGCTAAATGAACTGGTTGATCAGGGCGCGACCCTTGCCGCGATGGAAGTTTCTTCTCACGGCCTGGTGCAACACCGTGTGGCGGCGTTGCCGTTTGCCGCCGCGGTGTTTACCAACCTGAGCCGCGACCATCTGGATTATCACGGCGACATGGCCAATTACGAAGCGGCCAAGTGGTCGCTGTTCGCCGGTCACGAAGTGGGCCAGGCGATTATCAATGCCGATGATGAAGTCGGTCAGCGCTGGTTGAGCCAATTGCCGGATGCGGTGGCCGTCACCATGCAGGATAACCTGCAGCCAGGCTGCCATGGGCGCTGGCTGAAGACTACCGCGGTCAACTATCACGATAACGGCGCGACTATCCACTTCAGCTCAAGCTGGGGCGACGGCGAGATTGAAAGCCGTCTGATGGGAGCCTTCAACGTCAGCAATCTGCTGCTGGCACTGGCGACGCTGCTGTCGTTGGGTTACCCGCTGGCCAAATTGGTTGCCACCGGCAATCAACTGCAGCCGGTCTGCGGCCGCATGGAAGTGTTCAACGCGCCGGGTAAACCGACGGTAGTGGTTGATTACGCCCACACCCCGGACGCGCTGGAAAAAGCATTGGAAGCCGCACGTCTGCACTGCCTGGGGCAGTTGTGGTGTGTGTTTGGCTGCGGCGGCGATCGTGACAAAGGCAAACGCCCGCTGATGGGCGGCATCGCCGAACAGTTCGCCGATCGCGTAGTAGTGACCGATGACAACCCTCGTACCGAAGAGCCGCAGGCGATTATCGCCGATATCCTTACCGGCCTGCTGGACGCCGGACGCGCTCTGGTGATCCACGGTCGTGCGGAAGCGGTAACCAGCGCCATCATGCAAGCCAAAGAACAAGATGTGGTCCTGGTGGCGGGTAAAGGCCACGAGGACTACCAACTGGTGGGGAATCGCCGTTTGGATTATTCCGATCGTACCACCGTAGCGCGTCTGCTGGGGGTAGTAGCATGATCCCTGTCTCCCTTCGGACACTGGCCGATGTATTGAGCGCTGAGTTGATCGGCGCCGATTGCCAAATCGTTGAGGTGACGACAGATACCCGTCAGGTAACCGCAGGTTGCCTGTTTGTGGCACTGAAAGGCGAGCGTTTCGACGCTCACGACTTTGCTGTTGATGCGGTAGCCGCTGGCGCCGGGGCACTGCTGGTAAGTAAGCGCTTATTGGTGGAGGTTCCGCAACTGGTGGTAAAAGACACCCGCCTGGCACTGGGACAGCTCGCTGCCTGGGTTCGCCAGCAGGTGCCGACCCGCGTAGTGGCGTTAACCGGTTCATCGGGCAAGACCTCGGTGAAGGAAATGGCCGCGGCCATTCTGCGCGAATGCGGTGAAGTGCTGTATACCGCCGGTAACTTCAACAACGATATCGGCGTGCCGCTGACGCTGTTGCGTTTGCAGCCACAGCATGACTTTGCCGTGATTGAACTGGGTGCCAACCATATTGGCGAAATTGCTTACACCACCGCTTTAACCCGTCCGCAAACCGCCCTGGTGAATAACCTGGCGGCCGCCCACCTGGAAGGCTTTGGCTCTTTGGCCGGCGTCGCTCAGGCGAAAGGCGAAATCTTTGCCGGTTTACCGGCTGACGGCGTGGCGATCATCAACGCCGACAACAACGACTGGCCGCACTGGCAGAGCATGCTGGACGGCAAAACCGTGTGGCGCTTCTCGCCGCAGGCGGCAGAAGGCGTTGATTTCTTTGCCAGCGATGTGCAGGTGAACGGCAAGGGCACGCAGTTTAGGCTGCACAGTCCGTTCGGCACCGCAGAGATTGCACTGCCGTTGCCGGGTCGCCATAACGTAGCCAATGCGTTGGCCGCTGCGGCGCTGGCCATGTCGGCCGGAGCATCGCTTGAGGCGGTGCGTCAGGGGCTCAAACAATTACAGGCGGTGCCGGGGCGTTTGTTCCCGATTGCACTTTCTGACCATCAGCTGCTGCTGGATGACAGCTATAACGCCAACGTCGGTTCAATGACCGCCGCCGCACAGGTACTGGCGGAAATGCCGGGCTACCGCGTGATGGTGGTGGGTGACATGGCAGAGTTGGGGGCAGAAGCCGAAGAGTGTCACCGTCAGGTGGGCGAAGCCGCCCGGTTGGCAGGGGTCGACAAAGTATTGGGTGTCGGTCCGTTAAGCCAGGTGCTGATTGAAGCTTCGGGTAATGGCGAACATTTTCAGGATAAGGCAGCAGTGATCGCGCGCGTGGCGGAATTACTGTCAGAACATGCGGTAATTACCGTGTTAATCAAGGGTTCACGTAGTGCCGCAATGGAGCAGGTAGTACGCGCGTTACAGGAGAAAGCACCATGTTAGTTTGGCTGGCCGAACATTTGGTCAAATATTATTCCGGCTTCAACGTCTTTTCCTACCTGACGTTCCGAGCCATTGTCAGCCTGCTGACCGCGCTGTTCCTCTCCTTGTGGATGGGGCCGCGGGTGATTAAACGCCTGCAGGAGATGTCCTTCGGCCAGGTGGTGCGTAACGACGGTCCAGAGTCGCATTTCAGCAAGCGCGGCACGCCGACCATGGGCGGCATCATGATCCTGACTTCCATCACCGTTTCGGTGCTGATGTGGGCCTATCCGTCCAACCCTTACGTGTGGTGCGTACTGTTCGTGCTGGTGGGCTACGGCATCGTCGGCTTCGTTGATGACTACCGCAAGGTGGTGCGCAAAGACACCAAAGGGCTGATTGCCCGCTGGAAATATTTCTGGCAGTCGGTGATTGCGCTGGTGGTTGCTTTCGCCATGTATGCCGTAGGAAAAGACACGCCAGCCACCGAGCTGGTTGTGCCGTTCTTTAAGGACATCATGCCGCAGCTGGGCCTGTTATACGTGCTGTTGGCGTACTTTGTGATTGTCGGCACCAGCAACGCGGTCAACCTGACCGACGGTCTGGATGGCCTGGCAATTATGCCAACGGTGTTTGTGGCTGCGGGCTTTGCACTGGTGGCCTGGGCGACCGGTAACATGAACTTCGCCAACTACCTGCACATCCCGTATCTGCGTCACGCCGGTGAATTGGTGATTGTCTGTACTGCCATCGTGGGCGCCGGTCTGGGTTTCCTGTGGTTCAACACCTACCCGGCTCAGGTCTTTATGGGCGATGTTGGCTCACTGGCACTGGGCGGCGCGTTGGGCACCATTGCGGTGCTGCTGCGCCAAGAGTTTTTACTGTTGATTATGGGCGGCGTGTTCGTGGTTGAAACGCTGTCGGTGATTTTGCAGGTGGGGTCGTTCAAGCTGCGCGGACAACGTATTTTCCGCATGGCTCCGATTCACCACCACTATGAATTGAAGGGCTGGCCAGAGCCGCGCGTGATCGTGCGCTTCTGGATTATTTCGCTGATGCTGGTGCTGATTGGCCTGGCGACGCTGAAGGTGCGGTAATTATGGCGGATTATCAGGGTAAAAAAGTAGTCATCATCGGGCTGGGCCTTACCGGCCTGTCCTGTGTTGATTTCTTTATGGCGCGCGGCGTGACGCCACGCGTTATGGATACCCGCATCTCACCGCCAGGGCTGGACAAGCTGCCTGAAAGCGTTGAGCGTCATCTGGGCGATTTGAATCAGGACTGGCTGCTGGCGGCGGATTTGATCGTTACCAGCCCGGGAATGGCGCTGGCTACCCCGGCATTAAGCGCCGCTGCGGATGCCGGCGTGGAGATCGTCGGCGACGTCGAGCTGTTCTGCCGCGAAGCGCAGGCACCGATCGTGGCCATCACCGGCTCTAATGGCAAAAGCACCGTCACTACCCTGGTGGGTGAGATGGCGAAAGCGGCCGGTTGGGCGGTGGGCGTTGGCGGCAATATCGGCCTGCCTGCGCTGAGTTTGTTACGTCAGGAGTGCCAACTGTACGTGCTGGAGCTATCAAGCTTCCAACTGGAGACCACCTTCAGCCTGAATGCGGCCGCGGCGACCATTTTGAACGTCACAGAAGATCACATGGACCGCTACCCATTTGGCCTGCAGCAGTACCGTGCAGCCAAACTGCGCGTTTATGAAAATGCCGAGGTCTGCGTGGTCAATGCGGATGATGCCCTGACCATGCCGGTTCGCGGCGCCGATAAGCGCTGCATCAGTTTCGGTGCCGATGTGGGCGACTACCATTTGAACCGTCAACTGGGCGAAACCTGGCTGCGTGTGCGTGGCGAGAAAATCCTCAATACCCGCGAGATGAAACTGACCGGCCGTCACAACTACACCAATGCGCTGGCGGCGTTGGCATTGGCCGATGCGGTCAATATCCCGCGAGCCTCCAGTCTGAAAGCGCTGACCACCTTTACCGGCCTGGCACATCGCTTCCAACTGGCGTGGGAACATAACGGCGTACGCTGGATTAACGACTCCAAAGCCACCAACGTCGGCAGTACCGAAGCGGCGTTGAATGGTCTGCAGGTGGACGGCACTCTGCATCTGTTGCTGGGCGGCGACGGCAAGTCTGCCGACTTTTCCCCGCTGGCGCAGTATCTGCAGGGCGATAACGTCCGTCTTTACTGTTTTGGTCGTGATGGCGAACAGCTGGCGCAGCTGCGGCCGGAGGTTGCTACGCTGACCGAGACCATGGAACAGGCGATGCAGGCGATAGCCGGTCGGGTGCAGTCCGACGATATGGTGTTGCTGTCACCGGCATGCGCCAGCCTGGACCAGTTCCGTAATTTTGAAGTGCGCGGCGACGAGTTCGCCCGTCTGGCACAGGAGCTCGGCGGATGAGACTACGCTTGCCGAACTTCGGGTTGACCGAACTGTTTAAAAACTGGGTCGCGGGATCGCGTGATAACGACTCGGTCAATATGGTGTTGTACGATCGCACCTTACTGTGGCTGACCTTTGGGTTGGCCATTATCGGTTTTGTGATGGTGACCTCGGCATCGATGCCGATCGGTCAGCGTCTGGCGGACGATCCTTTCCTGTTCGCCAAGCGTGATGCGCTGTACCTCGCCTTGGCGTTCGGCCTGTCGATGGTGACGCTGCGCATTCCGATGGAAGTCTGGCAGCGCTACAGCAACATCATGCTGCTGTTGTCGATTGTGATGCTGTTGATCGTATTGGTGGTCGGCAGCTCGGTAAACGGGGCATCGCGCTGGATCTCGCTGGGGCCGCTGCGTATTCAGCCGGCAGAGCTGTCCAAGCTGTCGCTGTTCTGTTACCTGGCAAGTTATCTGGTGCGCAAGGTAGAAGAAGTGCGTACCAACTTTTGGGGCTTCTGCAAGCCGATGGGCGTGATGGTGGTGCTGGCGGTATTGCTGCTGGCCCAGCCGGATCTGGGTACCGTGGTCGTGCTGTTCATTACCACGCTGGCGATGCTGTTCCTGGCCGGTGCCAAAATGTGGCAGTTCCTGGCGATTATCGGCTCCGGAGCTTTCGCGGTGGTGCTGTTGATCATTGCCGAACCTTACCGTATGCGCCGCGTGACGTCGTTCTGGAATCCATGGGCCGATCCGTTCGGCAGCGGCTACCAGTTGACCCAGTCGCTGATGGCCTTTGGACGCGGTGAGTTCTGGGGACAGGGGTTGGGGAACTCGGTACAAAAACTCGAGTATTTACCGGAAGCGCACACCGACTTTATCTTCTCGATTTTAGGCGAAGAACTGGGCTATATCGGTGTGGTTTTTGCATTGTTAATGGTATTCTGCGTCGCTTTTCGTGCTATGTCGATTGGCCGCCGTGCGCTGGAGCTTGATCAACGTTTTTCCGGCTTTTTGGCCTGCTCAATTGGCGTGTGGTTTAGCTTCCAGGCGTTGGTTAACGTCGGTGCGGCGGCAGGTATGTTGCCGACCAAAGGTCTGACGCTGCCATTGATAAGCTACGGCGGTTCGAGCCTGCTGATTATGTCGACGGCGATCGTGCTGTTACTGCGTATTGATTATGAAACGCGTCTGGCTAAAGCCCAGGCGTTTGTGAAGAGGTAAGGGATGAGCGGGAAACCTAAGCGTTTAATGGTGATGGCAGGCGGTACCGGCGGACACGTGTTCCCGGGACTGGCGGTCGCACATCATCTGATGGCGCAGGGCTGGCAGGTGCGCTGGCTCGGAACCGCAGACCGAATGGAAGCCGATCTGGTGCCAAAGCACGGGATCGAGATTGACTTCATCCGTATTTCCGGCCTGCGCGGCAAAGGGCTGAAGGCCCAGTTGAGCGCACCGCTGCGTATCTGGCACGCGGTACGTCAGGCGAAGGCGATCATGCGCAACTACCAGCCGGACGTGGTGCTGGGCATGGGCGGTTATGTTTCCGGCCCTGGCGGTTTGGCGGCATGGTTGTGCGGTATCCCGGTGGTATTGCACGAGCAAAACGGTATTGCCGGGCTGACCAACCGTTGGCTGGCGCGTATTGCCAAAACCGTGCTGCAGGCATTTCCTGGGGCGTTCCCGAACGCCGAGGTGGTGGGCAACCCGGTTCGTACCGACGTACTGGCGTTACCGCTACCGGCAGAACGTTTGATTGGCCGTGAAGGGCCGATCCGCGTGTTGGTGATTGGCGGAAGTCAGGGGGCACGGGTACTGAATCAGACAGTTCCTGAAGTCGCGGCGAGATTGGGCGATAAAATAACGCTCTGGCATCAGGTAGGTAAAGGTGCACTGGAAAACGTGTTGCGCGACTACGAGAGGGTAGGGCAGACGCAGCACAAGGTGGCCGAGTTTATTGATGACATGGCTGCCGCCTACGCCTGGGCTGATGTGGTGGTGTGCCGTTCCGGCGCGTTGACCGTCAGCGAGATTGCTGCCGCAGGCCTGCCCGCGATATTCGTGCCATTCCAGCACAAAGACCGTCAGCAATATTGGAATGCTCGTCCGCTGGAAGAAGCCGGCGCGGCGAAGATTATCGAGCAACCGCAGTTTAACGCCGATGTAGTGGCGGAACTGCTGGCCGGCTGGGATCGTCCAACGCTGTTGGCAATGGCTGAAAAGGCGCGCGCTGTCGCTATTCCGGATGCTACCGAACGTGTGGCGGCGGAGCTGGTGCGGGTCGCCAAATAATTTGCAGGGGTTCGGTACGCCGGGCCTGAATTAAAGAATGTCATACAGGGGCCCGGTATGCCGGACCCGGATTAGAGAGAGTGATGAATACACAACAACTGGCGAAACTACGTACTATCGTGCCCGAGATGCGACGCGTCCGGCACATTCACTTTGTCGGCATCGGTGGCGCCGGCATGGGTGGTATCGCCGAAGTGTTGGCTAACGAAGGTTATCAAATCAGCGGTTCTGACCTGGCGCCGAACCCGGTAACCCAACAGTTGAGCGCGCTCGGGGCGACGATTTACTTCCATCACCGCCCGGAAAACGTACTGGATGCCAGCGTAGTGGTGGTTTCTACCGCCATTTCCGCCGACAACCCGGAGCTTGTCGCCGCCCGTGAGGCGCGTATCCCGGTGATCCGTCGCGCAGAGATGCTGGCCGAACTGATGCGCTTCCGCCACGGTATCGCCGTTGCCGGTACGCACGGCAAGACCACCACCACGGCGATGGTGTCGAGCATTTATGCCGAAGCCGGCCTGGACCCGACCTTTGTCAACGGCGGGCTGGTGAAAGCGGCGGGTACCCATGCGCGTTTGGGTTCCAGCCGTTACCTGATTGCGGAAGCGGATGAGAGCGATGCGTCGTTCCTGCATTTGCAGCCGATGGTGGCGATTGTCACCAATATCGAAGCCGACCATATGGAGACCTACCAGGGCGACTTCGAAAATCTGAAGCAGACGTTTATTAACTTTTTGCACAACCTACCGTTCTACGGTCGTGCGGTGATGTGTGTTGATGACCCGGTGGTGCGCGAACTGCTGCCACGCGTGGGCCGCCATATCACCACCTACGGTTTCAGTGATGATGCCGACGTACGCATCGAGAGCTATCGCCAGGTTGGGCCGCAGGGCCACTTTACGCTGAGCCGTCAGGACAAACCGTTAATGACGGTCACCCTGAACGCACCGGGCCGTCACAACGCGTTAAACGCCGCGGCGGCAGTGGCAGTGGCAACAGAAGAAGGCATTGACGACGCAGATATCCTGCGTGCGCTGGCCGGCTTCCAGGGTACCGGTCGCCGCTTTGATTTCCTCGGCGAATTCCCGCTGGAGCCGGTCAACGGCAAAAGTGGCAGCGCGATGCTGGTCGACGACTATGGTCACCATCCGACCGAGGTTGACGCAACGCTGAAAGCCGCGCGTGCCGGTTGGCCGGACAAGCGTCTGGTGATGGTTTTCCAGCCGCACCGTTACACCCGTACGCGCGATCTGTATGACGACTTCGCCAACGTGCTGTCGCAGGTGGACGTGCTGCTGATGCTGGACGTGTATTCGGCGGGTGAAACGGCGATCCCAGGGGCGGACAGCCGCTCACTGTGCCGGACTATCCGCAGCCGCGGCAAGCTGGATCCGATTCTGGTTTCCGATGCGGACACCGTGCCGGAAACCCTGGCGCAGTTGCTGCAGGCCGATGATTTAGTGCTGGTGCAGGGCGCCGGCAACGTGGGCAAAGTTGCCCGTAAACTGGCTGAGCTGAAGCTGCAGCCACAGAAAAAAGAGGAGGAACACCATGGCCGATAAAGTTGCCGTACTGCTGGGTGGCACCTCTGCTGAACGTGAAGTGTCATTGCAATCCGGCGCTGCCGTGCTGGCCGGGCTGCGTGAAGCCGGTATCGATGCCCACGGCATTGATATCCGTGATTTCCCGGTAACCCAACTGAAAGAACACGGGTTTACCAAAGTCTTTATCGCGCTGCACGGTCGCGGCGGCGAAGACGGCACCCTGCAAGGGATGCTGGAGTTCCTCGAGCTGCCTTATACCGGCAGCGGTGTGATGGCTTCGGCGCTGACCATGGACAAATGGCGCACCAAAATGGTGTGGCAGTCGATGGGCTTGCCGGTGGCGCCTTATGTCGCGCTGAACCGCAAGCAGTATGCCGGTGCAGAGAAAGCGACGCTGATTGCCCGCGTGGAGGCCCTGGGCCTGCCGCTGATCGTCAAGCCGAGCCGTGAAGGTTCCAGCGTCGGCATGAGCAAAGTCACCGAGCGTGACGCGCTCGAAGCGGCGTTGGAAGAAGGTTTCCGCCATGACGACGACGTGCTGGTCGAAAAGTGGCTGAGCGGCCCGGAATACACGGTAGCGATGTTGGGTGACCAGGTATTGCCTTCGATCCGCATTCAACCGGCCGGCGTGTTTTACGACTATCAGGCCAAGTACATTTCGGACGATACCCAGTATTTCTGTCCGAGTGGCCTGGGTGCGCAGCAGGAAGCCGAAATGGCTGCCCTGGCGTTACGCGCCTACCGTGGGCTGGACTGCAGCGGCTGGGGCCGCGTGGATGTGATGCAGGATAGCGATGGCAGCTTCTATCTGCTTGAGGTGAATACCTCGCCGGGCATGACCAGTCATAGCCTGGTGCCGATGGCAGCGCGCCAGTCTGGTTTAAGCTTCTCGCAGCTGGTAGCGAGAATTTTGGAATTGGCCGACTGATATGTCGCAAGCTGCCCTGAATGCGCGTGAACGCGAGGTGGATAACAACCCGCGCCGCAGCAATGGAACCCAGTTGGCGGGAATGGTTTTCCTGCTGATGGTATTGGGAACGGTCCTGTGGAGTGGCTGGGCGGTGATTGGCTGGATGAAAGATGCCAGCCGCCTGCCGCTGTCACGACTGGTGGTAACCGGTGAGCGCCACTACACCACCAACGACGATATTCGCCAGGCGATCCTGGCACTGGGATCGCCGGGTACTTTCATGACGCAGGATGTGGATATCATCCAGCAGCAGATTGAACGCCTGCCGTGGATCAAGCAGGCCAGCGTACGCAAGCAGTGGCCGGACGAACTGAAAATCCACCTGGTGGAATATGTCCCGGTGGCGCGCTGGAATGATTTGCACATGGTGGACGCCGAAGGCAAATCCTTCAGCGTGCCGGCAGAACGAATTGGCAAACAGAAGTTGCCGTTGCTTTATGGCCCGGAAGGGAGCGAACAGGATGTTCTGGACGGATATCGGACCATGAGCAACATGTTAGCGGCCAGCAAATATACGCTGAAAATGGCGGCCATGAGTGCTCGCCATTCCTGGCAGCTGGCTTTGGATAATGATGTTCGGCTGGAGCTGGGACGCGACGATCGCACCGGACGCCTGCAGCGCTTTATCGAGCTTTATCCGATATTGCAGCAGCAGGGGCAGGCAGAAAGCAAGCGAGTCAGCTACGTCGACTTACGCTATGAGGCCGGTGCATCGGTAGGTTGGGCCCCAGTGTTTATCGACCCGCAGGCAGCAGGCGATCAGCAAAACAGTAATCAGCAACAGAATCAGGCACAGGCAAAACAACAATGATCAAGTCGACGGACAGAAAACTGGTAGTTGGACTGGAGATCGGTACTGCAAAAGTCTCCGCATTGGTAGGGGAAGTTCTGCCCGATGGCATGGTCAACATTATCGGGGTGGGCAGCTGCCCGTCTCGCGGCATGGATAAGGGTGGCGTTAACGACCTGGAGTCGGTAGTGAAGTGCGTACAGCGCGCTATCGATCAGGCCGAACTGATGGCTGATTGTCAGATTTCTTCGGTTTACCTCGCATTATCGGGTAAACACATCAGCTGCCAGAACGAAATAGGGATGGTTCCTATTTCCGAAGAGGAAGTGACACAGGAAGATGTGGAGAACGTAGTGCATACCGCTAAATCGGTACGCGTCCGTGATGAACACCGCATCCTGCACGTCATCCCTCAGGAATACGCCATCGATTATCAGGAAGGCATCAAAAACCCGGTTGGGTTGTCCGGCGTGCGTATGCAGGCCAAGGTGCACCTGATTACCTGCCATAACGATATGGCAAAAAACATCGTCAAGGCAGTAGAACGTTGCGGTCTGAAAGTAGACCAACTTATTTTCGCCGGTCTGGCCGCCAGCTATGCGGTACTGACCGAAGATGAGCGCGAACTCGGCGTTTGTGTGGTGGATATCGGCGGCGGCACCATGGATATGGCGGTGTACACCGGCGGTGCGCTGCGCCACACCAAAGTAATCCCTTACGCCGGGAACGTGGTCACCAGCGATATCGCCTACGCCTTCGGCACACCGCCGACAGATGCGGAAGCGATCAAAGTTCGACACGGCTGTGCGCTTGGGTCGATTGTTAGCAAGGATGAAAGTGTAGAGGTGCCAAGCGTTGGGGGGCGTCCTCCTCGTAGTCTGCAAAGACAGACACTGGCTGAAGTTATCGAGCCACGCTACACCGAACTGTTGAATCTGGTTAACGATGAGATTTTGCAATTGCAGGAGCAACTGCGTCAGCAAGGGGTGAAGCATCATCTGGCAGCGGGTATTGTGCTGACCGGTGGCGCCGCCCAGATTGATGGCCTGGCAGCTTGTGCGCAACGGGTGTTCCATACCCAGGTACGCATCGGCCAACCCTTGAACATCACGGGTCTGACGGATTATGCGCAGGAGCCTTACTACTCTACGGCGGTAGGTCTGCTGCACTATGGAAAAGAGTCTCACCTGAGTGGTGAGGCAGAAGTAGAAAAACGCGCCTCGGTGGGCAATTGGTTTAAACGTATCAATAGCTGGCTGAGAAAAGAGTTTTAATGTTTCAACAAAGAGATCATGCTGAGTAATCTTTTTATGATCTCGCAGCGACAGGCACAAAACGGAGAGAAACTATGTTTGAACCAATGGAACTAACCAATGACGCGGTGATTAAAGTCATCGGCGTCGGCGGTGGCGGTGGCAACGCCGTTGAGCACATGGTGCGCGAGCGCATCGAAGGTGTTGAATTCTTCGCCGTTAATACAGACGCTCAGGCGCTTCGTAAAACGGCAGTTGGCCAAACCATCCAGATCGGTAGCGGTATTACCAAAGGTCTGGGTGCGGGCGCGAACCCTGAAGTGGGTCGCAATTCAGCGGAAGAAGACCGTGAAGCCTTGCGTGCCGCACTCGATGGTGCAGACATGGTCTTCATTGCAGCCGGCATGGGCGGCGGTACCGGTACCGGTGCAGCGCCAGTCGTCGCAGAAGTTGCTAAAGATCTGGGTATTCTGACAGTGGCCGTGGTTACCAAGCCTTTCAATTTCGAAGGCAAGAAACGCATGGCGTTCGCTGAGCAGGGTATTGCAGAGTTGTCCAAACATGTGGACTCACTGATCACTATCCCGAACGACAAGCTGTTGAAAGTTCTGGGTCGCGGTATTTCTCTGCTGGACGCGTTCGGCGCGGCTAACGACGTGCTCAAAGGCGCGGTGCAGGGTATTGCCGAACTGATCACCCGTCCGGGCCTGATGAACGTCGACTTCGCCGACGTGCGCACCGTAATGTCCGAAATGGGCTACGCGATGATGGGTTCCGGCGTTGCCTGTGGTGAAGACCGTGCTGAAGAAGCAGCGGAAATGGCGATCTCCAGCCCACTGCTGGAAGACATCGACCTGTCCGGCGCTCGCGGCGTTCTGGTCAACATCACCGCCGGTTTCGACCTGCGTTTGGATGAGTTCGAAACCGTGGGTAACACCATTCGTGCTTTCGCTTCCGACAATGCGACCGTAGTTATCGGTACCTCGCTGGACCCGGAAATGAACGACGAACTGCGCGTGACCGTGGTTGCGACCGGTATCGGCATGGACAAACGTCCGGAAATCACTCTGGTGACCAACAAACAGGCCAGCCAGCCAGTGATGGATCATCGCTACCAGCAGCACGGCATGTCGCCGTTGCCGCAGGAAGTGAAACCTGCCGCCAAGGTAGTAAACGATCCGACTGCGCAGCCTAATAAAGAGCCCGATTATCTCGATATTCCTGCCTTCCTGCGCAAGCAGGCAGACTAAGAATATCCTGAGAATTTGGAATCTCCGCTCTTTGTGCTAAACTGTCCCGCCGGCCATGCTGTATGCTTGGTCGGTAGGATTGATAACATTGCGAGATAAAACGATGATCAAACAACGGACATTAAAACGTATTGTTCAGGCGACTGGTGTCGGTTTACATACCGGCAAGAAAGTCACGCTGACAATGCGCCCCGCAGCGGCTAATACCGGGGTCATCTATCGTCGCACTGACTTGAATCCCCCGGTTGATTTTCCGGCTGATGCAAAATCCGTGCGTGATACCATGCTGTGCACCTGCCTGGTGAACGAGCATGACGTGCGTATTTCTACCGTTGAGCATCTTAATGCCGCGCTGGCTGGTTTGGGTATCGACAACATCGTTATCGAAGTTGACGCCGCCGAAATTCCTATCATGGACGGCAGTGCCAGCCCGTTCGTCTTCCTGTTGCTGGATGCCGGCATTGAAGAACTGAACTCTGCGAAGAAATTCCTGCGTCTGAAAGACACCGTGCGTGTTGAAGATGGCGACAAGTGGGCCGAGCTGTCCCCGCATAACGGGTTCCGCCTGGACTTCACCATCGACTTCAACCACCCGGCTATCGATGCCAGTACGCAACGCTACCGCCTTGATTTTTCTGCCGACTCGTTCGTGCGTCAAATCAGCCGTGCGCGCACCTTCGGTTTTATGCGTGACATCGAGTATTTACAGTCACGTGGCCTGGCCCTGGGTGGCAGCTTTGACTGCGCTATCGTGGTGGATGATTACCGCGTTCTGAACGAAGACGGCCTGCGCTTTGAAGACGAATTCGTACGCCACAAAATGCTGGACGCCATCGGCGACCTGTTCATGTGCGGCCATAACATCATTGGCGCGTTCACCGCGTACAAGTCTGGTCATGCGCTGAATAACAAACTGCTGCAAGCGGTTCTGGCGAAACAGGAAGCGTGGGAATTTGTCACCTTCCAGGACGAAGCCGAAATGCCTTTGGCATTCAAAGCCCCGTCCACCGTATTGGCATAAGCTGATACCACTGATTATTTATCACGACTGGTAGCGTTGGCACCTTCTCCGGCCAGCGATGCCAGTCGTTCCAATATCTTGCGCAGTTTTTCTGGGCTCCGGCTCGCCAATCCCCTTAATTCCTCAGCACTTTCCTGGCTCAGATGACGCATAGGCACCTTCTCCTGCGTATTTCCTGCCGTTTTTGCGGCGTTTTGCACAAGGTTGCTCCCTTTTGCCATCAAGGCCGGATTAATCCTGATGTCGATCGACGACAATGATGGTAGAATTTGCGCTCGTAGTGCAGATAACAAAGCCGGTTGTTCGTAGCGTAGACGCATCATCCAGCTGGCATTTGCCGTTTCTAGCACTAAAATACCCTGTCGGAAATTTGCGACGCGGCACCAGGGATGCAGTTGAACCGGCAATACGCCTTTCACTGCACGGTTAAGCTTCAGCAGCGCCACTGCGCGTTGCTGGACGTTATGCAGCGGGCCTTTGTCTTCTGTGTTAGCGTCGTCAAACAGGGAATCTAATAATTGTGGACGGCTATCGCGCATAATGGGCTCCGGCGGATAATAAACTCGTGATCGGTATTCTAAATCGTTGGCGACAATTTGGCAGACGTTATTTCTGGCCCCATCTCCTGTTAGGGATGGTCGCGGCCACGCTTGGCGTACCTACAAATCTGTCCGGCACGCCCGATCAAGCCGCTCTGCCGAGCACATCGTCCAGCCTGAACCGGCAAAATTCCGCCAGCGGTGCCTTTAATAGCCTGGCATTACTGCAGGAAGCGCATTGCCGCCCGACCTTCAGTGTCGATTATTGGCACCAGCATGCGCTTCGCACCGTCATTCGTCACCTTTCTTTTGCTCTTGCACCGCAGGCGGTTTTCGCGCGAGGGCAGGAAAGAGAAGCGGAAGCGACCGAACCCCCATTACAGGTAGCGCAACTGGCGCTGCTTTCTACTCTCAACGCGCTGCTGACGCATGAGCAAAAGCCGCCGACCATCATTCGTGATACCCACCATGCCGTGCTACCTGCCTTTGCGCAGCATCAGACAGGGTTATGGCTGGCACAGGTGCAGGGCATTCGCGCCGGACCCGCAGCCTTAAGCTGATTTCTTGCCCGTCGGGCGACAAAAAACCTAAAAATAACAGCAAATTGACGGCCTGTGTTGGCTGTCATGACAGAGATATCAAACATCATGTTAGTGAAATTATTGACCAAAGTTTTTGGTAGCCGTAACGATCGTACACTGCGTCGCATGCGTAAAGCGGTTGAACTGATCAATCAGATGGAACCGGACATGGAAAAACTGTCCGATGACGAACTGAAAGCCAAGACCAACGAGTTCCGCGCACGCCTGGAAAATGGTGAAGTGCTGGAAAACCTGCTGCCGGAAGCCTTCGCCGTAGTGCGCGAATCAAGCAAGCGCGTGTTCGGCATGCGTCACTTCGACGTGCAGCTGCTGGGCGGTATGGTACTGAACGATCGCTGTATCGCAGAGATGCGTACCGGTGAAGGTAAAACCCTGACTGCAACCCTGCCGGCCTATCTGAACGCCCTGAGCGGCCGTGGCGTGCACGTGGTTACAGTGAACGACTATTTGGCACAGCGTGACGCCGAAAATAACCGCCCACTGTTCGAGTTCCTCGGCCTGAGCATCGGTATCAACCTGCCAGGTATGCCGGCACCGGCCAAGCGTGAAGCTTATGCCGCCGACATTACCTACGGTACCAACAACGAATACGGCTTTGACTACCTGCGCGACAACATGGCGTTCAGTCCGGAAGAGCGAGTTCAGCGCAAGCTGCACTATGCGTTGGTGGATGAGGTTGACTCCATCCTGATCGATGAAGCGCGTACTCCGTTGATCATCTCCGGTCCGGCTGAAGACAGCTCCGAGATGTACATCAGAGTTAACAAGCTGATCCCTCAGTTGATCCGTCAGGAAAAAGAAGATTCCGATTCCTTCCAGGGCGAAGGCCACTTCTCGGTTGACGAGAAAGCGCGCCAGGTGCACCTGACCGAACGCGGTCTGATCCTGATCGAAGAAATGCTGATGGAAGCCGGCATCATGGATGAAGGCGAGTCACTGTACTCACCGACCAACATCATGCTGATGCACCACGTGACCGCTGCGCTGCGTGCCCACGTGTTGTTTACCCGTGACGTTGACTACATCGTAAAAGACGGTGAAGTCATTATCGTTGACGAACACACCGGCCGTACCATGCAGGGGCGTCGCTGGTCTGATGGTCTGCATCAGGCGGTGGAAGCAAAAGAAGGCGTGGAAATCCAGAACGAGAACCAGACGCTGGCATCCATCACCTTCCAGAACTACTTCCGTCTGTACGAGAAGCTGGCCGGGATGACCGGTACCGCCGACACCGAAGCCTTTGAATTCAGCTCTATCTACAAGCTCGATACCATAGTGGTGCCGACAAACCGTCCGATGATCCGTAAGGACATGCCGGATCTGGTCTACATGACCGAGCTGGAGAAGATTGGCGCCATCATTGAAGATATCCGTGAACGTACCGTCAACGGACAGCCTGTGCTGGTGGGGACCATCTCGATTGAAAAATCCGAAGTGGTTTCCCGCGAACTGACCAAAGCCGGTATCGAACACAAGGTTCTGAACGCCAAATTCCACGCCATGGAAGCCGACATCGTGGCCCAGGCCGGCCAAAGCAGTGCGGTCACTATCGCCACCAACATGGCGGGTCGTGGTACCGATATCGTGCTGGGCGGCAGCTGGCAGGCCGAGATTGAACAGTTGGAAGACCCAACTGAAGAGCAAATTGCCGAAATTAAGGCAGCCTGGAAAATTCGCCATGATGCGGTACTGGCCGCAGGCGGCCTGCACATCATTGGTACCGAGCGTCATGAATCACGCCGTATCGATAACCAGTTGCGCGGCCGTTCAGGTCGTCAGGGTGATGCCGGTTCATCCCGCTTCTACCTGTCGATGGAAGATGCTCTGATGCGTATTTTCGCCTCGGATCGCGTTTCCAGCATGATGCGTAAACTGGGTATGAAAGAAGGTGAGGCCATTGAGCACCCATGGGTCACCAAGGCGATTGCCAATGCACAGCGCAAAGTGGAAAGCCGCAACTTTGACATTCGTAAGCAACTGCTGGAATACGATGACGTGGCCAACGACCAGCGTCGCGCTATCTACAGCCAGCGTAACGAACTGTTGGACGTGTCTGACGTTAGCGAAACCATCACCAGCATCCGTGAAGACGTGTTCAAGACCACTATCGACGGCTACATTCAGCCAGAATCGCTGGAAGAAGAGTGGGACATTGAGGGGCTGACAGAGCGCCTGAAAAACGACTTCGATCTGGATATGCCAATCGCCGAATGGTTGGACAAAGAGCCTCAGCTGCACGAAGAAACTCTGCGTGAGCGTATTCTGGAAAAGGCGAAAGAAGAGTACCAGCGTAAAGAAGAAGTGGTTGGCGTCGAGATGATGCGCAACTTCGAGAAGGGTGTGATGCTGCAGACACTGGATTCCCTGTGGAAAGAGCATCTGGCGGCGATGGACTACCTGCGTCAGGGCATCCATCTGCGTGGTTATGCGCAGAAAGATCCTAAGCAGGAGTACAAACGCGAGTCCTTCAACATGTTTGCCACCATGCTGGAATCGCTGAAGCATGAAGTCATCAGCGTACTGAGCAAGGTTCAGGTGCGGATGCCGGAAGAGGTTGAAGCGTTGGAGCTGCAGCGTCGTGAAGAAGCCGAGCGCCTGGCCAAGCAGCAACAGCTGAGCCACTATGAAGAAAATGCGCTGGTTACCGAGGATCCGAATGCGCCGGCAACGGCAGAACGTAAAGTAGGGCGTAACGATCCTTGCCCATGCGGTTCCGGTAAAAAATACAAACAGTGCCACGGCCGTCTTCAGAGCTAAGCCCGGCAATGTTTAACCAATAAAACCCAGGGGTTCAGCGTGCTGAGCCCCTGTTTTTTGGGGTGAAGCCCGTGCCCCGATGGATCAATCAGGAGGATGCGATGAAACATCTGAACATCGCCGTTGGCATCATTCGTAATGCCCAGCAGGAAATCTTTATTACCCGGCGTGCCGCCGATTCGCATATGGCCGGTTTCTGGGAGTTTCCAGGCGGCAAGATTGAGCAGGGGGAGGCGCCTGAGCAGGCGCTTAGCCGTGAACTGCAGGAAGAAACAGGCATTGAAACCAAGCGTGCAGAGCTATTGGAAGTGCTTGAACACCGGTTTAGCGATCGTATCGTGACGCTGAATTTTTATCTGGTGGAAGGTTGGGCAGGTGAGCCGTTTGGCCGTGAAGGTCAGCCAATGCGCTGGGTGAAGCAGGCCGATTTACGGGAGGAGGAATTCCCGGAGGCCAATGTCAGTATTATCAAACTGTTGGTGGCACAGGCGAACGCTGCACAGTAAAACGAGCGGCCTGGCAGAAACCAGGCCGACAAAAGGCGATCGATCAACGATCGTCTTATTCGACTCGTCCATGAGTCTCACCCTTACAGGGCCGCTGCAAGCAGCGTTCAAATCGGTTCCGGACCGATTTGTCCTTCACTCCATTCTTCACTTTCCGACAGATCGCTGTTGCTGGGAATACGCTTCTCTTCATCGGCCCACTCGCCCAGATCGATTAACTGACAGCGTTTGCTGCAAAACGGGCGGAACGGGCTCACTTCACCCCAAACTACACCTTTGCCACAGGTTGGGCATTTCACTACGGTCGTCATATCTGTTCCTTACTCCCTTCCAACACGTGAAAGGTTTTTATGTCATTGGGTTAGCAACAGGCCAACTCAAAGGTTAATCGTTCCGGTACCACGCCAAGCTCACTGTCCAGCGGCAGGAAGCGGATCGCATAGCGCGTCTTATGGCCGGAAATCTGCGGATAAAGTTGGTGTGCCAGATTGATGCGCAAGCGCAACAGATCGGCGCCTTCCGCGTTATCCTGGAAGAAACCGTTCAAACTGATCTGATTGCGAAACTGCCCGGACTGACGGATCAGATCCAGCACCATGGTCAGCGCCTGGTTCAGTGGCTCCAGCGTTTGCTGCCAGTTGGCTACGTCATCATCCCGTTCTTGCTGGGGTGCATGCATCCACATGTGCAGGGTCGGTAAATCAAAGCTGCAACACCCGCCGGGGATGCTCAGGCGCTGACGCACCAGGCTAATCAGCCGGTCTTCACGCAGCGACTGGCCAAGACGCGGAGCAGACATCAATGCCGCCCCGCGCTGTTTCAACTGATTGCGCAACTGATCCACCAGCGACATGTCGACACCTGGCACATCGGCCCAGGCCAAAAGCTTTTGCTGCTGCCGTTCCAGCTCTTTCAGTAATTCTGTGCGCACTTCGCCGCGTTCCAGCACATCGAGCAGATCGGCGACGGTACGGAAGAAGGTCAGGGCAATGGCTGTTTCGCTCAATGCCCGCTGGCCGTGCAATTGCTGCAGTAAAAACTCCATACGCAACCAGGTACGCATTTTTTCATTCAACGGGTGTTCAAAAAGAACGCTTGGGGAAACATCACTCATTCAGTTTAATCCTGTCGGGTCGCTGATGCCGCCAGCTCAAGGTAACGGCGATGCAGTGCGGCAACCAATGGCTCTATCCCCTGAGCGGTGCCGCTATTATCAATTATGTCATCTGCAGCGGCCAGGCGCTGCTCGCGCGTGACCTGCGCGGACAGTATGTTCTGTGCCTGCTGACGGCTGATGCCGTCGCGGGCGATGGTTCTGGCCAACTGAGTCTCGCTGTCAACGTCGACCACCAGGACGCGATCGGCGCGTTCCTGCAGGTTGTTTTCAACCAGCAGGGGAACCACCCAAAGTGCATAAGGACTGGTCACTTGCGCCAGTTGGCATTGGGTTTCCTGATGAATCAGCGGGTGCAGCAGTTGGTTCAGCCAGCTCTTTTCATCCGGGTTACTGAAGATACGCTGACGGAGCGAAGCGCGGTTAAGCCTGCCATCAGGCTGCAACATTTCATTACCAAAACGTTTGGCGATAGCAGCCAGCGCCGGGGTGCCAGGTTCGACAACTTGCCTGGCGATAACGTCTGCATCGACCACCGTCACGCCATGGCGGGCAAAGGCGTCTGCCACGGTTGACTTACCGCTGCCGATACCCCCTGTCAACGCAACAATGTAGGCCATGGTAGGGAATGCACCTGATGTTCATAAAAAAATAATAGACGAATCATAAAGCGATCGCGCAGAAGTGCAAGTCAGCAGGCGGCGCTTGTTCGGCAGCTTGCGCTGTACGGTGATAAAAAATGCAGACGGAAAGAAAAAATGAGCGGGCGGTCACACTGCGTATTCGCAGGTAAATTTGTCGGATTGTAGCGTAAATAAAGGAGAATTCGCAGTCTTGTCCGGCGATTTTTAGCGCGTATGATAGCGTCACTGGAACTGGCATTAATCTACCGTCGCCTTTCAAGACATTGCGTTCTGCGATCCGTCGCCATAAACCAGGAAATCATAAGTCATGCGTATTGAAGAAGATTTGAAGTTAGGCTTTAAAGATGTGCTGATTCGCCCTAAGCGCTCCACGCTGAAAAGCCGTTCAGAAGTTGAACTGGAGCGTCAGTTTACCTTCAAACATTCTGGCCTGAGCTGGTCCGGCGTGCCGATTATCGCCGCCAACATGGACTCGGTCGGCACCTTCAGCATGGCAGAGGCCCTGGCTTCCTTCGACGTACTCACCGCCGTACACAAACACTACACCCTTGAACAATGGGCCGCATTTGTGCAGCGCGTACCGGCATCGGTGCTGCGCCACGTTATGGTTTCAACCGGCACTTCAGAAGCTGATTTTGTGAAGATGCAGCAAATTCTGGCCTTGTCGCCGGGGTTGAAGTTTATCTGTATCGACGTCGCCAACGGTTACTCAGAGCATTTTGTCGCCTTCTTGCAGAAAGCGCGTGAAGCCTGCCCGAACCATGTGATCTGTGCCGGTAACGTAGTCACTGGTGAAATGGTTGAAGAGTTGATCCTCTCCGGTGCCGATATCGTCAAAGTGGGTATTGGTCCTGGGTCAGTCTGCACCACCCGAGTGAAAACCGGTGTGGGTTATCCGCAGCTGTCTGCGGTGATCGAGTGCGCCGATGCGGCACACGGCCTTGGCGGTCAGATCGTCAGTGATGGCGGTTGTTCGGTACCGGGTGATGTAGCTAAAGCCTTTGGTGGCGGCGCAGATTTTGTCATGCTGGGTGGCATGCTGGCCGGTCATGACGAGTGCGAAGGCACAGTAGTGGAAGAGAACGGCGAGAAATTCATGCTGTTCTACGGTATGAGTTCCGAATCGGCGATGAAACGTCACGTCGGTGGTGTTGCCCAGTACCGTGCGGCAGAAGGCAAAACCGTCAAACTGCCACTGCGTGGCGAGGTTGAATTTACCGTCCGTGACATTCTTGGTGGCCTGCGCTCTGCCTGTACTTATGTCGGTGCGGAACGTCTGAAAGAGCTGACCAAACGCACCACCTTTATCCGCGTAGCGGAGCAGGAAAACCGCGTATTCGGCAGTAACTAATCCGGCTCGCTTCAGCCTGACCAAACCTTGGGCGCAGTTCAGTGCTGCACTCAAGGTTTTCCAGAACTTACCCCAAAACATTCCCCAACTGGAATATCGGCAAATACATGGCGATCACCAGCGTGCCGACGATCCCGCCCACCACCAGCATCAAGATCGGTTCCAGTGTTTGCGCCAGCGTATCGGCCAACTCAAAAGTTTGCTGCTCATGCCACAGCGCTAGCTTGCCCAACAGCGTATCTAACGAGCCGGATTCTTCGCCCACCCGGACTAACTGCTGACAAAGTGGGGGGAAAAGTGCCTGTTCCCCCAACGCACTGTGGAAAGTCTGACCCTGCGCTATCTGGTGCTGCACCTTCTCCATCGCCTGTCGGTAAAACAGGTTGTCCACCGACAGCGCTGCGGCATTCAATCCTTCAACCAACGTGAGCCCGGCCTGCTGAGTCATGGCCAGAATGCGGAATATTTGGCTCAGGCAACCGCCCTTGATCAATTGAGCGATCAGCGGCAGGCGCAGTAATGCCGCCTGTTCGCGCCTGCGCCAGTGTGACTGCGGGTGCAGTCTTCGAAAATAAGCAAATATTGTGCAACCCATCCCCGTCACCAGCCAGGGGCCGCCGTGGATCAACCAGGTAGAAAGGTTCAGCAGCCCCTGGGTAAACCACGGCAGCGGCGCATTGAAGGACTGATAGACGCCGGCAAATTCCGGTAACACCATGACCAACATCAGAATGCTCACCAACAGCGCTACTGCGCAGATAAACAAGGGATAACGCAGCGCCTTAACCACTTTCTTCTGCAATTTTTGCTGTGCTTCCTGCTGTTGGGCCAGTTGCAAACAGCACTGATCCAGGTGGCCGGTCAGTTCCCCAATGGCGATCAACTGGCGGTAGATCAGAGGAAAGATGGCATGTTGCCCGGCGATAACCTCGGAAAAGGGTTGGCCTTGCCGCACCTGTTCGCTGATGTCCCGCAGCAGACAGCGCCAGGCGGCAGATGGGTGTTCTGCCGCCAGCAACTGCAACCCGCTGACCAGCGGCAACCCGGCCTGCAGCAGGGTGGCAAGTTGGCGGGTGAACTGGATCAAGGGTTCGCCGCGCCACTGACTGGGGGCAATGCGTTTCCCGCTGTTAATTTGGCAGGGTTGTAGCCCTTGTTCGATCAACCAGTGGCTGACCAAATTCTTTTCGCTGCACATCAGTTCGCCCTGACGCAGTTGACCCTGAGGGTCAATCGCCTGCCAGAGGAAAAGGCGCAGCGCTTTCACGTTACCTCCTCACCGGCAATGATGCCGACAATGCGATATACCTCTTCCAGCGATGTGACGCCTTGTGAAACTAGCGTTAACCCGGCTTGCAGCAGCGTTGTCTGCCCTTGCTGTTGGGCAATGTCGGCCAGTTCACCAGGAGCGGCGCCCCGTAACAGCCCGGCCTGCACCTCTGGGGTGATGGTTAGCAATTCATATACCCCGGTGCGGCCGTAGTAGCCGCTAAAGCAGTGTTCGCAGCCATCAGCCTGCCAGGGCAGCAGGGGGGGGGCCCAAATGGCGGCAGGGAAGCGTATGGGCTGGCTTTGCTGATAGCGGCAGTGGCTGCAAAGTTTGCGCACCAGCCGCTGGGCTATCACCAGCTTCAGGCAGGCGGCAATCAGATAGCCGGGAATCCCCATATGGGTCAGGCGCGTCAGGGTTTCGCTGGTGGAGTTGGTGTGCAATGTGGACAACACCAGATGACCGGTTTGCGCGGCTTTAACCGCGATCTCTGCCGTTTCCCCGTCGCGGATTTCACCGATCATGATCACGTCCGGATCTTGTCGCAGTAAGGCGCGTAAAACGCGGGAAAAATCCAGGTCGGTTTTGACATTGATTTGCGTCTGGTTAACGCCAAACAACGGGATCTCGATCGGATCCTCGACGCTGCATAAATTACTTTGCGCATCATTCAACTGACGCAGGCCGCTGTAAAGCGTCACGGTTTTACCGCTGCCGGTCGGGCCGGTGACCAGGATCATACCCTGTGGACAGGACAGTGCCGCGGCAAACTCCGCCAACGCCGGCGGATCCATTCCCAGCCGATCCAGCGGTAGCTCCTGGCGTTCGGTTTGCAGGACTCGCAGTACCACTTTTTCGCCGTGCAGCGTGGGCAGGGTGGCGATGCGCATCGAGTAACTGGCGTTATCCAATTGCACGCTGAGCTGACCATCCTGTGGCAGGCGACGTTCGGCAATGTCCAACTGCCCCATGATCTTCAGCCGGGCGATGAGGCGAGCGGCGAGCGTGAATGGCGGTGAGGTTATCGCCTGCAGTACCCCGTCGATCCGCAGGCGGATACGTAGCGTCTGTTGGTAAGGCTCGAAATGAATATCCGAGGCACGTCGTTGAATGGCGATGCGCAACGTCTGATTGATAAACTGCACAACGGGAGCGTCACTGTCGTCGTTTAATGAGGGTGCATCAGGTTGTGTCTCCGGCGCTTCTTGCGGGAGTCGATCGCCTTGTATTTGTCGTTGGTTTAGTTCCATTTCCAGCCGGGCTGCCGGCCACTGTTCCAGATGAATGCGCTTGCCGGTGGCGAAACGCAGCGCCGACAGCAGCGCCTGTGGCGCCTCTGCCGTCAGGGCTACATTCAGGCAGTACCGATCTTCGCTGAGAGCCAGTGCCTGATAACGGCGGCACAGCGCATGGATTTCGTCACTGATTGCCGTACTCATGGCGTTGGTGCCGTTGCGGTGGCGTCAAAACGGAAAACTTCCTGACAGGTTTCCTGCAAATTGGCGTTGCTGCTGGTGCACTGACGTGTCCAACGGGTCAGGCCGCTGGCGTTTTGGGTTGGGGTCAGTGCGACCGTCAGCCCTTGCAGCGTTTGCGTACCGGTCAGTGAGATCACGCCCTGGGTGACCTTGACTGCGCTGACGTAGCGTGAGGCATCACCGGCAGGGATACCTTGGCTGCCGGCGTTACAGCCGGTTGGCGCGCCAGTGTCGAGCACGCACAACTCAACGGCCAGTTTATACGGCGTCATGGTTTGCAGCATGTCGGTCATCGCTGCTTTTTGGATATAGCGCTGGTAGGCGGGAATGCCTATGGCGCTCAGGATGGCGATAATGGCGATCACCACCATCAGTTCGATTAGGGTAAAGCCGCGCTGTGTTTCCATCTGTTGTTGCCTCCGTGTGAATGTGGAAGCAAAGGTAAGCGTACAGGACGTGAGCTTCGAGTGGGTTATGGCTGTTTTTGGGCGCAGTTCCACAGCAATTTATCCGCATTGCAGAGGAAAGAAAAAAGATGGGGCGAGCTTCGCAATTCTGACGAGAAAATACCTCCCCGATGGACAGGGAGGCAGGGATGACGGACTTTATTTAAAGCGCATCGACAGATCGAGCGCAGTCACGTGTTTGGTCAGGGCGCCAACAGAGATGTAGTCCACGCCGGTTTCGGCGAAGGTGCGCAGGGTTTCACTGGTCACGTTGCCTGAAACTTCCAGTTGGGCACGCCCCTGAGTTTGCGCCACGGCAGCACGCATCATCTCGACGCTGAAATTATCCAGCATGACGATGTCGGCACCGGCATCCAGCGCCTGCTGCAGTTCATCCAGCGATTCGACCTCCACCTCTACAGGCACGTCGGCATGCAGCCAGAAGGCTTTCTCGACCGCCTTTTTAATCGAACCGGAGGCAATGATGTGGTTTTCCTTGATCAGGAAGGCATCGGAAAGCCCCAGGCGATGGTTACTGCCGCCGCCGCACAGCACGGCATATTTCAGCGCGGTGCGCAGCCCTGGCAGAGTTTTGCGGGTGTCCAGCAGGCGGGTTTGCGTGCCATGCAACAACGCCACGTAGCGGCTGACTTCGGTCGCTACGCCGGAAAGCGTCTGGACAAAATTCAGCGCGGTGCGCTCACCGGTCAACAATATCCGAGCCGGGCCGGTCAGTTTGCAGAGCGGCTGGTCTGGGACCAGGCTATCGCCGTCCGCCACCTGCCATTCCACTTTCACCTGGTTACCCAGTTGAATGAAGACTTCATTCAGCCAACGCTGACCACAAAAGATGCCGGGCTCGCGGGTAATAATGGTGGCTTCGGCCTGGGTGTCGGCCGGTAATAATTGCGCGGTAATATCGCGTTCGGCATCGACTTCACCACCCAGGTCTTCACGCAGCGCCTGGGCAACGGCATAGGGGATATCGCTTTCAATTCGTTCAAGAAGCTCGGTGCGGCGACTGTCGGCACTATAGCGGCGTGTCGGCATAGAAAACTCCGAAATGGACGGTAATATCGTAGGGGGAACATGCTACTCTGTTGCCATGATAAGTACCACCGCAGCGCGGTGGTTGCACCGCTAATCTGGTATTAATCCGATCCAGCGGCGATATTTTACCGGGATTTAAATCTGGCATCTCTGGAACAACCCGGCAAGCCTGATGACGCTATGCTTGGAACAATGGAAAGGGAGAGGAGTCGCTAATGACGCTGTTTACGCTGTTACTGGTTCTGGCGTGGGAACGTTTGTTCAAGCTGGGTGAGCATTGGCAGTTGGACCATCGCCTGGAGGTGGTTTTTCATCGGTTGCATCGGTTCTCGCTGGCGCAGACGTTGCTGATGACCCTGGCCTGGATGGTGGTGGTCGGGGGCATTCTGTGGCTGTCTCAAGGGCTGTTTTTCGGCGTAGTGACGCTATTGCTGTGGATTATCATTGATTTGCTGTGTGTGGGTGCGGGCATCAAGCGTAAACACTATCGCGCCTATCTGAAAGCGGCGCGGCAGGGAGATGCTCATGCCAGCGACCAGATGGCGGAGGAGCTGGCACTGATCCACGGTTTGCCGGTGGATTGCAGCGAAGAGCTGCGCCTGCGTGAACTGCAAAATGCGTTGCTGTGGATTAACTTCCGTTATTATCTGGCACCGCTGTTCTGGTTCGTGGTCTGCGGGCCTTATGGGCCGATTGCGCTGGCGGGCTACTCCTTCCTGCGTGCTTACCAGACCTGGTTGGCGCGCCATAATACCCCGCTGGAGCGTTCGCAGTCGGGCATCGATCATCTGTTGAACTGGCTGGACTGGATCCCGGTGCGTCTGGCCGGTGTGGCTTACGCCCTGTTTGGACATGGTGAGCGAGCACTGCCGGCATGGTTTGCATCGCTGGGCGATCTCCATTCTTCGCAGTATCAGGTGCTGACGCGGCTGGCACAGTTCTCACTGGCGCGTGATCCCCATATGGATCCGGTGCAGACCCCGCGGGCGGCGGTAACCCTGGCACGTAAGGTGACGATGATTATCGTGGTGGTGGTAGCCCTGCTGACGATTTACGGTACTTTGCTCTGACGGCGAAATTTGGAAATAAAAACGGGCGCTGAGCGCCCGTTTTTATTGGATAGCCGAAACTTACAGTTTGGCGAAGCAGCGGCGCGCGGCATCGATAGTGCGCTGAATGTCTTCTTTGCTGTGCGCAATGGACATAAAGCCGGCCTCGAAGGCAGAAGGCGCCAGATAAACCCCTTCTTCCAGCATCAGATGGAAGAAACGCTTGAAGCGTTCTACATCGCACTGCATCACGTCCTGATAACTGGTGACTGACGGCGCATCGGTAAAGAACAGGCCGAACATGCCGCCAACGTGGTTCACCACCAGCGCGACGTTTTCTTCTTTCGCCGCGTGCAGCAGGCCGGCTGCCAGCATATCGGTCAGTTCGGTCAGCGTCTGGTGGACACCGACCTGCGAAACTTCGGTCAGGCAGGCAAAGCCTGCCGCCATCGCAATCGGGTTACCGGACAGCGTGCCTGCCTGATAGACCGGGCCGGTTGGTGCCAGCGCTGCCATCACTTCACGACGGCCGCCGAATGCGCCAACAGGCATGCCGCCGCCGATGATTTTACCCAGACAGGTGAGGTCCGGCACCACATCGTAATAGGATTGTGCCCCGGCCAGCGCCACGCGGAAGCCGGTCATGACTTCGTCGATAATCAGCAGTGCGCCGTACTTGTCGCACAACGCACGCAGGCCCGGCAGGAATTCTGGCAGTGGCGGTACGCAGTTCATGTTACCGGCGACCGGTTCGACGATGATGCAGGCGATCTCGGAAGGATACTGCTCAAATGCGGTGCGTACCGAGTCCAGATCGTTAAAGGTGCAGGTCAGGGTGTGCTTGGCAAAGTCAGCCGGCACACCTGGGGAGTTTGGCTGGCCCAGGGTCAGCGCGCCGGAACCGGCTTTCACCAGCAGGCAGTCCGCGTGGCCGTGGTAGCAGCCTTCAAACTTGATGATTTTATCGCGGTTGGTGTAGCCGCGCGCCAGGCGAATGGCGCTCATGGTGGCTTCGGTCCCCGAGTTCACCATGCGTACCATATCCATGGTCGGCACCAGTTCGGTGACCAGCTCCGCCATTTTAACTTCCATCTCGGTAGGGGCGCCAAAGCTCAGGCCGCGCTGCGCCGCTTCGATGACCGCGTTGCGGATCGCCGGGTGGTTGTGCCCCAATACCATTGGGCCCCAGGAACCGACGTAGTCGATATAGGCTTTGCCGTCGACGTCGAACAGGTAAGCCCCGTCCGCCCGTTCGATAAACAGCGGCACACCGCCAACGCCGTTGAATGCACGCACCGGAGAGTTAACCCCGCCTGGGATTACCTGTTTTGCCTGGGCATACAGACTTTCGGACTTGCTGTGTAAGCTCATAAATCGGCTCCTGGATTCTGTTTGAATGATTTGACCGCGCTATTCTAGTGAAGTGTTCGCCGATATGAAACGATCACAGTCAGATACCTATTTAGAGGGGCGGTCAGTCAGCGGGTAGGCTAGAATAATCAGCTGGCCTATTTGTATTACATTTGATTCCATTAATGAATAACCCATTATGACTGAATTACAGCAACAACCGCCGCTAGCGCGCGCTCCGCGCCTGAAACGTAGCGACGCGGTGCGCCAGCTTATACGCCGGGATAAAACGCCGGTGGCGATCCTGTTGATGGCGGCACTGGTGGGAACCCTGGCGGGTTTGCTCGGCGTGGCCTTTGATAAAGCGGTGGATTGGGTGCAGCAACAGCGTTTGTCCGGGCTGGCACAGGTCGCCGATTATTGGATCCTGGTTTGGCCGCTGGCCTTTATTCTTTCCGCCGCGCTGGCGGTGTTGGGGTACTACCTGGTGCACCGTTTTGCCCCGGAGGCGGGCGGTTCGGGTATCCCGGAGATCGAAGGGGCGTTGGAAGAGTTGCGCCCGGTGCGCTGGTGGCGAGTGATCCCGGTGAAGTTTATCGGTGGCATGGGAACGCTGGGGGCAGGCATGGTGCTGGGGCGCGAAGGGCCTACGGTGCAAATGGGCGGCAATGTCGGGCGCATGGTGCTGGATATTTTCCGCATGCGCGGTGCCGAAGCACGTCATTCGCTATTGGCTACCGGTGCGGCTGCCGGCCTTTCCGCCGCCTTCAACGCGCCGCTGGCGGGCATTTTGTTTATCATTGAAGAGATGCGTCCGCAGTTCCGCTATAACCTGATCTCGATTAAAGCGGTATTTATCGGCGTCATTATGTCGAGCGTGGTGTTCCAGCTGTTCAACGGCGAGGGTTCGGTGATCGCAGTGGGCAAGCTCTCTTCGGCACCGATTAATACCCTTTGGCTGTACTTGGTGCTGGGGGCGATCTTTGGTGCGGTGGGCGTGATGTTCAACGCGCTGATTTTCCGCACTCAGGACATGTTCGCTCGCCTGCACGGCGGTAAAATGCGTAAGGTTTTGCTGATAGGCGGATTGCTTGGCGGCATTTGCGGCATTCTGGGGCTGATCCAGCCGGAAGCCGCAGGCGGGGGTTTTGGGCTGATCCCGATCGCCGCGGCAGGTAACTACAGCGTCGGCATGCTGATGTTTATTTTTATTACCCGGGTGATCACCACGCTGTTATGTTTTGGCTCCGGCGCGCCGGGCGGGATTTTTGCGCCGATGCTGGCGCTGGGTACGCTGTTTGGCACCGCCTTTGGCCTGGCCGGTGCCCATCTGTTCCCAGCCTACGGTATCGAGGCCGGTACCTTTGCCATTGCCGGAATGGGCGCCCTGTTTGCCGCCACGGTGCGTGCGCCGCTGACCGGCATTGTGCTGGTGCTGGAAATGTCCGATAACTACCAGCTGATACTGCCAATGATTATTACCTGCCTGGGGGCTACCTTGGTAGCACAGTTCCTCGGCGGTAAGCCGTTGTATTCCTCAATATTGGCCCGTACCTTACAGCGTCAGGAAGCGCTGCAGGCGCGTGAAGCGGCAGATAAAACAGGTAAAGAAGATACAACAAATGCGGTGAATACTTGAACGCAACACTCAGGTATTAGATAATCAATAACATTAATCCGGCCGCCATTGTAGCGACCTGATGCAGAACAATGTTGGGAGTAAAGAGTATGAGTGATGAAACAGCACTGCCCCTGCAATTTACCGAGGCAGCAGCAAGCAAGGTTAAAGTCCTGATTGCTGATGAAGAAAATCCGGATCTGAAGTTGCGGGTTTATATTACCGGTGGCGGCTGCAGCGGATTCCAGTACGGCTTCACTTTTGACGACAAGGTCAACGATGGCGACATGACCATCGAGAAGCAGGGCGTTGCGCTGGTGGTAGACCCGATGAGCCTGCAATATCTGGTCGGCGGTTCGGTCGATTATACCGAAGGGCTGGAAGGCTCCCGCTTCGTGGTGACCAACCCGAACGCCAAAACCACCTGCGGCTGCGGATCCTCGTTCAGCGTCTGATCCTGCCTGCTGCAGTATAAAACCCGCCAACCTCACCGGTTTGCGGGTTTTTTTATCGCTACCATTCCACCGTGACCAGCTCCTGATGAGGATTATGTTCACCCTCGGTCAGCAACCGGCTGCGGGTGACTTTAGGCTGGGGATCGGCCGTACCGCCGCATTTTATCTGAGGCTCTGGGCCGTCAGTACGCACGCTGCACTTTGGGGTAATGGTCAGGCTGACACCGATTTGCCCGCTGGTGGCGCCGGCATAAACGAGGGGGCTGCACAGCAGCGCACTGAATAAAAACAGAATATTTTTCATCATTTGGGGAATAGCCATCCGTAAGCAATCACATGGTGGCTTATCGGCAAAAAGTTAATAAGATTTAACAGGGCGGGATAATAATTAACCTGGAGTTAAAAAGTTTATTACATTGTTTTCCCTGCGTTTTTCAGGCAATGATAATAACACTTTGCTAATTAATTGGTCGAATATTCTGTTTTGAAATGTGACAGCTTGATAAAGCTCCGCCCGAAACCGGGCGGAGGGTTTAGCGTTCGAGGATAAAGGCGGGAAGTTTCAGGTGCCAGCGAATGGCCGCCAGGCGGATCGCCAGCGTGATGCCCATGCCGAGCATCATCGCCTGTTGCAGCGGCATACCGAAGGTCGCATAGGCCGTAGCATGCACAATGCCGCCGATAATACAGGCGGTGGCGTAAATTTCGGTTCGCAGGATCATCGGAATTTCCCGCGCCAGCACGTCGCGGATAATACCGCCGCCGACCCCGGTGATCACCCCCATGCAGATTGCCACCAGCGGACTGGCGTCGGCCGCAAAGGCTTTATTGACCCCGATGCCGACAAACACCGCCAGCCCAACGGCGTCCAGCACCGGCAGGATCCACTTGGGCAGGCGGCGCGGCTGGCGTACCAGCAGCAGCGTCAGCACGCAGGTGATCATGGCGACCACCAGGTCGGTCGGATCTTTCACCCAGAATACCGGCCCGTTGGCTAACGCCATATCGCGGATGGTGCCGCCACCGACCGCCGTGACTACGCCGAGCACCAGTACGCCGAACGGATCCATCCGCAACTTGCCTGCCAACAACACGCCGGAGATGGCGAAAACCGCAGTGCCGAGAATATCCAGCCAAAACACCAGCATTAATGAATCTCCGCCAGTTGGCTGCACAGTTGCTGGGCCGCCAGCATGATGCGTGGGCCGGCGCGGTTGAACCAGTCGCCATTCACCGCAAGCACCGGTACCTGCAGTTGCGGCGCCCAGAAGGCTTTCACGCTGGCGATTTCTTTTTGGTCGCCGGTAATGACGATGGCCTGCGGTTGGCGGGCCAGTACCTGCTCGCGGCTGATTTGCGGCCACGGCATGCGGCTGTCGGCAAAGATGTTCTCTGCGCCGCACAACGACAACACCTGACTTTGCAACGTCGCGCCAGAGCTGGTGAACAGCGGCTGGGTGCCGAATTGCAGCAACACCCGTCGCGGCTGACTGTGCGGATATTTTGCTTTCAGCGCGGCAATTTGCTGACGGATCGCGTTCGCGGCCTGATGCGCTTGTTCTGGGTGTGGGCTGTATTGGGCCAGGTCATCCAGCCGCTGGGCGATGTCATCGATGGTGGTGGCATCGGCATAAAAGATCGGGATGCCAAAAGAGGCGATCTGATCCAGCACCCGTTGTGGATTGCCGCCGCGCCAGGCCAGGATCAGATCCGGCTTTAGCGCCAGCACCCGCTCCAGGTTGATGCCTTGCCAGGAAGCGACTTGCTCCAGCTTGCTGGCCGCCGGGGGATAATCGGAATAAGCGCTCACTGCCAGCAGGGTATCGCCCATGCCGGCAGCATAGGCAAGCTCGGTGGTGTTGGGTGCCAGGCTGATCACCCGTTGGGCGGCGCCGACGGGCAGCGCCATCCATAATGCCAGCAGCCACAGCAGGGCTGAAAAGCGTCGCGTCACATCAACCGCGCTTAGCCAGAGTCTGCAGCATGGCGTTGACCATCAGCGTAGATTGCTTGGCCGCCACGACAAGGAACTCGTCAAAGCTCATGTGCGATTCACTGTCGGCCACGTCAGAGATAGCGCGAACGACCACAAACGGCGTGCCGAACAGGTGGCAGACGTGCCCGACTGCCGCGGCTTCCATTTCTACTGCCGCCACGTTCGGGAAGGTAGCGCGGATGCGTGCCAGTGGCTCGGCACCGTTAATGAAAGCATCACCGCTGCAGATCAGACCGCGTACAGCGTTCAGGTTCAATTGCTTAATGCAGCTTTCGGCCAGCGCAATCAGCGCGTCATCCGCCACAAACGCCGCCGGGCAGCCGGCCATTTGGCCTGGCTCGTATCCAAAGGCGGTCACGTCGGCATCGTGGTAGCGCACTTCTTCGGATACCACAATATCGCCGACCTTCAGCGTGCTGGCCAGGCCACCGGCGGAACCGGTATTGATCACCAGGTCCGGCTTGCAGTGTTCCAGCAGCAGGGTGGTACCCATGGCGGCAGAAACCTTACCGATGCCGGATTTGAGCAGCGCCACGTCAACACCACCGATCTGGCCGGTATAGATTTCACAGCCCGCGCGTTGAAGGGTCTGACGGTTTTCAATTTGATCGCGCAGCAGGGTGACTTCCTGCTCCATTGCGCCGATGATGCCTACTTTCATAAATAACGCTCACTGATTGGGTGTGGGAATTTCGCCATAGTCTATCATGGCTCTCATAGAGAGATAATCCGTTGCATATGCCGTCGGGAATTGTTATCACGGAGGCAGGGTGCAACGGCGGAGAAACAGATGTCCGGGATCGACTTTAAGCAGAAAATCAGCTTCCAGCGGCCATTCAGCAAGCCAATTGAAGCCGAGGAAGAATACGATATTGTCCGGCAGTTCGAGAGCGATCGCGGGCGCATAGTCAATTCCGCCGCTATTCGCCGTCTGCAGCAAAAAACCCAGGTGTTTCCTCTCGAGCGTAACGCCGCGGTCCGCAGTCGCCTGACGCACTCGATGGAAGTGCAACAGGTCGGAAGGCATATCGCCAAAGAGATCCTCAATCGTTTTAAACAGGACGGGCGAGTCGACGCTCTCGGCCTGACCAAACTGCTGGATCCTTTTGAAAGCATTGTCGAAATGGCCTGCCTGATGCACGACATCGGTAACCCGCCTTTTGGTCATTTTGGCGAGTCGGCGATCAACAACTGGTTTTCCCAGCGTCTCGATCCCGCCAGCTGCGGCAGCGAACCGGCCAGCAACGATCGCTGCCAGGTCAGCGCATTGCGTCTGCACGAAGGCGAGAGCGATCTTAACCGCCTGCGCAGCCGCATCCGTCACGACCTCAGCCATTTTGAAGGTAATGCCCAGGCGATCCGGCTGGTGCATACCCTACTGAAGCTTAACCTGACCTACGCGCAGGTGGGCTGTATCCTGAAATATACCCGCCCGGCCTATTGGGCGAGTGACATTCCCGCCAGCCATAATTACCTGATGAAAAAACCGGGCTTTTATCTGGCGGAAGAGGCCTTTGTCGATCGCCTGCGGCGCGAGCTGAATATGGGCGAGTTCGACCGTTTCCCATTGACCTATATTATGGAAGCCGCTGACGATATTTCCTACTGCGTGGCCGATCTGGAAGATGCGGTGGAAAAAAACATTTTTACCGTCGAGCAGCTTTACCAGCATTTAACCCAGGAGTGGGGCGAAGTCACGCCGGGTGATTTGTTTGATAAAACCGTGGCCAGCGCTTTTCGCAAGATCGCGCACGGTGGCGCGCGGCGCAGTAGCGAAGATCAGTTCTTCATGTATTTACGGGTCTTTACCGTGGCGCGATTGGTCCCGCATGCGGCGCAGCGTTTTATTGATAACCTGGAGGCGGTCTATCAGGGCAACTTTAATCAGGCGCTGCTGGAGGACTCCAGCCCGGCTTACCAATTGCTGAAGATTTTCAAAAATGTCGCGTTCAAACACGTGTTCAATCACCCGGAAGTAGAGCAGCTTGAGCTGCAGGGCTACCGGGTGATCAGCGGCCTGCTGGATATCTACAGCCCACTGTTGGCGATGCCGCTGGCGGACTTTACCCTGTTGGTGCAGGAAGACAGCCATCGTGCCTATCCGATCGAAACGCGTCTGTATCATAAGCTTTCAACCAAGCATCGGTTGGCCTATATCGAAGCGATTGAAGGCCTGCAACATCTGTCACCCGAGCAGTTGGCGATCCGCGAGTATTATTTCCGTGCGCGGTTACTGCAGGATTATATCAGCGGCATGACCGATCTTTATGCCTATGACGAATATCGGCGATTAATGGCTGCGGAATAATTCATTCAGCTAATAAATATTATTTTAAGCACTTTGCCTGGCGCTACGGTCCTATTTGGAGTTTTGTAAAGACGGACAATATTTGTTTACTATTACCAATAACCTGCGCCGGAACTTAGCGGTATTAATAGGTTCTGATTATGCACAAAGACCGTAATACTTTCTGAACGACTTTATAAGAGACACACAGATGAAAAAAACCGCATTAGTTCTGAGCGCATTGGCATTCAGTATTGGTATGGCGATGGGTCCGATGACGGCCAGCGCCGCAGAAACCGCTTCTTCCAGCACTCAGCAATTGCCAAGCCTGGCACCGATGCTGGAAAAAGTGATGCCTTCCGTGGTGAGCATTAATGTTGAAGGCAGCACCACGGTCAATACGGCGAAGATGCCGCCGCAGTTCCAACAGTTCTTCGGTGAAGATTCACCGTTCTGCCAGGACGGTTCGCCGTTCCAGGCTTCGCCGATGTGTCAGGGTGGCGAGCCGGGTGCTCCGGGTCAGGGGACCCAGCAGAAATTCCAGGCGCTGGGCGCCGGGGTGGTGATTGATGCCGCTAAAGGCTACGTGGTGACCAACAATCACGTGGTGGATAACGCCAATAAAATTCAGGTCCAATTGAACGACGGCCGTAAATTTGACGCCAAGGTGATCGGCAAGGATCCACGCTCCGATATCGCGCTGATCCAACTGAAAGACTTTAAAAATCTGACGGCGATCAAAATGGCGGACTCCGAACAACTGCGCGTAGGTGATTACACCGTCGCGATCGGCAACCCGTACGGGCTGGGTGAGACCGCCACTTCCGGCATCGTATCTGCGCTGGGCCGCAGCGGCTTGAATATCGAAAACTACGAGAACTTCATCCAGACCGATGCGGCGATTAACCGCGGTAACTCCGGTGGTGCGTTGGTTAACCTGAACGGTGAACTGATCGGCATTAACACCGCCATTTTGGCACCGGACGGCGGCAACATCGGTATCGGCTTCGCCATCCCGAGCAACATGGTGAAAAACCTGACGGCGCAGATGGTCGAATATGGCCAGGTGAAACGCGGCGAATTGGGCATTATGGGCACCGAACTGAACTCTGAGCTGGCGAAAGCGATGAAAGTGGACGCGCAGCGCGGGGCCTTTGTCAGCCAGGTGATGCCGAAATCCTCTGCCGCCAAGGCGGGTATCAAGGCCGGTGATGTGATTGTCACCATGAACGGTAAAGCCATCTCCAGCTTCGCGTCGTTCCGTGCGGAAATCGGTACTTTGCCGGTCGGCAGCAAAATGTCGCTGGGCATTATCCGCGACGGCAAACCGGTGACCGTGGACGTCACGCTGGAGCAAAGCGCCCAGACTCAGGTTGAATCCGGCAATATCTACACCGGTATTGAAGGCGCCGAACTGAGCAATGGTCAGGCTGGCGCTCAGAAAGGCGTGAAGGTCGATAACGTCAAGGCCGGCAGCGCTGCCGCACGTATCGGCCTGAAAAAAGGCGACTTTATCCTTGGGGTTAACCAGCAGCCGATCCAGAACCTGGGCGAACTGCGTAAAATCCTCGACAGCAAACCGTCGGTACTGGCGCTGAATATCCTGCGCGGTGACACCACGCTGTATCTGCTGATGCAGTAAGGTTAACCAGCCAATCCTTGTGAACAAGGCACTCCACGACGGAGTGCCTTTTTGTTGCCTGTCGTATCAGGCCAGATGAGCGCGAGCCGCCTGGCTCACCAGCTCAATCTCATCCAACAGTTCCAGCCATTCCGGCTCCAGCTCGTCGTTGCTGACGCCCTGACGTAACTGCTGTTCAAGGTAGAAACACAGCTGTTTCAGGCGCGGTACGCCGCTGTAGCTGCAACTGCCGTGCAGCTTGTGGATCAAATCGAGAATGCCGTCATCCGGCGCGCCGTCCAGTATCGCTTGCACCCGTCCGCTGACCTGCGGCAGGAAATCGAGCAGCATCTGCAGCAGGTCATGCGCCAGATCGGGCTTGTTCGCCGCCTGACGCAACGCCAACGGCCAGTCGAGCGACAGCAGTGGTTGATTGACCGCAGTTTCCGGCTCCGGCTCGCCGCTGTAGTAACGCGCCAGTACGCGCGTCAGCATCGCTTCGTCAATCGGCTTGGCCAGATAGTCATCCATCCCGGCCTGCAACAAATGCTCGCGCTCGCCGCTGACCGCGTGGGCGGTGACGGCGACGATTGGCGTCGAATTGTGGTGCGGCAGTTGGCGGATCAACTCGCTGGTACGAATGCCGTCAATATTGGGCATCTGAATATCCATCAGGATCAAATCCAGCACGTTATCGCGCGCCAGCTGCAGCGCTTCTTCGCCGCTTTCGCACAGCAGGGTCTTTTCCACCTGTTCGGCCAGCAGAGTGCCAATCAGCTTCAGATTGGCCGGATTATCATCGACCGCCATCACCGTCAGCGGCAGGCGCTTATGTTCCGGCAGGGCGGCGAGGCGCGGCGGTGTTTCCATGCGCAGCAGCGGGAACAGACGGTTGCTGGTGATCGGCTTGATCAGGCAGCCGGCCGCACCCTGTTGTTTAAGCTGTTCGGCGTTGATTTGCGATTGGCAGGGCAGGGCCAGAATCACCCGGTCGGCGATTTTCAGCGCCGCCAGCAGTTTGCTTTCGTGCTGCGCCATATTCTCACGGAACGGGATCGGTACCCCGACCAGCAGGAAGTCGTAATTTTTCTTCGGCAACTGGGCCAGCGTTGGCGAATGGGTGATCACCAAATGGGTGACGCTCAGCATATTCAGCGTCGCCTGCGCCGCCATCGGGTTGGCTTCGATATAGCCCAGGGTCTTGCCTTGCAGATCCGGCAGGTTCGACGGCAGCGACAGCATGCCCTCGTGCAGGTCGAGGGTAATGTGGAACCAGAAGGTCGAACCGCGGTTCAACTGGCTGTGGAAACAGATATCGCCGCCCATCTCTTTCACCAGCTTCTGGGTGATCACCAGCCCCAGGCCGGTACCGCCGTGGCGGCGCGAAATGCTGGCATCCGCCTGACGGAACGCCTGGAACAGCTGTGACTGCTGCCGTTCGGAGATGCCAATGCCGGTGTCATGAATTTGTACTTCCAGCTCCATCTGGCGCTCTTGCTGGCCACGCAGCTCGACGCGGATATCGATGTTGCCGGTTTCGGTAAATTTGATCGCGTTGCCCAGCAGGTTGGTAATGATCTGTTGCAGCCGCAAGGAGTCGCCAATCACCTGTTCCGGCACGTCGTTATGCACGTCCAGCGTCAACTCCAGCCCTTTCTCATGGGCGCTGGGCGCCAGCAGCACTATCACTTCGTCCAGCGTCTCGCGCAGCGCGAACGGGATATGCTCCAGCACCAGCTTGCCGGCCTCCAGCTTGGAGAAGTCCAGCACGTCGTTGATGATGGTCAGCAGGTTGTTGGCCGAGCGCTCGATGGTTTGCAGATAGTCGGTCTGGGTGACGCTCATTTCGGTTTTCAGCATCTGGCGGGTAAAACCGATCACGCCGTTGAGCGGGGTACGCAGCTCGTGCGACATGTTCGCCAGGAATTCGGATTTGATGCGCGCCGCTTCCTGGGCGCGTTTTTTTGCCAGATCCAGCTCGACGTTCTGGATCTCCATTTGCTCCAGCGTCTCGCGCAGATCGGAGGTGGCCTGGTCGATATTCTGCTGCATCTCTTCGTGGTAGGCGGTGAGCGACATCGCCATCGAGTTAATGCCGTTCTTCAGCATGTGCAGTTCGCCGAGCATAAAGCCTTCGACGCGGCTGTCGAGCTGGCCGCGGCGGATGCGGTCAACGGTATTGACCATATTGCGGATCGGGCCGGTAACGTCACGCATCAGGCGGTAAGCGAACAAAATGGCGATACACATGCACAGCAGCAGCAGCAGGGTAGAGACAAACACCTCTTTATATTGCTGTAACCGGACCGACTGCAGATCCAGCTCGATCGCCACATAGCCCAGGCGGTTGTCCTGCTGAGGATCGCTGCTGGCGGCCTGATCCGGATACTGGCTCTCCGCCAGGATCGGAGTACGCAGGATCAGTGAGTCGCCTCGCCGCGTCAGCATCAGATCGGTGGGGATGGGTACCCCTTTCGGCAACTGCAGTTGGGTAAAGTTGTGATGATAATTGGAGGTGACAAACAGATTATTCTGCGCGTCGAATACCGTAATCGAGCGCACGATATCTGAATGACGGCGGTGCAACAGGCTGACCAACTGCCTGACCGACTCGCGGCTGCGGAACGTCATGCCGTACTCGCTGGCCACCGCCAGCGGTTCGATAATACTGGCACCGGCGTCAACCAGCTGTTCCTGCAATTCATTGTAGCGATGCACTACGAAGAAGGTGCTGAGCAACAGACCAATCAACAGCGTTGGGGCCAGAATCAGGATCATCATGCGCGCCCGCAGGCTGTATTTGGTCATGGGTTTCCAAAGTGGGAAAATTGCCGGACAGACTCTACTTTAAATGAACCGGCGCTCGATCGACAAACTATGGTGCATTTCTTTATTCGGCACCCTGCGGTGAGCGCCTCGAAAAACTGCGCGGTGAAACGCCGTATTATCAGGTCGACGGACTACGCTTAGACTGCCGTCCGTGTGACTTTATTCATATAAATAGCTTATTAAATCAGTCAATGGTGGGGCAGGCCCTTGAATGGTTCGCTATTCAACCCAATGATCGGGTATTGGATCTGTTCTGCGGTCAGGGCCATTCTGCCCAGCCGTTGGCGCGACGCGCCGCTGGCATAGAGGTGTTGCCACACCGCGAGCGAATGGGCAATATAATGCACATAAGAATAGGCTGAGTTACGCCGGCTTCTTATCGTCTTGCGCGTGTGTGGATATTGGAGCGGTTTTCGCATACGGGGCATCTTGAGTCAATGGCGCTGTTGATTAACGGTTTTGCGCCAGAGGTCGCTGCAAAGTAGGGAGAGGTTATGGTTGCGGTAAGAAGTGCACATCTGAACACGGCTGGCGAATTTGCTCTCGACGAGTGGATTGCCAGCTTGGGGCTACCTAACCCGCAGTCATGTGAGCGATTAGCCGCAACCTGGCGCTACTGTGAGCAACAGACTCAGAACCATCCCAACGCGTCGCTGTTACTGTGGCGCGGGTTGGAAATGGTGGAAATCCTCTCCACCCTGAGCATGGACAACGACAGCATGCGCGCCGCGCTGCTGTTCCCGTTGGTGGATGCCGGTATCGTGGATGAAGAAACCCTGACCGAAGCCTTCGGCAAGGGCATCACCTACCTGGTACATGGCGTACGCGATATGGACGCCATCCGCCAACTGAAAGCCACCCAAAATGATTCAATGGCCTCCGAACAGGTCGACAACGTGCGCCGCATGCTGTTGGCGATGGTGGAGGATTTCCGCTGCGTGGTGATCAAGCTGGCGGAGCGTATCGCCCACCTGCGTGAAGTGAAAGACGCGCCGGAAGACGAACGCGTCCTGGCGGCCAAAGAGTGTTCGAATATCTATGCGCCACTGGCCAACCGTCTCGGTATCGGCCAACTGAAATGGGAGCTGGAAGATTTCTGCTTCCGTTACCTGCACCCGGACGAATACAAACGCATCGCCAAGCTGCTGCATGAGCGCCGTATCGATCGCGAACAGTTTATCGATGATTTCGTCGCCTCGCTGCGTAATGCTATGGTTGATGAAGGCGTCAAGGCGGACATCTACGGCCGTCCAAAACATATCTACAGCATCTGGCGCAAGATGCAGAAGAAGGCGCTGGCGTTTGACGAGCTGTTTGACGTGCGCGCGGTGCGCGTGGTGGTCGAGCGCTTGCAGGACTGCTATGCGGCGCTGGGGATTGTGCATACCCACTTCCGCCATCTGCCGGATGAGTTCGACGACTATGTCGCCAACCCGAAACCCAACGGTTACCAGTCGATCCACACCGTAGTTCTGGGGCCACGTGGTAAAACGCTGGAGATCCAGATCCGTACCCGCCAGATGCATGAAGACGCCGAACTGGGCGTGGCCGCGCACTGGAAATACAAAGAGGGCGCGGTTGCGACGGTACGTTCCGGCTATGAAGAACGCATCGCCTGGCTGCGCAAACTGATCGCCTGGCAGGAAGAGATGGCGGATTCCGGCGAAATGCTCGACGAGGTTCGCAGCCAGGTGTTCGACGATCGGGTTTACGTGTTTACCCCGAAAGGCGACGTGGTGGATCTGCCGGCCGGCTCCACGCCGCTCGACTTTGCCTATCATATTCACAGTGACGTTGGTCACCGCTGCATCGGCGCCAAAATTGGCGGCCGTATCGTGCCCTTTACCTATCAGTTGCGGATGGGCGATCAGATTGAAATTATCACCCAGAAGCAGCCGAACCCAAGCCGCGACTGGCTGAACCCGAACCTGGGCTATGTTACCACCAGCCGCGGACGCTCCAAAATCCACAACTGGTTCCGCAAGCAGGATCGCGATAAGAACATCCTGGCCGGTCGCCAAATGCTGGACAGCGAGCTGGAACACCTCGGTATCAGCCTGAAAGAGGCCGAGAAACTGCTGATCCCGCGTTACAACATGAATTCGCTGGATGAAATACTGGCGGCGATTGGCGGCGGGGATATTCGCCTGAATCAGATGGTGAACTTCCTGCAGGGCAAGTTCAACAAACCGAGTGCTGAGGAGCAGGATCGCGAAGCGTTGCGCCAGCTGGTGCAGCACAAAGCGCCGGCAGCCACCCGCAGCAAGGACAACGGCCGGGTGGTGGTGGAAGGGGTAGGCAACCTGATGCACCACATTGCCCGCTGCTGCCAGCCGATCCCGGGTGACGATATTATCGGCTTTATCACCCAGGGCCGCGGCATTTCGATCCACCGGGCAGACTGTGACCAACTGGTGGATCTGCAGTCACACGCGCCGGAACGCATCGTTGACGCGGTGTGGGGCGAGAGCTATTCCAGCGGATACTCGCTGGTGGTCCGCGTGATGGCCAACGATCGCAGCGGTCTGCTGCGCGACATCACCACCATTTTGGCCAACGAAAAGGTCAACGTGCTGGGCGTGGCCAGCCGCAGCGACACCAAAAAGCAGTTGGCGACCATCGATATGGACATTGAAATCTACAACCAGCAGGTGCTGGGCCGGGTATTGGCCAAGCTCAATCAACTGCCGGACGTGATTGATGCCAAACGACTGCACGGCAGTTAACCTTACATTTTTTATCGCGGGGCCCATATATTGGGCCTCGCTCGTTTCAGAGACTTCGTCATGACCCAATCTTCTCCGTTACAACGCTTGCTGAACATCATGAGAACGCTGCGCGATCCGCAGGCCGGTTGCCCGTGGGACCGCAAGCAGACCTTTGCCACTATCGCCCCTTACACGCTGGAAGAAACCTATGAGGTGCTGGATGCCATAGAGCGCCAGGACTACGGCGATCTTCGTGACGAACTGGGTGACCTGCTGTTCCAGGTGGTGTTTTACGCCCAGATGGGCCAGGAGCAGGGGCTGTTTGATTTCGACGAGGTCTGCAATGCCATCAGCGACAAGCTGGAACGCCGTCATCCGCATATCTTTGGCGAAGCCGATGCAGCAGACAGTGAGGCCGTTGCGGCGCGCTGGGAGCAACTGAAAGCCGGTGAGCGCGCCGAGAAAGAGCTGCATTCGGCGTTGGATGATATTCCGCAGGCGCTGCCGGCGTTGATGAAGGCGCATAAAATTCAGAAACGCTGTGCCTCGGTCGGTTTTGACTGGCACACCCTGGGGCCGGTGCTGGACAAGGTGTACGAAGAGATTGACGAAGTGATGCATGAAGCGCGGCAGGCGGTGGTCGACGAGCAGAAGCTGGAAGAGGAAATCGGCGATTTGCTGTTCGCCACGGTGAATTTATCGCGTCATCTTGGCCACAAGGCAGAAAACGCGCTACAGGCCGCCAATCGCAAGTTCGAACGCCGTTTCCGTCAGGTGGAAGAAATTGTCAAACAGCGCGGGCTACAGATGGGCGAAGCCACGCTGGAGCAGATGGAAGAGGCGTGGCAACAGGTTAAACGCCAGGAAAACTAATCAGCAGCAGTGCTGTCCTATGATTATCGCAATGTTGATCGGCGACAAGATTTACGCAAGCTGAAACGGTTAAGCTCAGGGTCATGGTTTGCTGAACTGTGGTCCGTCGACAGTAAAACGCCAACAAACTGAATTCTAAGGCGTTTTATTATCTCGAAAGGGCGGTAAATTGAATTTTTCTGTGCTAACTCATTGTTTTAAAAAGAGCGTTTCTGGCGGGCCGAAAGAGTAAACCCGGATGAACTCCCGAGGGGAAAAGAGATGATGGACAGTAAAACGATCGTTTGTAGGTCTGAAGAGGTTCGGGTATACTACTTTCCCGTCTTGGTTCTTCCATCGTCTTTAAACCTAAACTCTCAGGTTCAGCATGACAACTAATTATATTTTTGTGACCGGCGGGGTCGTATCCTCTCTGGGTAAAGGCATTGCCGCAGCCTCTCTGGCGGCTATTCTTGAAGCCCGTGGCCTCAACGTTACCATCATGAAACTGGACCCGTACATCAACGTGGATCCGGGCACCATGAGCCCGATTCAGCATGGGGAAGTTTTCGTCACCGAAGACGGCGCAGAAACCGATCTGGATTTGGGTCACTACGAGCGCTACATCCGTACCAAAATGTCGCGTCGCAACAACTTCACCACCGGTCGTATCTACTCCGACGTTCTGCGTAAAGAACGCCGTGGCGACTATCTGGGCGCAACCGTACAGGTTATTCCGCACATCACCAACGCGATCAAAGAGCGTATCCTCGAAGGTGGCGAAGGTCACGACGTGGTATTGGTGGAAGTTGGCGGTACCGTGGGCGATATCGAATCGCTGCCGTTCCTGGAAGCCATTCGTCAGATGGCCGTGGAAGTGGGCCGTGAGCACACCCTGTACATGCATCTGACGCTGGTGCCGTACCTGGCCGCTGCCGGTGAAGTGAAAACCAAACCTACCCAGCATTCCGTAAAAGAGCTGCTTTCCATCGGTATTCAGCCTGATGTGCTGATTTGCCGTTCTGATCGCGCCGTTCCTGCTAACGAACGTGCAAAAATCGCACTTTTCTGTAACGTGCCGGAAAAAGCGGTTATCTCCCTGAAAGACGTTGATTCTATTTATAAAATCCCAGGCCTCTTGAAATCTCAGGGGCTTGATGATTATATTTGTAAACGATTCAGCCTCAATGCGCCGGAAGCCAACCTGGCCGAATGGGAGCAGGTGATTTACGAAGAAGCCAATCCGGGCGGCGAAGTGACCATCGGTATGGTCGGCAAATATGTCGAACTGCCGGATGCCTATAAGTCGGTGATTGAAGCTTTGAAACACGGCGGCCTGAAAAATCGTCTGACCGTGAACATCAAGCTGATCGACTCGCAGGATGTGGAAACCCGCGGTGTAGAAGTGCTGAAAGGTCTGGATGCTATCCTGATCCCGGGTGGCTTCGGTTACCGTGGTGTGGAAGGCAAGGTGATGACCGCGCGTTACGCGCGTGAAAATAACATCCCTTACCTGGGCATCTGCCTGGGTATGCAGGTGGCACTGATGGAGTTCGCCCGCAACGTGGTGGGTATGGAGAACGCCAACTCTACCGAGTTTGTGCCAGACTGTAAGTACCCGGTGGTGGCGTTGATCACCGAGTGGCGCGACGAAGACGGCAACGTCGAAGTGCGTACTGAAGAAAGCGATTTGGGTGGCACGATGCGTGTCGGTGGCCAGCAATGCCACCTGACCGACAATAGCCTGGTACGTCAGATGTACGGCGAACCGACCATTGTTGAACGTCATCGTCACCGTTATGAAGTTAACAACATGCTGTTGAAGCAGATCGAAGCCGCCGGGCTGTTGGTTGCCGGCCGTTCCGCAGACAACAAGCTGGTTGAGATTATCGAACTGCCGAATCACCCGTGGTTTGTAGCTTGTCAGTTCCACCCGGAATTTACTTCGACGCCGCGTGATGGTCATCCGTTGTTCGCCGGCTTTGTGAAGGCCGCTGGTGAGTATCAGAAGCGCCAGGTGAAATAAAATATTTGGTAGGCGGCGCGCGGTGAGAACCGCGCGCTGTTTGTCTGGAGTTTTAGTTTAACTTGTACTGAGGAAAACCTAATGTCCAAAATCGTTAAAGTCATCGGTCGTGAAATCATCGACTCCCGCGGTAACCCGACTGTTGAAGCCGAAGTGCATCTGGAAGGCGGTTTCGTAGGTCTGGCTGCTGCGCCGTCAGGTGCTTCTACCGGTTCCCGTGAAGCACTGGAACTGCGTGACGGTGACAAGTCTCGTTTCCTGGGTAAAGGCGTACTGAAAGCCGTTGCTGCAGTAAACGGCCCGATTGCTCAGGCAGTACTGGGTAAAGATGCCAAAGACCAGGCTAACATCGACAAGATCATGATCGACCTGGACGGCACCGAAAACAAATCCCAGTTCGGCGCTAACGCCATTCTGGCGGTTTCTCTGGCTGCTGCCAAAGCGGCTGCGGCTTCCAAAGGTATGCCGCTGTACGAGCACATCGCTGAGCTGAACGGCACCCCAGGCAAATTCTCTATGCCACTGCCTATGATGAACATCATCAACGGCGGCGAGCACGCTGACAACAACGTCGATATTCAGGAATTTATGATTCAGCCGGTTGGCGCTAAATCCCTGAAAGAAGCCGTTCGCATCGGTTCTGAAGTTTTCCATCACCTGGCCAAAGTGCTGAAGGCCAAAGGCCTGAACACGGCTGTCGGTGATGAAGGCGGCTACGCACCAAACCTGGGTTCCAACGCTGAAGCGCTGGCGGTTATCGCTGAAGCGGTAAAAGCAGCAGGCTACGAGCTGGGCAAAGACGTGACCCTGGCAATGGACTGTGCGGCTTCCGAGTTCTACAAAGACGGTAAATACGTACTGGCCGGCGAAGGCAACAAAGCCTTCACTTCCGAAGAGTTCACTCACTTCCTGGAAGACCTGACCAAACAGTACCCAATCGTGTCCATCGAAGATGGCCTGGACGAATCTGACTGGGATGGTTTCGCATACCAGACCAAAGTGCTGGGCGACAAAATCCAGCTGGTGGGCGACGACCTGTTCGTTACCAACACCAAGATCCTGAAAGAAGGCATCGAGAAAGGCATCGCTAACTCCATCCTGATCAAATTCAACCAGATCGGTTCTCTGACCGAAACTCTGGCTGCTATCAAGATGGCGAAAGACGCAGGCTACACCGCGGTGATCTCTCACCGTTCAGGTGAAACCGAAGACGCAACTATCGCAGACCTCGCGGTAGGTACTGCGGCTGGCCAGATCAAAACCGGTTCCATGAGCCGTTCTGACCGCGTTGCCAAATACAACCAACTGATCCGTATCGAAGAAGCGCTGGGTTCACGCGCACCTTTCAATGGCCTGAAAGAAGTTAAAGGTCAGTAATAACGGTTTGATTCGTTGTTAAATAAAAACCCGCTGCGGCGGGTTTTTTTATAGGTGTTATTCACTTAGCTATAATTACAGTCAGTTATAGTGTGTTATTTATTAGTGAGTTATTAATTTATTTTTTGTGGTTTTTAAGCCTGTAATTTAATTATAATAATAAAATCCCTATTCATAAATTCCTTTTTAAATTGCTTTATATCTTTTAGTTACTAGACTGCCAGTAGGGCAGAGTGTTTATCCTCCGTCGTCCTGCCTCCGTTCGTTTCTTCATAAAATTGTCGACCTGCGGGCCGGCTGGGTGAGGACTTGATGCGAAACAGGATTGTGATTGTCGGTGGTGGCACTGGCGGGACTATATTGGCCAATTTACTGGCGGCGAAATTACACCGGGAGATATTGAATAATAAAGTTGAGTTATTAATGCTTTCGGACTCTCCGGTTCATTATTATAAACCCGCTTTTATGTACGTGGCCTTCAACGCTTTTTTTAAGCAGGAGTTGACCCGCTCTCAACAAAGTCTGCTGCGCCCGGAAATAAAATTTATTGTCGATAAAGCCGAGCGTTTTGATTTATCCCAAAGGGTCATTCACTGTCAAAGTGGTAAACATTACTCCTATGATTTTCTGGTGTTTGCCACCGGCTGTGTGCCCTGGCCGGATCGTATCGACGGGCTGGCGCAGGCGGGCGATCATTTCTATCAATATCAGGCCGCCCGACAGCTGGCGCAAAAGCTGGCAACGATTGAGAAAGGCCGAATCTTTATTACCGTCTCCTTCCCCGAAACGCCTAACGTGCCGCATCAGTGCGGCATTGCCCCGATAGAAACCACGCTGATGCTCGATGATTACCTGCGTCGACGCGGGGTGCGTAAGGCAATCGAAATTGTTTATACCTATCCCAGCGTCTCGCAGTTGCTGCGTAACTGCCTGTTTTTGCAACGCCCGACCGCCGAAGCCTTGCCCGGTATCTTCGCAGCGCGTGATATCCGTCATCAGCGTGGCTTTACTCTCAGCCGGGTGGACGCACAGCAGAAAGTCGCTTACTCCGCCGAGGGAGAAGAACAGCCGTTCGATATTCTGATGGCCACGCCGCCGATCCGCGCCGTAGAAGCGGTGCGCAATACCGACCTCAGCGAGGGTAATAATGGCGAAGGCTGGCTGCCGACCGACCACCAGACATTACAGGTTTATGGTCAACAGGGGGTTTATGTCATCGGCGATACGGTGGATCTGCCGGTCAGCAAGGCCGGTGGCTCTTGCCACAATCAGGCACCGGTGATCGCCGACAATATCGTGGCTGAACTGCGACTGGGTCAGACCGTCAGCCACTATGACGGCAAGGTGCAGGCGATCGCTCAAATGGGGCTACAGGCCGGTATGCCACTGGTTTACGACTACCGCCACGATGTGCTGCCGACGCCGTCAACCAAAGTGGGCGGTATGCTGCGCAACGGCTTTAATCGCGGGCTGTATTGGGCGACGGTACGCGGGCTGATTTAACGGAGGGCTTATGAACGCATCTGAACAAGCATCCCTGGCACCCTTGCTGGACAAGCTGCAGCCACTGCTGGCCGGTGGGCGGCTCGATAACGTGGTCGATTTATTGTCACTGCTGTCGGACCTGGTGGATATCGCCGATAACGCACTGGTGGAAAAGTTGGCCGGCGTGTTTGAAGGCCTGGTGGCGGCAGGCTGGGAAGGGGGAATGGCGTTGAAGATGGCGCATACCGAGCTGCAGTCAGATCCGTCGTCCGCTAATTTTCGCTCGCTGTATGCCCTGTTACGTCAGCCGGATACCTTGCTGGGTCTGATGCTGGTACTTCGCACCCTGCAAATCATCGGCCAGCGGGTACGCAGCAGCGCGTTACCGCCGGACGTTTAAGCGAAATCATTGGAATTGCTTTCACTCACTCAGGAAAGGAGTTGTCATGTCTGTCACATTTAGGCACGGTTTTGCCACACGTGCGATCCACCATGGCTACGATCCCCAGCAATATCTGGGAGCGCTCTGCCCGCCGGTGTTTATGAGTTCGACCTTTACCTTCCCGACGGCGGAATACGGCGGTGCCTGTTTTGCCGGTACTGAGCCAGGCTATTTTTATTCGCGTATTGCCAATCCGACGGTCAATCTGCTGGAACAGCGAATTGCCGATCTGGAGGGTGGGGAGGCGGCGGTGGCCTTTGGCTCCGGCATGGGCGCGATTACCGCCTGCTGCTGGACGCTGCTCAGTCCAGGGGATGAGCTGATCGTCGATGAAACCATTTATGGCTGCACCTTCAGCTATTTTCATCATGGGCTGGCGCGCTACGGCGTGAAAATCACCCACGTTGACCTGACCCGGCCGGAGCGGTTGGCGGCGGCGATAGGCCCACGTACCCGGCTGGTGTATTGCGAAACGCCGGCTAACCCGAATATGCGCCTGGTCGATATTGCCGCAGTGGCCGAGATTGCCCACCGTCAGGGAGCGCTGCTGTTGGTAGATAACACCTATTGCACGCCGTATCTGCAACGGCCGCTGGAGTTGGGGGCGGACATTGTGGTGCATTCCGCCACCAAATACATCGGCGGACACGGTGACTTACTGGCCGGTCTGGCGGTGACGCGTCAGGATCTGGCGCAGGACATTCGTTTGGTCGGGCTGAAAGACATGAACGGGGCGGTGCTGTCGGCGCAGGATGCTGCACTGTTGCTGCGTGGGCTGAAAACCTTGCCGTTACGTATGGAACGCCACTGCGACAACGCTCAACGCCTGGCGGAAATGCTGGCGCAGCATTCAGCGGTGGAACGGGTTTATTATCCCGGTCTGGAGGACTTCCCGCAGTATGCATTGGCGCAGCGGCAAATGTCGCGACCGGGCGGCATGCTGGCCTTTGAATTGAAAGGCGGCATGGCGGCGGGGATCCGCTTCCTCAATGGGTTGAACCTAATCTTGCGTGCGGTCAGCCTGGGGGATTGCGAGTCTCTGGCCCAGCACCCCGCCAGTATGACTCACTCGGCCTACAGCGCCGAGGAGCGGCAGCGCCACCATATCAGCGACGGTTTGGTGCGGCTGTCTGCCGGACTGGAAGATCCTGACGATCTGCAGGCGGATATCCGTCAGGCCTTGGCCCAGCGCTAAGCGCGATGCCCCCGCCCAGAAGGCGGGGGCGGGGATTACAGCAGCGTCGGGGCGATCTCCGCCAGCGCCTGTTCATCCTGTAACAGTGCGGCGCTGCTGGCGATATCCGGTGCCAGCCAGCGGTCCTGATGATAAGGGGCCACTGTTTGCCGCAGCCGTTGCCAGGCACGTTGGGTGCCGTCACCGAAACGGTGCTGCTGCAGGAACTCAAAGGCCTGTGCCGCCAGCAGGTATTCAATCGCCAGGATCTGGTTAATGTTGCCCAGCGCCTTATGCAGCCTTAGCGCCGCCCCGGTGCCCAGGCTGAGGTGATCTTCCTGCAGCGCCGAGGTCACATAATTATCCACCACGCAAGGCTGTGCCAGTTGGCGGTTCTCCGCGCACAGCGATGCCGCCACGTATTGAGCGATCATCATGCCTGAGTTCACCCCGGGCTCGCTGACCAGAAATGCCGGTAAGCCACTGACCAGTGGGTTAATCAGCCGATCAATGCGCCGTTCTGCGATACCACCCAGTTCGGCGATGGCAATCGCCAGCAGATCGGCGGCCATGGCCACAGACTCGCCGTGTGGGTTGGCCTGTGACATCACTCTATAGTTGTCCGGCGTGCCGAGCAGCAGGGGATTATCGCTATTGCCGTTCAGCTCGATTTCAATCTGCAGTTCTGCATGAGCAATTTGATCGCGGCAGGCACCGTGCACCTGCGGGATTGAACGGATGCTCAGCGCATCCTGGGTACGAATGCCCTTGCTGGCGGCAATCATCTCGCTGCCGTTCAATAACATCCGCAAATTACTGCCGACCCGTTGCATACCCGGGTGCGGTTTCAGTGCCAAAATTTCGCTGTCGAAGGCGGCGATCTGTCCGCCTAGCGCTTCAAAGCTCATCGCCGCGAGCACGTCCGCCCAGCGGGCCAACCGCCAGGCATCGGCCAGCGCCAGGCAGCTCAATCCCGTCATGCACGGCGTGCCGTTGACCAGGCACAGACCATCTTTGGCGCCCAACTGTGGCGGCACAATGCCTTCCTCCGCCAAAGCCTGGGCTGCGGAGACGAGTTGGCCACGGTAGCTGACTTCGCCCAGACCGAGCAGCGCGACGCCGACGTGTGCCATATGGGTCAGATAGCCGACCGACCCTTGCGACGGCACCCGCGGGGTTATCCTCCGGTTAAGCAGTGCCAGCAGCGCTTCTACGACCGGGCGTTGAATGCCGGACTTACCCTGGCAATAGTTGACGATGGCGCAGCAGATAATGGCGCGGGTCTGCTCATCGCTCAGCGGTTCCCCTACGCCGCAGGCGTGACTCATCAGCGTGTTGCGGGACAATTGCGCCAGCTGTTCGCCGTGCAGCGCCTGATTGCAAAGCGCCCCCAGGCCGGTATTGACGCCATAGGCACGTTGTTCACTGGCGACAATTTTCTGAACGATGGCCTGCGCATTGTCGATACGCGCCCAGGCAGCGTCAGACAGGTTGAGCGGTGCCTGATATCTGGCTACCGCCACCACGTCTTGCCAGCGCAACGGCAGGTTGTCGAGGGTGACCGAAATAGGGTAGTGCATATTGCTCTCCTCAGGCACGGGCCGCGATCATCGGGCGCGGTTTCTGTACGTTCTCATCCAGCGCCAGACGGCGTTGCACGAAGCGGTTAACATACTCATCGGCCGGGTTGTTAAGGATCTCCTGCGGCGTGCCGACCTGGATCAGTTTGCCGTCTTTGAGGATCGCGATCCGGTTACCGATGCGCACGGCCTCGTCCAGATCGTGGGTGATAAACACCAGCGTCTTGTGCAGCTCTTTTTGCAGCGCCAGCAGTTGATCCTGCATTTCGGCACGGATCAACGGATCGAGCGCGCTGAACGCTTCGTCCAGCAAAATGATATCGGTATCGGTGGCCAGCGCACGCGCCAGCCCGACGCGTTGACGCATGCCGCCGGAGAGTTGATGCGGGTAGGATTTTTCATAGCCCTTTAGCCCGACGGTGTTGATCCAATGCAGTGCGCGCTCCTGATACACTTCTTTTGTTTCACCGCGTACTTTCAATCCGTAGGCCACGTTGTCCAGCACCGTCTTGTGCGGCAGCAGGCCAAAGCTCTGGAACACCATGCTGATCTTGTGACGGCGGAAGTGCTCAAGCTGCTTCTCGTCGTAGCGCAGGATATCTTCGCCATCCACCAGGATCTGGCCGCTGGTGGGATCGATAAGCCGGTTGAAGTGGCGCACCAGGGTGGATTTACCCGATCCGGACAGGCCCATAATCACGAAGATCTCACCGGCTTCGATCGACATCGACAGATCGTGCACGCCGATCACGCAGTCCGTCGCGGCCTGCACTTCCTGCTTGGTTTTACCCTGCTGGCTCATTGCCAGCGCCGCCGTCGTTTTGTGGCCGAAGATCTTGTAGACGTTCTTGATTTCGATTTTGTTCATCGGGGTTACCTCGCAATGGCGGTGCGGCCATAAGCCTGGGTGATACGGTCAATGACTACGGCGAGAATAACGATCGCCAGACCTGCCTCCAGGCCCAGACCGACGTTCAGTGTCTGAATGCCCACCAGCACGTCTTCGCCCAGCCCGCGTGCACCGATCATCGAGGCCACAACCACCATTGACAGCGACATCATGGTGGTCTGGTTGATACCGGCCATAATGCTTGGCAGCGCCAGCGGCAACTGCACGCCGAACAGTTTCTGCCAGCGGTTGGCGCCAAAGGCAGTGACGGATTCCATCACTTCTTTGTCCACCTGGCGGATACCCAAATCGGTCAGGCGGATCAGCGGTGGCGTGGCGTAGATCACCGTCGCCAGAATTGCCGGCACCTTGCCCAGCCCGAACAGCATCAACACCGGGATCAGGTAGACGAAGCTCGGCATGGTTTGCATCACGTCCATCAGCGGCATCATTACGGCCCGTACGCGATCGCTACGCGCCGCCAATATGCCTTGCGGAATGCCGATAATTACCGCCAGCAGCGTGGCGACCAGCACCAGCGCCAGGGTTTGCATCAATTTGTCCCACATCCCTGCGGTACCGACCAGCAGCAACAGGCTGACGATCACCACCGTCGGCAGCCAGCGGCGGGTGGCGTGCCAGGCCAGTAGCCCGACCACGGCCAGCATCACCCACCATGGGGTGGCGCGCAGCAGGCTTTCGAGGTGGATCACCGCCCACAGCAAGGTGTCGGAGATCTTGCGGAACATATCGCCATAGTTGGTGACCAGCACATCGACCCAGCGATTGATCCAATCGGCGATGGAGAAAGTAAAACGATCTGGAAACATAAGTATTTACCCCTGTCAGGCCCGAAGCGCACAGGCTCCGGGTTGGTGTTTACTGAATGCCAAAGCGATTACAAGGAGGCCTGAATTTTTTTCGCTGCGTCTTCGCTGACCCACTGTTGCCAGATTTCCGGGTGCTGCTTGAAGAACTCCAGCGCCAGCTTCTCTGAGCTGATGCGTTCCTTGCTCATGCGCGCCAGATTCTGGTTAATCAGATCAAGCGGCAGATTCACTTTTGACAACACCTGCACCAGTTCAGGCGCCTGCTGGTTAAACACGCTGGAAATACCGACCTTGATGTGGATGTTCTTGTCCACGCCCGGTTCTTCCAGTTTCACCAGATCGAGCTGGCCCATGATCGGGGTAGGGGACCAGTAGTAGAACAGGATAGGTTCGCCGCGACGGTAGCTGGAGAGGATCGCGGTATCCAGTGCCGGGCCGGTGCCAGGGCGGAAGTTGGTGAACTTGTCGTCCAGCTTGAATTTTTTGAGGATCGCGGTGTTATCCAGTTCGCAGGTCCAGCCGGCTGGGCAGTTGTAAAAACGGCCTTTGTCCGGCTCTTCCTGATCGCGAAATACCTGCACATATTTGGCCAAATCGGGGATGCTTTTCAGATCCGGCGTCAGCGGTTTCAACTTGCGTTTGGCATCGCCTTCAATCACATAGCGCGGCACGTACCAGCCTTCAACCGCGCCGACAATCGGCGCACCGACGCTGACCGCTTTGCCGGCTTTCTCTGCCTTGTTCCAGACTTCGCTGCGGCCAATCCACTCTTCGGCGAACACCTGAATGTCGTTGGTGCCGACTGCCTGCTCCATGGTGATGGAGTTACCCGGCAGCGCGTCGGTTTTACAGTCGTAACCCTTTTGCAGCACATATTGCATGACGTCGGTCAGCAGCATGCCGCTTTCCCAGTTGAGTCCGGCGAATTTGACCGGCTTGCCGGACTCGCACCAGCCTGCTGCGCGCGCGGACAGGCTGCCTGTCATCAGCCCGAGCGCGATCAGCGGTATCCATAGTTTGTGTCGTGTTTGCATAGTGATACTCCACTTTAATGACGAAGAGCCCGGGAACGGCGGGCTCGTGAGATTAATACTGTGGTGAGGACGTGACGGGTGAACCCCCGCCTTTTTTACGTACCCACAACCAGTAAGCCAGGGTAAGGAAGGCCACCCACACCAGCCCGACGTACAGGGCAATGCGGCTGTCTTCGAAGTAACCGAGCAGGCCGATAACAAACAGCATAAATATCGTTGCCAGCGCCGGTGCGACCGGCCACCACGGCACCGGGAAACTCAATTTGCTGACTTCTTGCGGCGTCAGCGTACGGCGCATGGCAATCTGCGATAGCAGGATCATCAGCCATACCCAGACGGTGGCGAAGGTGGCAATGGAAGCGATGATCATAAATACCTGTTTGGGGATCAGGTAATTGAGCACCACGCCCAGCAGCAGGGCGACCGACATCACCAACACCGTCATCCAGGGAACGCCATTGGAGGTCAGTTTGGAGAAGCTTTTCGGTGCCTGACCATCCTGCGCCATGCCGTACATCATGCGGCCTGCGCCGAAGATGTCGCTGTTAATGGCGGAAATGGCGGCGGTGATCACCACCACGTTAAGTACGTTGGCGGCCGAGCTGATGCCCAGATTGCTGAAGATCTCAACAAAGGGGCTGCCGTTCTGGCCGATGCTGTTCCACGGATAGATAGCCATCAGTACCAGCAGCGTCAGCACATAAAACAGCAGAATGCGGATCGGTACGGCATTGATTGCCTTCGGCAGTACCTTCGCGGGGTCTTTTGCCTCGCTGGCGGTAATGCCGATGATTTCAATGCCGCCGAAGGCGAACATCACCACCGCCAATGAAGCGACCACGCCGCCGATGCCGTTAGGCATAAAGCCGCCGTGCGCCCACAGATTGCTGATGCCGGTGGCGTGCTGAGCCTGGCCAAAACCAAACAGCATCACGGCACCGCCGCCGACTATCATCGCCACAATGGCAGCAACCTTGATCAGCGACAGCCAGAACTCCATTTCGCCGAATACTTTCACGCTGCACAGATTGAGCGCACCGATAAACATGATAATGCTGAGTACCCACACCCATTGTGCGACGTCCGGGAACCATAGCCCCATATAAATGCCGAAGGCGGTCACGTCCGCCAGGGCGACAATCACCATTTCGAAGGTATAGGTCCAGCCGGTGAGGAAACCGGCCAGCGGGCCAAGATAATGGCTGGCGTAGTGGCCGAACGAACCGGAAACCGGCTGATGCACCGCCATTTCCCCCAGCGCGCGCATCACCATAAAGACCGCTGCGCCGCCCACCAGATAGGCCAGCAGCACCGCAGGACCGGCCAGTTGGATCGCCCCGGCGGAGCCATAGAACAGCCCGGTGCCGATGGCGGAGCCGAGTGCCATAAAGCGGATATGTCGCGCGTTTAATCCGCGTCTGAGTTGTGGTTTTTCGTTATGCATGTTGCTTCCCGTCGAGTTTTTACGGCAGAACAGGCACGCGCTATCCGCACCGGGCGGATAGCGCCCGGTGGGACAGAACAAACTGCGTGGTAGGGTTTATTTATGCCTGGCTAGGCAGCAGCGCTGCAGGCATTAGCGAGGTCAGGTGACCGGCCGCCAACAGCAGGCTGGCGGCTTCAATGTCGGGAGCGAAGAAACGATCCTTGTCGTAGTAACTGACTTGCTCGCGCAGTGTGCGGCGGGCCTGCTCCAGGCTTTCGGTGGTTTTCAGCCCTTTACGCAGATCCAGCCCCTGACAGGCCGCCAGCCACTCGACGGCCAGAATGCCGCGAACGTTATCCGCCATTTCCCACAGGCGACGACCGGCGGCCGGTGCCATGGAAACGTGGTCTTCCTGGTTGGCCGAGGTCGGAATGCTGTCGACGCTGGCCGGGTGCGCCAGCGCTTTGTTTTCGCTGGTCAGCGCCGCGGCGGTCACCTGGGCAATCATAAAGCCGGAGTTCACCCCGCCGTTGTCCACCAGGAAAGGTGGCAACTGCGACATGTGTTTATCCATCATCAGCGAGATGCGGCGTTCGGACAGTGAGCCGATTTCGGCAAACGCCAGCGCCAGATTGTCGGCGGCCATGGCGACCGGTTCGGCGTGGAAGTTACCGCCGGACAGTACGTCGCCTTGGTCAGCAAAGACCAGTGGGTTGTCGGAGACGGCGTTGGCTTCGACTTCCAGCACTTCGGCGGCCTGGCGAATTTGCGTCAGGCAGGCGCCCATCACCTGTGGCTGGCAGCGCAGGGAGTACGGATCCTGCACTTTTTCACAGTTGCGGTGTGAATCGGACACTTCGCTGCGCTCGCCCAGCAGATGGCGGTAAGCGGCGGCGGCGTCGATCTGGCCACGCTGACCGCGCACGGCATGAATGCGCGCATCAAACGGGCTGCGTGAGCCCAGAGCGGCTTCCACCGTCAGGCTACCGGTGACCGTTGCCGCGGCGTACAGGTCTTCCACGTCAAACAAACCGCGCAGGGCAAAGGCAGCGGAAACCTGGGTGCCGTTCAGCAGTGCCAGGCCTTCTTTGGCCGCCAGCGTCAGCGGTTTCAGGCCCGCTTTGGCCAGCGCTTCGGTGGCAGGCAGCCATTCGCCCTGATAACGGGCCTTGCCTTCACCCAGCAGCACCAGGCTCATGTGTGCCAGCGGTGCCAGGTCGCCGGAGGCGCCTACGGAGCCTTTCAGCGGGATATGCGGATAGACTTCGGCGTTGACCAGCGCCATCAGCGCCTCGATCACTTCCAGACGGATGCCGGAGAAGCCGCGCGACAGGCTATTGATTTTCAGCACCATAATCAGGCGCACCAGATTGTCGTCGGTGGGCGCACCGACACCGGCGGCATGCGACAGCACGATAGAACGCTGCAGGTCTTCCAGATCTTCGCGGGCGATGCGGGTGGATGCCAGCAGGCCGAAACCGGTGTTAATGCCGTAGGTGGTACGGTTTTCCTCAACGATACGTTCAACGCAGGCAACGCTTTTCTGGATATCTGCGTAGGCGTTGTCGTCCAGAGTCAGGGTGACCGGGTGTTGATAAATTTCACGCAGTTGCGCCAGTGTCAGTTGGCCTGGGCGAATAGTCAGCGCTTTCATGCTTTGTCTCCTTGAGTCGCAGCCACCATCGGCAGGTTCAGACCTTGCTCGCGGGCGCATTCAATGGCGATGTCGTAACCGGCATCGGCGTGACGCATTACGCCGGTGGCCGGGTCATTATGTAATACGCGGGCGATGCGTTCTGCGGCTTCATCGGTGCCGTCACAAACGATAACCATACCGGAGTGTTGGGAGAAGCCCATGCCGACGCCACCGCCGTGGTGCAGGGAAACCCAGGTCGCGCCGCTGGCGGTATTGAGCAGGGCGTTGAGCAACGGCCAGTCGGACACGGCGTCTGAGCCGTCTTTCATTGATTCGGTTTCACGGTTCGGGCTGGCAACCGAGCCGGAGTCCAGATGGTCACGGCCGATGACGATAGGTGCAGACAGCTCACCGCTGCGGACCATTTCGTTGAACGCCAGACCCAGTTTGGCGCGTTGGCCCAGACCGACCCAGCAGATACGTGCCGGCAGACCCTGGAAGCTGATGCGCTCGCGTGCCATATCCAGCCAGCGGTGCAGATGCTCGTCATCCGGGATCAGCTCTTTAACCATGGCGTCGGTTTTGTAGATGTCTTGTGGATCGCCGGACAGTGCGGCCCAGCGGAACGGGCCAACGCCGCGGCAGAACAGCGGACGGATATAAGCCGGTACGAAGCCTGGGAAATCAAAGGCATTGCTGACGCCCATTTCTTTCGCCATCTGACGAATGTTGTTGCCGTAGTCAAAGGTTGGCACGCCCATTTTCTGGAACGCCAGCATGGCTTCAACGTGTTCGGCCATTGACTGCTTGGCGGCGATAACCACCTGAGCGGGTTCGGTCAGCGCACGCTGACGGTATTCTTCCCAGCTCCAGCCCTTAGGCAGGTAGCCGTTCAGCGGATCGTGGGCGCTGGTCTGGTCGGTGACCATGTCCGGACGCACGCCGCGGCGCACCAGTTCCGGCAGAACGTCCGCCGCGTTACCGCACAGGGCGATGGAGATGGCTTTGCCTTCAGCGGTGTATTTCTTGATGCGGGCCAGTGCGTCGTCCAGATCTTTGGCCTGTTCATCGACATAGCGGGTTTTCAGGCGGAAATCGATGCGGCTCTGCTGGCATTCGATGTTCAGTGAGCAAGCACCTGCCAGCGTGGCGGCCAGCGGCTGTGCGCCACCCATGCCACCCAGACCGGCGGTCAGTACCCAGCGGCCTTGCAGGCTGCCGTCATAATGTTGGCGACCCGCTTCGACGAAGGTCTCGTAGGTGCCCTGTACGATGCCCTGGCTGCCGATGTAGATCCAGCTGCCGGCGGTCATCTGGCCGTACATGGCCAGGCCTTTGGCATCCAGTTCGTTAAAGTGTTCCCAGGTTGCCCAGTGAGGCACCAGGTTGGAGTTGGCGATCAGCACGCGTGGCGCGTTGCTGTGGGTTTTGAATACCCCAACCGGTTTGCCGGACTGCACCAGCAGGGTTTCGTCGTCTTCCAGGGTTTTCAGGGTAGCGACAATTTTGTCGTAGCAATCCCAGTCACGCGCGGCGCGGCCAATACCGCCGTATACCACCAGCTCGTGCGGATTCTCCGCCACTTCAGGATCGAGGTTGTTCATCAGCATGCGCAACGGCGCTTCGGTCAGCCAGCTTTTTGCATTTAATTTTGTGCCGCGTGGCGCGCGTACTTCGACATTGCGAACTTTGTTATTTGCAGTCACAGCATTTTCCTCAAACAGTATTGGTGCAGAATCCCATAACGCGGTGGGGTGAATCACCACGCCATAACAATGCGTAGGGTTTATTAACATATACTTGTATGTACAAGCATATGCAACACCGACCAGTGGATGCCAAAAATGGCATAAGAGAAAGTTATTTTTCTTATTAATCAATGTGTTGTTATTTGATTGGACGTTGTGGCCATTAGCTGGGCAGGGGAGAACAGTGAGCTATTCAACAAAAATGAATTAAAAATGGGTCAATTTTGCGCGTCTAATCACAATAAATTTACATACCTATTACAAGTTAGGCCCTGTGATAAAAAAGTCCTATATCTGAAAGCAAAACGCCCGCCAGAGGGCGGGCATTTCTCTTTATGCAGCAGGCTGTAATACCGCTCGACGGGTCATTTTGAATACCGTGGCGATAGCGGCGATCAACGCCGGCACGCACAGGAACATCAAAATACTCTGCACTTCCCACTGCATGGCCAGCAGCTGCGCTCCCATCATGGTGCCCGCCACGCCACCAAAGCGGCCGATGCCCTGCATCCAGGCAATGCCGGTTGCGCGACTGTGGGTGGGGTAGAAGGTCGCCGCCAGCGTTTGCAGGCCGGACTGCGCGCCGTTCATGGTAATCCCCATCAGGAAGATAAAGGTGCCCAGCAGCACGATATGGCTGTCCTCGGTGGTCATCGCCACGATCAGCAGCGCGGTAATGACAAAGCCGCTCGACACCACCTTATGGGCATTCCAGCGATCCATCAGCCAGCCGGCCACCAGAATGCCAAGGGTGCCGCCGAAGGTGAACAGCGAGGTCAGGATCGCCGACTGCTCCAACTGATAGCCCAGCCCCTGCATCAGGATAGGCATCCAGCTCAGCAGCACGTAATAAATTACCAGCCCCATAAAGTAGGTCAGCCACAGCATCAGCGTGCCGGTCAGATAAGGCCGGGTGAACAACAGGCCGACGCTGGTTTTCGACTGTGCCAGTTTCTCTTCATACAGATAGAAACGCGTGACGTTATCGAGATTTTGGCTGACAAAGCGCTGGGCAATGCGTTTGATTTTGATCGCGTCTTTGCCGCGGTTAACCATGTACTTCACCGATTCCGGCAGGAACAGGATCAACAATACCGTCAGCACCAGCGGAGCGATCGCTCCCAGCAACAGCACGCTGTGCCAGCCATAGGCCGGGATCAGCCATGACGAAATCGCTCCGCCGCCTGCGGCACCCAGAGGGAAACCACAGTACATGGTGTTAATCGCCAATGAACGGCAGCGCTGCGGTGCATATTCGGAAATCAGCGTGATGGCGTTCGGCATTGCCGCTCCCAGCCCCAGACCGGTGAGAAAGCGCCACAGCGTCAGGCTATTGAGTGAGCCGGCATAGGCGGTGGCCAGGCTTGAAAGACCGAAGAACAGGCATGAAAACACCAACACCCGTTTGCGACCGATACGGTCGGAGATCGGTCCGGCAACCAGTGCACCGAGTGACAGCCCCAACAGGGCGGCGCTCAGTACCGGGCCGAGATCCTGTTTCACAATGCCCCAGTCTTTGGCGACCGAAGGGGCGATATACCCCATGGCCGCAGTGTCGAAGCCATCAATGGCCAGGATCAGGAATCCCAAAATGATCAAGGTCCAGTGAAACAGCGAGAATTTGCTGTCGTCGATGGCCTGCTGAATATTCAACTCGGTGGAATGAGCCATGGCACCCTCTAAACGCAGATGTGATTGTGGTGGATGAACCGCCGAAACTGGCGTCCGGCTTGTGCTTGCCTGTATATACATCTGCGTGCGAGCGATTTATGTCAAATATATTTATCTTATACGTTAATTAAATGTTGTTTTTGCGAAGCGGATTACACCGTCAGTGCAAGGGACTGGTTCAGTAAACTAATTAAATGAAGCCGATAGCCGGTGAGATCGGCTGGCCGCCGAGCGCTGGATAAAATTTAATACAATTTCGCCCGTTTGGTCGCCGGGCCGGAATCTGCGATAATCCCTTTTTACCTTTCCAGATTGAGAAACCGATGCAGTACCCGATTAATGAAATGTTCCAAACCTTGCAGGGCGAAGGCTTTTTTACCGGCGTTCCGGCCATTTTTATCCGCCTGCAGGGCTGCCCGGTAGGATGCAGCTGGTGCGATACCAAACATACCTGGGAAAAGGAAGCCAATCGGGAAGTCGACATGCAACGGATTTTGGTGAAAACCGAAGAGAGCGACGCCTGGGGCAGCGCCAGTGCCGAGCAGTTACTGGCGGTCATTCGCCAACAAGGCTACACCGCGCGCCATGTAGTGATCACCGGCGGTGAACCCTGCATTTACGATCTGACTCCGCTGACTGAATTACTCGAAGAGCACGGCTACGGTTGCCAGATTGAAACCAGCGGCACTCACGAGATCCAATGCTCGGCGAAAACCTGGGTGACGGTTTCACCCAAGGTGAATATGCGCGGTGGTATGAAGGTGCTAAGCCAGGCTTTGCAGCGCGCTGATGAAGTGAAACATCCGGTCGGACGTGAGCGTGATATTGAAGCGCTGGATGCGCTGCTGGCGACGCTGCACGATGAGAAGCCGCGGATTATCGCGTTGCAGCCGATCAGTCAGAAGGAAGAGGCGACCCGCCTGTGTATTGAAACCTGCATTGCGCGCAACTGGCGCCTGTCGATGCAGACCCATAAGTATCTGAATATCGCATAAAATTCAGGGCGCCATAGGGCGTAATGCTTGTAAGTTAAGGTGATATTGTTCCCTCTCCTTTGGGAGAGGGTTAGGGTGAGGGGATACATATCAACGCGAAAGCCCCTCACCCCGGCCCTCTCCCTCGGGAGAGGGGGACGCCCACTTAAACAATGTCGTACATTCTTATTCAGAACTTTGCTTAACTGATCGGCATTACGCCATAGGGCGCCCTTTCTTTAGCCTTTATACACGCATCCGGCGGTACAGGTTTCTTTCACCATCACCGCAGTCAGTTCCGGCAACTGGGGTTTGAGCTGCTGCCAGATCCAGGCGGCAAGGACTTCGCTGGTGGGATTTTCCAATCCTGGAATATCATTGAGATAATTGTGATCCAGGCGCTCCCAGATTGGGGAGAACACGGCTTTAAGCTCGGCGAAATCCATCACCCAACCGGTGTGTGCATCCACTTCACCGGTCACTTCCAGACGCACCATAAACGAATGCCCGTGCAGACGGCCGCATTTATGGCCCTCCGCTACGTTCGGCAAGCGGTGTGCGGCTTCAAACTGAAAATCTTTAAACAGCGTGGTTGCCATTATTACGGCCTCATTGACTCAAAAACCGCCGAAGTTTACCGGAAACGGAGCTTTCTTGCCATTTATACCGCTTTGGTCTACCGGTAGCGCTGTCAAAGTTGGCTTAACACTTTTTTTGTTTGGTCCTTGATAGACCTATCTGTTGGGGTAATGAGCGGTAAATGCGATTCATTCAATAAGCGTCAAAAAAACGGTTTAATTTTCATGTGGATAAAAAAGTCCGCTTAGCGCTTTAAGCACTATCCGTTACCAGAAAAACAGCTTAGTCATTTTAGTTATTATTTATTGCTATCCCTTATTTAATCGTTGCCAATCGGCTGGGTAACCTTACAAACTCTCCTGATCTTTTCAGGACCGCAGACCGAACGAAAAAATAGCGGCTGACACTGGCGAGCACCTGGCTGGATAGGTGCCATGTATAGGAAATAAGTACTGCAATGACGACTCAGGCACCTCCAACATCTTTGCTCCCGCTGACGCCCGAACAGCTGGCGCGCCTGCAGGCGGCGATTGGTGAATATTCACCAACGCAGCTGGCGTGGCTGTCAGGTTATTTCTGGGGAATGGTTAATCAACAGCCTGGCAGCGTTGCCATTGCGCCGGTGGCTTCCGCTGCCGCCAGCATCACGGTGATCTCTGCTTCGCAGACTGGCAATGCACGTCGCCTGGCGGAACAGCTGCGCGACGATCTGTTGGCCGCCAAGCTGAGCGTCACCCTGGTGAATGCCGGTGACTACAAGTTCAAGCAGATTGCCCAGGAACGCTTGCTGGTGATCGTCGCCTCCACACAGGGGGAAGGCGAGCCGGCGGAAGAGGCGGTTGCGCTGCATAAATTCCTGTTCTCAAAGAAAGCGCCCAAGCTTAACGAAACCGCGTTTGCGGTCTTCGGGCTGGGGGATACTTCCTACGAAAACTTCTGTCAGTCGGGCAAAGACTTCGACGGCAAGCTGGCCGAACTGGGTGCCGAGCGCCTGGTCGAGCGGGTGGATGCCGACGTGGAATATCAGGAACTGGCCACGGCCTGGCGTAAACAGGTAGTGGAAGTGCTGAAAGCCCGCGCGCCGGCGGAAAACGCCGCACCGGGCGTACTGGCCAGCGGCGCGGTTGATCTGCTCGATAGCAGCCCGTACAGCAAAGAACAGCCGCTGACCGCGCAACTGGCGGTGAAGCAAAAAATTACCGGCCGTGCGTCAGATAAAGACGTGCGCCATATCGAGATTGATCTGGGCGATTCGGGTCTGCGCTACCGACCGGGTGACGCGCTGGGCGTCTGGTTCGATAACGATCCTGCGCTGGTGGACGAACTGGTGCAACTGCTGTGGCTGAAAGGCGACGAGCCGGTAGAGGTCGAAGGTAAAACTCTGCCGCTGGCGCAAGCGTTGCGCAGCCATTTCGAATTGACGCAGAACACAACGCTGATCGTCGACAAATACGCGGCGCTGTCGCGCGACGAGAAACTGATTGGCCTACTGGCAGATAAAGCCGCGCTGCAGCATTACGCGCACAACACGCCGATTGTCGACATGGTGCGTCAGGCACCGGCCGATCTCAATGCCGAACAGTTGATTGGCCTGTTGCGCCCTCTGACGCCGCGTCTGTACTCCATCGCCTCCTCGCAGGCTGAGAACGAAAACGAAGTGCACGTTACCGTCGGCGTGGTGCGCTACGACATTGACGGTCGCGCTCGTGCCGGTGGCGCTTCCAGCTTCCTGGCCGATCGCCTGGAAGAGGACGGTGATGTGCGGGTGTTCATCGAGCACAACGACAACTTCCGCCTGCCGGCCAACCCGGAAACGCCGGTGATCATGATTGGCCCTGGCACCGGCATTGCGCCGTTCCGCGCCTTTATGCAGCAACGTGACGCTGATGGTGCCGGCGGTAAGAATTGGCTGTTCTTCGGCAACCCGCACTTTACCGAAGATTTCCTGTATCAGGTCGAATGGCAGCGCTATGTGAAGGATGGCCTGCTGACTCGTATCGATCTGGCCTGGTCACGCGATCAACAACATAAAGTCTATGTTCAAGACAAACTGCGCGAACAGGGCGCGGAAGTGTGGCGTTGGATCCAGGAAGGCGCGCATATTTACGTCTGTGGCGATGCCAACCGCATGGCGAAGGACGTGGAAAACACATTACTGGAACTGGTGGCCGAGCACGGTGGTATGGATACCGAGCTGGCGGATGAATTTTTAAGTGAGCTGCGCCTTGAGCGCCGTTATCAGCGAGATGTTTACTGATGAGTGATAAACACCCGGGGCCTCTGGTGGTTGAAGGCAAATTGGCCGATGCCGAGCGTTTGAAGAAAGAAAGCAACTTCCTGCGCGGCACCATCGCTGAAGATTTGAAGGACGGTTTGACCGGTGGTTTTACCGGTGACAACTTCCTGCTGATCCGTTTTCACGGCATGTACCAGCAGGACGACCGTGATATTCGCGCCGAACGCGCCGAGCAGAAGCTGGAGCCGCGCCACGCGATGATGCTGCGCTGCCGTCTGCCGGGAGGGATTATCTCACCCCAACAGTGGCTGGGCATTGATAAGTTCGCGCAGGAAAGCACCCTGTACGGCAGCATTCGTATCACCAACCGCCAGACCTTCCAGTTCCATGGCATTTTGAAGGGCAACGTGAAGCCGGTGCACCAACTGCTGGGCCGCCTGGGGCTGGACGCGCTGGCTACCGCCAACGACGTTAACCGTAACGTGCTTTGTACTTCTAACCCGGTGGAGTCAGAACTGCATCAGGAAGCTTACGAGTGGGCGAAGAAGATTTCCGAACATCTGTTGCCGCGCACCCGTGCTTACGCGGAAGTGTGGCTGGATCAGGAAAAAGTGGCGACCACCGACGAAGAACCGATCCTCGGGGCTACCTATCTGCCGCGTAAGTTCAAAACCACGGTGGTGATCCCGCCGCAGAATGACGTTGATCTGCACGCCAACGACATGAACTTTGTGGCGATCGCCAAAAACGGCAAGCTGGTGGGCTTCAACCTGCTGGTGGGCGGCGGTCTGTCGATTGAACATGGCAACAAGAAAACTTATGCGCGCCAGGCCAGCGAGTTCGGCTACATCCCGCTGGAGCACACGCTGGCAGTCGCCGAAGCGGTAGTGACCACCCAGCGCGACTGGGGTAATCGTACCGATCGTAAAAATGCCAAAACCAAATACACGCTGGAGCGCGTCGGGGTGGATACTTTCCGCGCCGAAGTAGAAAAACGGGCAGGCATCACTTTTGAGCCGATCCGCCCGTACGAATTCACCGGTCGCGGCGATCGCATTGGTTGGGTGAAAGGTATTGATAACCAATGGCACCTGACGCTGTTTATTGAGAACGGCCGGTTATTGGATTACCCGGGGCGTCCGCTGAAAACCGGCGTTGCCGAGATCGCGCGGATCCACAAAGGGGATTTCCGCCTGACGGCCAACCAGAACCTGATCGTCGCCGGTGTGCCGGAAAGCGAGAAAGCGAAGATCGAAGCTCTGGCGCGAGATCATGGTCTGATCGACGATGGGGTCAGCGTACAGCGCCAAAACTCGATGGCCTGCGTATCCTTCCCGACCTGCCCATTGGCAATGGCGGAGGCCGAGCGTTTCCTGCCGGAGTTCGTCACCAAGGTGGAAGGGATCCTGCATCGGCACGGCGTGGGTGACGAGCACATAGTGCTGCGCATCACCGGCTGCCCGAATGGCTGTGGCCGCGCACTGCTGGCGGAGATTGGCCTGGTGGGTAAAGCGGTAGGTCGCTATAACCTGCATTTGGGCGGTAACCGGGAAGGCACGCGTATTCCGCGCATGTACCGAGAAAATATTAACGAAGAAGAAATTCTGCGAGAGATTGACCAACTGGTGGGCCGTTGGGCCACCGAGCGCACGGCAGGCGAAGGCTTTGGTGATTTCACCATCCGCGCCGGTGTGGTCAGGCCGGTGGTCGATCCGGCACAGGATTTCTGGGACTGACGCCATTTGGCCCCGCTGGCACAGGGGGCTGGATCTGCGCGGTATGATTCAAGCATCAGGAGGCAGGCAACATGGCTGAATTCAATCTGGCGGAGCTGAACGCGCTGCCCAAATCAGGGCAGGCGTTGTCACTGGCGGTGGTTAATGGTCAGTTGGAAACCCTTTCCGCCGAGCAACGTGTGGAATGGGCGCTGGAGCATTTGCCGGGCGAGTTTGTACTCTCTTCAAGTTTTGGCATTCAGGCGGCGGTGTGTTTGCACTTGGTGACCAGGATCAAACCGGATATCCCGGTGATCCTTACCGATACCGGCTACCTGTTCCCGGAAACCTATCAGTTTATCGATCAATTGGCCGACAAGCTGAAGTTAAACCTGCAGGTGTTCCGCGCCGAACAGTCGCCTGCCTGGCAGGAGGCACGCTACGGCAAACTGTGGGAGCAGGGCGTTGAGGGCATTGAGAAATACAACCAAATCAACAAGGTTGAGCCGATGAATCGCGCGCTGGAAACCCTCGGCGGGCAGACCTGGTTCGCCGGCCTGCGTCGCGAACAATCGGGCAGTCGTGCTCACTTGCCGGTGTTGGCAGTGCAGCGCGGAGTGTTCAAGATCCTGCCGATTATCGACTGGGACAATCGAAAAATATATCAATACCTGACCGAGCACGGCCTGAGTTACCACCCGCTGTGGGAGCAAGGCTATCTGTCGGTAGGAGATACCCACACTACGCAGAAATGGGAACCGGGCATGAGCGAGGAAGAAACCCGCTTCTTCGGCCTGAAGCGTGAGTGCGGCCTGCACGAAGGCTAATGTAAACTTCCAAGGGCTCAGCATTGGCTGGGCCCTTGTTAATTTAGCAGCATATGTCGCCAGAGTGCCGCACCGATATCTTGGCGGGTATGTAAAATCAGTAGAATATCTACGCGATTTTCTGTCACTTCGTACAGCGTGCGGTAGTCGTGACGATCCAAACGTTCACGTACTGCCAGGCCAAACTCGGCTAACTGAGCGTTATAACGGCAGCGTAGTGGGTCAACGCGCAAATGTTCGAGATTTTCGGCAAATATCGCATCAACGAATCTTGCCGCACCTTGTGGGCCAAGAGTGATGGCTTTAAAGGACTCAATATCACTGAGGCACTGCAATGCGGTATTAGTGAGGTGAACATCATACATGGTGGTGATCCTTACCCCCGTGATGCGCGTAACCTTTGTAATGCCTCTTCAGCAGAAAGTGTTCTGCCTTCAGTGACATCCTGTTTAGCCTTCAATGTTAGTTTCAGCAACGCATGTGTTTGCCGTTCTCGTTCCCAGGCAGCCAGTTCTTCCTGGCGCTCGGCTGCAGTTTGAACGAATAATTCAGCGGTTCCATTTCTCGTCACCCAAACACCTCCCTTGAAAATTTCGGGAGAGCCGAGGCTTTCCCGCGTCGCTTTCTGCGACAGGGTCTTTTGTGTGCTCATCAGTCGGGCTCCTGCTACGAAATCCTGGCAACAGTATACTCAGTCGAGCATTGGGGTACAAAATTTGTACTGAATTTTGCCCCCGATAAGACTACTTTTTCTTTGGCGCTTTAGGTGGATGCGCCTGCGCCAGCTCTTTGATCAACGGCAACAGGATCTGCACGCTCTCGCGGCTGCGTTTATCGATCCGTCCTGGCAAATTACGTTCCAGGTATTGCAGATTATCGTACTGCGGGCGGTGCCAACTTATGCCCTGTGGGAAGTGCGGGCTGACGGCACGCTGCTGATAACCGTCTTTCTTGCCCAGCGACCAGTTGGTGGCTTCGACGGATAGCACCGGAATACCGGCTTTATCAAACACCTCCTGATCGGAGCAGCAGCCGGTGCCCTTCGGGTGCGCCTGGCTGCCTGGGTTAGTGGCGGCGGTAATGCCATAGCGGTGGGCGATGTCCAGTGCGCGATCGCGGCTCTGTTTCGCCAACTTGGGTGGCGTGTTGCGGCCGGCGTTGAAATACAGGCGATCGCCGGTGATCAGGCTGTCGAGGTTAATCACCAGCACAGTATTACGTTTTTCTTCCGGGCTCATACGTTGCAGATAGTTCTGCGCCCCCAATGAGCCGATTTCTTCGGCGCTGGTGGCAACAAAGCGCAGGCCGTAAGCCGTGGGGATGTTCTTCAGGCGCTCTGCCAACTCCAGCATTACACCGATACCGGAGGCATTGTCATCGACGCCCTGTAGCGTCAGGCCGCCGAGGTTGTTATCCAGGTCGGCGTCGCTTTGTGGCGTATAGGTATCAAAATGCGCCACGATCAGAATTTGCTGCGGATTGCTGCCATTTTTAGCGGCGATCACCGAGCTGGCGGTAACATTATTCCAGTTCTTTTTACCGTCTTTACTGGTGTAGAGATAACGGGTATTGAAGCTGCGGATATCGCTCTGATAACCCATCTTGCTGAACTGCTGGTTTAGATAGTCTGCGGTGAGCAGTTCGGCCGGGCTGCCTGCCATACGGCCGGGGAAATAGGTAGCGATGTGGCGGATTTGGTCAGCGGCGAATTTACCCATCGGGAGATCTTTCGCGGGCTGTGTGGCGGCAGAAACGCTGAAAACACCGCCGAGCACTGCCACCAACAGGCCGGCCTTTAGATAAAAGCGGGAAAACATACCGAAAAATCCTTCTTTTTAATGTCGGTAATACCGATTCTTTTTGCGGCCCTCAGTATGAGACTCGGCGGCAGATTAAACAATTTCCACCGCTCTGAAATTTTAGCTGCACAGGCAAAATTTCGGTGCTGTGCGCAACTAATGATGTCGAACCTTGTTCCGTGCAAAATATTGTGCGAAATGCTGGGCACATTACGGGAATCGGTATTTAACCATGGTCGCGGTGTGGTTTATTATTCAGCGATAAGGTTCATATGGATAGAAGGAGAAACCCTGATGTTGGACAAGTGCAATGACAGGTTCGGCCTGATAGAGAAGAAAGCCGAGTGTGTGGAACATACTCTCAATCAGGTCAAAACCGATTTGGCGACGCTGACCATGCGTTCAGTGGAGTTTGTTACCAAAGGCGATTTGCATAAGGAAGTGGGATTGCTACACCGGGAGATCGGTTTGGTTCATAAAGAGATGGCTAATCAAACTAAATGGATGATTAGTGCCATATGGGTGATTAGCACTCTATTGGCTGTAACTGGCCTGTGTATGACCGCCGCGAAGTTTTGGTTTTAACTTCTGCCTGCCTGGGCTGGATAATCGCCGCGGCCTTACCGGATGTGTAACCGCCGCAAACCCTGACGCTGCGGCCTATATTCCATAAAAGAACTAGTCATTCCTTTTCGTCATTTCAGAGGCTAAATCTCAGCCCGTATAGTCACAGTATCTTTCTGCATATATGAAAAGGCTGTTGTGGACTATCTACCTATATTCGCCGACCTGAAACAACGCCCGGTGTTGGTCGTTGGCGGCGGTGAAGTGGCTGCGCGCAAAGTTGACCTTCTCCTGCGCGCCGGGGCTGAAATACGGATAGTTGCGCAGTCACTCTCACCGATACTCGAACAACTGAGTCAGCAGGGGCAGATCCACTGGCTGGGACAGGCTTTTGCCGCTGAGCAACTCGATGAGGTTTTCCTGGTGATTGCCGCCACCGATGACAGTGCGCTGAATGCCGAGGTATTTAGCGAGGCGGATAAACGCCGGGTGCTGGCCAACGTAGTGGACGATCAGCCGCGCTGTTCGTTCATCTTCCCGTCGATTATCGATCGTTCACCCTTGGTGGTCGCCGTCTCTTCCAGCGGCCAGGCTCCGGTGTTGGCACGCATGCTGCGTGAAAAACTTGAGGCCTTATTGCCCGCCAGTCTGGGGCAGATGGCTGAGGTCGCCGGGCGCTGGCGTGGTCAGGTGAAGCAACGGTTGAATGCCATTGGCGAACGCCGCCGCTTTTGGGAGAAAACCTTTGGCGGCCGCTTCGCAACGCTGGTGGCCAATGGCCAAACCGCCGAGGCGCAGCGGCAACTGGAGCAGGACTTAGAGCAGTTTGCACAGGGCAGCGAAGGCACTCAGGGCGAAATTGCCCTGGTGGGGGCCGGGCCGGGCGACGTGGGGTTACTGACCCTGCGCGGGCTGCAGGTGATGCAGCAGGCCGACGTGGTGCTGTACGACCATCTGGTTAGCGATGAAATTCTTGATTTGGTTCGTCGGGATGCCGAACGCATCTGCGTGGGCAAACGCGCCGGCGCACACTCGGTGATCCAGGAAGAAACCAACCGTCTGCTGGTGGAACTGGCACAGCAGGGCAAACGTGTGGTGCGGCTGAAGGGGGGCGATCCCTTTATCTTTGGCCGTGGTGGTGAAGAATTACAGGTGGCCGCCGCGGCGGGCATTCCCTTCCAGGTGGTACCGGGAGTAACGGCCGCCGCTGGGGCAACCGCCTATGCCGGCATCCCGCTGACGCACCGCGATCACGCACAGAGCGTTACCTTTATTACTGGCCACTGTCGCCCCGACGGCGATGGCCTGGACTGGGCCGATTTGGCGCGTGCGCGCCAGACTCTGGCTATCTACATGGGCACCATGAAGGCGGCGGATATCAGCCAGCGCCTGATAGCCCACGGCCGTGCGGCCACAACGCCGGTGGCGGTAATCAGCCGTGGCACCCGTGCGGACCAACTGGTGCAAACCGGTACGCTGCAACAACTCGAACAATTGGCTCAACAGGCACCGTTACCGGCGCTGCTGGTGATCGGCGAAGTGGTGGAATTACATCACCAAATCGCCTGGTTTGGGCATCAACCGCAGGCGGAAGGGGTATCACGCCCAGCCGTCGTGAATTTGGCTTAAGGATCTGTTATGGACGAAAAACGACTCACTCATTTGCGGCAATTGGAGGCGGAGAGTATCCATATCATCCGTGAAGTCGCCGCTGAATTCGGCAACCCGGTGATGCTCTATTCCATCGGCAAAGACTCTTCCGTGATGCTGCACCTGGCGCGCAAGGCCTTCTTCCCAGGCACGCTGCCGTTTCCGCTGCTACACGTGGATACCGGCTGGAAATTCAGCGAGATGTACCAGTTCCGTGACCGCACCGCCAAGGAATACGGTTTTGAGCTGCTGGTACATAAAAATCCGGAAGGCGTGGCGATGGGCATCAACCCGTTCGTTCACGGCAGTGCCAAGCACACCGATATCATGAAAACCGAAGGTCTGAAGCAGGCGCTGAACAAATACGGTTTTGATGCCGCCTTTGGTGGCGCCCGCCGTGACGAAGAAAAATCACGCGCCAAAGAGCGTATCTATTCTTTCCGCGACCGCTTCCACCGTTGGGATCCGAAGAACCAGCGCCCGGAGCTGTGGCACAACTACAACGGTCAGATCAACAAGGGCGAGAGCATCCGCGTGTTCCCGCTGTCGAACTGGACCGAGCTGGATATCTGGCAATACATTTTCCTGGAAAAAATCGACATCATTCCTTTGTACCTGGCGAAACCACGTCCGGTGGTAGAGCGTGACGGCATGCTGTTGATGGTGGACGACGATCGCATTGATCTGCAGCCGGGCGAAGTGATCAGCCAGCGCATGGTGCGCTTCCGCACCTTGGGTTGCTGGCCGCTGACCGGCGCGGTGGAGTCCGAAGCGCAAACGCTGCCGGAAATCATCGAAGAGATGTTGGTATCCACCACCAGTGAGCGCCAGGGACGGATGATCGATCGCGATCAGTCCGGCTCGATGGAGCTGAAAAAGCGTCAAGGGTATTTCTAAGGAGCCGCCGGATGAACACTATAGTTTCGCAAAACCAGGCAATTGCCCAACAAATCGCTGACCAGGGCGGGGTCGAGTCTTACCTGCACGCGCAGCAACATAAGAGTCTGTTACGGTTCCTGACCTGCGGCAGCGTCGACGACGGTAAAAGTACCCTGATCGGTCGTCTGCTGCACGATACCCGCCAGATCTACGAAGATCAGCTGTCCACGCTGCACAGTGACAGCAAGCGTATCGGTACCCAGGGCGAAAAGCTCGATCTGGCATTGCTGGTCGACGGCCTGCAGGCCGAGCGCGAACAGGGCATCACCATTGACGTGGCCTATCGCTATTTCTCGACTGAAAAGCGCAAATTTATTATCGCCGATACCCCTGGGCATGAGCAGTACACCCGCAATATGGCGACCGGTGCTTCCACCTGCGATCTGGCAATTTTGCTGATTGACGCGCGTAAAGGGGTGCTGGATCAAACCCGCAGACACAGTTTTATTGCTACGTTGCTGGGCATTCGCCATTTGGTGGTGGCGGTCAACAAGATGGATCTGGTGGATTACCAAGAGTCGGTATTTGAGCAGTTCAAACAGGATTATCTGACCTTCGCTCAGCAGTTGCCAAAGGATTTGGATATCAAGTTTGTCCCGCTGTCGGCACTGGACGGCGATAACGTAGCTGGCGAAAGCACCCATATGCCTTGGTACAACGGCCCCACGTTGTTGCAGGTATTGGAAAGTGTGGATGTTGTCAGCGAGCGTGAAATGCAACCGCTGCGCTTCCCGGTGCAATATGTTAACCGTCCGAACCTGGATTTCCGTGGCTATGCGGGCACCCTGTCGGCCGGTGTCGTGCGCGTGGGTCAACGTGTGAAGGTGTTGCCTTCCGGAGTGGAATCCACCGTTGCACGTATTGTCACCTTTGATGGTGATTTGCAGGAAGCGGTACCGGGTGAAGCGATAACCCTGGTGCTGAAGGATGAAGTGGATATCAGCCGCGGCGATTTGCTGGTTGATGCCGGGGAAACCCTGCAGGCGGCGCAAAGCGCGCTGGTGGACGTGGTATGGATGGCCGAGAAGCCGCTGTTACCGGGACAGAGCTACGACATCAAGGTCGCTGGCAAAAAGACTCGCGCACGAGTGGAAGGCATTCGCCACCAGGTAGAAATCAACTCGCTGGCTCAGCATCAGGCGGATACCTTGCCGCTGAACGGCATTGGCCTGGTGGAACTGACCTTCGACGAACCGCTGGTGCTGGACAGCTATCAGCGTAATCATGACACCGGCGGATTTATCTTTATCGACCGCCTGAGCAATGTCACGGTTGGTGCCGGGCTGATCCGCGAAACCTTGCAGGACGCTCAGGCAGCCACTGGTGACTTCAGCGCATTCGAGCTGGAACTGAATGCCCTGGTGCGTAAACACTTCCCGCATTGGGGCGCACGCGACCTGATCGGGGGCAAGTAACGTGGCCGACGTAGAGCAACGACCCACCGGGCCGGATGATGACAACGTGGTCTGGCATCCGCATGCGGTAGCGCGTGCGGATCGCGAAGCCCGTAATGGCCATAAAGGCGTGGTGCTGTGGTTTACCGGGCTGTCCGGCTCAGGTAAATCCACCGTTGCCGGTGCGCTGGAGCAGGCGCTGCACGCCCTTGGCGTCAGCACCTATTTGCTGGATGGCGATAACGTGCGTCACGGCCTGTGCCGCGATCTGGGATTCTCAGATGACGATCGGCGTGAGAATATTCGCCGCGTGGGTGAAGTGTCCAAACTGATGGTAGATGCCGGGCTGGTGGTGCTGACCGCGTTTATTTCACCGCACCGCACAGAACGGCAGATGGTGCGCGAACTGCTTGATGAAGAGCGCTTTATCGAGGTGTTTGTCGACACGCCACTGGCGATTTGTGAGCAGCGGGATCCGAAGGGGTTGTACAAAAAAGCCCGGGCCGGGGAACTGCGTAATTTCACCGGAATCGACTCGGTTTACGAGGCTCCGCAACGGCCGGATATTCACCTTGATGGCCAACAATTGGTAACAAATTTGATTGCGCAATTGTTAGACGTGCTGCGTGGTCGGGCTATTATCAAACCCTGAATTCAGAAAAGCGTGTGGCGTTTTTGCGCCATACGCTTTTTACGCTAAGCCCGCCGGAGAGCGTGCCGAATAACCAGGGATCACTATGCAAAATGTCTCGCCTATCTTGATTGACTCAAACCAGGAGAAAGAGGAACCCTCTTATTCTTTCCTGGGCGGCGTCTGCGGCTTTGTTTTCTACTGGCTGGCGTTCGCGGTGCCTTTTGTGGTCTACGGTTCCAACACGCTCTTCTTCCTGCTCTACACCTGGCCGTTCTTCCTGGCCCTGATGCCGGTATCGGTACTGATTGGCATCACGCTCAGCATGCTGTTGCGCGGTCGCCTGATCCTGACGCTGTTGCTGACCGGCGCTATCGTGCTGTGTCTGTTCTGGCTGGTATTCAGTTTTCTCACCGGCTGGTGAGAGAGTGGGCGCAGTTGCCTGCGCCCGAAGCATTGCAAAGCCGTGCCGAAGGTTACAAAACTTTGCTTAGAAAAGCCTGAGTGCGCGGGTTGGTCGGATTGCTGAAAATCTGCTGCGGTGTGCCTTCTTCCTGAATGATCCCCTGATCGATAAACAACACCCGATCGGCCACTTCACGGGCAAAGCCCATCTCGTGGGTTACCACCACCATGGTCATACCTTCGTGTGCCAATGACTTCATCACCGCCAGCACTTCGCCGACCAACTCGGGATCAAGTGCTGAGGTGGGTTCGTCGAACAACATGATTTTTGGCTCCATCGCCAGCGCCCGGGCAATGGCCACCCGTTGTTGTTGGCCGCCGGACAGGCTGCTGGGATAGGCGTCTATCTTATCCAACAGACCCACTTTGCGTAACAGCGCTTCTGCACGCAGGATAGCGTCGGCACGCGACAGTTTTTTCACCCCCATCGGCGCCATAATAATATTCTCCAGCACTGTCATATGCGGGAACAGGTTAAAGCGCTGAAACACCATCCCCACGCTTTCACGCATTTTATTGAGATCGGTTTTCTGGCTGTGAATGGCGAAACCGTTGACCAGGACTTCGCCGCCGGAAAGCGTCTCCAGCGCGTTGATACAGCGCAGAAAGGTACTTTTACCGGAACCGGACGGGCCAATGACGCAGACCACTTCGTTGGCCGCGATCTCGCAGGAGATACCACGCAGTACGTGGCTTTCGCCGAATTGTTTTTGCAGGTTATGTACGCGAATCACTTTTCCCGAACCTCTTTTCCATGTGTTGCACCATCAGCGAAAGCAGGAAGGTGAGGACCCAATAGACCAGCGAAATGGTCAGGTAAGGCTCCCAATAGGTGGCATAAGCGCCGGAAACCGTCCGGGCTGCATAGGCCAAATCGGCCAGACCGATGGCGGAGGCCAGTGAGGAATCCTTGACGATGGCAATGGCGTTATTGCCCAGCGGTGGCAGCATGCGACGGAATGCCTGCGGCAGGATCACTTTGCGCATGGTTTTGCCGTAGCCCATGCCCAGCGAGCGCGAAGCTTCCATCTGGCCGCGATCGATTGACTGAATACCGGCGCGGAAAATTTCCGAAACGTAGGCGCCGGCGTTGAGCGTTATCGCCACCACGCAGGAAAGAAATGCGCCATAGTCGGAGCGCAATGCACGGGCGAAATCACTGCTCATCAGGCCGTTGGTGACCAGCAGGCCGTCACGCGGGTTAATAAACAGCGGCACCAGGGCGAAGTGCACCACCATGATCTGCACGAACAGCGGCGTGCCGCGGAAGGCGCTGATATAAATGCGCACCGGCCACTGTACGCCGTAATGCAGTATTGGTTTCCAGATGCCATGTGGCGCTTGCGCCAGACGGCCTAACCCCAGGAGCAGCCCCCAGGTGGTGCCCAGTATCACGCAGATAATGGTGCATTTGATGGTCATCCAGGCGCCTTCCATAAACAACGGGGCATATTCCTGGATAATCTCCCAACGGAAATTCAATGGGTGTTCCTTCTCGGTGTTCTCACGATAGTGTTGCTCCGGAGCTCGGGCGAGCTCCGGTCACTTAAGGTTTATTCGGCAGGCAGTGTCGGCACGTTGCTGTCAAACCAGGTCTGGTAAATTTTGGCGTAGGTGCCGTCGGCGATGATTTTCTTCAGGCCGGCGTTGATTTTACCGCGTAGTTCATCGTTGCCTTTGGCAACGGCAATGCCGAAATACTGACGTTCGAATTTGGCGTCTGACACCAATTTGAACTCTTTTTCCGGGTGGGTTTTTATGTAGAACTTGGCTACGCCAACGTCGCCTACGGCTGCGCCGATGCCGTCTTCGTACAACTCCTGCAGCAGCAGCGGGGTATTGTCGAAACGTTTGATGGCGGTGCTGTTTTTACCCAGCACGTCGGATACCACGATGTCGCCGGTGCTGGAGTTCACCACGCCAACTTTCAGCGCTTTCAGCGCGGCAATAGAGTTCACTTGAGAGTCTTTGGGAACCACGATGGTCTGCTCCGCCGGGAAATAAGGCGCAGAGAAATCAACCATTTGCTTGCGTTTATCGGTGATGGTGATGCCGGAAATAATGATGTCGCGATCGCCGGAGTTCAGCGTGGCAAAGATGCCTTCCCACGGTGTATTTACCAGCTTGACCTGGAAGCCTTCGGCCTTGGCGACGGCCTTGATGATATCAATATCAAAGCCTTCCAGCTGTTTGCTGCTGTTTTCGAATTCGAACGGACGATAGGTGCCGCCGGAGCCGACGACGTAAGTGGGTTCTGCCGCCAGAGCAGAAGCCGACAGGGTGGCGGCCAGGCAGGCGCCAATCAGAATTATGCGTTTTAACATCACTATCCCCGATAATTAAAAGTCATTCATTGGATTTATTTATGCACTATGTGTGCATAAAAATAACCTTCAATGAATAAAAATACAACTCCTACCTGATGGTGTGATTTTTAATGGTGATAAATATGCACTTTTCCATTGCGATTGGCGGAAGCGTTGGCGAAACGGCGGTGCAGCCAGTTTTTCTTGCTGCATAACCGATAAAAACTCTGAGAGTGGGATTACAGAGAGGTCGAGCGGTGACTTATCGGGTGAAAGTGCTTTTTTTTGCCGCTTTCGGCGCGAATTTAGGTTATAAACTCAAGAAATTCTCATCCTACTCTGAATTTGGCGGTGAAATGCCGTTCCCAGTGTGGAGTCCAACGAAAAGTTGTGGGATGATTAGGCGGTTTTTCAGGGGGCGGAGATGGGAAAACTTACGCTGTTATTGCTGGCATTGCTCGGTTGGTTACAGTATTCACTGTGGCTGGGCAAAAATGGTGTTCACGATTACGTGCGGGTCAATGATGACGTTGCGGTCCAGCAGGGCAGCAATGCTAAATTGAAAGCGCGTAACGATCAGCTGTTCGCCGAAATCGACGATTTGAACGGCGGTCAGGAAGCGATCGAAGAGCGTGCGCGCAATGAACTGAGCATGATCAAGCCCGGTGAGACTTTCTATCGTCTGGTTCCTGACCAATCCAGACGCAACGCGGCGTCCTCCTCGCAAAATAACCTACAAAAGTAACGCATGAATCACTCCGCAGGAACCTTTCCACCGGTGATTGCCGTCCTGCCCGCTGCCGGTATCGGCAGCCGTATGCAGGCGGATTGCCCGAAGCAGTATTTAACCATCGGCCACCAAACCATTCTCGAGCACGCGATCCATGCGCTATTGCGCCATCCGCGTATTCCGCAGGTGATTGTGGCGATCGGTCCCGATGACCAGCAGTTCCACCAGTTACCGATTGCCAAAGATCCCCGCGTGCGGGTCACCGTCGGCGGTCAGCAACGCGCCGATTCGGTGATGGCCGGGTTGCAACTGGCCGGCGAGGCCAAATGGGTGCTGGTACACGACGCGGCAAGACCCTGCCTGCATGCCGAAGATCTGGAACGTTTGCTGGCGATCACCGAACACAGCGAGGTGGGGGGCATTTTGGCCGCGCCGGTGCGTGATACCATGAAGCGTGCCGAACCTGGTCGCAGTACTATCTCACACACCGTTGAACGCCAGGATCTGTGGCATGCGTTAACTCCGCAACTGTTCCCGCTGGCGTTGCTCAAGCTCTGCCTGCAGCGAGCGATGGATGACGGTGCGACGGTCACCGATGAGGCTTCTGCCCTGGAGCATTGTGGCTATCATCCGCTGCTGGTCAGTGGACGCTCGGACAATATTAAAGTCACGCGCCCGGAAGATTTGGCGCTGGCGGCCTTTTACTTAACTCAGTTGGACAATTAAGGAGCGCATCATGCGTATCGGTCACGGTTTTGACGTACATAAATTTGGTGGCGAAGGGCCGCTGGTGATCGGTGGTGTTCGTATCCCTTATGAAAAAGGTTTGCTGGCTCACTCCGACGGTGACGTGGCGCTGCATGCGGCGACCGATGCTCTGTTGGGAGCGGCGGCGTTAGGGGATATCGGCAAGCTGTTCCCGGATACCGACCCGGCATTCAAAGGGGCCGACAGCCGTGTTCTGCTGCGTGAGGCCTGGAAACGCATCCGTGCCAAAGGCTATCGTCTGGGGAATCTGGATATCACCATTATTGCCCAGGCCCCTAAAATGGCGCCGCATATCCCGCAAATGCGCGTATTCCTGGCGGAAGATCTGCAGTGTCATATGGACGACGTCAACGTTAAGGCTACCACCACCGAACAGCTCGGTTTCACCGGGCGCGGCGAGGGCATTGCCTGTGAAGCGGTCGCCTTGTTGATCAAGGAATAAACGCATGGATATGGCTAACCTGACCTGGCTGCATGGCCAGCCACAGAGCACCGGCGTGTTGAAAGCCAACCCGGAAGATTTCGTGGTGGTGGAAGACCTGGGCTTTGAGCCGGACGGCGAAGGCGAACATGTGCTGGTGAACATCCGCAAGAACGGCTGTAACACTCAGTTTGTCGCCGATTATTTGGCGCGCTTTGCCGGTATTCACGCCCGTTCTGTCAGTTACGCGGGTCTGAAAGATCGCCATGCGGTGACCGAACAATGGTTCTGCCTGCATCTACCGGGCAAAGAGACACCTGATTTTACTCAGTTTTCACTGGAAGGCTGCGAAGTGCTGGCCAGCGCCCGCCACCTGCGCAAAATGCGTATAGGCACGCTAAAAGGCAATGCTTTCACGCTGGTGCTGCGTCATATTTCCGACCGTCAGGATGTCGAACCGCGGCTGCAGGCGATTGCAACCGGCGGCGTGCCAAACTATTTTGGCAGCCAGCGCTTTGGTCGCGGCGGCAATAACCTGGTGATGGCGCGCCGTTGGGCAAATGATGAAATCCGGGTTAAAGAACGCAGCAAGCGCAGTTTTTATCTTTCCGCCAGCCGCAGTGCGCTGTTTAATTTGATTGCCAGCCGACGCTTGGCCAACCAGCAACAACATACCGTGCTGGAAGGCGATGCCTTACAGCTCAGTGGGCGTGGCAGTTGGTTTGTCGCCAAGCCGGAAGAGCTGGAAGCGCTGCAACAGCGGCTGGATGCCGGCGAACTGATGATTACCGCTCCTTTGCCGGGTGACGGCGAACCCGGTACCGCCGGTGAAGCACTGAGTTTTGAACAGCAGTGCTTGCTGGAGCAACCGGAACTGATGGCGCTTTTAAAGCGTGAGCGTGTTGATCCGGCCCGCCGTGCGTTGCTGTTACAGCCAAAAAACATGCACTGGGAATGGTGGGATGATGCCACCGTTGAACTGCGTTTTTGGCTGCCGGCCGGCAGTTTTGCCACCAGCGTGGTGCGCGAAATTATGCGGCAGGACAGTAGTGATGCGGATATTAGTGAGTAATAATTAAAAACCTGCTTATGCAGGTTTTTTTTCGTCTGGAGCATGACGACGTAATGAGGTGTGTTTGCCCAACTGCGGTTTTCGGTGCTAACACGAGGCCTGGAAGCAGCGCGAAAAATCGTCTTTTCCCTTGGTGACTGGACATGTCGGGGGGAGTAAACATAATATCTGCTGGTTAAGTCCCTCCTTTTGGGCGTTGATTTCGAGTATTTAAATACCAGGCCGCGTTAAAGGCGTTCTGATTGAGAGATAAAAAAGAAGACAATCTTTTATGCGGATATTGCTGAGTAATGACGACGGCGTGACCGCCCCGGGCATCCAGGTGCTGGCGGCGGCATTGAGAGAGTTCGCCGAAGTGCAAGTTGTGGCACCCGATCGTAACCGCAGTGGTTCTTCCAATGCGCTGACGCTGGAATCTCCATTGCGCACCCTGACGATGCCCAATGGAGATATCGCCGTACAGCAGGGAACGCCGACAGACTGCGTGTATCTGGGAGTGAATGCCCTGATGCAGCCTGCGCCGGATATCGTGGTTTCCGGCATCAATGCGGGCCCCAATCTGGGTGATGACGTTATTTATTCCGGCACCGTAGCGGCTGCTATGGAAGGACGCCATTTGGGATTGCCTGCGCTGGCCGTGTCGTTGAACGGCCATCAGCATTATGCGACCGCCGCGGTGATCACCTGCCGGGTGCTGCGTGCGTTACAGCGCGAACCGTTGCGAACCGGTAAAATTCTGAATATCAACGTGCCGGATTTGCCGCTGGACCAGATTAAGGGCATTCGTGTGACCCGCTGCGGTAGTCGTCATCCGGCTGACAAAGTGTTCTGCCAACAAGATCCGCGTGGGCAAAATCTCTATTGGATTGGGCCGCCTGGTGATAAGTTTGATGCCGGGCCGGACACGGATTTCGCTGCGGTAGAACAGGGTTATGTGGCCATCACGCCACTGCAGGTGGATTTAACCGCTTATGCAGCCCAGGACGTGGTAAAAACGTGGTTAACCAAAGCAGGGGTTGGCGGGGAATGGTGAACAAGCGTATGCAAACATTGCTGACGCAGCTGCGTCAACAGGGGATCCGGGACGAACGGTTGCTACAGGCGATCGAAGCAGTGCCGCGTGAACGCTTTGTTGATGAGGCACTTGAACACAAGGCTTATGAGAATACGGCGTTACCTATTGGCTCCGGCCAAACTATCTCTCAACCTTATATGGTTGCACGCATGACCGAACTGCTGAATCTGACGCCAACCTCCAGAGTATTGGAGATCGGCACCGGTTCTGGCTATCAAACCGCTATCCTGGCGCATCTGGTGCAGCATGTTTGTTCCGTTGAACGTATTAAGGGGCTGCAATGGCAGGCCAAGCGGCGGCTGAAACAACTCGATCTTCACAATGTTTCCACTCGTCATGGCGATGGTTGGCAGGGTTGGGCATCGCGAGGGCCGTTTGATGCCATCATTGTCACGGCAGCGCCGCCGGAGATCCCTCCGGCGCTGATGGAGCAGTTGGACGACGGTGGCATTCTGGTGTTACCCGTCGGTGAGCAGGCCCAAACTCTGAAGTACATTCGGCGACAGGGAAGCGAGTTTGTTATCGATACCGTCGAAGCGGTGCGTTTTGTTCCCCTGGTGAAGGGTGAACTGGCCTAGCGATTGTCTGAATTTTCGGCAGGAAACGAAATCTGTTGCACTTTCATCACCTCCGGTTAATGTTTTAACGTTTCAATAAAACTAATTTTCAATACAATTGCCTTTCTGCGTAGTTGTCTTATGGTGCAGCAGCGCTAATGTGGTTAGCATTGGCGCGCTGTTTTGAGGCTCCGGTATGAGATTTCCTGACGTTCAGGGATCGGCCGTGGGCACCTTTCAGGGTAGAAATCGAGAGAATGTTAAAAGCTCAGCTACCATGTAAAGGGTATTTGGATATATCGCTGATATTGCTGTCATGGGGGAAGCATGAGCACGGGAAGCCCAATGATTACATTACGCCGGGTTGCGGTGTGTACGATGGTAAGTTTGTGGTTGGCAGGTTGTACGAACACTGAATCGACATCGGCCCCTATTAGTAGCGTGGACGGTGGCGGAGCCGCCGCATCCAGCAACGCTGGAGCGCAAGCTAACGCTGAAGGGCACATTGTTTACAACCGCAGTTACACTTCGATCCCCAAAGGGAGCTACAGCGGCAATACCTACACGGTTAAGCGCGGAGACACGCTGTTTTACATCGCCTGGATCACCGGAAACGATTACCGTGACCTGGCCCAGCGCAACAATATCCCTGAGCCATACAGCCTGAATGTGGGCCAAAGCATTCAGCTTGGTAATGGTTCCGCCAACGGAAACGGCGGTATGCTGGCGGCAACAGACGCGACCAGCGGCGGTGTTCCTAAGCCACCATCGACCTCTCAGATACAAACTGCAACGGTTGATTCTCCATCAACTAACGCGTATTCTGATAATTCGGGTAAACAGAATGTAGGTAAGATGTTACCTGCAGCAGGCGCAGTGGCGGCAACTACCGCAACAGCCCCTGTTACCGCACCGGTCGTTGCTCCCCCAGTGAGCAGCACCGTCAGCAACAGCGCCCCAGTAAGTACCTGGAGATGGCCGACTGACGGTAAGATTATTGATAACTTTTCCTCATCAGAAGGTGGGAATAAAGGTGTCGATATCGCCGGGACTCGTGGGCAGCCTATCTTCGCTACCGCCGATGGTCGTGTAGTGTACGCAGGCAACGCTTTACGGGGTTACGGTAATCTAATCATCATCAAACACAATGATGATTACCTGAGCGCCTACGCTCACAACGACACAATGCTGGTCCGGGAACAACAAGAAGTGAAGGCGGGTCAAAAAATAGCCACCATGGGTAGCACCGGAACCAGTTCAGTACGTTTGCATTTTGAAATTCGTTACAAGGGGAAATCCGTAAACCCGCTGCGTTATCTTCCGCAGCGATAGATTGGGCAGAATACGCTGTATTCTGCTCGCGGTATCACGGGTAGGAGCAGCATATGAGCCAAAATACGCTGAAAGTTAACGAGTTACATGACGATGCGGATTTCGACGAGAACGCAACGGAAGCGGAATCATTCGACGAAAAAGCACTGGTTGAAGAAGAGGCCAGTGAGAGTGATTTAGCGGAAGAAGAGTTGTTGTCACAAGGCGTGACCCAACGCGTATTGGATGCGACGCAGCTCTATCTTGGCGAAATCGGTTATTCTCCGCTGCTGACCGCAGAGGAAGAAGTTTATTTTGCGCGGCGTGCACTGCGCGGTGACGTGCCGTCCCGCCGCCGAATGATTGAAAGTAACCTGCGGTTGGTGGTGAAAATCGCCCGCCGTTACAGCAATCGCGGCCTGGCGCTGCTGGATCTGATTGAAGAGGGTAACCTCGGTCTGATCCGCGCAGTGGAAAAGTTTGACCCAGAACGCGGTTTCCGTTTCTCGACTTACGCAACCTGGTGGATCCGGCAGACGATTGAACGGGCGATAATGAACCAAACCCGTACTATCCGCTTGCCTATCCACATTGTTAAAGAACTGAATGTCTATTTGCGCACCGCGCGCGAGCTTTCTCATAAACTGGATCATGAACCGAGCGCTGAAGAGATTGCAGAGCAACTCGACAAGCCGGTCGATGACGTCAGCCGTATGCTGCGCCTGAATGAACGTATCACTTCTGTCGATACGCCATTGGGTGGGGATTCGGAGAAAGCCTTGCTGGACATTCTGGCCGACGAGAAAGACAACGGACCGGAAGACACCACGCAAGACGATGACATGAAACAGAGCATCGTTAAATGGTTGTTCGAACTGAACGCCAAACAGCGTGAAGTGCTGGCGCGTCGTTTTGGCCTGCTGGGCTACGAAGCGGCAACGCTTGAAGATGTGGGTCGTGAAATTGGCCTGACTCGCGAGCGAGTACGTCAGATCCAGGTTGAAGGTTTACGCCGTCTGCGTGAAATTCTGCAAATGCAGGGCCTGAGCATTGAGGCACTGTTCCGCGAGTAACCCAGGCAGTTGAATCGCATCAAAATAAAAACGGTGAGCACTATGCTCACCGTTTTTTTATGCCTGCGACCTGCGAAGGGTCAGACCATATTCTTCAGGCGGTAAATCCACTCCAGCGCCTGACGAGGTGACAGTGAGTCCGGATCCAGTGCCTCGAGCGCTTCAACCGCCGGTGAGGTTTCCTCATTCAGCAGCGTCATCTGGGTGGCATCAACGGTACCCGTCGCGGTATGGCTGGATATCGCCTCCAGCTCGCGCAGTTTTTGGCGCGCGCGTTTGATCACCTCACGTGGCACACCGGCCAGAGCGGCAACCGCCAGGCCATAGCTCTTGCTGGCGGCACCGTCCTGTACGCTATGCATAAAGGCGATAGTGTCGCCGTGCTCCAGCGCGTCCAGATGCACGTTAACCACGCCTTCCATTTTCTCCGGCAGCGTGGTCAGCTCAAAGTAATGGGTGGCGAACAGCGTCATGGCTTTAATGCGGCTGGCCAGGTTCTCGGCGCAGGCCCAGGCCAGGGAGAGACCGTCGTAGGTTGAGGTACCGCGGCCAATTTCATCCATCAGCACCAGGCTGTTTTCGGTGGCATTGTGCAGGATATTGGCGGTTTCAGTCATCTCTACCATAAAGGTAGAACGGCCGGAGGCCAGATCGTCTGCCGCGCCCACGCGGGTAAATATTCGGTCTACCGGGCCGATGACCGCCTTGCTCGCCGGCACGTAGCTGCCGATGTGTGCCATCAGTACGATCAGCGCCGTTTGGCGCATATAGGTACTTTTACCGCCCATATTAGGGCCGGTAATGATCAACATCCGCCGCTGAGGCGACAGCGATAGCGGGTTGGAAATAAACGGCTCGCTCAGTACCTGTTCGACCACCGGATGGCGGCCCTCAGTGATGCGTACACCGGGCTGTTCGCTGATGGTTGGGCAGGCGTAGTTGAGCGTTTCGGCACGCTCAGCCAGGTTGGCCAGCACGTCCAGCTCGGCCAATGCAGCGGCACTTTGCTGTAAATCGCCCAGGTGCGGCAACAGTAAATCGAACAACTCTTCGTACAGACCCTTCTCGATCGCCAACGCTTTCCCTTTGGAAGTCAGAACCTTGTCTTCATACTCTTTCAATTCGGGAATGATGTAGCGTTCGGCATTTTTCAGCGTCTGACGGCGCACGTAGTGGATCGGTACCAGGTGGCTCTGCCCACGGCTGACTTGAATGTAATAACCATGCACGCCATTGAAGCCGACCTTCAACGTATCCAGCCCCAGCTTTTCGCGCTCGCGGATCTCAAGACGGTCGAGGTAGTCGGTGGCACCATCGGCCAGTGCGCGCCATTCATCCAGCTCGCTATTGTAGCCGGGAGCGATAACGCCGCCGTCGCGTACCAGCACCGGCGGGGCTTCGACCACTGCGCGTTCCAGCAAGTCTTGCAGTTCATCAAACTGACCGACCTGTGACAGTAGCTGTTGCACATACGGGGTTTCTACCCCTTTCAGTAACGCGTGGATATCCGGCAACTGTTGGAAAGCATGACGCATACGGGCCAGATCGCGTGGACGGGCACTGCGTAATGCCAAACGGGCCAATATGCGCTCCAGATCTCCCACCTGACGCAGCGAAGGTTGCAGGTCGCTATACAGATCCTGCAGGGAGCCGATCGCCTGCTGACGGTTATTCAATACTTTGATGTCACGGGTCGGCATATGCAGCCAGCGCTTAAGCATACGGCTACCCATTGCCGTCACGCTGCGGTCGAGGATGGCCGCCAGGGTATTTTCGCTGCCGCCGGACAGGTTCTGGGTCAGCTCAAGGTTACGCCGCGTGGCGGCATCCATGATAATGCCATCCTGCTGGCGCTCCATGGTGATGCCACGGATATGCGGTAATGAGGTGCGTTGAGTATCTTTAACATATTGCAGCAGACAACCGGCGGCGCGCAGTGCCTGATGGGCCTGTTCAACGCCGAAACCGGTCAGATCGCGGGTGCCGAACTGCAGATTCAGCTGTTGGCGTGCAGTCTCGGGCTCAAACTCCCACAGTGGGCGACGGCGCAGGCCATGGCGCTGTTCAATCAGCGACATCTGTTCAAAGGTTTCGGGGTAAAGCAGCTCGGCAGGATTAGTGCGCTGCAACTCTGCCGCCATGGTTTCGATATCTGCCGGTTCGGCCACGCGGAAACGACCTGAGCTGATGTCCAGCGTGGCGTAGCCAAAGCCGCGTGCGTCCTGCCAGATGGCCGCCAGCAGGTTGTCCTGACGTTCTTGCAGCAGGGCTTCGTCGGTGATGGTGCCTGGCGTAACGATGCGCACCACTTTGCGTTCCACCGGGCCTTTACTGGTGGCCGGATCGCCGATTTGTTCGCACAGGGCGACGGATTCACCAAGCTGCACCAGTTTGGCCAGATAGTTCTCGACCGCATGGTGAGGGACGCCGGCCATCGGAATGGGCTCGCCCGCTGAGGCACCGCGTTTGGTCAGCGAGATATCCAGCAGTTGGGAAGCACGTTTGGCATCGTCATAGAACAGCTCGTAAAAGTCGCCCATGCGGTAAAACAGCAGGATCTCGGGGTGCTGTGCCTTGAGGCGCAGATACTGCTGCATCATCGGCGTGTGTGAATCGAGCTTATCGGTACTATTCATAAGATTACTGTTTCCAATCCATTGAATTTAAAGTTGGTTGTGATGTTGATTGTCATCATTAGGGTTCACGCCGCGGCACAAAAAAACCACTCGATAGAGCAGTGGTTGACGGCGGTAAGGATCAATAAGCCCTTAATACTGTCGCTATACTAGCCCAGCGGGCAATCGGCTGTCACAGGTAAAAATGGGAAGCTTTACGCAAAGTCGATTTGTAAGGCAGGGGAGAGCGTTGCACAGGTTAATCTTGGGGGATACAGAGATGTCCTTAGTGGGCAATCAAAGCAGTGTGTTACCCCAATCAGGCGATCTGTCCCGAAGAGTAACCCAGCCCTGTCTGAGCCTGACCTGCCAAACCAGCCCCAAAAATTCTTCCATTTACCACTTCTTTTCCACCCGCTGGATAGCCTTATCTTGCTGAAGTGTTCTAATCAAGGGCGAACGATTTTATGCTCATCAATCGAACGATGGATGACCCCGCGCATAGAATTATCCATAAATACTCTGCATGTTTATAACTTACTGTTTATAATTGTTATTTGCTTATTTATGACGAATTTATTCAGTAATTAAAGGTTATTTGCGAGACAGATCACACTATTTTTTTATGTGAAATGTGAAGAGGGTCAATCAGGAAGGTCAAGCAGAGACGGTTCTTACTGGTGATGGCTTACCGTTCCGCTTCACTGCCTCCGTATACTGTCTGCAACCAGGGCAAAGTAACGGAAATTTTCATAAGGAATGTGCGTGAGGCAATGGCTATTGCATCTGGCAAACAAATGACACGGGGCTTTTTTGATTATCTTGAGGGATTGGGTATGGAAAAGAAAAAAATCTATCTGTTTTGTTCTGCTGGTATGTCGACTTCCCTGCTGGTTTCAAAAATGAAAGCACAGGCCGAGAAGTACGAAGTGCCGGTGATCATTGCCGCCTATCCTGAGGCGTTGGCCGCAGAAAAGGGTGCCGAGGCGGATTTGATTCTGCTTGGGCCACAGATTGCCTACACGCTGGCCGAAGTGCAAAAGCAGTTACCCAACAAGCCCGTTGAAGTGATCGACTCTGCCTTATACGGCAAGCTCGATGGCCTGGGCGTGTTGAAGGCCGCAGTCGCCACCATAAAAAAAGCTAACCAATAAAGGGGTCTGCCGTGAATACGTTAATTGCCTCGTTGGAAAAGGTCATTCTGCCCTTTGCCGTGAAAATTGGTAAACAGCCCCATGTTAATGCCATCAAAAACGGGTTCATTCGCTTGATGCCACTGACGTTGACCGGGGCGATGTTCGTGCTGATCAACAACGTGTTTCTTAGCTTCGGCGAAGGCTCGTTCTTCTTTTCAATGGGGGTGCGGCTGGATGCGTCTACCATTGAGACGTTGAATGGCCTGAAGGCCATCGGTGGCAGCGTTTATAACGGCACCCTGGGGATTATGTCCCTGATGACGCCCTTTTTTATCAGTATGGCTTTAGCTGAAGAGCGCAAAGTCGACCCGTTGGCCGCAGCACTGCTGGCAGTTGCCGCCTTTATGACCGTGACCCCGTTTAGCGTCGGTGAGGCTTATGCCGTAGGCGCTAACTGGCTGGGTGGCGCCAACATCATTTCCGGTATGGTGATCGGCCTGGTGGTGGCAGAGATGTTTACCTTTGTGGTGCGCCGCAACTGGGTGATCAGCCTGCCGGACAGCGTACCTTCTTCAGTGTCACGCTCGTTCTCGGCCTTGATCCCCGGCTTTCTTATCCTGTCGATCATGGGCGTACTGGCCTATTGTCTGACGCTGTGGGGCACCAACTTCCACCAAATCATCATGGACAGCATCTCGGCACCGCTGGCAAAAATGGGCAGCGTAGTGGGCTGGGTGTATGTGATGTTCTCCTCTCTGCTGTGGTTCTTCGGGGTACATGGTTCAATGGCGTTGGCCGCACTGGACAGCGGTATCATGACGCCATTCGCGCTGGAGAACGTCGAGCTGTACAACAAGTACGGTTCCGTCGAAGCCGCGGTGGCTGCGGGTAAAGAGTTCCACATGTGGGCGAAGCCGTTCGTTGACTCCTACATCTATCTGGGCGGGACGGGTTCGACACTGGGGCTGATTATTGCCATCTTTATCGCTTCACGCCGTGAAGATTATCGTCAGGTCGCCAAGCTGGCGACGCCGTCGGGCATCTTCCAGATCAACGAACCCATCCTGTTCGGTCTGCCGGTGATTATGAACCCGGTGATGTTTATTCCCTTTATTCTGGTTCAGCCGGTACTGACGATTATTACCACGGTGGCTTATTACACCGGGCTTATCCCGCCAATCACCAATATTGCGCCATGGACCATGCCGGTGGGGCTGGGGGCGTTCTTCAACACTAACGGCAGTATCGTTGCCATGTTGCTGAGCTTCTTCAACCTGGGCGTCGCGACCTTGATTTACCTGCCGTTTGTGATGATCTCCAACAAGGCGCAGAGCCAGATTGATCAGGCAACGGAAAGCGAAGAAGACATCGCCAAAGCGTTGAAATTCTAACTGCAGTCTGGGGCAGCAATCCGCTGCCCCGGTTTTAGAGGGGCTTCGGATGAAATATCAATTTGCTGACGATTTCTGGTGGGGAAGCGCCACCTCGGCACCCCAGTCGGAAGGGGCTGCCGCACGGGATGGCAAAAGCCAGAACATCTTCGACTACTGGTATGAGATTGCACCAGAACGTTTTCATCATCAGGTCGGCCCGTCCGAGACCTCCACGTTTTATGACAACTTCCAGCAAGATATCCTGCTGTTAAAAAACCTTGGGCATAATAGCTTCAGAACCTCTATCTCCTGGTCGCGGTTGATCCCGCAAGGGGATGGCGAAGTGAATCCGAAAGCGGTGGCTTTCTATAATGCGCTGATCGACAGCCTGTTAGCCCAGGGCATCACGCCATTTATCAATCTTTACCATTTCGATATGCCGCTGTGCATGCAGCAACAAGGTGGCTGGGAAAGCCGGGCGGTGGTTGATGCCTACGCGCGTTATGCCAAAACCTGTTTCAGCCTGTTCGGCGACAGAGTCAGCCATTGGTTCACCTTTAATGAGCCGATTGTCCCGGTCGAAGCCGGGTATCTGAACGACCTGCATTATCCTTGTGTCATTGATTTCAAAAGGGCAATTACAGTGGCTTACCACAGCGTGTTGGCCCATGCCAAAGCGGTGAGCGAGTTCAGGGCGCTGGGGAACCAGGGTTCTATCGGCATTATTTTGAACCTGAGTCCGACCTATCCTCGTTCGGACAGCCAGGAAGATGGCGTGGCGGCTCACTATGCGGATCTGTTGCTGAATAAAAGCTTCCTCGATCCGGTGACCAAAGGGCGTTATCCGGACGATTTGGTGAATTTACTGCGGGCCAATGATTTGTTGCCGCAGACAGCAGCGGAAGACGCGCAGCTGATTGCCGATGGGGTGGTGGATATTCTGGGCGTCAATTACTACCAACCGCGCAGGGTCAAAGCAAAAGAAGGTTATCAGGCCAGCGACCCGGTAACCATGCCGGAAGACCTGTTCAGCTATTACGCCATGCCGGGCCGCAAGATTAACCCGCACCGCGGCTGGGAAATCTATGAAAAAGGCCTGTATGACATCCTGATGGATCTGAAGGAAAACTACGGCAACATTCCCTGCTATATTTCAGAAAACGGTATGGGTGTGGAGGGCGAAGAGGCCTTCATCGGTGCCAGTGGGCGGGTAGAGGACGATTATCGAATCGACTTTATTCGTGACCATCTGAAATGGTTGCATCAGGCGTTGTCCGAGGGCTCCAACTGTAAGGGCTACCATCTATGGACCTTTATTGACTGCTGGTCCTGGCTCAATGCCTACAAGAATCGCTACGGGTTAGTCCGGCTGGAGCGGGATAGCCAGCAACGTACGATTAAAAAGAGCGGCTATTGGTTTGCCGAGACGGCCAGGCAAAACGGTTTTGATTAATGGGAGCGCGCGCGGTGTCTGACAACCTGGTTTCGCTGAATACCAACGACGTTAAGCTGATTCGGGAGCAGGATTTTTTTAACTGCAAAGATTTCCATCTGTTTATCTATAACAAGGTGGAGAGCGCCACCGGGCTGCATCAGCATGACTATTACGAATTCACTATCGTCCTGAGCGGCAAATGCTATCAGGAGATCAACGGCAAGCGGGTGCTGCTGGAGCGGGGGGATTTTGTGTTTATCCCCATTGGCTCGCGTCACCAGAGCTTCTATGAGTTCGGCGCCGCGAAAATCTTTAACGTGGCGGTCGGCAAGGTTTTCTTTGAAGAAAACTACCTGCAGCAACTGCCTCGCTGCTTTGTCGCCTCTCAGGCCTATAGCCTGAAGAATGAGTTTCTGGCTTATATCGAGTCGGTGGTAGGTTCCCCACAGTTCCGTGAGGATGATTTTGCCGAGTTTCTGGAAACGCTGACCTTTTATATCATCAGCCGCATTCGTCATTATAAAGAAGAGAGTGGCGAGGGGGATGATATACCTCAGTGGCTGAAGAACACCCTGGCCGGCATGCATGATAAAGCGATGTTTGGTGAAAAGGCGTTGCTCAATATGGTTGAGCTGTCGGGTAAAACCCAGGAGTACCTGACCCGGGCAATGCGGCGTTATTACCATAAAACGCCGATGCAGGTGATTAATGAAATCCGCATTAATTTCGCCAAAACCCAGCTTGAGGTCACCAACTATTCGGTCTCGGATATTGCTTTTGATTCGGGCTATGGCGACGTGAGCCTGTTTATTAAAAACTTTAAAAGACTCACTGAAGTGACGCCGGGTAATTACCGAAAAAAGTTCTACGGCCCTATTTAGGGCCGCTCCCGATAAGCATTAACGCCGATATTCCGAATACCTTTCAGGCCGCCAATAGCCTGATGAGATAAATTTCTTTGCTTAAGCGAAGGGGAATTGCCGTACCTGACGGACGGTATTCCCTTGCCAAAAATTTGTTAAATGGATGCCAAAATGGAAAAGTTACTGATAGTGAATGCTGACGATTTTGGTCTGAGCAAGGGCCAGAATTATGGCGTTATCGAGGCGTATCACTACGGGGTTGTCTCTTCAACCACTGCCATGGTCAATAGCGTGGATGTACACCATGCCGCCAGGCTCAGCCAGCTCTATTCCGGGCTGCAGATTGGCCTGCACTTTGTGCTGACCCACGGGAAGCCCCTGACGGCCATGTCGTCGCTGGTCAACGAACGTGGGGAATTGGGCAAGTGGTTATGGGAAAGGGCTGAGTCCGCGCAGTTGGATCTGGATGAAATTCACGACGAGTTGGTGAGTCAATATGACAAATTCGTCGCGGTGTTCGGTAAAGCGCCGACGCATATCGACAGCCACCATCACGTGCACATGCTGCCGCAGATTTATCCGCTGGTGGAAGCTTTTGCCCAGTCAAAATCCCTGCCGTTGCGCATAGGTCGCGAGGAGGTTGAACGGCAAGGCATTCCACTGCGCTATGGCCACAGCACCGAATGGTTTGATGCGGGCTTTTATGGTGAGGAAATATCCGAGGCGCTGTTTTTACAGGTGCTTGAGCGCACCGATCAACGCGGCGCCCGGTCGGTGGAGATGATGTGCCACCCGGCGTTTCTGGATAACACTATTTTGGCGAGCAAGTATTGCTATCCACGGCTGGCCGAAGTGGACGTGTTGACTTCGCCGGGGCTTAAAACCGCGATCGCGGAACGCGGTTACCGCCTGGGTTCTTTCCTCGATCTGTAACAGGCACAACCTGATATAAATATGGCCCGCTTAAAGCATCGAGTGGGCCTTCTTCAGCCCGGTATCTTCATCAGGATCGGCCCCCTGCGGGATGGCCGCCTCGGCTTCTTCTTCCCCCGACGTTTCACTGACCTGCGGTTCTACCGGATCAGGCGCCGCCTCCGGTGGTGGCATGGTGTCGTGAATTATCTGCTCATCGAAGGTTGGGTTTAGCGCCGGAGAAAGTGGGGAACTGGTCAGGCTGTCAGGCAGCGGAATATGTGGCAATGGCGCATCCTGCGCAAACTGCGACTCGTCCTGTTTTACCGTCCGGCTGAAGCCCACCAGCAGCACGCCGCAAAGCGAGAAGAAGGCATACAGAATATTGCCGCCTAACGGTTCAATCAGTGAACCGACCGCCAATGGGCCGATACTGGCACCGACACCGAAGGCCATCAGCAAACAGGCGGCGAGGGATACGCGCCGTTCCGGTTCGATCAAATCGTTCGCCAGGGCGACCACCAGCGGATACAGCGTGAACTGCAACATGCTGACGATAAAGCCCACCACCAGCAACACCGGAAAATCAATGTGCGGTACCAACGCCAGCGGCAGGGAAGCTACGATCAATAAAATGGCGTTGATGCGCATCAGCAGCGTTCGGTTGTAACGGTCTGACAGCCAACTGAGTGGGAACTGCGCCACCAGCCCGGCGAAGATGGCTATCGCCATAAACAGGCCAGTTTGCTGGGTGGTCAGCGATTGCAGACTTGCGTACACCGGTGCCAAACCATAGAAAGATCCCACCACCATGCCGATCACCAGCGTGGTCGCCAGCACCTTGGGAATGGCCCCGATAAAGTAGCGCAGCTCCATAGGAGCTGGTGACATATGCCGTGCGTTGGTGCGGGTGGTGAGGGCGATAGGTACCAGGCAGAGTGCAAAGCACAGGGCGATCAGCAGCAGGGTGGTAATGCCGAGATTGCTCTGCAGCATTAACACCACCTGACCCAATGACATACCCAGATAGGTGGCCGCCATATAAAAGCCGAAAACCGTTCCGCGCTGATTGGATTCCGCCTGATCGTTCAGCCAGCTTTCCAGCACCATGAATTGACACATCATGCACATGCCGATAATCAGCCGCAGCACCACCCACACGGGAATATATTCCGTCAGGCCATGCCCCAACACCGCCGCGGTGATAATGCCGGCGCAGGAAACGTAGGCGCGGATATGGCCGACGCGGGCAATCAGAAAATGCCCGACCTTGCCGCCGATCACCAGGCCGATGTAGTTGGCGGCAATAATCGCCCCGATCAGCGCACCGGTCACGTGGATAGAGGTTAAACGCAGGGAGATGTAAGTGGTGAGCAACCCTGAACCCAGCAGCATCAGCAGGGTGGTGGTATACAACGGAAAGAAGACGCCTAACGTTTTTTTCACTCTATCATCCTAATCTTTTATCCTGGTTTGCCCTGGGGTTGACCCTGCCGGCGGCAAAGGCAACCCGGTGAGATCCCTCGTGCAAAACACCGCCCGTTAACCCGGGCGTTACATTCGATACTAGCAGTTTGGTTTGCCGCTTAACACCGCCTCGCCTGCGAAGCGGCGCGCATTTCTGTCAACGCACGCTCGGGCAAACTTGATAAATGCTACTATCGGGCGCATATACCTGATTCGCTAAGGAGAGGTTATGAGTGAAAATCAACTGCGTAAACTCAGCATTGCGGTGGGCGAAAAACTGAAGGCCAACGGCCAGTGGATCACCTGTGCGGAATCCTGCACCGGTGGCGGCATCGCCAAAGCCATCACTGACATTGCCGGGAGTTCTGCCTATTTCGATCGCGGTTTTGTCACCTACAGCAATACGGCAAAGCATGAGTTGCTGGGCGTGGCGGAGGCGACTCTGACGGCCCATGGCGCAGTGAGCGAAGAGGTGGTGCGCGAGATGGCCCAGGGGGCGTTACACGCAGCACGTGCCAGCCTGGCGCTGTCGGTCAGCGGCATTGCCGGACCGGACGGCGGCAGTGCGGAAAAACCGGTGGGCACCGTCTGGTTTGGCTTTGCCGACGGCTCTGGACGGGTACTGGCGCACAGGAAGCAATTTGCCGGCGATCGTGATGCCGTGCGGCTTCAGGCGACGATTTTTGCGCTGCAAACCGCGCTTGATGATTTTTTGTAAAATTAGGCTTGATACTGTATGACCATACAGTATAATTAGTGACATTTCCTGCACAACATACAATCAGTGGCAGTGTGGGGTAACACCGACATTGCGTAACGAAGGAGCAAAAATGGCTATTGATGAGAACAAGCAAAAGGCGCTAGCTGCGGCACTGGGCCAGATTGAGAAACAGTTCGGCAAAGGCTCCATCATGCGTCTGGGTGAAGACCGTTCTATGGACGTAGAAACGATCTCTACCGGCTCACTGTCACTGGACATCGCACTGGGTGCGGGCGGCCTGCCAATGGGTCGTATCGTTGAAATTTATGGCCCGGAGTCTTCCGGTAAAACTACCCTGACGCTGCAGGTTATCGCTGCGGCACAGCGCGAAGGTAAAACCTGTGCGTTTATCGATGCCGAGCATGCGCTGGATCCGATTTATGCGAAAAAGCTGGGTGTTGATATCGACAACCTGCTGTGTTCGCAGCCGGACACCGGTGAGCAAGCGCTGGAAATCTGTGATGCCTTGACCCGCTCTGGCGCGGTTGACGTGATCATCGTTGACTCCGTAGCGGCGCTGACGCCAAAAGCGGAAATCGAAGGTGAAATTGGTGACTCACACATGGGCCTGGCGGCGCGTATGATGAGCCAGGCGATGCGTAAGCTGGCCGGTAACCTGAAAAACGCCAACACGCTGTTGATCTTCATCAACCAGATCCGTATGAAAATCGGTGTGATGTTTGGTAACCCTGAAACCACCACCGGTGGTAACGCACTGAAATTCTACGCTTCTGTCCGTCTGGATATCCGCCGTATCGGCGCGGTTAAAGAAGGCGATGAAGTGGTCGGCAGCGAAACCCGCGTAAAAGTGGTAAAAAACAAAATCGCTGCGCCGTTCAAACAGGCCGAGTTCCAAATCCTGTACGGTGAAGGTATCAACAGCCGTGGTGAATTGGTCGATCTGGGCGTTAAGCACAAGATGATCGAGAAAGCCGGCGCCTGGTACAGCTACAACGGCGATAAAATCGGTCAGGGTAAGGCCAACGCCTGTAACTTCCTGAAAGAGAACCCGGCGGTTGCTGCCGAGTTGGATAAACGACTGCGTGACCTGCTGCTGCACAGCAACGGCGAACTGGTTGCTGCAACCAACGAAGGCTTCGACGACGAAGCTGAAACCAGCGAAGAGTTTTAATCGCTGCTGGCGTTCGTGGACATCGTTATAGGTTCACGAACGTCAACTAAATCAGGCTTGAAAAATGAATGACTTGCTAAGCCGCGCCATGCGCCTGCTGTCGCAACGCGATCATAGTGAAGCTGAACTGCGCCGCAAACTTGCGGCGCAGCCATTTATGGCGAAAGCCAGATTTGGCACCAAAACTCCCTCGTCCTCCGCTCCGCTGCCTGAAGAACCCGTTGACCCTGCCGTTATAGAACAGGTTATTGCCTATTGTTACCAGCATAACTGGCTGGACGATCAACGCTTTGCCCGCAGTTATATTGGTAGCCGCAGCCGTAAAGGCTATGGCGCGCAGCGGATCCGCTCCGAATTGATGCAAAAAGGTGTGGATAAGGAACTGACGCAGGCGGCGCTGGCGGACTGCGAGATTGATTGGTGTGAACAGGCCAAACAGGTGGCGCAGCGTAAATTTGGCGATCAACTGCCAACGGACTGGAAAGAGAAAGCCAAAGTGCAGCGTTATCTGCTCTATCGTGGCTTCTTCCAGGAAGAAATTCAGTCAATTTACCGTGATTTTGCGCAATGAACGCACACGGGGTTTTACTTCCCCTTGAAGAAAATTTATCTTATCCCCACTTTTTGTTCGTGAGCTAGGTGCCATCGTCAGGATGTCGCGTATCTTGCTCACGTGTCGTTATTCTAGCCTTTCCGGGAAAATTATGAGCAAGAGCACCGCTGAGATCCGTCAAGCGTTTCTCGATTTCTTTCATAGTAAGGGCCATCAGGTTGTAGCGAGCAGCTCCCTGGTGCCTGACAATGATCCGACATTGCTGTTTACCAATGCCGGCATGAACCAATTTAAAGATGTTTTCCTGGGGCTGGACAAGCGTGCCTATTCCCGAGCCACTACCTCACAGCGTTGTGTGCGTGCGGGCGGTAAGCATAACGATCTGGAGAACGTCGGTTATACCGCACGTCACCACACCTTCTTTGAAATGCTGGGCAACTTCAGCTTCGGCGATTATTTCAAACATGATGCCATCAGCTACGCATGGGAACTCTTGACCGGTGAAAACTGGTTTAACCTGCCGAAAGAGCGGCTGTGGGTGACCGTCTATGAAACCGATGACGAAGCTTTCGACATCTGGCAGCAGCAGATTGGTGTGCCGGCAGAACGTATTATCCGCATTGGCGACAATAAAGGCGGCGCCTTTGCCTCTGACAACTTCTGGCAGATGGGTGATACCGGTCCATGCGGCCCGTGTACCGAGATTTTCTACGATCACGGCGATCATATCTGGGGTGGCCCACCGGGCAGCCCGGAAGAAGATGGCGATCGCTACATTGAGATCTGGAACCTCGTTTTCATGCAGTTCAACCGTCAATCCGACGGTACTATGCTGCCGCTGCCAAAACCTTCGGTAGATACCGGTATGGGGCTGGAGCGTATTGCCGCCGTATTGCAGCACGTGAACTCCAACTATGAAATCGACCTGTTCAGCAAGCTGATTGCCGCCGTGGCCAAGGTGACCGGTGCCACAGATTTGGATAACAAATCCCTGCGCGTGATCGCCGACCACATTCGCTCTTGTGCTTTCCTGGTGTCAGACGGTGTTACACCGTCCAACGAAGGTCGTGGTTATGTGCTGCGCCGCATCATCCGACGCGCCGTTCGCCATGGCAACATGCTGGGTGCGAAAGACACCTTCTTCTACAAGCTGGTTGCACCGCTGATCGAAGTGATGGGGCCGGCAGCCGACGAATTGAAGCGTCAGCAGTCACTGGTTGAGCAAGTGCTGAAAACCGAAGAAGATCAGTTTGCCCGCACTCTGGAACGTGGTTTGACGTTGCTGGACGAAGAGCTGGCCAACTTGCAGGGCGATACCCTGGATGGTGAAACTGCATTCCGTCTGTACGACACTTACGGTTTCCCGGTCGATCTGACGGCAGACGTGTGCCGTGAACGTGGTCTGAAAGTGGATGAAGCCGGTTTCGAGCAGGCAATGGAAGCACAGCGCCGCCGTGCGCGTGAGTCCAGCGGCTTCGGCGCAGACTACAACAGCATGATCCGTGTTGATGGTGCCAGCCAATTCAGCGGTTATGACCACGAGCAACAGCAGTCCACCGTGACCGCGCTGTTCCGTGATGGTCAGCCGGTGAACGAGATCCACGCCGGTGAAGAGGCCGTGGTGGTACTGGACGAGACTCCGTTCTACGGTGAGTCCGGTGGTCAGGTTGGCGATAAGGGCGTGCTGAAAGCTGCCAATGCTGATTTTGAAGTGAGCGACACCCAGAAATACGGTCAGGCTATTGGCCATCAGGGTAAGCTGTCTCATGGCTCGCTGAAGGTGAACGACCGTGTTGACGCGCAGATCGACACCGTGCGACGCAACCGCATTCGTCTGAACCACTCCGCAACCCACCTGCTGCACGCTGCACTGCGCCAGACGTTGGGTGAGCACGTGGCGCAGAAAGGCTCGTTGGTTAACGATAAATACCTGCGTTTCGACTTCTCGCATTTTGAAGCGATGAAGCCGGAGCAAATTCGCACCGTGGAAGACTTGGTGAACCAACAGATTCGTCGTAACCTGCCGGTGCAGACCGAGGTTATGGCGCTGGATGATGCCAAAGAGAAGGGCGCTATGGCGCTGTTCGGTGAGAAGTACGACGACAACGTGCGCGTACTGACCATGGGCGACTTCTCGACCGAACTGTGTGGCGGCACCCATGCCAGCCGTACCGGTGACATCGGCCTGTTCCGCATTCTGAGTGAGTCTGGTACCGCCGCAGGTATCCGCCGTATTGAAGCGGTAACCGGTGATGGCGCGATTGCTACCTTGCATCAGCAAAACGATCTGCTACAGGACGTTGCTCATCTGGTTAAGGGTGACAGCAATAACCTGACGGACAAAGTGCGTGCGGTGCTCGATCGTACCCGCGCATTGGAAAAAGAGCTGCAGCAGTTGAAGGACCAGCAGGCGGCACAAGAAAGCGCTTCGTTGTCCAGCAAGGCGAAAATGGTTAACGGTGTACAGCTGTTGGTCAGCCAACTGGATAACGTTGAGGCCAAAATGCTGCGTACTATGGTTGATGATCTTAAAAATCAACTGGGTTCCGCGATTATCGTGCTGGCCACCACGGCGGATGATAAGGTGAGCCTGATTGCCGGCGTGACCAAAGATCTGACCGACCGGGTAAAAGCCGGCGAGCTGATCGGTAACGTAGCGCAGCAGGTTGGCGGTAAAGGGGGCGGACGCCCTGATATGGCGCAGGCCGGGGGAACGGATGTCAGCGCCCTGCCAGCGGCATTAGACAGCGTAGAAGCCTGGGTGGCCTCGAAACTGTGAATATAAATAAATAGCACTTACAAACGCCATAACTCATTACTGATTATGGCGTTTTTAACCTGTGCTAACACAATTTGGTTACAATTACGGGAACAAAGTTTTTCAGGTCGGCTAAACTTATCATTATCTGAGGTGAGACCAAGTCTGCTTACACTTATTGTGGATTACATGACTTACGTTTTCGCAGCATATGATGGATAATGACGGGGAAACTGAGAGACCCGACTCTTTTAATCTTTCAAGGAGCAAAGAATGTTAATTCTGACTCGTCGAGTTGGTGAAACCCTCATGATTGGCGATGAGGTCACTGTCACAGTGTTAGGGGTCAAGGGCAACCAGGTTCGTATTGGTGTGAATGCCCCCAAAGAGGTGTCAGTTCACCGCGAAGAAATCTATCAGCGCATTCAGGCAGAGAAGTCTCAACCGACGACTTACTGATTTCGATGCAGCGTCTCGTTGCTCAGCGAGACGCTACTGAGCTTTTTTGTGCCCCCCACAGACCATCCTCTGACTTACCCTGTTAAATCTTCCTGCAGCTCCTCCCACTTTGTTTGCTGATTCACTGTTATTGTCTGTTGATAAAACAATCTTTTTGACGTGAAATCGCCCATGTTGAGTGTGAATTGTGCAAACGCACATGAGATGGGAAAAATTGTTTGACTTAAAAGTCGGAGAAAGTAATATGTGCGCCACGCAGTGCCGATGAGCTTCTCCAAAGCAAGTTAGGCACAATTCGCAAGAAGCGTATGGTGAGGTGGCCGAGAGGCTGAAGGCGCTCCCCTGCTAAGGGAGTATGCGGTCAAAAGCTGCATCCGGGGTTCGAATCCCCGCCTCACCGCCATTTGCATCCATAGCTCAGCTGGATAGAGTACTCGGCTACGAACCGAGCGGTCGGAGGTTCGAATCCTCCTGGATGCACCATATTTTGCAGTATGGTGGGGTAGTAACAACGTACCATACGGTATCAAAAAAGAATTCCTGTGCATCCATAGCTCAGCTGGATAGAGTACTCGGCTACGAACCGAGCGGTCGGAGGTTCGAATCCTCCTGGATGCACCATTCTTTCTGTCAAACTTGTTTCTTCAAGCAGACAAACCAAAAATAGTAATGCATCCATAGCTCAGCTGGATAGAGTACTCGGCTACGAACCGAGCGGTCGGAGGTTCGAATCCTCCTGGATGCACCATCTAAGAAAAACCCGCCTTGGCGGGTTTTTCGCTTTCTGGCATTCGATAATCAGCCATTGTAATCACGCCTTGGCCGTTTTTTCGCTTTCTGGCATTCGGCGATACGCTGCTGTAATCCCATCATCTTTCCTCTTGTGCACAGCACATTCCGCTATTACGCGATCAGCGACAACCTTCCGGCTTTACGCTAAAGTAGTTTTCTTTCCTCAACGATCATGGAGTAACGATGTACGACCGCTATCAGGGTCTTATTTTCGACATGGACGGCACCATTCTCGATACCGAGCCGACGCACCGAAAGGCGTGGCGTGAAGTGTTGTCCCGTTACGGTATGACGTTTGATGAGCCCGCGGTGATGGCGTTGAGCGGTTCTCCGACCTGGCATATTGCCCAGGCGATTATTGCCAGCCATCAGGCCGATCTCGATCCCCATCAGTTGGCTGCAGAGAAAACCCGAGCGGTAGAGATTATGCTGCTGGACAGCGTGCGCCCCTTGCCGCTGATTGAGGTGGTGAAGGCCTACCATGGCCGCCGTCCAATGGCGGTGGGTACCGGCAGTGAGCATCGCATGGCGGAAACTCTGCTGCGCCATCTGGGCCTGTTCCACTGCTTTGATGCGATCGTGGGCGCCGATGATGTGCAGCATCACAAGCCGGAGCCGGACACCTTCCTGCGCTGTGCCGAACTGATTGGCGTACCGCCGGAGAAATGCGTAGTGTTTGAAGACGCAGATTTCGGCATCCAGGCGGCGAAAAGCGCCAATATGGCCGTGGTAGACGTTCGTACGCTGTGAGTAGTACGCTGGCGGTGATGTCGTTATTCGGCGGCAGCTTTCTCAGTGCGACGTTGTTGCCGGGAAATTCAGAAATTATTTTGGTTGCCTTGCTGACCAACAGCCGTGTCTCACCGGAGTTACTGGTGCTGGCCGCGACGTTGGGCAATACGCTCGGTGGGCTGACCAATGTCATTATCGGGCGCCTGTTACCGGCGTTGAAACCACAGCGAGGGCTGGATACAGCGCTTGGGTGGATGCAACGCTTTGGCCCGGCTGCGCTGTTGCTCAGTTGGGTACCGGTAGTGGGCGATTTGTTGTGCGTGTTGGCAGGCTGGCTGCGCATGCCCTGGGGCCCTGTTGCGCTATTTCTGTGTATCGGAAAGGCGCTGCGTTACATCATTTTGACTATGATAACGCTACAGGGAATGGCCTGGTGGCATTAACGACGTGAATATAACTCAATATTCTCTCGGGTGCAGATTCAGTATGCTTACGAGTTCTTGTTTTTAGAAGCGGGAGGTCAATTTGATCCCGGACGTATCCCAGGCGCTTTCTTGGTTGGAAGCCCATCCCCATGCATTAAAAGGCATTCGTCGCGGCATTGAGCGTGAAACGCTGCGTGTCACCGAAGACGGAAAGCTTGCAACAACCGGGCATCCGGAAAAATTGGGGGCGGCATTAACGCACCACTGGATAACCACAGACTTTGCCGAGGCGCTGTTAGAATTTATTACGCCGGTTGACGACAACCTCGATCACCTGTTGACGTTCTTGCGTGATATTCATCGTCACGTGGCGCGTAATCTGGGTGAGGAGCGCATGTGGCCGCTCAGCATGCCGTGCTTTATTGAAGCCGAGCAGGACATTGAACTGGCGCAGTTCGGCTCGTCGAATATTGGCCGCATGAAGACGTTATACCGTGAAGGGTTGAAGAACCGTTACGGCGCGCTGATGCAGACCATTTCCGGCGTGCACTACAACTTTTCCCTGCCGCTGGAGTTCTGGCAGGCATGGGCCGGCGTTAAAGACGCAGAAAGCGGTAAGGAACAGATTTCAGCGGGCTATTTCCGTCTGATCCGTAACTATTATCGTTTTGGCTGGGTGATCCCGTATCTGTTCGGCGCATCGCCGGCGATCTGTTCCTCGTTCCTCAAAGGGCGCGAGACCACGTTGCCGTTTGAGCGTACAGAACAGGGTATGTGTTATCTGCCGTATGCCACTTCGCTACGGTTGAGTGACCTGGGTTACACCAATAAATCACAAAGCAATCTGGGCATTACCTTTAACGACCTGCAAAGTTATGTTGAAGGCCTGAAGCGGGCGATTGTTACGCCTTCGGAAGAGTTTGCCAAATTAGGTGTGAAAGATGGCGATCGTCATCTGCAGTTGAACAGTAACGTGCTGCAGATCGAAAACGAACTCTATGCACCAATCCGGCCGAAGCGGGTGACTAAAAGCGGTGAGACACCGTCAGATGCGCTGCTGCGCGGCGGTATCGAATACATCGAAGTTCGCTCGCTGGACATCAACCCGTTCTCGCCAATCGGCGTGGATGCGGTACAGGCACGTTTCCTGGACCTGTTCCTGATATGGTGTGTGTTGGCCGATGCGCCAGAGATGAGCAGTGATGAATTGCTCTGCACGCGCAAAAACTGGAACCGGGTGATCCTCGAAGGGCGTAAACCGGGACAGACCATTGGCATAGGTTGCGATGACAGCCGTGAGCCATTGGCAAAAGTAGGCAAAGCCTTGTTCGACGATTTGCGCCGCGTGGCGGAAGTGTTGGATAGCGAAGCCGGCGATCGCCAGTATCAGCAGGTGTGTGACGAACTGGTCGCAGCGTTTGACGATCCGGAACTGACGTTCTCGGCCCGTATCCTGAAAGCGATGAAGGAAGAGGGCACCGGTCGTGTGGGCCTGCAGTTAGCTGAGCAATACCGTCAGATGCTGATTGAAGAGCCGTTGGAAATCCTGACTGAAGCCGAATTGGCGAAGGAGCAGGAAGCCTCATGGCAGCGCCAACGTAACGTAGAAGCCCGTGATACGCTAAGCTTTGAAGAGTTCCTGAAGCAACATGGCGGGAGCTGAAAAAGAAAAAGGCCACATCAATGTGGCCAAATATGCATCTCTGATGACAGGGATGATGATAACAAATGCGCGTCTTTCACATATTCAGACTCGCTGAGTTAGAAAAGGTTTCCTGGATAGATAAAAAAGTTTCGAAATAAATACTCTTTTACGAGGAGGTAACGAAATGCCACTGCTGGATAGCTTCACCGTAGACCATACCCGCATGGCAGCCCCGGCTGTCCGCGTTGCGAAAACCATGAAAACTCCTCATGGCGATACCATCACCGTATTCGATCTGCGTTTTTGCCGCCCGAATCTGGAAGTGATGCCTGAGCGTGGCATCCATACGTTGGAACACCTGTTTGCCGGTTTTATGCGTGACCATCTGAATGGCCAGGGCGTTGAGATTATCGATATCTCCCCGATGGGATGCCGTACCGGCTTCTACATGAGCCTGATTGGCGTGCCGGAAGAGCAGCGAGTTGCCGATGCCTGGAAAGCGGCAATGAGTGACGTGCTGAAAGTGACCGATCAGCGCAAAATTCCTGAGCTGAATGAGTTCCAGTGCGGTACTTACCACATGCACTCACTGGAAGAAGCGCAGGAAATCGCCAAGCACATCCTTGATCACGACGTGGTAGTGAATCACAACGAAGAGCTGGCGCTGCCGAAAGAGAAGCTGCAGGAACTGCACATCTAGTTCGTCACCGGGCTACAGCGATAAAAAAAGACGCGATGTTCGCGTCTTTTTTCCTTTCTGGTGGGCGGTCAGTGTTGCTGGACGCTGGACTGCAGCGATTTTATTGGCGTGACCCGCACCTGTTTGATCATATTGTCCTGCACGTCGAGGATATCAACGTCGTAATGGCCTACACGAACCCGGGTGCCCACCTCAGGGATCTCTTCGAGCTCTTCCAACAGCATGCCGTTAATGGTGCGTGCATCGGTGGCCGGCAGCGTCCAGTTGAATGCCTTGTTTAACTCGCGCACGTTGGCGGTACCGTCGATCAGGACCGAACCGTCGCTTTGCGGATTGACCTCTTCCGCCAGCGTTGGCGACATGGAGGTGGTGAAATCACCGACGATTTCTTCCAGGATATCTTCGACCGTCACCAGCCCCTGAATATCACCGTACTCGTCCACCACGATGCTGACTTTCTCTTTGTTGCGCTGGAATTTCACCAGTTGGACGTTAAGCGGCGTGCCTTCAGGCACGTAGTAAATCTCGTCGGCGGCGCGCAGCAGGTTCTCTTTGTTGAACTCTTTCTTCTCGGTCATCAGGCGGTAGGCTTCGCGTACCCGCAGCATGCCGATAGCATCATCCAGTGAGCCGCGATACAGCACGATGCGACCGTGCGGCGAGTGGGTGAGCTGGCGCATGATCGACTTCCAGTCGTCGTTGACATCGATGCCGACGATCTCGTTGCGGGGCACCATGATGTCGTCGACCGTCACCTTCTCCAGATCCAGCACGGAAATCAACATGTCCTGATTGCGGCGAGAAATTTGTGAGTGGGATTCATTAACGATGGTGCGCAACTCGTCCTTGCTGACGGCATCGCTGACCCGCACGTTGGTGTGGATGCCGAACAGGCGCAAGACCAGCGTGGTGATGCCATTAAGCAGCCACACCAGCGGAAACATCACCTTCTGCAGCGGTGCCAGTAAAACGCTGCTGGGGAAGGCGATGCGCTCCGGATATAACGCAGCGAAGGTTTTCGGCAACACTTCGGCGAACAACAGCACGGCAAACGTCAGGATACCGGTGGCGATAGCTACGCCGAAATCGCCATACAGACGCATACCGACGATGGTTGCCAGCGCCGAGGCGAGAATGTTGACCAGATTATTGCCGATCAGCACCAGGCCAATCAGACGATCCGGCTTTTGCAGTAGTTTTTCGACCCGGCGGGCAGAGCGGTTGCCCTGCTTGGAGAGATGACGGAGACGATAGCGGTTTAGCGTCATCATGCCGGTTTCGGATGCTGAGAAGTAAGCGGAAACCACGATCATAACCACCAGGATAATGATCAGGGTCCCTGTCGAAACGTGCTCCAACGCGGTATTCCTTATGTATGGAGAAAGATAGCCTGAGGGCTTAGCGAACCATCACTTGCTGGATCAGACGGCTGCCGAAGTAGGCCAGCGTTAGCAGAAAGGCGCCGGCAAAGCTGAACCACACGACACGGCGGCCACGCCAGCCTTCATGGTAATGGCCCCACAGCAAAACGATATAGACAAACCATGCCATGATCGACAGCACGGCCTTGTGCACGTTTTCTTTGCTGAACAGGTTATCCATATACAGCAGGCCGGTGCATAACGTGAGCGTGAGCAGCACGACACCGATCTGGGTGATGTGGAACATTTTGCGTTCGATGCTCATCAGCGGTGGCATGTCGGCGCTGAACGACAGCTTTTTGTTTTTCAGCAGGTAGTCCAGCCAGGCCAGTTGCAGCGCATACAGCGCGGCAATAATCAGCGTAGCGTAGGAGAACAGCGCCAGGCCAATATGCACCATCAGTTCCGGACTGGCTTCAAGATGGGTAATGAACTCACCCGGCATAAAGCTGGCGAAGGCCAGATTGATCATCGCGAAGCTATAAACAATCGGCAGCAGGAACCAGCCGCGGTCGCGCGAGGCGACAAAGGTCATGACCGAACAGATGATCAGGCTGACTATCGAACCGATGTTCAGCAAGCTGAGATTTTGTCCGGCGCTAACGTCAAAAATACGCTGCTGCAGTGCGATGGCGTGGCAAACCAGTGCCACCACCGCCGAGACGAGAGCAAGCCGACGGTATGCGCTGTTCTTCCGCAACAAGCTGGGAATAATCAGTCCAAGGCTGAGCAGGTAGGCGATCAAAGCCACAATGGAGAAAACTGGCATAGCGTTTAATTTTGCTTCGGCGTGGTGAATTGGATTGTCAGTATAGCGTCGTGCGCGTCCCACTCCAACCGATCTCCAACGCTGAGGCAGAGATCCTCTTAGCTTCGTGTTATAATCGCCGCAATTATGTCGCCAGAGCGGCCTGTCATTACACGTTGAGCAAGAGACGATGTTTGAAAATTTAACCGATCGTTTGTCGCGCACCCTGCGCAATATCAGCGGCCGTGGGCGGCTGACCGAAGAAAATATCAAGGAAACCCTGCGTGAAGTGCGCATGGCATTGCTGGAAGCGGACGTTGCGCTGCCGGTGGTGCGGGACTTTATCAATCGCGTAAAAGAGAGCGCGGTAGGTCATGAAGTCAACAAAAGCCTGACGCCGGGGCAAGAGTTCGTAAAAATCGTCAAGAGCGAACTGATTTCCGCGATGGGCGAAGTGAACACCGAGCTGAACCTGGCGGCACAGCCGCCGGCAGTGGTGCTGATGGCGGGCCTGCAGGGTGCCGGTAAAACCACCAGCGTCGCCAAGCTCGGTAAGTTCCTGAAAGAAAAACAGAAGAAAAAAGTGTTGGTGGTTTCCGCTGACGTTTATCGCCCAGCGGCGATCAAACAGTTGGAAACGCTGGCGGAAAGCGTCGGCATCGACTTTTTCCCGTCCGATGTTAAAGAAAAGCCGATCGACATCGTTAACCGTGCACTGCAACAGGCCAAGCTGAAATTCTACGATGTTCTGATCGTCGATACCGCCGGCCGTTTGCACGTTGACGAAGCGATGATGGATGAGATCAAACAGGTGCACGCGGCGATCAAGCCGGTGGAAACCCTGTTTGTGGTCGACGCCATGACCGGCCAGGATGCGGCCAACACCGCCAAGGCCTTTAACGAGGCGCTGCCGCTGACCGGCGTGGTGCTGACCAAGGTCGATGGTGACGCGCGCGGCGGTGCTGCGCTGTCCATCCGTCACATTACCGGCAAACCGATCAAGTTCCTCGGCGTGGGCGAGAAAACCGAAGCGCTGGAGCCATTCCATCCGGACCGCGTGGCGTCACGCATTCTCGGCATGGGCGACGTACTGTCGCTGATCGAAGATATCGAAAGCAAAGTTGACCGTGAACAGGCGGAAAAACTGGCTAACAAGCTGAAGAAGGGCGACGGTTTCGATCTGACCGACTTCCTGGAGCAGCTCAAACAGATGCGTAACATGGGCGGTATGGCCAGCATGCTGAGCAAACTGCCCGGCGCCGGCCAACTGCCGGACAATGTAAAATCGCAGATGGACGACAAGGTTTTGGTGCGTATGGAGGCGATGATCAACTCGATGACGCTGAAAGAGCGCGCCAAACCGGAAATCATCAAAGGTTCGCGCAAGCGTCGTATTGCGGTGGGTTCCGGCATGCAGGTGCAGGATGTTAACCGCTTGTTAAAGCAGTTCGACGACATGCAACGCATGATGAAAAAGATGAAGAAAGGTGGAATGGCGAAGATGATGCGCGGCATGAAAGGTATGATGCCGCCGGGCTTCCCAGGCCGCTGACAGCCGCTTGCCCTCTGGGGTGAGCCTGTTTAAGCATTTGCCGTTCGCGGTGAAAACCGCCCGAAATATTACCGGCGATAAAAAGTAGTTGACGACGAACTACGCTTTCGATTGCTTTTTGCGCCAAAATGAGTAAAATTTTCGGGCTTTTTATATTGCAACCGGGCCCCGTTCCCTCAATGGGGCCCGGCTGTTTTATTAACTAAAGAGGATGTTATGGTAACAATTCGTTTGGCACGTGGCGGCGCAAAAAAGCGTCCGTTCTATCAAGTAGTAGTGACCGACAGCCGCAATGCTCGTGATGGTCGTTTCATCGAGCGTGTAGGTTTCTTCAACCCAATCGCATCTGGTCAGGCTGAAGCACTGCGTCTGGACCTGGATCGCATTGAGCACTGGGTTGGTCTGGGTGCTACCGTTTCTGATCGCGTTCATGCGCTGATCAAAGACGCTAAGAAAGCAGCTTAATCTGTCGCGGTGGTGGCAATGAGCAAGCAACTCAAACCGGTAGCACCTAAGCAGCCGATTGTACTCGGTAAGATGGGGTCTACTTACGGCATCCGTGGTTGGCTCAGAGTGTTTTCATCCACCGAGAACGCCGAAAGCATATTTGACTATCAGCCCTGGTTAATCCAGCGCTCTGGTCAGTGGCAGTTTGTCGAGTTGGAAGACTGGAAACGCCACAGTCAGGATCTGATCATCAAGGTCAAAGGCATTGACGATCGGGATGCTGCGAATTTACTGACCAATTGCGAAATTGTCGTAGATTCCGAGCAGTTGCCTCCGCTGGAAGGCGATGATTACTACTGGAAAGACCTTATGGGCTGCCAGGTAGTCACCACTTCCGGATACGAACTGGGTAAAGTCATCGATATGATGGAAACCGGTTCTAACGACGTCATGGTCGTGCGGGCAAACCTGAAAGATGCATTCGGTATGAAGGAGCGGTTGGTCCCGTTTCTTCATGGGCAGGTTATCAAGAAAGTCGATCTCACTGCTCGCGTGATTGAAGCAGATTGGGATCCTGGTTTTTGACCTCCGAATTAAACGGTCGAAACAAGTGGAATGACAGTAAGGGGATTGGCTTGTGTTCATTGGTATTGTAAGCCTGTTTCCTGAGATGTTCCGCGCGATCACCGATTACGGGGTGACTGGCCGGGCAGTAAAAAATGGCCTGCTGAGCGTGCAGTGTTGGAGTCCTCGTGACTTCACCTACGACCGGCATCGTACCGTGGACGATCGCCCTTATGGCGGCGGCCCGGGAATGCTGATGATGGTGCAACCCTTGCGGGAAGCCATTCATGCAGCAAAAGCAGCGGCAGGCGAGGGAGCAAAGGTGATTTATCTGTCACCTCAGGGGCGCAAGCTGGATCAAACCGGCGTGTGCGAACTGGCGGCCAACCCGAAGATGATTCTGGTGTGCGGTCGTTATGAAGGGGTAGACGAGCGCGTAATCCAAACCGAAATTGATGAAGAATGGTCAATCGGCGATTACGTCCTCAGCGGCGGGGAACTGCCGGCAATGACCCTGATTGATTCAGTCGCCCGCTTTATACCGGGTGTGCTGGGCCATCAGGCTTCAGCAGAAGAGGACTCTTTTGCCGATGGATTGCTGGACTGCCCGCACTATACCCGTCCTGAGGTGTTGGAAGGGATGGAGGTTCCGCCAGTTTTACTGTCGGGCAACCATGCCGAGATACGTCGCTGGCGCTTAAAGCAGTCGCTGGGCCGTACCTGGCTTAGAAGACCTGAACTTCTGGAAAGCCTAGCTCTGACTGACGAGCAAGCGGTGTTGCTGGCTGAGTTCCAACGGGAACATCAGACCAAGCAGCAGGACTATGAAGGGAACGTCTGAGCAATTGGCTCGACGGGACCGATATATCAGTTTACCTAGGGTAAGAGACATATTATGAGCAACATTATTAAGCAAATTGAACAAGAGCAGATGAAGCAAGACGTACCTGCATTCCGTCCGGGTGATTCCGTGGAAGTTAAGGTATGGGTCGTTGAAGGTAGCAAAAAACGTCTGCAGGCATTCGAGGGCGTGGTTATCGCTATCCGTAACCGCGGTCTGCACTCTGCATTCACTGTTCGTAAGATTTCCAACGGCGAAGGTGTTGAGCGTGTATTCCAGACTCACTCACCAGTAATTGACAGCATTGCTGTTAAACGTCGTGGTGCCGTTCGTAAAGCCAAACTGTACTATCTGCGTGAGCGTACTGGTAAGTCTGCTCGTATCAAAGAGCGTCTGAACCGCGTCGGCTAACGCTGCATCCAAAAGTTAATAACTATGAAGGGGTTGGCAATATGCCGACCCCTTTTTTTATGCTTAAAATCTGTTGATTGCATTTGCAAGATTTGTTTTCGGAAAAGTAAGTTTCCGCAGATATAAAAAAGCCTGCGGTGGCAGGCTCTTTGCGTTACAGCGCCGCGACACGCTGTTTACTTTTTTCCGGGTGCGGCTGAGCCGGAACAATATCGCCAGGCTTCACAATCACTCGCGCGACGGACTCGTGCGTGGCAAAGGTGCAGCTACAGTTAATGTTCTGGCATTGGTGATAGCGCTCTTTGGTCGCTTCACTGAGGTAACGGCTGGAGCGAGTATGGGCCACGCTACCGCAAAGTGGACAGTGCATCATAGTTGAATCCCTCTTTCGACTGCATCAAGTTATGTGACTTATAATAGCTCAATGACTTGCAAAAGCAAGATTAAAACTCAAATGAAAATCAAGATTCGATAATGGCGAACTCAACCCGTTGAGTCAGCACATCGAGAGCGATTTTGGTGACATAACCACTGCCGTTTAACGTGTGAACCACCGTATTGATTATCCAGCTTTGCCGATCGATGGCCTCTTTGAATCCGCGTACCTGAATAGGCATCTCCGGATAAAGTTCGGGCCGGCCCATTGCCAGATTGATAGAGAACTGCACGCTTCCCTGTTGGATTCGTTCCCATTTTGCCTTGGCTGCCCGAATGGCGGCCTCTTTGTTGGTATAGACCCTGGGTAAGGTGAAAACGTTATCGCTGTCCCCCGCGAGATAGTTGGAGCTTTCTGCGTTGTCGGCGGCGCCATTTTGACGTTGTACTGTCAACTGTTGCTGTTGGGCGTGCTCGGTATCCTGCCATTTGGCGCGAACGCCGGAGTAATTTCCTCTATCGGCCAGGTTAAAATAGTGCTGGTCGCCGTCTCTACGCTGCAGGATAAGCGGTGCTATGGGTTTGCCTGAAACTGTTTGGCCTGAGCCTGGGATGAGAAACAGCAGGCGCTCATCTTTGATAGCTGCTACCGCGCCATTCATGGTGGCTAGCCGGGTAATGAATGCGGCATCTGTTTCTTGAGCCTGGTCAATGTGGGATATCTTTATTTCGGCCAGTCCCGCCGCCAGCGTGTTACCCATACGGTTGCGGTTCGCTATCTTATTGACGATCTCCCCCAGAGTTTTGTCATGATAAGAACGATCGCGAGCGGTGTTCATCGAACCTCTAAAGTCGACGCTGCGGGCGCGCAGGGTGAGTTTGTCCGGCGCACCCTGATGTTCTACTTCATCAATGGTGAACTTGCCCTTATTGACTAACCCTTGGCCTTTCCAGCCTAGCTTTAGGGTAATCACCTGATTACGTGCCGGCATCACCACCTGACCATCGGTATCGTCAAGTTCAAGAACCAACTGGTCGGCGGTGAAACCCCGGTTATCAGTCAGGGTAAGGGATAGCAACCGGTGCCTGAAGGTTTCCGTCACGTCCTGCTGTTGCAGAAATAGGGCATAGTCCGGGGCTACTTGCGCCCCTATAGGCAATGGCGTTTGGGTGATCACGACAGCAACCCCCCAATGCGTTGCACGCCTTGCCCTGCCTTGTCCGCCAAATCCAGCGCCTGCTGGCGCAGATCGCCAAACATACTGATCAGTGACTCATCAACGCGCATCAGGTTGATGGTGAACTCAATCTGCCGGGCGCTACCGTTAGAGAAAAGCTGGGTTTTGGTTTCAGCTATGTTCTCAATGACATACATGCCATAAATGGTGCCGCTGCCTTCAATTAGCGGCCAGGCTCGTCCCTGAGAAGCCATCAGTTGCAACGTCATCAACGACAGTGCTCCGCCGGTGACTTCCGGCATCAGCACCCCTGTCAGGGTGATTTTTTCGCTGTCGGCACCCAAAAACTGCGCGGAAGGGCGCTGGCCGATGCGTGCGTTGGTTGGCCAACGGAAACTGCTGCTGCGCTGCATGCTCTGGTAGGGCACGGTTTTCAGCATAAAAACAAACATGCCGAGGGTAAGCATCATGGTTTTTTCTCCTCAATTAACTCATTCGGCTGCGAGCATCTGCGGCCTGACGTCGCGTCAGCAACTCAAATTGCCGCGCGACTTCACGACCGATATCTTGCTCACTCTGGCCGGCGCTGGCGGTGATATTGATAGTGACTGACGGGATTTGGATCTGCGTTGCGGGTGAAACCGGTGCCGGCGAGGCTGCCATCACCGGGGCACTGAGCGACAGCAATGCTGCCGACATCGCTGCCGTACGGCGACGACTGGTCACCTGCACCGGACCACCGATCAGTTCCGGGCCGTTTTCACCCACAAGGCCAAATTGCCCGGCAGGAATACTCCCGCCCGAATCGAACTTGCCGGCGAACGAAAAGCCATCGTCGTCATCTTGATTTTCGGTATGGCCTGTAGCGCTGTTTTTACTGCCAAATGACATCCAATCGGGGAGCCAGTCAGTCAGCGACATGAATTTTTTTATCCAGCTATCAATGGTGTCCGTAATGTTCTTCTCCATTGCTTTGCATCCAGCAGAGATGCTCTCCCACAGATTGCTAAAGAATGGTGCCAGCTTGTCCCAGTTTTCGATCACCGCAAAAGCCGCAATGGCAATCAAGCCGACAATGGCCAGCAATGGGTTGGCCATTGCCATGCGCCCCAGCCAAATCATGGCCTGCCCGGCTTTGAGGATTGCGCCGTTAATGATGGTGAACCCCTGGAGTACCTGAGTGGCGACCAGGCTGACGCCGCTAAGCCCACCAAGCAATAACGTGAGTCCGCCGGCGACTTGCAACAAGGTGCTGGCCAATGCGGGGTTACTGGTCACCCAGGAATTCAGTTGCACCAACCATTGCGCCGCCGTTTGGGTCAGCTCCCGCAGGGCTGCGCTTTGGCCGGAAAACAAATTGATCCGCAGGCTGTCCCAGGAGGCAAACAACTTTTGGATGTCCCCATCCAAATTGTCGCCTTTGACGGTGACCAAATGCTGCGCGGCACCGCCAACCTGGTTGGCCTGCAGTTTTTCTGTGCCTGCGGGGGCAATTCTTTGCGCCGCAGTGAACAGGTCGGTCCCTGAGCCTGCTTTGCTTTTCAAGGCTGCACCGACGGATTGTACCGTCATACCATATTGGCTACTGGCTAGTGCCAGCACATCGGCAATCCGATCGAACTGGTCGGCGGGCAGATTAAAAGCGTTCTGCACCGCGGTCATCGCCTCGACAGTTTCATTGACGCCGCTGTCTGTGGCATTCGACAGCCTGAGCGCGGCAGGTGATGCCCCCATGATTTCATTGGCACCTAACCCTTTTTTAGCCAGTGCCGTTTGCGCCTGGATTGTTTTATCCGGTGAGGTGCCAGATTGGCCCATACTGCGTGCCTGCTGACTCAGTGCGGCAAGTTGCGGATCGGATTTATCCAGCTTGAGTTGCGCCTGCAATTGAGAAAGCTGTTTTTCGAAATTAACACCTGGAGCCAGCAACCTGGCTCCGCCGATGGCGGCCGTTTTTGCGATGGTGAAGCCCGCGGCACTAGCGTTGTTTATTTGGCTGAGGTTTTCACGGCGATTCTGATTAGCGGCATGTGCGGTGCTGAATCTCTGGCCGGTCATCACCTGCCGTTGGTTTTTCATCGAGACAATAGCGGCATTGGCATTGATTGTTTTGTCGCGAAGCTGTCGTTGCTCGTTGCTGAGTGACTTAAGATCAATACCTTGCCTGGTCAGGCTATCGCGCTGGTTGCGATCGATGGTTTTGAGCAGTCCGTGCTTTTTCTCCAAAGCGCTAATGGTTTCCGCCACCAGCGCAACTTCGTTATTCATTTGTTGGGAATGTTGACCCGGCGCGCTACCTTTTGCCAACGTTTCAAGCACGGAATATTTTTTCCGCGATGCTGTCAATAATTTATTGGTTTTAACCAGTTCCTGATTATTTTTCCTGAATGAATCGATGCCATTTTCCTGCTTATGCAGGATTTTCAGGTTTTTCTCCGCACGTCGAATATCATTACCCAGCATGTTGTATAGACTTTTATTACCAAGGGGTTGACGCAACTGCTTCATCAGAGCGCTGGTCTGTTTTTCGATCGCTTCGAGCCCTTTAATTATCTCGTTTTGTGACTCCAGTTCCTGCCCGCTGCTACTCATCTGTTTTTACTCCACTACGTTGAAGGGCCTTATAGCGCCATTCCATCAGCTCTGTCAGCGTCATGCCGTTCATCTCCGATGGCGGCCAGTGAAAAATCACTGCGACATCCGCCATCAGATCGTCCACGGTCAGAACGGGGTCGATGTTTACTCGGCCGATTTCGGTGACAAAAAACCGATCACCTGGCCGGCCAGCGCGATCAGGTCCGGCAGCTCCAGTCGGGCGCACTCTTCTTTGGTCAGGTTCGGGTAGGTGACGCGCGGCAGGATGGTGATCAGGGCGTCGACGTCGGCGTTGGCCAGTGCCGCCAGACCAATACCGCGCAGGCTGCCTGCATTCGGTTTGGTGACCTGTACTTCACGGAGCTCGCTGTCGCCGCGTTTGATCGGTGTTTCCAGTACAACGGTATTTTCTGGGGATGCATTCAGTTCCATGGGGGTATCCAATTATTGTCAGGGAAGCAGGGCCAGCACCAAGGCTGGCCATTGAAGTGATAAATTACAGGCCGATAGCGCGGCGGTGGGCCGCCAGCAGATCCACGCCGTCGACTTTTTCAATCATGTTGACGGTATCGATCTCGATCAGCTCTTTGCCGTCGATGCTCAGTTTGAAGTAGGTACAGTCGGTAGAAACCTTGGTCTCGGTGTCTTCGCCTTGTTTGAAGTCACCGCTGTCGATTTCTTTGTGGCGACCGCGCATCACGACTTCGAGTGCTGATACTTCGCCGGTGTCGTCACGCTGGAAAGAACCGGTAAAGCGCAGCGGTACCGCGTCGACGCGGCCCCATTGTTTCAGCACCAGCTCATCGATGCCGCCCATGGTCCATTCGACTACCAGCGCATCGTCATCCAGACCGAAGTCCACCGAGGCTGCGCCGCTCATGCCGCCGCCGCGGAATTTTTCCAGCTTACGGGTCAGTTTTGGTAGGGTCATGGCGGAGACCACGCCCATATAGTTGAAGCCGTCGTTAAACAGGTTCAGATATTTCAGTTTTTTTGGCAGTGCCATTATTCAGGTCTCCTTAGCTGTTCACGGACGCGGCGAAGTTCGCCAGGTAACGGTCGGTGATGCGCTGACGCAGGGTTAAATCTTCCAACGGCGGTACCGGGGTGTAGTCATAATCGATAAACAGTTTGCCGGCCTTCAGGGTTTCTTTATCGTTGGCGCTTTCGTCGTACCAGCAGTTGCCGTCAATGATCAGCCCGGCGGATTTCAGCTCGCGGAACTTGGCTTTGATGCCGTCGATCATGTCGCGGATCAGCGTTGGCGTAACCGGGCGGTCAACTGCCCACAGATGAGCTTCGGCCATGGTGTCAGCCAATACCTGCGCGGTGCGGGTATAGTTTTCGAACTGGAATAATGGATCGTCGGAACAGGTGCGTGAGCCCCAAAACTTGAAGCCATCTTTGCGGATCAGGGTGGTGACGCAGGCTTCGTTTAGCAGGTCAGCATCGGTACCGACGGTTTGCAGATCCCAAAATACGCTGGCTGAAATACCGCTGACGCCGTTGACGCCGACGTTGGACAGGGTCTTATGCCAGCCAGTCTCCTGGTCAATCTTGGCGCGCAGACCCAGCGCACGAGCGGTGGCGTATGCGATGTCGCTGCTGTTGGTGGTGGTGTTCCAGTTAACAAAGTCTGGCCAGATCAACATCAGTTCGCGTTGGCTAAAGCCTGCGCGGTACTTGATGGCGTCGGAGACGGTCTTGCAGCCGTAAGCGCTGATATAACCAAAGGCACGCAGCTGTTGGCAGATGCCGGCCAGTGCGGTTGCTACCTCCAGATTGTCGTGGCCTGGCACACCCAGAATACGCGGCTTCACGCCCAGTTCGGCCTGTGCCGCCAGCAAGGCTTTCATACCGGTGTATTTACCGTTTTCATCGGCGCCGCCAATGATATTGGAGGTGGTTTCGGCCTCGTCTTTGCCTTCTGCCACACGTACCACGACGGTGACCGGTTTGGCCTGCTCGGCAATCGCCAGCAGCGAGCGTGCCAGGGTGCCATTTTTGCCGGCCTTGCCACTGGCGGCCAGAACGTCAGTGATCAACACCGGAGTGTTGAGAGGGAACAGGGTTGTATCGGCATCTTCTGCAGTACAAACCATGCCAATAATCGCCGTCGAGACGGTGGAAATTACGCGGGTGCCTTCATTGATTTCGAGGACACGCACGCCGTGGTGATAATCACCCATAGCATTACTCCGTTTGTGGTTGGTAACAACAGAATGCCCTTCGCGATGGGGCCGCGCATCTCATTGGGTATGTATGAGAACTGATACAACAGCAGGAAAATCAAGATAAAAAAAACGCCCCGGCGGGGCGTTGAAGGTGCGATTATTGCGGCGGCTGCGGCCAGTCGATGTCTGGGGCATCTTCTGGTTTGATCCGGCTGAGTTGGACGGAATACCTTTCCCAGGCGATAAGATTTGTTGTTTCATCCTGTGTTGCTTCACCGAATTTAACCGCGCGTGATAATGGGGCAATAACAGCCTCTGCTTTTTCAGCTTGCAGGTGCTTTCTGGTTATAGCCATCATTATTGACTGATCCTTAGTGGGCTGAGGCGCCTCGACCCATGCGGGGCGACCCGATTTATCGGCTCCCCTAATCTTGCCTTCAGGAGGAGACAATACGAATGTGTTATAGGCTTCATTATCTACGCTTACTAAATCGTCAGGTAAGGTGCCTGCTTTGCGGTAATCATCCAACATTTCTGCAGGGTAGAAGCTGGTTGTGGTAGCACTGAATTTATATGTGGTCATCATTAGTATCCTACTGCCATCCAATAGACGTCGCGCTCGGCGGTTCCATGGAACCAGGTAAAAGCATCCCGTGCCCCGCTTAAATCACTCACTTGCGGGTTCCAGGTGGTTTGATACCCCTGAGCAAAGTTCTTGATAGTGACTGAAACATGCAGCAGGCGATTAGGGACGGAGATATTTAAGGCTATCCGATAGGCTTCTCCATTATCAGTAATATTACCGATCGCGTGCCCACCTTGAAAATAGAGACCTGTGCGGTGGTCTTTGTACCACCAGCTGTCGCCGTTGACTGACAGTTGACCACTTTCACGTACCCGATCGTTGATCCAGTTGTTCAGATAACCTCCCCAAACGGGGCCGCTAATATTGCCATCTGTCTGGAATGTAGTGCCACCAACATACAAATTAGCGCCTAAGTGACTTTCTCCTGCGACATATAATGTGCGATCAATGTAAGCATCAACACCGACAGAAAGATTTTCATTGGCTCGAACGGTTTTAGCCCCCAGAGTGAGCTGCCCTTGTTTTTCATTGATAATACGAACGTCATAATCCGTATTGGTATTGCCATAATGAAAATCGATATAAGGAGATGTCCCAAACAGTTCGACGCCGGCTTTAGCTGTCAGTTGACCTGAAATAACCGAGTTACCATTCACCGATAATGACGGAGTGGTCAGCCCTGACTTGGTTTCAATAGAACCATTAACCGTTAGGCCACCGGTTATAGTATCGCCGATCTGTTTGACAAACTTGCCGTCGGCCTCGGCCTTGCTGTAAGCCCCGACATCTGCCGCCGTGGGTTTATAGGCCGTGGTATAAATTCGGTACCACGACAGTGGTTTCTCCGGAACGGTGGAAATACCGATATAGGCAGCCGCGCTGTTTTGTATTGCCAAATAACCGCTGGAGGGTCCTCCATCGCAAGGGAGATTGAGAACACCATAGGTACCTGATCCAGGAGCGTTTTTTGATAAGTTATTCACCCGATAAATTTCACCAAGGTTACTATAGGCATCGGCATGATGCTTTATACCTGCGCCGAAACCGAACGCGCCGACCTCCATCAGATTTGTAGCTTCAGTCCCCACATTTCTCGTTGCCGCATTACCCAGTGCGAGATTGCCACGTGCGGCGGCTTTGTTGGTCAGATCCGAAAGGTTATCGGTTTTTTTGAGGCTTGCATCATTAACCGCTTTCACCGCTTTTGGCGTCGCTGCCAGAACTTCGTTGTTGCTGTTGCTGTCGCTGCTCAGTTGGGTGAAGCCTTTGGCCAGCAGGGTGGCATCCGGGTGGTTACGTGAACGGGCATGTTCGGCGATAGCCGCATCCAGCGTATCGCGGGAAACCAGCACGGCGGTTTTGTCTGCCACAATCACTGCGCTGGCGTCACCTTTGACCAGCAGGACCATGCGCACTACCTGAGTACGACCGGCACCTTCGGCCAGCAATGGCTTGTAAGTGTCTGGTGTATTAGCCACGGCCACCAGTACGCCATTTTTATCGTACAAACCCAATTCACGGATCCACCAGCCACCGGTATCTTCCGGGATCACCTGCTCGGCGATCACCTGGTTGCCGCTGTCGGCGTTAACCTGCAGGGAATTGAGCATCGCCCGTCGTTTTTCATTTACCAGCTTGGTTTGGCTTTCGCTGGGCAGAGTGGCTGAGCCACCGCCATCGCCGACGGCCATCTGGGTGATTTCCAGCTTCTGGCCGGTTGCCGCGGCGTTAGCCAGCAGCGCTTTACCCTGATCGGTGAGCAGGGCGCGATATTTTGCTGTCATGTCGTTGCTCTCTTTTGTTTGTCGGCCAGGTCATTCAGGCCGTTCTTGTACATCACATATAGGCTCAATCCGCGCAGGATTTCACCCGACCAAAAACCGAAGAACATCCCGTTGTCCGTGCCGGGACGTGGTGCCGGTGACCAGGCGCCATCCATCACATCCCCAGTGGTGAGATAATTCTTCTGTAACTCTGTAACGCATTGTTCGATAAAGTGTTCGGTGCCGGAAATCTCACTGCCGGCCATTTTTGCCAGCACGGCGCCGGCCAACCACAGGCCGCACATATGGCCTGTAAAATCATGTTTGTTGGGCTGCGGGATACCCGTCATCGGGAAATCGGTCGGTGTAATACCGCCTGAGTCCTGAGTAAAGCCGATCAGCCAGCGCAGCCAGTTTTCGACATAACCGACCAGTTTGGCTGGCGGTGTTTTTCCCGCCAGTGTCAGCTCATGCCAGGCACGTGCAGCGCCAAAGAAAGCTCGCGGCTGATAACCAGACCAGGCTGTCCCATCGCCCCAGTGATACATGGTCCAGCTGTCCGCATTGCCATAGCTCAGGTTGTCCCAGCGATTCCAGATATAAGCGGAAGCTCCCGGCCCCAATACGCCAAACTGCTGCTGATACCACTGCTGCGATTGCCACAGAAACTCGGTCATGTTGTTGAGCATTACACCGTCAGGATCGGCGTCGGCATGCACGAAAATGAACGGGTATTGGTAGCCTGGATAAGGCATGCCGTGCCAGCCGTCGAACTGTTGGCTGTCTGCCTGATAGATATTGGAAAAGGGGATCACGCCGGGCGTGCAGAACAGGCTGTCCTGACGATGGCCCAGCAGGGTGCAATCCCCCAGCAGTGCGGTGTAAGGGTTGTCTGCCTGTAGCGTGACGCGGTATTTGATGGTGTAACCGTCGTCGGCGCTGAAGGTTGGCGGAATATCATTCAGTACGTAGTAGCTGAAGTTGGCGTTCGCCACATTGCCGTCTTGCAGGATAGTGACCTGATCCACCGTGCTGAAATCAGGACGGGCAGGTTTCTCATCGCCATCCTGATGGTCTGGCTGATAGCCGCTCAGCACCGCGGCAGCCGGGTCAAAGGTTGCCAGCTTCCATTTACCCTCGGTGGCGGGCAGCATCCAGTACCAGCGCCATTTATCGTCGTCCTCAAGCCGCAGATTGAAGTCGGCATCAGCACGATAAACCAGTTGGTTTACCGGAAAACGTTCCTCGGCGGTCAGCCAGGCGCCGATCACCATGCCAGCGTCATCGTTGGGGTAGCTGGCGTTGATCACCGTTGCGCTGCGCCTATCGTAAACCTGTTCTTCAAACCGGCTGCCGATCACGCAACCGCCGTAATCGGTCACCGCACGCAGGTCGGCCAGCAGATAATCGCAGCCATCCTCGCGAGTCAACGCCGCCAGACTGGTGAGCGCGATATCATAGGTTTTTACCTGCGTCTGGGTGGACTGCGGCAGACCGATGCCCCAGTCGGTGGTTTGTTTTGCATCCTTTTCCGCTGCTATGGCCAATTGCAACCGGCAGGAAATAGGCTGGTTCTGGTCATCAACACCGCCGAAAGTAGTGCGAACTTTTGACTGTTTGCCAACGCGGAACCACACCGATTGCTGTTCCAATGACTGCTGTGACGCCACTTCTTTGCGCAGGGTGATCATGCCATCGGCATTGCGTGCATAACTGACGGGCGCACCGGCAGGATATGACCAGTCGTAGGAGATGCCGTCGGTGAAGGGAGTATTGGCATGCAAACTCTGGCGGAAGAACTTATCCTGCGCGTCAATATCGGTGTATTCCATTGCGGTGAATTCAACGCTTTTCCAGGCATTGAAATAGCGTTGCTCGCCGGTGATTTTGTGCAGCAGGTGACAGGCATCGGCAAACCATAGCTCGGCGTCTGCCGCATTACCCATGGCATTGTGCGGGACCGGCACGTGCAGTGGACGATTGTGCTGAGCCTGATTACGTTCAATCATGACGCCGCCGTGCTCGACGGGCTGACGATTGGCGAAGTTCAGCTTATGACTGCCACTGAGCCTGTCATCTTTCAGTTGAACGGTACCAAACTGCGCGGCGGGCAGACCCTGGGCCAGAATGTCACCGTCGGCGCTAATCTGATAACCCTGCCAGTTAATGATCCACGCCACGTCGTAACGCTTACCGTCACTGCTCCAGTCCACGTTGCCGGCTGCGTCAACCGCACGCACCTGCGCATTGATGGCGTCCCAGGCCAGAGTGCCGTCAAAGGCGAAGGTGGCGATATCCAGATATTCCCCCCAGTAAGGCGCGCCCTGCGGGATCTGCGTTTTGCCTTTAATGAAGGTCATGGGGACGCCTTTGAAACCGCTGTGCGTCGGATCTTTACTGTCTACCGGCCAGTTAGCCGGCACCGGCTCCTTGGCGTTGACGATCCAGTTGGCTACCCAACGCTGAGGGGTTTTCGGGATGGGGGCGCCGTCGTAAAAATGAGTCACATAAGCATCGAAACAGGCAATGGCCTGATCCAGATACTTCTGTTGTTGGGTCGCCAGGTAGGCATGGGCATAGCCGAGAATTTGCAACGCCTGCCCCTCGGTGGTGGCATCATTGGGCAATCCCGCCATGCGTGAAAGCTCTCGTTCATGGCGGGAGTCGGCCAGAACATGTTCTGCGTTGAGAACAAAATGTTGTTGGGTCGAATCCAGGGTGGTACCGGTATTACGTTGTAAAAACTGATAGTGGCCCTCCAGCATTTGACGGGCGAACTCGACATAATCCGGATATACCGTGGTTATCTCGGCGTCGTAATGACCACCGGCCACCTCGATATTACCTGAGGCCTCCAGGTTCAGCGCCAGGCCGGTTAAGTGGCGGCTGACCGGCTTGGCGTCGGCGATCATCCGTTCCATTTCCAGGTACATTTCTTCGGTGATGCCATTTTCCAGCACGCCGATATCCAGTGAAAAGGTGCCGGGTTCCGCGTTGGTTTCCCACCATTCACGCAGTTTGATCAGATAGCCCAAGGGCTCGACCACGCGGCGGATGGCGCCGATAGTGCCTTTATGGCGATGCACGAAGAAGGCAGAGGAGACGACGTTGCGTTTGGTTTCTTCCGTCCAGCCCTCATCCCAGTGATCGACCGAAAACGCCCAGGCCAGATACGGCAGCAGGTTGACCGGGCAGGTGGCCGGGTTCCACAATTCCCGCAGCGGTACCGGCATCGTGGCCAGCTCGGCGCAGGCCGCAGCCGCAGCGACCTCCAGCGGTGAAGAGCCGACCGGCAGCAGACGGTTACTCATCGGAGCCTCCGACGGTCAGAAGATAACTGGCGCAGTACGAAGCCTGGGTTTTATCCAGCACGATATCGGCCTGCGGACTTTTCAGTTCCACCCGTTGCACCCCTTCGGCATGCAGAGCGGCGTAAATTGCCGACAGACGGATATCACGCCCCAGACGGTGTTGGGCGCTGATGTAGCTTTTTAACTTGGCTTCGGCGGCGCGGCGGATAGGTTCTGCTTCCGGACCAGGGTAGAGGTAGAGCACGGCATCGATATTGTAATTGACGATAGTGGCGGAGCGGACGGTGACCCGATCCGCCACCGGGCGCACGTCTTCATCGTTTAGCGCTTTATCGACAATTGCCACCAACTCGGCGCTGGCGGTGCCGTCGCCTTCACGCGACAGCACCGAAATCAGCACGTTGGCCGGGCTGGGGCTGGTGGCGGAAACGTCGGCCACCCGGCCATCGGCGGAACGACCGTGGTATTCGTAGGAACCGCTGGAGCCGGCCACGCTCAGCCCTTCGAATGCCTGTTGGATGCGTACGCGGAAATCGCTGTCGGACTCCATAATCGCCGCTACCGGCGGAATGACCGTATTGTCAGGCTGCTGGACCATCAGGCGTTCAACCTGGAAGTTAGCGCCAAGCTGATCGAGATCGCTGCCGCCGGCATAGCCGAGCATCACCGCCTGAGCGGCCTCATTGATGCGCTGGCGCAGGATCAGCTCACGGTATGCGTTTTCCTGCAGCAGTTTGACGATCGGTTCCGACTCCAGCGTCAGCGTGCGTGCAATGGCTTCACGCTGTTCTTCCGGGTAAAGGGAAATCAGCGTGGCCTTGCGATCGGCCAGCAGCGACTCGTAGTCGAGGGGATCCACCACCGTGGGGGCGGGTAATAAGCTCAGGTCAATGGTTGCCATGGTGTCAGCTCACAGAAACAGAAAGAGAAAAGGTATCCGGCGTATCGATACGGTTACCGGTAATGTCGACCACCATTTTTCCGTCGATGGTAGTGTTAAAGGTGATGCCACTAAGTTGAATGCGCGGCTCCCACTGCAGCAGCGCGCTGTAGCAGGCGGCCATAATCTGCAGCCGCAGCACGTCGTTTTGCGGCTGATCCAGCAGCTCGGACAGCAGCGAACCGTAATTGCGGCGCATGATGCGTGAGCCGATTGGGGTGATCAGAATGTCGCTCACTGACTGACGGATATGTTCAATGTCGGTGATCGCGCGGCCTGAGCCGCGATTCATGCCAAGATATTTCGCGTTATTCATGCTGGTTTATCCGTTTGGCCTCCGCCGTTTTGCACGCCGCCGTGGGTGTGGCTATGTACCACCACGCCGTTAGAACTGATGCTGCCGCCGGAGTGGTTGAGATCGCCGGTCATCGAGCCGCCCTGCCGGATGGCGATGGTGCCGGTGGTTAATAGCTGGGTGCATTCCACCTCGGGGGCATCCAGCGTGATCTTGCTCGTTGCACGACAGGTGATGGCCGGTGCAGTGACGCTTACCTGCTCTGTGGCTTCAATGGTGGCGCTTTTGATCCCCATGACTTTCAGTGCCCCCTCTGCTGGTTCGTATTCGATCACCGCGCCGTCAGGGAAGGTGATGTGTGCTGCCTGAGCCGAGGTTGACGGCGCAGGATGGGCATCGGAAAAAATGCCGGGGAGCACGAAGGCGGTATCAAGCTCGCCCCCCAGCGACAGCACCAGCACCTGTTCGCCTACGCTGGGTGCCCACCAGCAGCGAGCGTCACCGGCTCGGCCGGTTAGCCAGTTAAGCCAGTCGGTGAGGTTGCCACCGGTGGCAACGCGACAGCGCCCGCGTTCGAGGTCGAGCTCACTGATGGTGCCGATGCGTATCAGGTTGCGCACCAGGCGCTGAATATCGAAGTTATCTGTGTTCATTTGTTAAGAATGCCGCCGTATAAGGGGGGCGACAACGCGGCGGCGTTTAGCTGACGCCAGCACAACCGAAGCCGTCCCCAGGGTCAGTTTATGGCTGCTGAAATTGGCTGATCAGCTCGCCGTGCAGGTAAACACGGGTGAAGCGAATGACGTTTTCCGGCTCCGGTGGCTCGGCCAGGGGGGTGATATGCAGTGCAGCATCGCGCTGTTCCACCTGGATGCGCTCGGTCAATTGCAGTTGAAGATCCAGCTGGCCGGCGGCGCTGACGTCGCGTTTAAAGGCAAAACCGTTTTTACGTTTATCCGGGTTGGCGAGAATGTCGGGCTGGTGACTGCGCAGCCAGGCCAAGACAGTGACCATCACCAGGTCTTCTTCGGTTGTCTGGTCGCTCAGCGTCAGATTGAGCTGGTATTGGTATTCGAATGACAGCGAAGGGCCTAATGTTGAAACCACGCGGCCATTATCCAGGCTGATGCGTAGCTTATCGGGATGCGTTTGTAGGTCTGGCAGAGCGGTGGTCAGCGCAGTACGCAACTGCTCGGGTTTTAGCATGATGTCTCTCCTTGAGTGGTTGAAGCGATGCAGCCAGCATCAGCGCTGAATACCCTGTAGGCATAGAGCACGTTCGGCATGGCGACGGCGCTCCAGCCCCTGGCTTTTAACGCCCTTGACATAGATCCAGCGCGGTAGCTGATCGCAAGCCGCCTGCCATTGTTGGCGTTTGATAAAGGTGGCCAATGTGGAATTGCAGGCAGCGCTGACGCCAACGTTGAAGGCAAAGGCGCTGACTGCGTCGTAAACCGGCTGAGGCATCTCTACGGTCATGCAGCGTGCGATGCCGTGTTCGACGGTGCGGACATCCTCGATCAGATTGGCCGCGGCCTGACGTTCGTCGATGACGGAGCCGGATTTCACACCGGCGGTATGGCCGATGCCGTTGGTCCAGATCCCGGCACTGCACTGGTAGGGGGAGAGTCTGCAGCCTTCGAAATCGGCAATCAGGCGCAATCCCTGTTCAGAGGTGTGTAGGGTATTGAACTGTGGCAGCAGGGCGGCGAGGGCCAGAATAGCCGCCACGCTGCAGCGTTTAGCGAGTGAGCTCATCGTAGACTCCGCGTTTCAGACCGTTTTTTTTTAACGATTTCAACAGCTGGTAACTTTTACGCCGGTAGTACCAATTCACTGCGAAAGTACCGACACCGACCGCAGCGCCGACCAAGAGGGCAATGTCCTGTGTGGAATGTCGCCCCATCCAGGCCAGACAGGCCGCCGTGAGGTAGGCAAGCGTTGAGGTGAGTTTTTCCATCGCTTAGTCCCACAGTTTGACGGTTTCTCGTTGAGCGGCCGCCGGCAGATCCGGCAGTTCTACCGGATGACCGTGGGGGAGTAGCGGGCCTGCGTCGGCCAGATCGCGATTAGCGAGATAGACCTGCTCCACCAGACGCTGAGTGCTGCCGTAATAGCGCCAGCAAATCGCGTCTATGGTGTCGCCTTGTTGTGCATAAATTTTCATCATTACGCTCCTGCGATATGGTTGACTGAGATGGACGCTACGGCCCCGGATAAGCACTAGTTTCCCGTGAGAACCAGGCATCGGCAACGCGATGGGGTTGTGGATGGGCTGGCACAACCGAAGGGAGAAAATGCCAAACACAGAAACGAAAACACCCGCCGATGGCGGGTGCTGGAAAAGGGGATTTAGCGTAAGCAGACGCTGATTTAGCGAGAGTCCTGTCCGTCAGCCGGGTAAAATATTTCTTGATAATCATTGTCCGGCAACACCTGGCTGGCCAGATCCGAAATCAGCGACATGGCGATCAGAAATTCGGCGGCACTGCACTGCGCAGCCTGCGAAACATCGGCGATGAACTGGATGCGGGACAGTGTTAGCTGTTGTTTATCCATAATTTCCACTGTTCTTGCCCTCTCTTAAGTATACTGTTTATTTATACAGTATTAAGCAAAACGCTAAAGGCGTCAATGATTGGATTTATCATTTGTGCAGTAAAAATTTGCCCAGTCATTGATTAGCGGAAATTGTACAAGTTGTCCGTCAAAGCTGATTTTCCCTCCTCTTGCTAATACTTCCAACTGCCAGCGCTGCGGATCGATGCCTGTCCGCCGAAGATCGCGGGCAATAGTCAGGCAATACTGCTGTTGTGCTGGAGTCAGGCGTGCGGAGGGCGCCGGTTTTGGGGCGTTAAAGGAGGAGGATCCACAGTTATTGGCAGAACTCCAAGGTGTCGCAGGTTCGCGGTTTTTAGCGACGATGCGCCATTGTAGCGTACGTGTCCGGTACACCCGATCAGGGCCCAGATGGGGGACATAAATACCGACCACCTTTTGCACTCGTTCGTCATAGCTGTTCAGCATGGGCGCATCATCACGCGCTACGCGCACCCACTGCCGGCTGCGCGGCACGTTAGCACCGCCCTGAGCATTGATATAACCGGCAAAATCTCCCGTATCGGCGGCGGCGCGTACGGCTTCGGTTCGCGCATCGAACTGCTGCGTCAGGCTTTGCCCACGAATGCGACGACACTCGCGATATGCGCCTATGCTGGGCAAACCAAAAGGATGAAACTGCGGAATACGCCAGGTGCTGGCCCAGGCGCTGACGGCATTGGCGGTTTCACTCAGCGGGCTACCGGTCTCATGATCGAGTTCTTCCTCCAGTGCATAGCCATCGAGATTCTTGGCAATGTATTTGGCCATGTAAGCGGTCGCACCCCCTCGATTCAGGTGCTTATACTGGAGACGATTCTCTTGCGCTCCGGGTTCCCCGGCATCTTGCTGCAATGCATAACGGCGCAGAATATCGATCACCTGCTGACGATGGGGTTGAGGGGTAAACAGCATCAGGTGCCAATGCGGTGTGCCGTCGTGATGCGGTTCCACCACGCGAACACCGTAGACCTGCAACTGGCGATCTTTGAAAGCAGTGCGCATTTTGCTCCATTGTTTCACCAGGTAGCGTTGGCCGTCTTTGGGGGTAAAATCTTCGCGGTCCCAGCGGTGATTAAAGCGTGACTTACCGCGGTCGCCGGCAGTGCGCATGGGATGAAAACGGGAAGGGGTAGTCAGGGTGACAAACAGGCCGATGTGGCTGCTGCGCGCGGCGTAGGTTTCAATGCCTGCGAGGGTATTCATTAGCTCCATACGGCGGATCGCCGGATTGGCAATGCTGCCGAGCACTTTCTCCATCAGATCGATACGCTCCCCGGTAACGGTATTTTCCAAATCGCAGCGGCGAAGATAATCCAGGTTTGACTGGCGTCGCGCCTTCACGTCACGAATGGCTTGCCGGCTGGCATAGGGTGATGTGTTGCGGCTGACGTTGCCAATGGCGATCAGCAGCGCTTCGCGCCACTGCATACGTTGCATCTTCAGGCGTCGCAGCCACCAACGATCGCTGGTCAGTCTCGACAGTGCCGCTACCGCGCGGTGGCTGTCCAGCAACCCCTTGCGATAACAGTGCCAATGCATGGGCTGAATATTAAAAGCGCGTGCCATACCGGCAATCTGGCCATACAACCGCGATTGAATTTCGTCCCGCAGCAGGACAGAAGAGTCTCCCGCATGCCTGGTCAGTAGGGTGTCGCACTCGCTTTGATAAAGCGCCAGTAACTGGCCGGCGATACGTTTTGCCAACTGTTCCAGCGCCTTGTCACCCAACGTGGGCAAAGCGTTATAGTTGTCGGACTCACTACCAAAGCGCATCGAGGCCTGCCGATTCAGAGCAAATTTATCATTCACTTGCTGAATACGCGGCCATATACGACGTTCGAAAACCAACACCAAATAGTGCCAGGCAGCCTTCGAACCTTGTTGACTCAACAGATGTTGGTGGCGCTCGGTAAACTGTATACGCAGATAATAAGGTAGAGAATTGACGCGCCGTAGCGCGGCTTGCCACTGGCGTAACCGATCGCGGTTTAGCGTGGGTTCGCGGCCAATGGCTGGCCGCGGGGCATTCCAGGGATAGGCACCTTCAAACGAGGCTGAAGGCGGGGGGCCAATAAGGCCGGGGGAAGCTGGCATCGTATTAACGCTGGATAAAGTGACGTTGCTGAGCCTCTGAGATCTCCTGGCAGGCCACGCAGCGGCTTACGCCGGGAATAGCGCGGCGTCGTACCTCCGGGATCGCCCCGTCACAGTCTGTGCAAAACTGCGCAGAGGCCTGGGTGACTACGGGCCTGGCGTGCGCGATTTGCTTTTCGAGCATCAGCGCCTGGCGTTCTTGCGCCATATCTATGGTATCAGCCATGGTGTGTTCTCCAGATAGGGTAAATTTGGGCCGAACGACATCCGGCGGGTTGCACGCCAGAAGTTGCAGAACGGCTATTTTTTCTGATTCAGCAGGCAATCCTCTTCGCTGATATAGCGCGGCAGTGATTTGCCCAGTTCAATGAATGCATTGAGCGCAGCGACAATTTTCTGTCGCTGGGGATAACTCATCTCGTGGAACTGCAGCATCACGTGACGCTCGGTCAGGCCTGCATGAAAGCAGAGCGTGTGACGTAGATGCAGCGGTGCCGTGTTGTAGATCTCCTCGGCCTGATTTTTATATTGGGCGAATAGCGTGCGGCGGATTTCAGCGATACGCCGTAGGCCGATAGCCCGTTGCTCTTCACTCGCCAGCAGCATAACAACCTCCCTGGATGCGGATTGATATATGGGCTTGCAAAAGCGAGGTAGCTCTCGGTTCGAATCACCATCACTGTGTGAGCTTACCGTTAACCAATGGCAGCATAACTTGCTATTGGACTACCAGGATGTTTGCATTTTCATCAATCATGTCGCATCATCTTAACTAAAGTGACATTTAAGCCGTTTGTGAAACATTCATACGGCACTTTAGATCGCAAAATGCGACTTGTAAATGCAAATTTTGATTTTAATTGGTGATGATATGCGTGAAGAGACTGTGAACGATAACGCCTCAGTAGGCGCAGTGATTGAAAGGATCCTTTCATCTTATGGCGTTGGCACGCAGAAAGAGCTGAGTGAAATCCTGGGGATAGCCCCTAACAACATCAGCAGTTGGCAGCAACGTGGCAGTGTGCCTGGCTATGTGATCATCAGCTGCGCGCTGGCTACGGGGGCGGATTTGGCCTGGCTTATGACCGGAGAGCTTGCAAAAGCAAAAAGTGAACGTAAACCGATTCAACCCGCGCAGGGAAAAGCGCTTTACGATCGGGTTCTGGCCTCTGGCGGTAAAGGTGTGCTGCGCCGCATTCTCGATGCCTATGGTTTCAGTTTGCAGAAAGAGCTGGGAGATTTACTGGGTATTTCGTCGGGCACCATGAGCACCTGGGTTCGTCGTAATTATTTCCCGGGAGATATCGTGGTGACTTGCGCTCTGGATACCGGTGTTTCTCTGTTGTGGCTGGCAACCGGACAGGGGGAAATGGGCAGTGGCAGCACGGCGGTGACGGTACCTAAGGGCGGGCAAGCGCTGCCGAAATACCGGCTCGTCGCCGGGCAGTTGAAAGAGGCGGGAGAATGGTTGGCGGACAGTTCGCTGATCCCGGCAGGGGTAGCGCAACCGGCCTACATTGACGGCGGTCGGTTATCCTGGCTGGTGGATTTAGCGGTGACGCACATTGCCAATGGCCGTTGGCTGATCGATATCGACGGCAATATCGACGTCTATGATATTGCGCGTTTGCCGGGTAATCAGGTTCAGGTCAGTGGGGGAAATGCTGACTTCCAGTGCTCTACCGATGCGCTGAAAGCCTTGGGCATGGTCTGGTTGACTCTGACGCCTCAGGCATAAAAAAAGCCCATTAATAATGGGCTTGGTCGTATAAGAAATGCGGAACCGAAAAGATTACAGACCGTACACCAGGCTGATGGAAGTGGTGGTGTCGGTGTTTTTCGGTGCTGACGCTGGCGGCTTGCTGTTGTAAGTCACGTTATAAGCCAGACGCAGTGCGAACCTTTCGTTAATCGCGACGCTTAGCGCGGTTTCGGAGTTCAAGGTAGTTTCTTCGTTAGCCAGTGCGGAAACACCTTCGGAGAACTTGGTATTGTCGGTCAACTGATACGAATAGTTGGCTGCGCCGTAAGCCAGCGCTTTGGTGGAGCGACCACCGCCATGATATTCATCGTGACGTACGCCGGGACCAAATTCAACTCGCAGGTCGCTGAGCGGCCCGTTGAGGATTTGGCGACCATAACCGCCGGTCAGCGTGGAACGGGAGTCATAACCGTTGAAGCGGTCACTAAGCCAACTTGCCTGACCGAACAGGTAGTTGCGATCGGACAGGTTATAACGGGTACGGCCACCGGCCTGATACTTTTCAGACGAGCGCACGTTAGAGGAGGTGGTGTTGTTGGCGGCTCCCCACAGGCTGTAGGCGGCATCGCTGTTGAACCAGGTCATGCTGGTGTTGGCCAGCAGGGTCGAGCTTTGTGAGTTACCAGACTGCGAGTTGTAGCCGGCCTGGACGTTGCCTTCAAACGGCTTTTTAGCGGTGGCCGGATCGTCCATCGCGGTGAAAAGCGTATTGTCGGCAAGGGCTGAAACACTGGTGAAAGTCGTTAAGCAGCTAATGAACAGCGGAATAGCGCGGCGAGCGCGTAAAGAGAGCATTTTGGATCCAGTTGTTAAGAGTGATTATAAGTGATGTCAGTCACATTATATCGGTTCGTCATGGCGACCAAAATAGCTACGATTAGCTTAAGTTTTTAATTTCTCATCCTTACTTATTCACTTTTCTTCTACTTAATTAACCCCTTCCTGCGGCATATCATGCTGAGTATCCTTAGCGTTTGGCTGGGTTTTGGCTAAGGTTGTCGTCTGGTGGCAACAGCGGGTGGGCAGCCGTGCTCGATAATCTGGATGAGACTGAGGGCTGTATCGCGGCCTGATGCATTGTGGTGGAAAATATACTGTATATTTTAATTTACACTTAATGGCGATAACTCCGATTCTTAAAGATTGAAGGAGATAAACGAAGATCTTGATTGATTTTGTTTATTTTTATTTATAAAACAATCAATTACATGTTTATTGTTATCTTTTTTAATATGGCATTTCAAGAGGGTTTGTCAGTGGTAATTTTTTATTTACAGATATCGGATTGAAAACTTTACATCACATGGTATGGTAAGGACCTGAAACGCTCAAGGTTGTATTAACGCTTACGCATAACGGCAAACGACAGGAATAGCATCATGCAAAAAGACGCGCTCAATAACGTTCATATCAGTGCAGAACAAATTCTGATCACTCCGGAAGAACTGAAGAACCAGTTCCCGCTCAGCGCCAGCGATGAAAATGAAATCGCTACCGCGCGTAAAACCATCGCTGATATTTTGCAGGGGCGCGATCATCGCCTGCTGGTGGTGTGCGGACCCTGTTCTATCCACGACCCGGATGCTGCCCTGGATTACGCCCGTCATTTGAAAACCCTGTCGGCTGAATTGAGCGATCAGCTGTATATCGTTATGCGCGTCTATTTTGAAAAACCACGCACCACCGTTGGCTGGAAAGGCCTGATCAACGATCCGTACATGGACGGTTCGTTTGATGTTGAAGCCGGTTTGCACATCGCGCGTCGTCTGTTGCTGGACCTGGTTGGCATGGGATTGCCGTTGGCCACCGAAGCCTTGGATCCGAACAGCCCGCAATACCTGGGTGACCTGTTCAGCTGGTCGGCGATTGGTGCACGTACCACAGAATCGCAGACTCACCGTGAGATGGCTTCAGGCTTGTCGATGCCGGTGGGCTTCAAAAACGGCACCGACGGCAGCCTGGGGACGGCAATCAACGCCATGCGTGCAGCGGCGATGCCACACCGTTTTGTCGGCATCAACCAGGCAGGGCAAGTGTGCCTGCTGCAAACGCAGGGTAACCCGGATGGGCACGTGATCCTGCGCGGTGGTAAAACGCCGAACTACAGTGCCGAAGACGTTGCGGCCTGTGAAAAACAGATGCGGGACGCGGGACTCCACCCGTCCTTGATGATAGATTGCAGCCATGGCAACTCGAATAAAGACTATCGCCGTCAGCCGACGGTTGCCGAGTCCGTGGTAGAGCAGATTAAAGCGGGTAACCGTTCGATCACCGGCATCATGCTGGAAAGCCACCTGCACGAAGGCAGCCAGTCTTCTGAGCAACCGCGTGCAGATATGCGCTACGGGGTTTCTGTTACTGACGCCTGCATTAACTGGGAGAGTACCCAGACGCTGCTGCGCCATATGCACCAGGAACTCGGCACTGCGCTGACGGCACGTACTGGAGAGTAGTAAGTTATGGTGGCTGAACTGACCGCGTTGCGCGATCAAATTGACGAAGTGGATAAGGCGCTGCTGGAGCTGCTGGCAAAACGCCTGCAGCTGGTGGCAGAAGTGGGTGAGGTTAAGAGCCACCACGGGTTACCGGTATATGTTCCCGAGCGTGAGGCGGCGATGTTGGCCTCACGGCGTCAGGAGGCAGAGAATCTGGGTGTACCGCCCGATCTGATTGAAGATGTACTGCGCCGGGTAATGCGTGAGTCTTATGTCAGCGAGAACGACAAAGGCTTTAAAACCCTGAACCCACAGCTGCGTCCTATTGTCATCATCGGCGGTAACGGCCAAATGGGACGGTTGTTTAATCGCCTGCTGACGCTGTCCGGCTACCAGGTCAAGGTATTGGATCAGCAAGACTGGCCGCAGGCCGATGCTTTGCTGGCAGACGCCGGAATGGTGATTGTCAGCGTGCCGATTCACGTGACCGAGCAGGTGATTGAAAGATTACCTCCGCTGCCGGCAGACTGTATCCTGGTCGATCTGGCGTCGGTAAAAAATCGCCCGCTAAATGCCATGTTGGCAGCGCACTCTGGCCCGGTGGTGGGTCTGCATCCGATGTTTGGTCCGGACGTAGGCAGCGTGGCCAAGCAGGTGGTGGTCTATTGCGATGGCCGCGAGCCGCAAGCCTATCAATGGTTGCTGGAGCAACTGCAGGTATGGGGCGCGCGTTTGCACCGTATCAGCGCGGTTGAGCACGATCAGAATATGGCCTTCATTCAGGCGCTGCGCCATTTTGCCACTTTTGCCTATGGTCTGCATTTGGCGGAAGAAAACGTTCAGTTGGAACAGTTGCTGGCACTCTCTTCACCAATCTACCGGTTGGAGCTGGCAATGGTCGGGCGGCTGTTTGCGCAAGATCCGCAGTTGTACGCAGATATCATCATGTCGTCGGAAGAGAACATTGCGTTAATCAAACGCTACTACCAACGGTTTGGCGAGGCGATAAAACTGCTGGAACAGGGGGATAAACAGGCGTTTATCCAGAGTTTCCAAAAGGTCGAGCATTGGTTTGGCGACTACGCGCAGCGTTTCCTGGTGGAAAGCCGTTCGTTGTTGCGCCAGGCGAATGACAGTCGACAGTAAAATATCTGGGTTCGGCAATGCCGAACCCTTTTTTATCTCATTCAGGATGGGTTGACCGGCACCACGTTGTCGCTGGGGTAGCAGCCCAACACCTTCAGCGAGCGAGTTATCGGCGTCAGATCCCTCAATGCTTTCTGCATTGATTCAGAACGCAGGTTAGCCTGCACATCGATATAAAACATTTCTTCCCACGGGTTGCCGTTAATCGGGCGAGATTCCAATTTAGTCATGATGATGCCGTTTTCGCGCAGCACCAGCAGCGCTTCAACCAGTGCACCAGACTGCTGCCCGGTGGCCATGATCAGCGTGGTTTTAGCCGGCACTTGCTCGGAGACGTCGATAGCCTTACGCGCCAGCACGATGAAGCGGGTGATGTTCTGCTGTTGATTGGCCAGATTGTGCTCCAGCACCTGCAGGCCATACAGTGCCCCGCCGGCTTCGCTGCCCAGCGCTGCGGCTTTTGGCGAGTTCAATTTGGCGACTTTTTCCATCGCTGCGGCAGTGCTTTCACAATATTCGATTTTCCAGTGCGGATAACGATTAATGAACTGGCTGCATTGCTGGAACGGCTGCGGGTGGCTATACACGGTTTCGATCTGGGCAAGATCGGTATCGCTGGCTACCAGGACGCAGTGATCGATAGGGTTGGTTAGTTCGCCGACGATCGACAGGCTGGTGTGCTGCAGCAGATCGTAGACATCGTTAATCGAACCTGAGCTGGTATTTTCAATCGGCAGAATGGCGTAATCCGCCTGGCCGGTTTCGACCTGGGTAAATATGTCCTGGAATTTCTGGCAACCGCACTCGATCAACTGGTCGAAATGACGAGCAGCGTATTGGCGTGCGGCCAGGTGTGAATAAGAGCCTTTCGGGCCGAGGAAAGCGATGCGGGCTGAATGCTGACTGACTTGATTGAGTTGGTTTTGCAGTAACGACTGCTGGGTTAATACCGAGTCTTCGATAATTAGCTGGAACAGGCGGGTGACGTAGAACCCGTCCAGATCGTAGGGTTTGGCGGCGGCGATCAGGGCGTCCAGCAGGTCGCGCTCACGCTCTTTATCCCGGATTGGGCGATGAGAGTGCAGCTTGGTTTTCCCTACCTCTACCGCCAGTTCACGGCGTTCTGCCAGCAGGGACAGCAGTTTCAGATCCAGTGCGCTGATGCGTTCGCGCAGCACGAGTAACGGGTTGTCAGTCATAATCAGCTTCTGCCTTATATTTTTTATACGTCGTAAATAGCCATAAAAAAAGCCCCCTGATTTCAGGAGGCTTTGCTGTTCGTCTTCGCATTCTTTATCACACGACGAAACGCCTCCCAATCAGGGGAAGGTAAAAAAGAATGCGAAGAAAAACGGTTTACGGAGCATGGGTTATCCAGAGTATGCGTGAGACAGGTTTTAAAGTAACCGCAGGCCTTTATCTCGTCAATAAAAAAACCAGACAAAAAACGCGCCCTCAGGCGCGTTTGATGTGAAACAGCCGCTAAACGGTTATTCCTGTTCCGGTTCGACTTCCGGAATGATGTCCTTCACGCTGGTCGCGGCACGGCGTGCTTCGCCTTTGTGCTGCACCTTATTCAACTGGCGTTCCAGCTTGGCGATCAGATCGTTAACGGCGGTGTACATGTCTTCATGTTTAGCGCTGGCGACCAGCGGGCCGTTAGGGGTAGTAATGGTGGCGTCGGCAACAAACCCTTTCGGTTCTTTGGATAAGACGATATGTGGGTTAATCAGTTGGGCCTGCCATTTTTCCAGTTTGGTGAGACGGTCTTCGACGTGACTGCGGATTGCGGGAGTGATATCCATTTGTTTGCTGGTAATGTTCAATGTCATATAACTTACCTCTCTGTCTTTCCGTCTTGGATGGATCCAGCATACCCCGCTTTTTGCTTAAATGCGTGATGAAAATCACGTATTTTTGTCACTTTTTGCAAAGTTAGTTCAATCTGTGATTCAGCATTTGAATTGGCTATCTAACGCTTGAGTCTTGTGAGCGGAACGCGCATTATTGAAAGGATAAGCGGTGGGGCAGACTTGCTAACATCGTGTTTTTGCTTGGGTATTTATCCAGCTCTGGTTAAGTTCGCAGCAAATGAAAACGGCAGCCAAGGCTGCCGTTTTGTTTTTCTGCCGTTGCCAATTCGGTTATGCCGGGTTGGCGGCAATCACTTTGGCCACTTTGTCGGCCTGACCGTTCAGTTGCAACTGCTTATACGCATTTTCCATCAGCGGCAGCGCGTCGCGCGTTGCTTTGGTATCCGGATATTCACGTAGCATCTGTTCGGCGCGATTAACGACCGCGACGTAGGCACCGCGTTTAGTGTAGTATTCCACCACCGAAAGCTCATACTTGGCCAGGCGGTCTTTCAGATACACCAGACGCTTGTTGGCATCGGTCACATACTGGCTGTTCGGGTACTGCTGAATCAGCTGGCTGAAATCGCGAAACGCAGCGCGAGCATGCTGTGGATCGCGGTCTGAACGATCGACCCCGAAGAAGCCTTGCAATGCACTGTCATCCAACGCCATATCGGTCAGACCACGCATGTACATCACGTAGTCGATGTTCGGGTGCGTAGGGTTCAGACGCATGAAACGATCGATAGACGCCTGAGCCAGTGGTAAATCGGCAGATTTGTAGTAGGCATAAATCAGGTCCAACTGAACCTGCTGAGAGTACGGCCCGAAAGGATAGCGGTTATCTAACGCTTCGAGTTGCGTAATCGCGCCCTTAAAGTTACCGTCCTGCAGTTTTTGCTGGGCAGTAGCATAGATTTCCGAAGGTGGGTTGTCGGGAACCGCATCCTTGGATGTGGAGCAACCTGCCAGCGCCAGGCTCAACGTGGCTGCCGCCACCAGATATTTCATACGCGTCATGACGTTTTGATTATCCTCAGGGTGTTATTCCGGGAGACTGTCCGTTAAGCTCCCGACAAAGACCAGTTACAATAGCACATTATATTAAACGGCATCGCCGTGAAAACCCAACGTTAACGAAGAAGCTGCATATGGCACAACAAGTACAACTCACCGCAACGGTGGCCGAATCTCAACTCGGACAACGTTTAGATCAGGCTTTGGCCGAATTGTTCCCTGATTATTCACGATCTCGCATAAAAGATTGGATCCTGGACAATCGGGTACAGGTTAATGGCAAAACGATAAACAAACCGAAAGAGAAGGTACTGGGGGGAGAGACGGTCGCCATTGATGCACAGATAGAAGAAGACGCCCGTTGGGAACCGCAGGACATCGCGCTGAATATCGTCTACGAAGACAGTGACATTCTGGTCATCAACAAGCCACGCGACCTGGTCGTGCACCCTGGCGCCGGCAACCCGGATGGCACGGTGCTCAATGCGTTGCTGCACTACTATCCTGAAATTGCCGATGTGCCGCGTGCCGGCATCGTGCACCGTCTGGACAAGGACACTACCGGTTTGATGGTCGTGGCCAAAACCGTTCCGGCGCAAACCCGACTGGTAGAAGCGCTGCAGGCGCGGGATATTACCCGTGAATATGAAGCGGTCGCCATTGGCACCATGACCGCCGGCGGTACTGTCGAAGAGCCAATTTCGCGCCATTCGACCAAGCGCACCCATATGGCAGTGCACCCGATGGGTAAACCCGCGGTGACGCATTACCGTATTATGGAGCACTTCCGTGCGCACACGCGCCTGCGTCTGCGTCTGGAAACCGGCCGTACTCACCAGATCCGTGTGCATATGTCACATATCAACCATCCGTTGGTGGGGGATCAGCTGTACGGTGGCCGTCCGCGTCCGCCAAAAGGTGCGTCGGATGCATTTATTGCCACGCTGCGCGGTTTCGATCGCCAGGCACTGCACGCTACCATGCTGCGTTTATATCATCCAATCAGCGGTATCCAGATGGAGTGGCACGCGCCGCTGCCTCAGGATATGGTCGATTTGATTAACGCGCTGAAAGCCGATACTGAAGAATTTAAAGATCAGATGAACTGGTAATGGATTCGCTTATCCTGCCCGATTGGCCGTTGCCTGCTGGGGTAAAAGCCTGCAGCACGACCCGTCACGGCGGCATCAGTTTACCGCCATATGACTCGCTCAACCTCGGAACCCACGTGGGTGATGATGCGCGGGCGGTGGAGGATAACCGCCAACGGCTGGTGGAGGGTGCCGGCCTGCCGCAGATGCCAGTCTGGCTGGAGCAAATCCATGGTACCCGTGTAGTGCGGCTGGATGGGCAAACGCCAGCCGACCTGCAAGCGGATGCCGTTTACAGTAATGTTCCGGGGCAAGTGTGTGCCGTGATGACGGCGGATTGCTTGCCGGTGCTGTTTTGCTCGCAGGCCGGTGATGAAGTTGCTGCAGCCCATGCCGGTTGGCGTGGGCTGTGCAATGGCGTGCTGGAACAAACTCTGGCTGCTTTTGCTGCTGAACCGGGTCGCATCAGCGCCTGGCTCGGCCCGGCAATTGGTCCGCAGCAGTTTGAGGTAGGGCCAGAGGTCCGTGCGGCATTTATTGCTGTGGATGACGCAGCGGCGGCAGCATTCACCCCCCAGGGTGATAAATTCCTGGCCGATATCTATTTATTGGCTCGTCAGCGCCTGCAACGCGCAGGCATTCACGCCATCTACGGTGGCGATCGCTGCACGGTGAGCGAAATCAGTCATTTTTTCTCCTATCGTCGCGATGGAATAACCGGACGTCTGGCAAGTTTAATCTGGCTGATATAACCTATTGAATTAGGACGGTCCAAAGACGCATGATGTAGTACCGAAAATATACAGTCGAAATAACCTTGAATTTTTGAGGGATGACCTCATTTAATCTCCAGTAGCAATTTCGACCCATCTTGGAGGTGTTATGCGTCTGGATCGTCTTACTAACAAATTCCAGCTTGCCCTCGCCGATGCCCAATCTTTAGCCCTTGGGCGCGACAACCAGTTTATTGAACCGTTACATCTGATGAGCGCTCTGCTCAATCAGGACGGGGGCACGGTTCGTCCACTCTTAACTTCTGCCGGTATCGATGCAGGGCGCGTGCGCACTGAAATCGAACAGGCACTGTCTCGGCAGCCTCAAGTCGAAGGTACCGGTGGTGACGTTCAACCGTCCCATGAACTGGTGCGTGTCCTTAACCTGTGCGACAAGCTGGCGCAAAAGCGGGCGGACAAATTCATTTCTTCCGAACTCTTTGTACTGGCGGTGCTTGAGGATCGTGGAACATTGACCGATCTGTTGAAAGCGGCCGGTGCGACAACCGATAAAATCAGCAAGGCTATTGAGCAAATGCGAGGTGGAGACAGCGTGGAAGATCAGGGTGCTGAAGACCAACGTCAGGCGTTGAAGAAATACACTATTGATCTGACCGAACGTGCCGAGCAGGGCAAGCTTGACCCGGTTATCGGCCGTGACGAAGAGATCCGTCGCACCATTCAGGTGCTGCAACGTCGTACCAAAAACAACCCGGTGTTGATCGGCGAGCCTGGCGTGGGTAAAACCGCCATCGTCGAAGGTTTGGCGCAACGCATCATTAATGGTGAAGTCCCGGAAGGCCTAAAGCATAAACGAGTGCTGTCCCTCGATATGGGGGCGCTGATTGCCGGGGCCAAGTACCGCGGTGAGTTTGAAGAGCGTCTGAAAGCGGTGCTGAGCGATCTGTCCAAACAGGAAGGCAGCGTCATTCTGTTTATTGATGAACTGCACACTATGGTCGGCGCGGGTAAAGCCGATGGCGCGATGGATGCCGGCAATATGTTGAAACCGGCGCTGGCACGTGGGGAACTGCACTGCGTCGGTGCCACCACGCTGGACGAATATCGCCAGTATATAGAGAAAGACGCGGCGCTCGAACGTCGTTTCCAGAAAGTCTATGTGGCGGAACCCAGCGTTGAAGACACCATCGCTATCCTGCGAGGCCTGAAAGAACGTTATGAACTGCATCACCATGTGCAGATCACTGACCCGGCGATTGTTGCGGCGGCGACCTTGTCACACCGCTATATCTCCGATCGTCAATTGCCGGATAAGGCTATTGACCTGATCGATGAGGCGGCGTCCAGCATCCGTATGCAGATGGACTCCAAGCCGGAATCGCTCGATCGTCTGGAGCGCCGCATTATTCAGCTTAAGCTGGAGCAACAGGCGCTGAGTAAAGAGTCGGACGACGCCAGCAAGAAACGTCTGGAAATGCTTAGCGGTGAGCTGGAGCAGAAAGAGCGTGAATATTCAGAGCTTGAAGAAGAGTGGAAAGCGGAAAAAGCCTCACTCTCCGGTACGCAGAATATCAAAGCGGAACTTGAGCAGGCCAAGATAACCCTGGAGCAGGCGCGCCGCGTCGGCGATCTGGGGCGGATGTCGGAACTGCAGTACGGCAAGATCCCAGAGTTGGAAAAACAGCTTGCTGCCGCCACGCTGGCCGAAGGCAAAACCATGAAGCTGTTGCGTAACCGGGTGACCGACGCAGAAATTGCCGAAGTATTGGCGCGGGCTACCGGTATTCCTGTTGCCAGAATGCTGGAAGGCGAGCGTGACAAGCTGTTGCGTCTGGAGCAGGAGCTGCATTCTCGGGTGATTGGCCAGGATGAAGCCGTGAGCGCGGTATCTAACGCCATTCGCCGTAGCCGAGCTGGGCTTTCAGATCCAAACCGTCCAATCGGTTCGTTCCTGTTCCTCGGCCCGACCGGGGTGGGTAAAACAGAACTCTGTAAGGCGCTGGCCTCGTTCCTGTTCGACAGTGACGATGCCATGGTGCGTATCGATATGTCCGAGTTTATGGAAAAGCATTCGGTATCGCGGCTGGTGGGTGCGCCTCCGGGCTATGTCGGGTATGAAGAGGGCGGTTATCTGACCGAGGCGGTACGTCGTCGACCTTATTCAGTGATCCTGCTGGATGAAGTCGAGAAGGCGCACCCAGATGTGTTCAACATTCTGCTGCAGGTCTTGGACGATGGGCGGCTGACCGATGGTCAGGGACGTACCGTTGATTTCCGTAATACCGTGGTGATCATGACTTCTAACCTGGGGTCCGATCTGATCCAGGAACACTTCGGTCAGATGAACTACGCGCAGATGAAGGAATCGGTGATGGAAATGGTCACGCATCATTTCCGTCCGGAATTCATCAACCGTATAGATGAGGTGGTAGTGTTCCACCCACTCGGCCAGAAACACATTGCCGAGATCGCCAAGATTCAGTTGGCGCGTCTGTACAAACGTCTGGAAGAGCGTGGTTACGAAGTCACTATGACCGAACCGGCGTTGGAGCTGCTGGGCAAAACTGGTTTCGACCCTGTGTATGGTGCGCGTCCATTGAAACGCGCTATCCAGCAGGAGATCGAAAACCCATTGGCGCAGCAAATCCTTTCCGGCAAGTTGATTCCGGGCAAACCGGTGACGCTGGATGTGGAAGACGAGCACATCGTCGCTAAACAGTAACGGCTATCTATAGTCATTGCGATAAAAGGGAGCGGGCGACCGCTCCCTTTTCTTTATCTGTTTTCATTGCTCTTAGAGAGTTTTCCGGGCTAATGGCCTTAAAACACCACTTTTCCGGCTAATAAATATCCTAAAAGGCCTTTATTGGTTGTTATTTGAACGCTTGAAAAGTTTTTTGCATTTAGGGGTTGCGGCCTTCTGAGAACTCCCTATAATGCGCCTCCACTGACCGGGAACAACGACTCCTCTAACGAGAACCAAGTCGCCCAGCCAGGAAGAAGCAAGCCTGTGAAAACACCGTTTCTTAATAAGAAAAAAGCTTGACTCTTCAGCGGGAAAGCGTAATATGCACCTCCCGCGTTACCGAGAGTTATCTCCGTAACGAACGCTCTTTAACAATTTATCAGACAATCTGTGTGGGCACTCCACAAGACGATATCCAGAACCTTCGGGTTCGAAAAAATATCAAGTCTTGAAGAGTG
>NZ_JANUDZ010000003.1:0-427562 GCF_024809935.1 Serratia sp. BIGb0163
ACCTGATCCCATGCCGAACTCAGAAGTGAAACGCCGTAGCGCCGATGGTAGTGTGGGGTCTCCCCATGCGAGAGTAGGACACTGCCAGGCATCAAATTAGTGTGCTGATATGGCTCAGTTGGTAGAGCGCACCCTTGGTAAGGGTGAGGTCCCCAGTTCGACTCTGGGTATCAGCACCACTTTATTAAAGTGGGTTTAGAAGTTCGGCGAAAAGAATTAAAAGAATTTGCTTGGCGGCAATAGCGCGGTGGTCCCACCTGACCCCATGCCGAACTCAGAAGTGAAACGCCGTAGCGCCGATGGTAGTGTGGGGTCTCCCCATGCGAGAGTAGGACACTGCCAAGCATCAATTAAGCCAAGAGGCCATCCGAAAGGATGGCCTTTTTGCTTTGTGCCTTCCTAAAACGTATGGATCCTGCCTCTGCCAAGGCAATGAAACATTTTCACCTTCCGGTTGAACGCTCGACATCCTGCTAAAAAAACGCTATCTTCGGGCATCTAGAAGTCTAAACGTTTAAACGGATGTGTGAGGGTTAAGCAATGCCGATTCGTGTTCCTGATGAGTTACCTGCAGTCAGTTTTTTGCGCAATGAGAATGTCTTTGTCATGGCATCCTCTCGGGCAAAAACACAGGAAATCAGGCCATTGAAAGTACTGATCCTCAACCTGATGCCAAAAAAGATCGAGACGGAAAACCAGTTTTTACGTCTACTTTCCAACTCTCCGCTGCAAATCGACATTCAGCTGCTGCGTATCGACAGCCGTGAGTCAAAGAACACGCCGGCGGAGCATTTGAATAACTTTTACTGTGATTTTGAAGATATTCAGGATGAGAATTTCGACGGATTGATTGTCACCGGGGCGCCGCTGGGGCTGGTCGATTTCTGTGACGTTGCCTACTGGCCACAGATCGAACGGGTGATTGACTGGGCCAAGAATCACGTCACCTCCACGCTGTTTGTATGCTGGGCGGTGCAGGCGGCATTGAACATTCTGTATGGCATTCCGAAGATGACGCGCGAAGTGAAACTGTCTGGGGTTTATCAGCACCAGACGCTGCAGCAGCATGCCTTGCTGACTCGCGGTTTTGATGAGACCTTCCTCGCACCTCACTCACGCTATGCAGACTTTCCTACGGAGATTATCCGCCAGTATACGGATCTGGATATCCTGGCCGAATCAGAACAAACCGGGGCCTATTTGTTCGCCAGTAAGGACAAGCGGCTGGCGTTTGTGACCGGCCACCCGGAGTATGATGCGCTAACGTTAGCTGGCGAGTATTGTCGCGATAACGATGCCGGTCTTAATCCTGTGGTACCGCTGAATTACTTCCCCGATGATAATCCCGAACTCACCCCCAAAGCCTCCTGGCGCAGCCATGGCCATCTGCTGTTTGCCAACTGGCTCAACTACTACGTTTACCAGATCACGCCGTACGATCTGCGTCATATGAACCCCACCCTCGAGTAATCCTTTTTCCCTAATCGGCGGCTGAATCGAGGCCGCCGACGCAATCTCTTCCCCATCCGTCTTCCTCATATCACTCTCTTTTCTAGTAAAAACCATTGTCTTACAACTAGTTAAATTAATTTCGCCTCTACCTTGGAACCGGTTTCCTTAACGGTGTCTGTTGTTATATTTATTAACCAATTGATAATAAAAGGTTAATAAAATATTTTATAATAAAATGGAAATGGTTTTTGATTTTTATTTTTAGTTGAGTATTCTTAGAGCCAGAGAGAAGAGATCTGACCAGTTAAGGATCGTTTTATACGCCCTGATCCACACTGATTTCTGATGAAGATGCGCCGGCTGAATGGCAACGGTGGTGCGCAACGATAGGAAGGAGCAAGACAATGACGCAACAGATAGTAGGCACGGAATTAACGTTTACGCAGGGTTTTAGCGCTGCTGAACGGCAGGTGTTGACGGATGACGCGGTCGAATTCCTGGCGGAACTGGTGAGTAAATTTACTCCACAGCGCAACAAACTGTTGGCTGTGCGTGCCTGCTGGCAGCAGAAGATCGATCAAGGTGAACTTCCAGACTTCATTTCGGAAACTGATTCCATTCGTAATGATAAGTGGTCGATCCGCGGCATACCAGAGGATCTTCGCGACCGCCGGGTGGAAATCACCGGTCCGGTTGAACGCAAGATGGTCATCAACGCCCTGAACGCCAATGTGAAGGTGTTTATGGCGGACTTCGAAGACTCACTGGCACCGAGCTGGGACAAAGTCATCGACGGCCAAATCAACCTGCATGACGCGGTGAACGGCACCATCTCTTACACCAATGAAGCCGGCAAGATTTATCAGTTAAAGCCGAACCCGGCGGTATTGATTGCTCGCGTACGCGGCCTGCATTTGCCGGAAAAACACGTGCAATGGCAGGGGGAAGCGATCCCCGGTGGCCTGTTCGATTTTGCACTGTATTTCTTCCATAACTATCGTCAACTGCTGGCTAAAGGCAGTGGCCCTTATTTCTACCTGCCAAAAACCCAGTCCTGGCAGGAAGCGGCCTGGTGGAGCGAAGTCTTCAGCTTTGCCGAGGATCGTTTCTCCCTGCCACGTGGCACGATCAAAGCCACGGTGCTGATCGAAACGCTGCCGGCAGTATTCCAGATGGACGAGATCCTCTACCACCTGCGCGATCATATCGTCGGCTTGAACTGCGGCCGTTGGGATTACATCTTCAGCTATATCAAGACGCTGAAAAATCATGCTGACCGGGTATTGCCGGATCGTCAGTCGGTCACCATGGACAAGTCATTCCTTAGCGCCTATTCCCGGTTGCTGATCAAGACCTGCCACAAGCGCGGAGCCTTTGCCATGGGCGGCATGGCGGCGTTTATCCCGAGCAAAGACGCCGAGAAAAATGCCTGGGTGCTGAACAAGGTGCGGGCGGATAAAGAGCTGGAGGCCAATAACGGCCACGACGGTACCTGGGTGGCCCATCCAGGGCTGGCGGATACCGTAATGGAGGTCTTCAGCCGGGTGCTCGGTGAGCGCCGTAACCAACTGGAAGTGCTGCGTGAAAACGACGCGCCAATCAGTGCTGCGCAGTTGCTTGAACCTTGTGACGGGGAGCGTACCGAAGCCGGCATGCGCGCCAATATCCGCGTGGCGGTGCAGTACATTGAAGCCTGGATCTCCGGCAATGGCTGCGTCCCGATTTATGGCCTGATGGAAGACGCGGCGACGGCGGAAATTTCCCGCACCTCTATCTGGCAGTGGATCCACCATGAAAAGAGCCTGAGTGATGGTCAACTGGTCACCAAGGCGCTGTTCCGTCAGATGCTGAAAGAAGAAATGTTGGTAGTACGTGAAGAGTTGGGTGAGGCACGCTTTAGCGCCGGCCGTTTCGACGAAGCGGCACGCCTGATGGAGCGTATCACTACGCAAGACGAATTAATCGATTTCCTGACTTTACCTGGCTATGAGCTGCTGGCCTGAATCCGTTCCTGACCATTAACCCTACATTATTGAAAAGGATAAAAATTATGTCTACCTCTCGTGCTCAACAGATTCAACAACTGGAACAGGAATGGAAATCGGCTCGCTGGGAAGGCATCACCCGCCCGTACAGCGCGGAAGACGTCATTAACCTGCGCGGTTCGGTTAACCCGGTTTGCACCCTGGCACAGAACGGTGCCGCCAAGCTGTGGGAACTGCTGCACGGTAAATCACGCAAAGGCTACGTCAACAGTCTGGGGGCGCTCACTGGCGGCCAGGCACTGCAGCAGGCCAAGGCCGGCATCGAGGCGATTTACCTGTCCGGTTGGCAGGTGGCGGCGGATGCCAACACGGCGTCTGCGATGTACCCGGACCAGTCGCTGTACCCGGTTGACTCTGTGCCGGGTGTGGTTGAGCGCATCAACAACACCTTCCGCCGCGCCGACCAGATCCAGTGGGCCAACAAAATTGAGCCGGGCAGCAAAGGTTACACCGACTACTTCCTGCCGATCGTCGCCGATGCCGAAGCCGGCTTTGGTGGCGTGCTGAACGCTTTCGAACTGATGAAGGCGATGATTGAGGCCGGTGCTGCCGGGGTGCACTTCGAAGACCAACTGGCGGCGGTGAAAAAGTGCGGTCATATGGGCGGCAAAGTGCTGGTGCCAACCCAGGAAGCGATCCAGAAATTGGTTGCTGCGCGTCTGGCAGCCGATGTGCTCGGCGTGCCGACGCTGGTTATTGCGCGTACTGATGCCGATGCCGCCGATTTACTGACCTCTGACTGCGACCCGTACGACCGCGAGTTTGTGTCCGGTGAGCGCACTGCCGAAGGTTTCTTCCGCACCCATGCCGGTGTCGAGCAAGCGATCAGCCGTGGCCTGGCATATTGCCCTTACGCTGACCTGGTGTGGTGCGAAACTTCCACGCCGGATCTGCAGGCGGCCAAGCGCTTTGCCGATGCGATCCATGCCAAATTCCCGGGCAAACTGCTGGCGTACAACTGCTCGCCGTCATTCAACTGGAAAAAGAACCTGGACGACCAGACTATTGCTCGCTTCCAGGAAGAGCTGTCAGCGATGGGTTACAAGTACCAGTTCATTACGCTGGCGGGCATCCACAGCATGTGGTTCAACATGTTTGACCTGGCGCATGCCTATGCACAGGGCGAAGGCATGAAACACTACGTCGAGAAAGTGCAGCAGCCAGAGTTCGACGCGGTGGCTCGCGGTTATACCTTTGCCTCACACCAACAGGAAGTGGGCACCGGTTACTTCGACAAGGTGACCACCATTATTCAGGGCGGAGCTTCCTCAGTGACGGCATTGACCGGTTCTACGGAAGAACAGCAGTTCTGATGCAGTCACGCTGACGATAGTTAACTCTGAGCCTGCTTATGCAGGCTCTCTTTTCTGGCGGGAGGTAAGGATGGCGGCAAAACTGGAGCTGTTGATCGCGCAGACGATCCTGCAGGGCTTTGATGCACAGTACGGCCGCTTCCTGGAGGTGACCGCCGGTGCGCAGCAGCGTTTTGAGCGGGCGGACTGGCCGGCAGTACAGCAGGCGATGAAAAAACGAATCCACCTGTACGATCATCACGTCGGCCTGGTGGTAGAGCAGTTGAAGTGCATCACCGGGCAACAGTATTTTGATGCAGACTTCCCCAGTCGGGTGAAGGCGGTGTATACCGATCTGCTGCCGGAGTACCCACGTTTTGAGATTGCCGAAAGCTTCTTCAATTCGGTCTACTGTCGGCTGTTCAGACATCGCGACCTGACGCCGGAAAAACTGTTTGTTTTCAGCTCTCAGCCGGAAGGGCGCTTTCGCGACATCCCGCGTCCATTATCACGCGATTTCATCGCCAACGGTGACGTTTCGGCAATGTTGTACAACCTGCTGACCGATTTGCCTCTGCGGCTGCCGTGGGAAAACCTATCGCGCGATATTGATTACATTACGCTGGCCTTGCAGCAGAGCTTCAGCGCGCAGCAATTGGCAGGTGCGACGTTCCAGATCGCCAATGAGCTGTTTTACCGCAACAAGGCGGCCTGGCTGGTAGGGAAATTGCGTGTGGCAGACCGGGTCTATCCTTTCCTGCTGCCGATCCATCACAGTGATTCCGGCGCCTTGTTTATTGATACCTGCCTGACCAGCAAGGCCGAGGCCAGCATCGTATTCGGCTTCGCCCGCTCCTACTTTATGGTTTACGCACCTCTGCCGGCGGCAATGGTCGAGTGGCTGCGTGAAATACTGCCGGGCAAAACCACCGCCGAACTGTATATGGCGATTGGTTGCCAGAAGCATGGAAAAACAGAATGTTACCGTGAATACCTGACGTTCATGAGCGGCTCTCAGGAGCAGTTCATCATCGCGCCGGGGGTGAAGGGCATGGTGATGCTGGTGTTTACCCTGCCGTCTTTCGATCGGGTATTCAAGGTGATCAAGGATGAGTTTGCGCCACAAAAAGAGGTGACGCAGGCGCAGGTGATGGCCTGCTACCAACTGGTGAAAGAACACGATCGCGTAGGACGCATGGCGGATACCCAGGAGTACGAAAACTTTGTCGTCGACAAGGCGCGACTCAGTCCGGAGCTGCTGGCGGAACTGCAGCGCGAGGTGCCGGATAAGCTGGAGGATCTGGGCGATCGCATCGCGATCAGGCATCTGTATATGGAACGACGCATGACACCGCTGAATCTGTATCTGGAACAGGCCGATGAACAGCAGATGCGCGACGCGATAGAAGAATACGGTAACGCCATCAAGCAGCTGGCCGCCGCCAATATTTTCCCCGGCGATATGCTGTTCAAGAACTTTGGCGTGACCCGGCACGGGCGGGTGGTGTTCTACGACTACGATGAGATTTGCTACATGACCGAGGTCAACTTCCGCGATATTCCGCCACCGCGCTATCCGGAAGATGAGTTGGCCAGCGAACCCTGGTACAGCGTGTCACCCAATGACGTCTTCCCGGAGGAATTCAGGCACTTTCTGTGTGGTGACCGGCGCATCCGGCAGGTGTTTGAAGAGATGCATCGCGACCTGTTCGAGGCCGATTACTGGCGCGGGTTGCAACAGCGCATCCGCGATGGGCATGTGGAAGACGTGTTTGCTTACCGCAAAAAACGGCGCTTCAGCCAGCGTAGTGGTGCGGCGCTGCCCGCGACATCGGCTACGGCATAAGGGCGCGGTTCATTACCGCGCCCGACAAGATTACGTTTTTGCACCCGCAACGGCGGCGCGCGCCAATTCGGTAATGCGGGCGTAGTCACCGCTTTCCAGTGCATCTGCCGGTACCAGCCAGGAGCCGCCGATGCACAGCACGCTTTTCAGCGCCAGATAGTCACGGTAGTTGTTCGGTGAGATGCCGCCGGTTGGGCAGAAGCGCACCTGCGGGAAGGGGCCGCTGATGGCCTGCAGCGCTTTCACGCCGCCGTTGGCTTCCGCCGGGAAGAATTTAAACTCACGCAGGCCGTGATCCATGCCCAGCATCAGTTCCGACACGGTGCAGATACCGGGAATCAACGGGATCGAACCGGCAGTGGCCGCTTTAAGCAGATCGGCGGTCAGGCCTGGGCTGATGGCGAACTGTGCACCGGCGTCGGTGACTTCCTGCAGTTGCTGGGGATTAATAACCGTGCCGGCACCGATAATCGCGTCTGGCACTTCTTTGGCAATCGCACGGATCGCGTCCATCGCGCAGGCGGTGCGCAGTGTCACTTCCAATACCCGCACACCCCCGGCGACCAGGGCTTTCGCCAACGGCACCGCATGTTCCAGTTTGTTGATGACGATCACCGGGACTACCGGTCCTGCCATCAGGATCTGCTCTGCGCTTGTCTTCCAATTGTTCATTAACGGTTTTCTCCAGTTATGGCCGCCGCCGTCGGGCTGTACGGCCATGCTATCGGTTAAAATTTAATGCAGCAGGCGCCCTGTTCGGCACCGGAAAGCTGGCTGCGCAAGGCGCCGAACAGTTCACGGCCACAGCCGATGTGTTCTGCGCTCAGGTCGGGTTGATAAGGTGCGCGCTGGGCCAGCAGGTCGGCATCGACCAACAGTGCCAACTCGCCAGTGCGGCCATTTACGCGGATCAGGTCGCCGTTTTGCACCTTGGCCAGCATGCCACCGGTGTAGGCTTCCGGGGTCACGTGAATGGCGGATGGAACCTTGCCGGAAGCGCCGGACAGGCGGCCATCGGTCACCAGTGCCACTTTAAAGCCACGGTCCATCAATACGCCCAACGGTGGCATCAGTTTGTGCAGTTCTGGCATGCCATTGGCCTGAGGCCCCTGGAAGCGCACCACCACCACACAATCGCGATCCAGTTTGCCGGCTTCAAACGCCGGTACGATGTCATGCTGGCTTTCAAAGACCACCGCCGGTGCTTCGATAATCTGGTTTTCAGCGGGGACTGCCGAGGTTTTCATCACCGCTCGGCCGAGGTTACCGGCCAGCACCTTGGTACCGCCGTGGTGCTCGAAAGGTTCGGCCACGCTGGCGATAACCTGGGCGTCGAGCGAACTCTCCACACCCTCGCGCCAGGCCAGTTGGCCATTATCCAGCCAGGGTTCCTGGGTGTAGCGCGTCAGGCCAAAACCGGCCACGGTATGCACGTCTTCGTGCAGCAGGCCGTGTTTCAACAGTTCGCGTACCACCAGGGCGACGCCGCCCGAGGCCTGGAATTGGTTGATGTCCGCCGGGCCGTTCGGGTAGATACGACATAACAATGGCACCGCGTCCGACAGTTCGGAGAAATCATCCCAGTTGATAATGATGCCGGCGGCGCGAGCCATTGCCACCATGTGCATGGTCAGATTGGTGGAGCCACCGGTAGCCAACAGCGCAACGATACCGTTCACCACCACCTTCTCATCCACCAGTCGGCCGATCGGCAGATAGTTGCCGGCGGTTTCGGTCAGGCGAGTGACCTGGCGTGCGGCGGCATCGGTCAGCGCATCGCGCAGCGGTGTGTCCGGGTGGACGAAGGAAGCGCCCGGCAGGTGCAGCCCCATCACTTCCATCACCATTTGGTTGGTGTTGGCGGTGCCGTAGAAAGTGCAGGTACCGATGCCATGGTAGGAGGCGGCCTCGGCCTCCAGCAGTGCCAGACGGTCGGCCTTGCCTTCGGCATACAGTTGGCGCACCCGGACTTTCTCTTTGTTCGGCAAGCCGCTGCTCATCGGGCCGGCGGGGACAAACAGCGACGGCAAATGGCCGAAGGACAGGGCGGACATCACCAGTCCCGGTACGATTTTGTCACAGATGCCGAGGAACAACGCGCCGTCGAACATATTGTGCGACAGGCCGATGGCGGAGGACATGGCGATCACGTCACGACTCATCAGTGACAGCTCCATGCCGTCCTGTCCTTGAGTCACACCGTCGCACATCGCTGGGACGCCACCGGCCACCTGACCGACGGCCCCTACTGCGTGCAGTGCCTGTTTAAGCTTTTGCGGGTAGTTTTCGTAGGGCTGGTGGGCGGACAACATGTCGTTATAAGCGGTAATGATGGCGATATCGCTGCGCACCATATTTTTCAGCGCAGTTTTGTCATCCGGCTGGCAGGCGGCGAAGCCATGGGCCAGATTACCGCAGGCCAACTGGGCCCGATGTACGGTTTGTGATCGCGCTGCTTCAATGCGTGCCAGATAGGCGGTACGGCTCGATTTGGAACGGTCGATGATGCGTTGTGTGACACGGGATAGGGTTGGATTAATCATACCTTCCTCACATGCTATTGTTATAGACGCCGCCTGTGGCGGTGCCCCCGGTGGTGAATTGCAGCCCTGATGTGCAAGGCCGGGGGCGCTGTTATGTCGTTATGGTGGTTTAAAACAGGGTGAAAGCAATCATGCCGATAATCCCGCCCACGCTACCCAGAATGGTTTCCATCACCGTCCAGGTTTTCAGCGTTTGCAGCTCATTGGCACCGGTAAATTTGCCGAACAGCCAGAAACCGGCGTCGTTGACGTGACTGAGTACGATAGACCCACCGGCAATACAGATAGCCAGCGCGGCCAGTTGTCCGCCGCCAAGCCCCAGTTGGCTGGTCACCGGTAACACCAGGCCGACGGTGGTCAGACAGGCCACGGTGGCAGATCCCTGAATCACTCGTACCATGGCGGACAGCACAAAGGCCGCAACGGCGATCGGCAGACCGGTACCGATCATGGCGTCCCCCAGGGCTGGGCCGACGCCGGAATCCACCAAAATCTGTTTGAAGACGCCACCGGCCCCGGTCATCAGCAAAATGATCCCGGCGGGCTGGACTGCCGCAGAGCAAATGGCCAGCGTTTGTTCGTTGGTCATGCCGCGTGGTTTCGCCAGTCCATAAATCACGATCAAACAGGCGACTAAAATGGCGATAAACGGGTGGCCGATAAACTCCAGCCATTGTTGTAACTGCGAGCCAGGCGTGACCAGGCGGGCGCCAATGGTTTTCATGCCGACCAGCACCAGTGGGCAGAGTACCAGCGCCAGGCTAAGGCCAAATGACGGCAGTTTGGCGGTATTCAGCGTCGGTTCGTTTTCATCCGCCGGCATTGGCCAGTTAACGTAGCGGCTGATAAAGCTGCCGTACAAAGGGCCGGCAATCAGCATGCCGAGGACCGCGGCGACCAGACCGATGGCAATCATCCAGCCGAAGTCGGCCTTCATTTGTGAAGCCAGCAGCATGGGTACTGGCCCCGGCAGCAAGAACGACGCGGCGGCGGCGACACCGGCAAACAGCGGAATGGCCAGCTTAACGATGTTGCCGTCGGTGCGGCGCGCCACGGCAAACACGATGCCGATCAGCAGCACCACGGCCACGTCAAAGAACAGTGGCAGGGCACAGATCAAACCGGCAATGCCGAGTGCGTAATGGGCCTTGCTTTGGCCGAAACGTTTCAGCAAATGCGCCGCAATTTGGTCCAGCGCACCGACTTCATGCAGTATTTTGCCAAACATCGCCCCCAGCGCCACCACGATGGCCAGGAAGCCCAAGGTGTCGCCCATGCCTTTTTGCATGGTATCGGCAATGCGATCCAGCGGCATGCCGGAGAAGATCCCGGCAGCGATAGACACCAGCATTAATGCGACAAAGGCGTGCATACGCGCCTTCATCACCAGAAACAGCAGTAAGAGAACAGAGCCGACTGCGGTACCGACCAGCGTTACAGTATTCACGCGCACACATCCTGTGGCAGGAAACTTTGGATATGTTTCACCGTATCGGCGATCACCGCTTCCAGCGGCTGGTTGATGTCCACCGACATCACGTCGCTCTCATCTGCGCCCGGTTGTTCCAGCGCGGCAAACTGTGTGACCAGCATCTGTGGTTTGAAGAAGTGGCCGTTGCGGGCCGCCAGACGGGCTTCAATCACCGGGAAGTCACCGTGCAGGTAGATGAACGACAGGTTGCCATTACCGGCACGCAGGCGATCGCGGTAGTGTTTCTTCAGCGCTGAACAGACAATAACCGAAACATTGTTGGTTCGCTGCATGGCGAAGGCGGCGTCATTGAGTGCGGCCAGCCAAGGGGCACGATCGTCATCATTCAGCGGTTCGCCGGCGGCCATTTTCAGGATATTACTGCGCGGGTGTAGAAAATCACCGTCGAGGAACCCGGCAGAAAGTTGGCGGGCCGCTGCGGCGGCCACAGCGGACTTGCCACTGCCAGAAACGCCCATAATGACGTAAATGCGGTTTTGATTATTGGTCATGGCTTAGCTCCAAAACGATGAGAGACGTTACCTTATTCTATTTGTTACCGGTAACATGTTATCGGTAACATTGTCGAAGGAAGTTTCGTCGGTTGCAATGGGCTTTAGCTGCCAGGATCGTTATCTGTGATCGGCTTCAAGTTTTTATTGGGGGAGGGAAACAGGATCGGTACAGCGTTTTACATGCTGACAACAGCAGGGGCGCAACAAGCGTGGTGGACGGAAAGGCGATGGTTTGCACAACAGCGGCACCATTGTGCAAACCTGTTATGTGGCTTTAATTATTGGTCGTTGCCTTCTTTTGTTCCAGCAGACGATCAACCTCCTGCTTGGCCTCACGGAATTGTTTTTGGTATTCCGGGCTGGCCTGCAGACGGGCAAAAGCGCCGGCGGCAAGGAAGCGGCCTGCGTCAACGTCACTTTCCCAATGCACACCGCAAATCAGACGGCTACGGCCAAATTCATAGCCCTTTTTCATTAACGGGGTGGATAACTGCGGTTCCATTGCCGTTAAGGTCATCGCCCACATCATCCCGGTGACGGCATGGCCCGAAGGGTAAGAACCGCCATCGTTACTTAATGCACTATGTTCTTTTGGGGTACAGCTATCAATGCGCAATGCCGAATAGGGACGAATGCGGCTAAAGGCTTTCTTGGTGTCATTGGAGGCATAACCTGCATCGGTAAAGACACGGGCGAGCAGCAGGTGCAACCGAGGCGTATTTTTACGTGAAATAGTGATACCTAACGCCGGTGAGAATGCGCTGCCAATATAGTTAAAGGAGAGTTTGGCATCCTTGATCGCCAACTGGCCGCGTGGTGTATCGCGCAGCTTGCGTAATTCATGGAATGTCTCAATGTCGCTTTGTGCGGCGGCGGAGTTTTCTTTAGGTGGCGGCGGCAGGATTTTTGCTCCGTCCGGGTAATCCGCCGGAGTCAGATAGCCGTTGATCCAACCCTTGATATAAGGCGAGAAGCCCACGTCAGGATAGCCGATATCACTGTAATCGGTACGCCAGGTTTCAGTGGGATCATTATTTGGCGCAGTATCATCTTTTGCCTGGGCGGGTGATAAACATGCCACCGAGCCGAATAGTAATACCAATGCGGTAAATCTATTTATATTCTTCCTTGTTTTCATTATATTTCCCTCGTGTTGGTGTTATGTTTTCCGGTAATTTCTATGACTCAAGTCCTGAGATTAACTGACAACGAATAACCCTAAGAAATACAAAATATTTAACAGGATGCCGCATATTATTGTCGCCACTACCGGTGCGGCAATCTTCAATATTGGGCGTCCCAGCGCTTCGTTAAGGAAATAAAGTGCGGCGGTAATGCTGAATCCGGTATAACCCGCCATCTTGATGGAGGCAAAAATGGCACCAATCATCAGGGCGAACTCCATCAGCATGTTCATGGCGTTGCGGATGCTGTCGGATGCGTTACGAACCGAAGGATAGTTGCTCAACCAGCGGCCGATAGAGCGTAATAACAGGACTTCCAGCGTGATGGTTAACGCGCCGAAAATGGCCGCCAACCAGGGTGAGGGGGCCAGATAACCCACGGTAAAAACAAAGGTAAAACCGGCAACGGCGTAGACGCCGGTGGCCAGTGCTGTCGTGGCGATGAGCGGAATAAAACCTAACCCGCGCATAAATTCAGCCAGCGCCGCCTGATTCACCAGCGCCGCCGACTCCTCGGGTGAAACCCCAGGGGCCCAGGCTTTTGCCAGGGTGTAGATAGATACCTCGGATCCGCCAAACAGCTTCAGGCTGGCCACCGTCGATATCAGTGCGCCGGTAATGGCAAGCAGCGGCAGATTTTTGATAATTCTTGAGGTTCTTTCTTCAAAAACTGAGGCACCGTGGTTGTTCTCATGATGCTTGCGCTGAGAAATATCACGAAAGATAGCAATCCCCAACAGCATGACCATACCGACGAAGATCTCGATGGATTCAGGGAAAAGAGAAGGGTAAAAACGTACCACGATCACGCGGGCCATCAGCACCACGACAGCGGCCAACAGGCTGTGACGCCAGCCGAATTGATAAAAAATAGCGACCAGTGGGAACAGGGCGAAAGCCGAAATCACCGGGCTGGAAAGCTCGCCCAGCGAACCGAGAATATCCACCGGCAGGGCGGTAAGCAGGGTGTTGATCGGTACCAGACTGGTTAATACCAATACGCCCCAGACCATGCCCAAAGTGAACGCCAGGTAACTGTTAAATGCCAATACGCCGATGATGTCGGTAGGCAGAAACAGTAACCAACTGTTCAACAGACCGGTTGATAAGGTAAATGAAATCCCGACGGAAGCCACGAAACCGATGCTTAAACCAAAGGCAATGCTGCCGGCCTCACGGCGGTTCATATTCCCTTCAACCAATTGCGGCAGAATGGGACGAATACCATCGTGAAATACGGCAACCGACCGATGAGAAAGCAGCGAGGTCATGCCTGTGAGCAAGGCAACGATAACAATATGCAAATATTGCTCCATGGGAAGCTCCTTAACCCAAGTGACCAATCAAAATCGGGACGGCATGTTCGACATGTTCCACCGAAAGGCCAAAAGCCACTTTCCCTTCATCAATCCATTTAACTATTTGTTCTTCTTTTGCCTGTATTCCTGGTTTGGCAATGGTGCAGCAGCGGTTGTAACCGATAATGGCGATAGCAATAGATAGCGCTGCACCCGCCCCGGTGTTACAGGCACCAATAAAATAATCCAGTTCGCCGCTTTTGACTTTACCTGCCGCCTCCATATCGTTTTGGATAAAGCACTCAAATTTACCGGGTGCGGTGGATTCAATAACCTGTTTTATTTGCTCACGTTGTAAGCCTGCAATGCCGATTTTTTTCATTATTATTATCCTTTGAAGAATGTATTGGGGTTATCGCGCAGCATAAGGTCAATATCCCGCTGGTGGAGCCCCGCCTGTAATAACATGGGAATGAACGTATCAATGAGGTAGCTGAACCCTGGGCCTTCGTTGGCCGCCATGTGTGAACGCCGGGTGATATCCATGGAGAGCATGACCTGACCTGATAAACCCCGTTGAGCGAGTGCCAGTAAGGTAGCCACACGTTTTTCGTCTGGGTAATAATTATTTTTCCCGATGGTATCGAATTGAATTAACGCACCGGTATCCAGAATGCGTAGTAACGTTTCCCACTGATCGCGAAGATCGCAATGGCCGATAACAATATGCTCTGCGGCCACCCCGTAGCCGGTTAATAGCCGTAGCTGCTCCAGCCCCATGGTGCTAAAACTGGTGTGGGTCGAAATAGGTTTACCGGTCGCCAAATGTGCCAATGCGGCGGCGTGAAACACTTTTTCTTCCGTCGGGGTAATAGTGCCTTCACTGCTGCCTATTTCTGCGATGACGCTTGCACGTAACTCTGTGCCGTCAATGCCCTGTTCTATTTCGTCGATCATTTCCTGCGCCAATTGCTGTGCGCTACGTTGCGCGACATGTGGCGGGTAGAACTCCTGTTGGTAGTACCCGGTTGACGCCAGGATGTTAATGCCGCTTTCTTGCATTAGATCCAGCATAAATTGCGGGTTGCGTCCCATATAGCGATTGGTGACCTCAACCAGGTTGAGAACGCCTTTACTGACCAGCGTCCTCATTTCATCGACGAGCAAAGCGTAACAATCCAGCCTGCAATCCAAATCCTGCTTGAATGGCGACAGGTCGATATGCAGATGCTCGTGCGCATAGGTATAACCACGGCTATCGAATTGCGTTGAAAGATCCATTGTTGTCCCTTGTTGAGTTGTGAATAACACCAATGACCACTTTGTGGTTCAGAGGCGCCAAAGGTGTCACCGCAATGTCTGCATCGTTGCTGTTGCCTCAGACAGGCACTCTTAATTTTCATTTATTTGAAGATTTATGAACGGCAAACTGGGTTGTGCGGTTGTTAAACCGGGCTTGTCGGCCGCTTGATAACTCTGTCCAGACTTTGGTTGTTCACTCTATATCCTCATTTTTTTGAATATATTAATGCAATGGTAAGTGAGCCTATTTGGGACAACAACGGGCAGATGACTATTACTTGAACAGGATCACAAATATAGTGAGGCGCCACAGTCGGCGCCGCTAAATTTTAATCGGCCGCTGATCCTGCATAAGGTATGCTGTAGCCACCGAAATCATAAACATATTGCAAGATAGCCGTTCCGTTTTCATCCGCATGATTTTCATGATTTATCAGGAGGGCGACGACGCCTTCTGCCCCGCGCAGATGTGCCCCTGCCAGTAAGCCTGATAAAGTGATCTCCACGTCATTAGGGCGGCCATCCGGAGGCGTTAACACCGGCTGGCACTCGCTCCAGCGAACCGTTTTCCCCAGATAATTACTCAGTTTTTCCCCGTGTTCGGCTAACTGTAAGACTATGTTTTGGTATTTATTGTCAAAATGGTCGAGGGCGATAAATTCCTGCTTGTCTGGATTGATGACATCCTCGAAAGAGTTAATACCATGTTTACCGGTAAATGTTCCTCGCCAGGTATTAACATCGGTAACGTGGATCTTCCCTTCGGGAAATTCCATTATTTTATCACGTACGCCATTGGCCCAATTGCTGACGTCTACATCCGAATAATACATCGGCAAACCATTGCTATCATAATGGGTATAATAGCCGAGATCCCAGAGGTCGTGTTCGCTGAACTGGTAACCCACAAAGCCCAGATAATTCATAACGGCATATTGCATTGTCCGAAACATTGCGGGATCACCAGAACCCCGGATATAGAATTTATCAACGCCAAGTTTTATAAAATAATCTTTTATCGAGGTAGTGCTGACCAATGGCGCGCCACTCTTGCTGCGGACAACACGCCCGGGAGATTCAACCTGTTGGTAGGTAACTGCCTGTTGATCATCGTAATGCTGGTCGTAATAGTTTGCATCAAGAGGATCGATAGAGCATTCAAAGGTTCTGATTGCGGTAAGAAAATCGGTATAGTCGCCATGACTGCTTTTTTTTGCGCGTTTCATTTTTATATTCCTTAGCGATATTCCCACAAGAGGGGAGATAATTTTGGAAGAAAAAATCACGCGGTTAGCTTATACCTCTTAATGGGTATTTATATTGATGTGAGGGATTATATTAATAAATAGCTGTAAAGCTATGCTGGCATAAATTATATACAAAACTTGATTATTCAATCGCTACTTCGTTTCCTGATGCGGGATTATGCCGATAGTGGGGCGGGTATTTTTTGTCAACCTGCCGTGCCAGCAGTGGTGCGATATTTCCCTGATTGTATTTTCATGCCGCTGGCCCGGATTTTATAAATTTGAATCAGGCCAGCAGTATCACGGGTATTTTAACGCACGCCGCCATATTCCAGGCTGATCTCTTTCGCCGCGTGGATCACCAACGCGCCCAGCTCAGTCACGCGGTTGTCGGTGATGCGAGACACCGGGCCGGAGATGGAGATGGCGGCGAAGGCTTCACGGTGCTCGTCGAAGATGCAGGCTGCTACGCAGCGCAGACCTAGCGCATGTTCTTCATCGTCAAAGGAAAAGCCCTGCTTGCGAATCTGCGCCAGCCCTTCCTTCAGGTTGTGCGGCGTCAGAGTATGTTGGGTATAGGTTTGCATGCCCTTTTTATGCAGCAGTTTGGTGACCTGCTCATCCGGCAGGGTGGAAAGAAAGGCTTTCCCCGCGCCGGAAGCGTGCATCGGCAGTTTACCGCCGATCGGTGCCGACATGCGCATCAACGCGGTGCACTGTACCTGATCGATAATAATGGCCTGATACTCGCTGGTATCCAGCACCGCCAGATTAACCGTCTCGCCGGACTCCTCCATCAGGCGACGCAGCGTTGGGTGCACCATCGCCAACAGATTACGGCTCTGCAAAAAGCTGCTGCCGACCACAAAGGCGTGTGAGCCGATGGTCCACAGGCCAAGATCGCCTACCTGCCGTACGAAACCTTGCTGTTGCATGGTGGTGAGCAGGCGGTGAGTGGTGGAGTTCGGCAAGCCGGCCTGTTGGGCCAGATCGGTTAGCGCGACATTGCCCTGAGCTTCGGCAATGTATTCCAATAATTTCAGACCACGGGTCAGCGACTGTACCTGGCCGGTCGCCGCACTGGCGGTCGGGGATGCAGCACGGGGCTTTTTGCCACGTTTGGCAGGAGCAGGGGTGACCATAATTCACGTTCCTTTTTCCGTATGATGGAATTCATTTTCGTTTTTTACGTGTGAATTGCAAGCCGTCAATCAGCTCATCGGATCTGTTGCCCGGCAACCTGAAAAACTCTCAATTAGCGCCCGCACCTTTGCCGGCACAACCTGTGCTAGGATGACTCGTTGGTTTTTGCAGCAGTTGAGCGATGGGCTGGATCGGTAATTGAAGGGGTTACAGTGACAAATCGAGTAGAACAACTGCGCCGGCAGTTAGCGCAGCGAATTTTAGTGTTGGACGGCGGCATGGGCACCATGATCCAGAGCTATCGTCTGGAAGAGAGTGACTTTCGTGGCGAGCGTTTTGCCGACTGGCAGAGCGATCTGAAAGGCAATAATGACCTGCTGGTGCTAACCAAACCGGAAGTGATCACCGCCATTCACTACGGCTACCTGGAAGCGGGGGCCGACATTCTCGAAACCAATACCTTCAACTCCACGTCCATCGCCATGGCCGACTACCATATGGAGTCGCTGTCCGCCGAAATTAACTACCAGGCCGCCTGCCTGGCACGAGCCTGTGCCGATGAATGGACCGCTCGCACGCCAGAGCAGCCGCGTTACGTGGCCGGGGTGCTGGGGCCGACCAACCGTACCGCCTCTATTTCACCGAACGTCAACGATCCGGCGTTCCGTAATGTTTCTTTCGATGAGCTGGTGGAAGCCTACCGCGAATCGACGCGTGCGCTGGTGGAAGGCGGTGTCGATCTGATCATGATCGAAACCATCTTCGATACCCTGAACGCCAAAGCCGCCGCCTTCGCGGTGGAAACCGAATTTGAAGCCCTGGGCGTTGCGTTGCCGATCATGATTTCCGGCACCATCACCGACGCCTCCGGCCGTACCCTGTCGGGCCAGACCACCGAAGCCTTCTATAACTCAATGCGCCACGTCAAGCCGCTGAGCTTTGGCCTGAACTGTGCGCTGGGCCCGGACGAACTGCGCCAATACGTTTCTGAGCTGTCGCGTATCTCGGAAAGCTACGTCACCGCTCACCCCAACGCCGGGTTACCCAACGCCTTCGGCGAATACGATCTGGACGCGCAAGAGATGGCGAAACAGGTCGGCGAGTGGGCGAATGCCGGCTTCCTGAATATTATCGGTGGCTGCTGCGGCACCACGCCGGAACACATTGCCGCGATGGTCAAGGCCGTGGCGGGTGTGCCACCGCGTCAACTGCCGGCGATCCCGGTCGCCTGCCGTCTGGCCGGCCTTGAGCCGTTGAACATTGACGCCAAGACGCTTTTCGTCAACGTGGGCGAGCGTACCAACGTCACCGGTTCCGCCCGCTTTAAGCGGCTGATCAAAGAAGAGAAATACAGTGAAGCGCTAGCCGTTGCCCGCCAGCAGGTGGAAAGCGGCGCACAGATTATCGACATCAACATGGATGAGGGGATGCTCGACGCCGAAGCGGCGATGGTGCGTTTCCTCAACCTGATTGCCGGTGAACCGGATATTGCCCGCGTGCCGATCATGATCGATTCCTCCAAATGGTCGGTGATCGAGAAAGGCCTGAAGTGTATTCAGGGCAAAGGCATTGTTAACTCTATCTCGATGAAAGAGGGCGAAGAGGCCTTTATTCACCACGCCAAACTGGTGCGCCGCTACGGTGCTGCGGTCGTGGTGATGGCATTTGACGAGGCAGGCCAGGCGGATACCCGCGAGCGCAAGTTCGAGATTTGTCGCCGCGCTTATAAAATCCTGACCGAGCGCGTCGGCTTCCCGCCGGAAGACATCATTTTTGACCCGAATATTTTTGCCGTCGCCACCGGTATCGATGAGCATAACAACTATGCCGTCGACTTTATCGAAGCCTGTGCCGACATCAAAACCCACCTGCCGCACGCGATGATCTCCGGTGGGGTGTCCAACGTGTCGTTCTCATTCCGCGGTAACGATCCGGTGCGTGAGGCGATCCACGCGGTATTCCTGTATCACGCGATCCGCAACGGCATGGATATGGGCATCGTTAACGCCGGGCAGTTGGCGATCTACGACGATCTGAGTGCCGAACTGCGCGATGCGGTGGAGGACGTGATCCTCAACCGCCGCGACGACGGCACCGAGCGCCTGCTGGAGCTGGCGGAAAAATACCGCGGCAGCAAAGACAACGAAGTGGCGGTGCAGCAGGCTGAATGGCGCGGCTGGCCGGTCGAAAAACGGCTGGAATATTCACTGGTCAAAGGGATTACCGAGTTTATCGAACTGGATACCGAAGAAGCGCGCCAGCGTGCGGATCGTCCGATCGAAGTGATCGAAGGGCCGCTGATGGCAGGCATGAACGTGGTCGGTGACCTGTTCGGCGAAGGCAAGATGTTCCTGCCTCAGGTGGTGAAATCCGCCCGTGTGATGAAGCAGGCGGTGGCCTATCTGGAGCCGTACATCGAGGCCAGCAAAGAGAAAGGGACGACGGCGGGTAAAATCCTGCTGGCGACGGTGAAGGGCGATGTACACGACATCGGCAAAAATATCGTCGGCGTGGTGTTGCAGTGCAACAACTACGAAATTGTCGATTTGGGCGTGATGGTGCCGACGGAGAAAATCCTGAAAACCGCGCGTGAGCAGAACGTCGATATCATCGGCCTGTCGGGGCTGATTACCCCGTCGCTGGACGAGATGGTCAACGTGGCTAAAGAGATGGAGCGTCAGGGCTTTACCCTGCCGTTGCTGATCGGCGGTGCCACGACGTCCAAGGCCCATACCGCGGTGAAGATTGAGCAAAATTACAGTGGCTCAACCACCTACGTGCAAAATGCCTCACGTACCGTGGGTGTGGTGTCGGCACTGCTTTCCTCCACCCAACGCGACGATTTCGTGGCGCGAACCCGTAAAGAATATGAAACCGTGCGCATCCAGCACGCGCGTAAAAAACCACGCACTCCGCCGGTCAGCCTGCAAAAAGCGCGCGATAACGCCATGGTGCTGGATTGGGAAAGTTATCAGCCGCCGGTGCCGAAACGGTTGGGCGTTTACCCGGTTGAAGCCGGTATAGAAACGCTGCGCCATTACATCGACTGGACGCCGTTCTTTATGACCTGGTCGCTGGCGGGTAAATACCCGCGCATTCTGGAAGATGAAGTGGTGGGTGAAGAGGCCAAACGGCTGTTCGCCGACGCCAACCAGATGCTGGACATGCTTGCCGCCAACGGCAGCCTCAACCCGCGCGGCGTCTATGGCCTGTTCCCGGCCAACCGCGTCGGCGACGATGTGGAGGTGTACCGCGACGAAAACCGTGATGAGGTGCTGGTGGTCAGCCGCCACCTGCGTCAACAGACGGAAAAAACCGACTTCCCGAACTACTGTCTGGCGGACTTTGTCGCGCCGAAAAGCAGCGGCAAGGCCGACTACTTCGGCGCCTTCGCGGTGACCGGCGGTCTGGAAGAGGATGACCTGGCGGCGGCCTATGATGCGCAGCACGATGATTACAATAAAATCATGGTGAAAGCGCTGTCGGATCGTCTGGCGGAGGCTTTCGCCGAGTACCTGCACGAGCAGGTGCGCAAGCTGCACTGGGGTTTCGCGGCTGAAGAGAACCTGAGCAACGAAGAGCTGATCCGCGAAAATTATCAGGGCATCCGCCCGGCTCCGGGCTATCCGGCCTGCCCGGAACACACCGAGAAAGCGGAAATCTGGCGCCTGCTGGACGTTAACCGCCACACCGGTATGGTGTTGACCGAATCCTTCGCCATGTGGCCGGGGGCGGCGGTGTCCGGCTGGTACTTTAGCCACCCGCAAAGCAAGTATTTTGCAGTAGCCCAGCTCCAGCGCGATCAGGTGGAAGACTATGCGGCGCGTAAAGGCATGAGCGTCAGCGAGGTTGAACGCTGGCTGGCACCCAACCTCGGCTACGACGCCGACTGATTATCCTTCTTTAGGGGCGCGGCTTGCCGCGCCCCTGTCATTGCGCCCCCACGTCAATGTGCAGCGCGTCGTAACGCCAATATTCCAAATCACAATCAATCACCCGATCGTGCTGATCGCGGTTAACCCGGGTAATAAACAGCGCCGGGCTGCCGTAGGTCACTTTCAGCATGGTGGCCGCTTCCTGTGGCAGCAGGGTGGGCAGCATATCGAAACGCACCCTGCCATAACGAATGCCGTAGCGTTCGGCGTACAGCCCGGTCAGCGACTGGGTTAAATCTTCTTCCAGGATACCGGCAAAATAGGCGGGATTGAGGTAGTGCTCGCAGTACAACACTGCACGACCGTCGATATAGCGCAGCCGACGAATGCGGTAGATCTCGCTACCGGGGGGCAGATCCAAGCGTTGGCACAGGCTGCCGTACAGCGGCAGAGTGGCGGCGTCGATCACTTCGGTATGGGCATCGCGTCCCTGCTGCTGCGCCATGGCGTGGAAATGGCTGCGCTGCAACGGGTTGTACACCAGCCGGGGTGGTGAAATAAACCAGCCACGCCTGACCTGACGGTAAATCACACCCTGCGCCTCCAACTGGCCGAGTGCTTCCTGCAGCGTAATGCGGGTGGTGGAAAACTGTTCGCTCAGGGCTCGCTCGGAAGGCAGTTTGCCGTCGGCGTTGAACTCCCCGTCGGCGATACGGCTGGCCAGAATCTGGCAAATGGTCGCCACGGTTGTTGTTCCTTCACTCATGCACAGTTGCCCCAATTGAGTGCGCTTTGCCCCGCTAAAGGTAGACCAACGCCAGCTTCGGTGACGCCCGAATGCGATAAAAATGCTGCTTTTTTAGACTGACATATAATTATCACATTCGTCCGTTAGATTGGCTTGGTTCTTGCTGGACTAGTCCAGCCACTTCCACACTACCACCCGGAGCATCAGTTATGAAACGTTTGTGCGCTTCTGTGTTAACCAGTGCCATTATCCTGTCCAGCCAAACCAGCTGGGCTGCCGATTCCGATCTGGCGGCGCTGGCACAGGCTGCCAAGAAGGAAGGGGAGGTCAACAGCGTCGGCATGCCGGACAGCTGGGCCAACTGGAAAGACACCTGGCAGGATCTGCTCAGCAAGTACGGCCTGAAACATGCCGATACCGACATGAGCTCGGCGCAGGAAATCGCCAAGTTCGATGCCGAAAAGAGCAACGCTACGGCGGATATCGGTGATGTGGGCGCGGCATTCGGCCCGATCGCGGTACAAAAAGGGGTGACCCAGCCGTACAAGCCATCCACCTGGGATCAGGTGCCTGACTGGGCGAAAGACAAAGACGGTCATTGGGCGCTGGCCTATACCGGCACCATTGCTTTCATCATCAACAAGAAACAGGTGAAAGAGATCCCGCATAGCTGGGCGGATCTGCTGAAAGGAACCTATCAGGTCACTATCGGTGACGTGGGTACCGCCTCGCAGGCGGCCAGCGGCGTATTGGCGGCCACTTACGCCATGGGCGGCAATGAGAAGAACCTGAAGCCGGGCCTGGAATTCTTCGGCAAGCTGGCGAAAGCCGGCCGTTTGAGCCTGAGCAACCCGGTGATCGCCTCACTGGAAAAAGGCGAAGTCCAGGTCGGCGTAGTTTGGGACTTTAACGGCCTTAACTACCGTGACCAGATCGACAAAACCCGCTTTGAAGTGTTGATCCCGTCCGACGGCTCAATCACCTCAGGCTACACCACCATCATCAACAAATACGCCAAGCACCCGAACGCCGCCAAACTGGCGCGTGAATACATCTTCTCCGACGCCGGCCAGATCAACCTGGCGCGTGGCTACGCGCGTCCCATCCGTGCCGAACATCTGACGCTGCCGGACGATGTCAAAGCCAAGCTGCTGCCGGCCGAACAATATAAAAATGCTCACCCAATCGCCGATCCGGCGGCCTGGGAGCAAAGCGCCAAAACGCTGCCGCGCCAGTGGCAGGAAAACGTCATTATGTTTATGCAGCAGTGAGTTAAGCCATTATGAAAACGATCCTCGTACTGCTGGACGGGCTGAACTATCAGGTGGCGCATGACGCCATGGGCTATCTGCAGGCCGAATGTGCGGCAGGGCGCGGACGGTTATATCAATTGGAGAGCGAGCTTCCCTCGCTCTCCCGCCCGCTGTATGAGTGCATCCTCACTGGCGTGCCGCCGGTGGAGAGTGGCGTGGTGCATAACCAGGTATCGCGCCTCTCAGAGCAGCAAAGCGTGTTTCACTATGCGCGCGCCGCAGGGCTGACCACCGCTGCGGCCGCCTACCATTGGTTCAGTGAGCTGTATAACCGTACCCCGTTTGATGCCGCCCGCGATCGCCATACCGACGATGCCGAGTTGCCGATCCAGCACGGCCATTTTTATTACGACGACCGCTACCCGGATTCGCATCTGTTTGACGATGCCGAAAGCCTGCGCCGCCGTCATCAGCCCGATTTCTTGCTGATCCACCCGATGAACATTGATGATGCCGGGCACCGCTTCGGCCTGTCTTCGCCGCAATACCGCAATTCGGCGCGCAATGCTGACGGCGTGCTGTCGCGCTATTTGGCCGATTGGTTGGCCGACGGTTATCAGGTGATGGTTACCGCCGATCATGGCATGAATGACGATCGCAGCCACGGCGGCGTGTTGCCGGAAGAGCGTCAGGTGCCGCTGTTTGTCTTCGGCAGCGCATTTAGCCAAAACGATGCCGACCCGCAGCAAACCGACCTGTGCGGTACGTTGTGCGAGGTGCTGCAGGTGGCGCACGACAAGCCACGCTGCCGTGCGCTGTTGGCATAAGGGTGATTGGATGAAAGCCAAGTGGATTGCCGCCTTGTGCCTGTTGCCGTTTATCCTGCTGTTTGGTGCGTTCCAAATCGCGCCGCTGGTGTGGATTGCGGTCAGCAGTTTTTTCAGCCAAACCAGCGGCTGGGGGCTGGGCAACTATGTTGATGTGTTGACCTCGCCGTTCTATCTGCAGGCGTTTCAGTTCTCGCTGGAGATTTCTCTCTGGTCGAGCGTCTATGGGCTGTTAATCGCCCTGGTGGGCAGTTACTCACTGCGCCAACTGGGTCAGACGCGGTTCCATGATTTTGTGATGTCGTTTACCAACATGACCAGCAACTTCGCCGGGGTGCCGCTGGCGTTTGCCTTCGTCATCCTGCTGGGGCTGAATGGCTGTCTGACGCTACTGCTGCGCAAATACGGCCTGATGGAGAGTTTTAACCTTTACTCCAAAACCGGGCTGATTGTGCTCTACACCTACTTCCAGATCCCGCTCGGCGTGCTGCTGCTGTACCCGGCGTTTGATGCGCTGCGTGAAGACTGGCGCGAATCGGCATCGCTGCTCGGTGCCAGCCCGTGGCGCTATTGGCGGCATATCGGCCTGCCGGTGCTGGCACCGGCGCTGATGGGCACCTTTGTCATCCTGCTGGCCAACGCATTGGGTGCTTATGCCACTGTGTATGCGCTGACCACCGGCAATTTTAACGTTATCCCCATCCGGATCTCGGCGCTGGTGGCGGGGGACATCTCTCTCGATCCTAACCTGGCCAGTGCGCTGGCGATGCTGCTGGTGGCGATGATGGCGTTTATCACTCTGATCCATCAGTGGCTGCTGCGCAGGAGTTACCTCAATGCACGCTCATAATATTGCGGAGGGCGGCCATGTCGCGTTTTGAAACCGGCTATCACCGCGTGGTGAGCGGCTTGCTGCTGCTGATCCTGCTGTTACCGCTGGCGGCGACGCTGATTTATGCGCTGGCCACCCAATGGGGCGCGACCATACTGCCGGACGGTTTTACCCTGAAATGGCTGGTGACGTTATGGAGCGATCCGCGTTTCCTGCTGGCGCTGTGGCACTCGCTGCTGATCTGCTTTGGCACTTTGGTGCTGGCGGTGGTGGTGATTTTGCCGATGATGTTTGTGATTGCTTACTATTTCCCCAAGCTGGACGCGGTAATGAACGTGCTGATCCTGCTGCCATTCGCCGTGCCGCCAGTGGTGTCGGCGGTCGGGCTGATGCAACTGTTCGCCGCCGATCCGCTGCCGCTGCTGGGCACGCCGTGGATCCTGATTGGCTGCTACTTCTCTATCGCGCTGCCGTTTATTTACCGAGCCATCAGCAACAACATGCAGGCGATTAACCTGCGTGATCTGATGGATGCCGCGCATCTGCTCGGGGCCAGCACCTGGAAAGCGGCACTGTTGGTGGTGCTGCCGAACCTGCGCAAGGGCGGGATGATTGCCGTGCTGTTGTCGTTTTCTTTCCTGATTGGTGAGTTCGTCTTCGCCAACCTGCTGGTGGGCAGCCAGTATGAAACGCTGCAGGTTTACCTGTTTAACATGCGTAACGGCAGTGGCCATTTCACCAGCGCACTGGTCATTTCTTATTTCGCCGTGGTGCTGATCGTCACCTGGTTGGCGAATTTGCTGAATAAAAATAAGGGCTAACCCATGGCTTATCTCAACGTGACCCGCCTCAACAAACACTACGGCCAGACCCAGGTATTTCAGGATATCGATTTCACTGCCGAAGAAGGTGAGTTTGTCACTCTGCTCGGGCCGAGCGGCTGCGGCAAGTCTACGCTGCTGCGCTGTCTGGCGGGCCTGACTTCGGTCGACAGCGGGCAGATCCTGCTGCAGGGGCAGGATCTGGTGCCGGTGCCGCCGCAAAAACGCGGTATCGGCATGGTGTTTCAGAGCTATGCGCTGTTCCCGAACATGACGGTTGAAGGTAACGTGGCATTCGGCCTGAAAATGCAAAAGCTGGCGACCGGGCAGATCCAGCAGCGGGTGCAGGAGGTGCTGGCACTGGTGGAACTGACCGAACTGGCGAAGCGCTATCCGCATCAGCTTTCCGGCGGCCAGTGCCAACGGGTGGCGCTGGCACGATCCCTGGTGACGCGTCCACGTTTGTTACTGCTCGATGAACCGCTCTCGGCGCTGGATGCCCGTATCCGCAAACATCTGCGCGAACAGATCCGTCGGATCCAGCGTGAGCTGAACCTGACGGCGATCTTTGTCACCCACGATCAGGAAGAGGCGCTGACGCTGTCGGATCGCATCGTGCTGATGAACAAGGGGCAAATTGTACAAAGTGGCGATGCGGAAACCTTATACACTCAACCGGCTGACGTTTTCGCCGCCGGGTTTATCGGCAACTACAATCTGCTGAGCGCCGAACAGGCGTCGGTTTTGACCGGCAACACTTATCGCGGTAAGGTGGCTGTTCGCCCGGAGTCCATGACCTTACTGCCTGCCGGGCAGGGTATCGCCGCCACTATCCTCAACCACAGCCTGCTGGGCAACGTGGTGCGCTATCGGGTTAAGGCCCGCGGCGTAGAGTTGCTGGTCGACGTGCTCAACCGTTCGGTCGAGGATTTGCGGCCCGACGGCAGTGAAATTGGACTACACTTAGAAACTGTTACATTACGGGAAGTTGCATGACATTTTCCCGCTGACAAACGGAATTTCCCTTCCCTTCAGCGGCAGTCTGCAACCCGTTGCCGCTGTTCTGCTCTTTTAACGCCCGGCAGAACGGTTGCCTTGCTGGCGTTTAGGGAGCGTATTTTTCGTGTTGACCCTTCTTCATCTGCTCTCTGCGGTGGCGCTGTTGGTGTGGGGTACCCACATCGTGCGCACCGGGATTATGCGGGTCTATGGCGCTAATTTGCGTCGAGTATTGAGTGACAGCGTGCAGAAAAAGCCGCTGGCGTTCGTCTCAGGTATCGGCGTGACCGCGCTGGTGCAAAGCAGCAACGCTACTGCGCTGCTGGTGACCTCTTTCGTCGCACAAGGGCTGGTGGGGCTGACGCCTGCACTGGTGATCATGCTCGGTGCCGACGTTGGTACCGCGCTGATGGCGCGCATCCTGACCTTTGATCTCTCCTGGCTGTCCCCGCTGCTGATCCTGGTCGGCGTGTTCCTGTTTCTCAGCCGCAAGCAAACTCGCGTGGGCCAAATGGGCCGAGTGTGTATTGGCCTGGGGCTGATTGTTCTGGCGCTGGAGCTGATCGTGGCTGCCGCAACGCCAATCACCCAAGGGGCAGGGGTGAAGGTGCTGTTCTCGTCACTGACCGGTGATGTGATGCTGGATGCCCTGACTGGCGCGTTGTTCGCCATTGTCAGCTATTCCAGTCTGGCGGCGGTGTTGCTGACGGCAACCCTGACCGCCTCCGGCGTGATTTCGCTGAAAGTGGCGCTGTGCCTGGTGATCGGTGCCAATCTTGGCAGTGGTCTGCTGGCGGTGATTAACACCAGTGGCCAGAATGCCGCCGGCCGTCGGGTGGCGTTAGGCAGCCTGCTGTTCAAGCTGATCGGTTGTGTGCTGGTGCTGCCCTTTGTCTCTTATCTGGCTGATGCGATGGCTCGGCTGCCCGGTGGCAACGAAGAGTTGGTGATTTATTTCCACGTGTTCTACAACCTGATCCGCTGCCTGATACTGATCCCGCTGGCCGGGCCGATGGCGCGGCTGTGCGAAACGCTGATCGCCGACGTAGCGGCTGACGATCCCCGGTTGCGACCACGGCATCTGGATGCCAGCGCGTTGGATACGCCGACGCTGGCGTTGGCCAATGCGGCGCGTGAGACCCTGCGCATGGGGGATGTGGTAGAACATATGATGATCCTGCACCGCGAAGTGCTGCACGGCAAGATAGGGCAGGATAAAGAGGTGCGCCGGTTGGACGATGACGTTGATGTGCTGTACACCGCCATCAAGCTGTATCTGGCGCAGATCCAGAAAGAGGAACTGGGCGAAGAGGATTCGCGACGTTGGGCAGAAATCATCGAAATGGCGCTCAACCTGGAGCAGGCCGGGGATATTATCGAACGCATGACCGGCGATATTGCGTCGAAGTCACTTGCGGCGCGGCGGGCGTTTTCAGCCGAAGGATTGGCGGAGCTGGACACGTTGTATGAGCGACTGATTGGCAATCTGCGGTTAAGTCTTTCGGTGTTCCTGTCCGGTGACCTCACCAGCGCCAAGCGGCTGCGACGCTCCAAGCACCGCTTCCGTATTCTGGATCGCCGCTACGCGCATGCGCACGTCGATCGCCTGCACCAACAGAACGTGCAAAGCATCGAAACCAGTTCGCTGCATCTGGGGCTGCTGGGTGACATGAAACGTCTGAATTCCCTGTTCGCAGCGGTGGCGTATAACGTGCTGGATCAGGATGAGAAGGATGACGAGCGTGAGTGGGAGGACACCCCGAGCACGCTATAAAAAATGCCCCGGCTGAAACCTGCTGCCAAAGGCATTGCTTAAATAGGCGTCTCCCTCTCCCGAAGGAGAGGGGACCATTTACCGCCAGTTATTTACCCGAAAAGACTCCTGCCTTGGCATCGGCGGCCTGGTTGTTGATATAACCACCGACCGGGGTCTCCAGGTTCACCACGCTTTTTCCGGCGATGCCCAGCAGTGCGCCGGCCGAGGCGGCCGCATCGAGGTGGCCGCCACCCTGATAGCGATTGCCCGCCACGTCCTGTTGCTCCAGCTTGCCGTTACCCAGCGTCACCTCGCCTTGTTGGCTGCGGATCTCGCCGCCTGTCAGATGGGTGTTGCCCTGCACGTTCAACGTCACGTCATTTTTCCCGCTGATGGCGGACTGCACGCCAACCGCATCGTTATTGACCACGTCGGCGTTGACCTTGAACTGGCCCTGTAGCCCTGCGGGGCCGGTCAGGCTCTCTTTGGACTTGTTGCCGAGGAAGCGAGCGCCGCGATCCCACAGCGGGGCCTTCTCTTTTTCGCCGACCAGCGTTTCCGGCAGGGTGACTTTGCTATCGGCCTTGCTGAAACTGACCGCGCCGGTGGTATCCTGTTTGGGATCGAGACGACGGGCCACGCTGTTGTACTTGTCGGTAGTGGCGTCAGCGACCTTGTTGATGCCGCCCTCCAGCTTCTCCTTCACTTTACCGGCATAGTGCGGCGTGCCCACTTTCGACAGTTTGGAGGTGATGCTGCTGGCCGGATCGTTGGTGTGGCTCAGGCCGACGTCCACGTTGACCTTGACGCTGCTTTCGCTGTCTTTACGGCTCTTGACGTGCAGATCGCCACCGACGTTGCCCTGTACGCGATCGGCATCGATTCGCGCGCCGGCCAGGGTAGTGTCCTTGCCACTGTTGAGCGTCACTTCGTCGGCGCTAATCAGGCTGTTGCCCTGGGTCGTTTTCTGCAGCTTATCGACGCCGACCTTCACTCCGGCACCCAGAGTATGGGTGTCGCTGCCGCTGGTGGTGTCAACCTTGCCGTTGGCATCCTTGTTGAAGGATTGGCCGCCTTTGACGTTGGCCTTCAGCCCCAGGTTCCAGTTGTTTTTCTGCTCCTGATTTTGCGCCGACTCTAACACCACACTGCCGTGTTCGGCATTCAAGGCGACGCTGCTGCCTTTGACCTCGGTTCCCTGCAGGTGCAACGCCTGGTCGCCATTGCCTTTGGCGGTAATGTTCACTGCGCCGCCGCTGGTGATTTTGCCGCCCTGTTGAGTCGTGGAGGACTCATCGACCTTGGCAATGTCAAATGCGCCGCCGAGGGAAATGACGCCCGCACTTTTTTTGTCGTTGTCGGTGCTGATACCACCAATATCGATATTACCTGACAGCGTGTCGTCCTTACGCGTTTGGTGCGACTTGGCTGCCTGTATTGCGACCTTTTCGCCTGCCTTCAGCGAGACGTCACCCTGGCTGGTAACCGTGCTGCCTTGCAGCGTCAGCCCACGACCGGCCTCAAGCTCTACGCCCTGCTTCCCGCCGAGGTGGCTGACCTGTGCGCTGCTGCCATCGCTCGCCCCTTTGCTGTGACCGCCGCCCAGCCCGGCGCCGAAGCTTTTGGTTTCCGGTGAGGTACCGCCTTTGGCCGACACTTTGACATTGAAGCCGCTGTGGCTTTCATGGTTGCGATCGGTGGCCTGCTCGAAACGGATGTTGCCGTCTTCCGCTTTCACCTGTGCCTTACCCTTACCGGCATCCAGCGAGGTACCCTGATACACCGCGTCCTGCTTGACCTTGATATCGATGCCATTGGCGGCGGTGATGCTGCCGGTAACGGCCTGGCTGCCGCCGCTTTCGCTGCGTTTATTGCCGCCTTCACCTTTGGCATCCACGGTCAGATCGCTGCCGGTGGTGGTATAAACGCGCACGCTGGCGCCGCCGCGGGTTTCGCTGTTGCTTTCCTGCCGACTGTTTTGCGCCGCTTCACTTTGGTGGCTGTCTGCCGTCAGCGTTACGCTCCCCTGGCTGGCCTGGTATTTTGTTCCGCTATCCTGCAGTTTGCCGCTGGCGGATATCTCAATATCCCCGGCGGTAATGGTGCTGACCACGGCCTGCGAACTGCTGCTGCGCTTTTCGCTGCTGCCGCCATTGGCGCTGATATCCAGCCCGACATTAGGTGCGCCGATGCCGCCGATCTCGTTAATTACACCGTTGGCGTCCAGCTTCGCGGCTTTCCCTACCGCGCGCTCAACCGGGCGGGTGACGGCGCTGTAATCAATGTTGGCACTGATATCCACGCCGACGTCGGTTTTGCGGGTGTGGCTGCTTTCGCTGTCGATAGCGGCCAGATGGGCGATGCTGTCGGCATTTTCCTGATATTTACCGCCCACCTGGTGCTGGGCACCTTGTTGGGTCAGCTTGTCCTTGGCGTTAATGGTCAGATTGCCGGCAATGTCACTGCCCGAAGTCACAGCCTTGCGGCTTTCCGAGTGTGTTTTGCTGTTCTCGTAACCGCCTTCGATACCGGAACCGACTTTATCTATGCCACCGGTGTAATAAAAACCGCCGCCAATTTTGGTTTTCTCGGTGTCGCTGGTGGTCTTGTTTTCCGCCGCCAGGAAGGAGACGTTGTCGCCGCTGACGCTGGCATCACCCTTAGTGGTCACCAGTTTGGAGCCGGTGAAAGTCACGTCTTTATCCGCTTTCAACGCTACGCTGCCGCCACTGAGCATCGAAGACTGTTGCTCGCTGCGGGTGGTTTTCTCGCTGTCGCTGGTATGTTCAATTCGTAGGCCGGCGCGGTATTGCTTATCACCTTGCTCTTTGGCATAACCGTTGACAGTCAGCGCGGTTTTCTGCTCATCAATGCGTTGCTGCTGCTCTGCGGCGCTGACGTTGATATTGCCACCGGCATTGATGTCCAGCTTGCCGACGCTGGTCACCTTGCTGCCCACCACGTCGGTATCCTTTTTACTGACCAACTGCAGGTTGGTATCGGAAACCAGCTCACTGGCGGTGGACTGTTGGTAACTGTTGTTGGATTTTTGCGAACTGCTGGTGATGTTAAAGGCAGTGCCGGTGCGGGCATTGACCTTGTCGACGTTGGTACTGAGCGCGTTGTCGATCCGCAGGCCACCTTCACTGGCTTCGACAAACCCCCCCTGTTTGCCTTTCACCTTGCTGCCGGTAATGGTGACGCCCTGCTGCCCGTTCAGCCGCAAAATGCCGTCGGCTGTCAGTTCGGAGGCGTTGCTGATCTCGCGAAGGTTGCTGTTGTCCTTGTTGTTACCGCCGCCAATCCCGCCCCATGAGGTTTTATTGTCGCGGACGGTCTTCGCATTGGCGGATTTTTGCACGTTGATATTGATTTGGTCCTTGGCGTCGACCGTCAGGTTACGTCCCGCATGGACTTTGGCCCCCTGGGCCTGCAGATTGTTGCCGGCCGTGAGCGTCAGATCGCCGCCGCTATACAAATCGCTGGCCTTCAGGCTTTCGGTCTCCTGGCTGTTGTACCAACTGCCGGTGCGCAGGCTGGAGGTATGGTTGCGCTGATTACCGCGTTCGCTGGATTTATTCTTCTCGACCAGCCCGCTGAGCTGCACGTCGCGCTTGGCCTCGATTTTCAACGTGTCGCCCGCCGTGATCGTGGTGCCAAGCAGCTTCACATCCTGTTTGGTGGCGGTCAGCGTGGCATTCTTTGTGGCGCTGATGGTGCTGCCGATCTGCTGATGCTGTTCATTATCACGGCTGACGTTGTACTTCCAGGAGTAGAACCATTGGTTGTCGGTGTCGCCCTGAGCCTGTTTCAGTTGCTGACCGTCGAGCGTCAGGCTGGCACCTTGCAAGCGGATCTCTTCACCTTGAATATCGACGGCGCTCAGGTGGTTGCTGTTATCGGCCAGCAGGCTGATGTTTTTACCTTTCAGCTCAGTGCGGGTCAGTCGTTGGCTGTTGTTGTAGCCGCCGATGTAGATGCCGCCGCGATAGTTTTGGTAGTTATCACCGCTGGTGCGGCTGGTGTCGTAGTTACTGACCTTGCTTTGGGTACTGATGTTGTGGGCTTTCACCCGGATCTCTTCGCTGCCCTGCAGTTGGCCCGCCAGCCTCACACCGCTGCCGGTTCGGGTATGGACGATATTGATGCGGCCTGCCTGCATGCTGCCAAGATAGTAGCTGTCCGTTGTGCCGAAGAACTGCTCCCAGTATGTGATCTCAGGTTGCTCGCTGCTGAGCACCTTTGCATCGCGCGATACGCGGTTGTTGCCGCTGATGGCATTGATATCTGAGACACTTTTGTTGCTTTTCTGATCGTAGACCGGGTTGACGATCACCTCGCCGTAGCTGGTGATTCTCGGTGCGATCAAATCCAGCACGCCAGCGGCGTTGAGTTTGCCATCCAGGCTCAGGGTGTGGCGATTACCCAGCGTGCTGTAGCCCTGCAGCATGCCGTTTTCCACCAGCGGGTTGCCCACCACCAGTGATGAACGGCTGGTATTGATAAAACCGCAGCCGTTACAGCTAATGCCGTTCGGGTTGGCCAGCACGTAGTCGGCCGCCATGCCGAAGATTTCCTGCTGGCCGAGCAACAGTGATGGATTGCGGCTGATCACTTCGTTGAGGATCACGCTGGCCGCCTGATTGTTCAGGTTCGGGTTGGCACCCAACTGCCCGGCCAACTGAGACTGCCCGGCGTTGAGTGAGTTATTCAGCACCGCGCCTGGCTGGTTGACGTTGAAATCCTGATACTGGTTATGCGACAGCCCGTGGTCATTCGGGGTCACGATATTCACCACCTGCGCACCGTTACCGGCAGTGGTAACACCGGGTCCGTTAGCGCCGTTGGCCGCCACGATCTCAGCGGCGTAACCGTTGCCGAGCGAGGTGAGAATGATCGCCAGTGAAGCGGCCAACTTACCCGCCGCCGAAAGCCTGAAGTTATTATTTTTCATCCATGTATCTCCATATATCGCTGTGGTAGTGCAAGAAAACGCTGACTAAAAGGTGTACGAAAAGCGCGCCAGTACCTGGACGGGATCGTCGGGCATGGCGTGACTGGACAGTAGCCAGCCACGGCTGGCTTCGACGTCGAGCGACGCCCGCTGGTAACGCAGAGTGGCGCCGGCACTCAGACCTGCGCTGCTTTGCCAGCCAGAGGGGCGATTGTCACGCGGCAGCACCCGGCCGACATCGCCACCAATGCGCGGGGTGAGGATGCTTTGGCCCAGGTTGAAGCTGCGAGACAGGGTATTTTGCAGATACCAGCCGTTATCGCCGGACAGCGTGCTGCGGCTGAAACCGCGGATCGCGCTGCGGTCGGTCAGGCTGAGCCATTCCACGCCGGGCAGGCGATCGCGGCTGTATTGCCCGTAAAGCAGGTTACTGAGCTGGTAGCTGGAACCGGCCAGGGTGAAACGTTGGTTGAGGTTGGCAAACAGCTTGCCCTTGGTGAATTGGGCATCGGGCAGCCCGGCACCGCCGTGGCTGTCGGCCCCAAACCACGGCAATCCTTGTTCTACGCTGAGGTTGGCGCTGAGCAGCCCGCCAGGCAGGATCTGCAAGTGGTTAACGCCCAGTTCGAACAGGCTGAGCGTCGGGCTGCCGAGGCCGATACGCACGGTGTCGAAATAGTTATTGATGCGCTTATGGGTTAGCTGACCGCTCAGGGCGTTGATTTGATCGCGATCGCGGTAAAACACATAGTCGCCGCGCAGGCCGTACTGCTGGGTCTGGCCGTGCAGCTTATAGCTGTTGAACACCAACTGCTGGCGGTTCATGTATTGCGAATAGCTGGCAAAGCCGCTGAAGGTAAAGGCGCCGTAGGGCAGGGAATAGAGCAGGGTATAGGCGCGGTTGTAGCGCTGCGATGGGTCTTTCAGCGTGCCGGCGACGTTCAGACTGACAAAGTCCGACAGGCCGAATGGACTGTCCAGCGTTGCCGTGCTGCGCGCTAACCACTGGCCGGTATTTTTTTGGCCATAATTGTCCAGGGTGGTAGACAGCAACCAGGGTTTGGCATGTTGGTTGTGCAAGCGAATAATGGAGCCGCCGGTTTGGCTGCCCGGCAATATATCCAAGCGGGTTTTGTTCGATTGCAAACGATTGGCCTGATCCAATCCTTGGTCGAGCTGAGTTAATTTCAGCGGCTTACCTTCCAGTCCGGGGAATAATAATTGGCTGTTAACCCAACGATCGCCACCTTCTATTTTCTCGATAAATCCTTCGGTCACCCGCAGCCCTAATTCCCCCTCGGCATTAGGGCGAATAAACTGTACGCGGGCGGTGATATAGCCTTTATCAAGATATAAACGGGTTAATTCGCGCGCCAGGCGGTTGATGTCATTACTGCTGATGCAACGTGGTGGCAGTGCGCTGAGCGCCGCCAAATCTTTCGCCGACAGCAGGGTAATGCCTTGCAGATATACGCCATCGATGGGCAGGCACTGGGCCGAACGCGGTAATGCCGGGGGCGCAGGCTCGGGTTCTGCCAGTAATTGCTGCTGTTTAAGCTGTCGGTAGCGGCGTTGTTCTATCTGTTGATTCACTTCACGCGTGCCGTCTTGCAGGGCGCGGCGTGATTCGCCCATCGGCGAAAAATGCTCCATTTCCGGCAGGGTAGCGGCGGGGAGTGCGGTGCTGAACAGCAACGCCAGTGCGACGGTTTTTTTAATCATTTTAATCCATTATGAGAAGCCAGCGGGGTGGCCTGCTCAATCCATGAGGTCAAGAAACGGACGGCCAGAGGCCGGCCCGAAACAGCGAGCGACAAGCACATTGCGTGATATCTCGATTTGCCGCAGGCAAATTAAGACGGTGGGTATTTATCTAAATAATAATTAGGCTGCTTGTTTTAATTTTCTGATTCCTTTAGTTAATTAACTAAAAAAAGTAATTAACCTGTCCGTTATTTAAACTTTATCGGCACGGATGGGAAGAATCTGAATTTTTATTTTGTCTGGGGATAATAGAGGCTGGGGGTAATTCTGACAATCCGACCAGTGGGAAATACGAAATTTCGCAGAAGGGGTGGGGCGCAGTTATTTTGCGCCCCAGAGTGAAATTACTTTTTGTCGGTCGGCCGACCGGACCAGTAACCCGCCAGCAGTGAACCGGACAGGTTATGCCACACAGAGAACAGCGCACCCGGCAGCGCGGCCAGCGGTGAGAAGTAGATTTTGCCCAGCGTTGCCGCCAGCCCGGAGTTCTGCATGCCGACTTCAATCGCCAGCGTACGGCAGGTGGACTCGTCAAAGCCAAACAGCTTGCCGCCCCAGTAACCGCTCAGCAGCCCGATGGCGTTATGCAGGATCACCGCGATGATCACCACCAGCCCGACCGAGGCGATATGGCTTTGGCTGCCTGCCACTACGGCACTGATGATCGCCAAAATACACACCATCGACAGCGCCGGCAGAATAGGCTCAATGCGTTTGACGGCTTTGGTAAAGGTGTGATGGACGATCAACCCCAGACCAATCGGGATCACCACGATCTGCAGAATGCTCAGCAGCATGCCCATCACATCGACGCTGATCTCGGTATCAACGTATAAGCGGGTCAGCAACGGCGTGGCGAACACGCCCACCAGCGTGGAAACCGCCGAGATGGTTACCGACAGTGCCACATCGCCTTTTGCCAGATAGATCATGACGTTGGAAGCCGTGCCGCTGGCCACGCTGCCAACCAGCACCATACCGGCGGAAAGATCCGGCGGCATGTGGAACAGCATCGCCAGCAGCCAGGCCGCCAGCGGCATGATCAGGTAATGCAGAAAGATCCCGGCGGCTACCGGGCCAGGCCGGGACAGCACGCGCTTGAAGTCATCCAGCCGCAGCGTGACGCCCATGGCGAACATGATCAACATCAACAGCGGGCTGACGTAGGGGCCGATACCGGTAAAGCTGGTGGGCGTGAAGTAGGCGGCGACGGCGAGCAGCACCGCCCACAGGGGGAATAATCGGGTAAATTTTGCCAGCATGAATGAGGTTTTCCTTAGCCAAATAGAACGATGGGATGGAGTTGTGTTTTTTTGCGAGTTCAGCGGACTGAACCCCTACGATTATGAACTGATTTTTTAGATGTAGGGGCGCAGCATGCTGCGCCCGCAAGGGATGATAATAGTTTATTCGAACAGATTGTGATGCAGGGTGCGTACCACTTGCTCGGCGTCGTTGCCGGGCACCAGGAAGCACAGGTTATAGCTGCTGGCACCGTAGCAAATCATGCGGATATTGAACGGATCGAGCACGCCAAACACTTCCTTGCCGACGCCGCAGGCCTGGGAAAGTTTGTTGCCAATCAACGCCACCAGCGCCAGGTTTTCCTCCACTTCTACCCGACACAGTGATGAAAGATCGGTCAGCAACGAGGTGGTCAGCGGGCTGCCACCGGTATTGGTAGAGCCGGTAGTGTCCATGGTCAGCGCGATACTGACTTCAGAAGTGGTGATCAGATCCACCGAGACATTATGGCGCGCCAGAGTGTTGAACACTTCGGCCAGGAAACCGCGTGCGTGCAGCATGTTGAGGCTGTGCAGTGTCAGCAGGGTTTGCTTGCGGCGCAGCGCCAGTGCGCGGAACAGCGGCGGATTCTCGGTGGTATTACACACCAGGGTCCCACCGGCGGCCGGATCCTTGCTTGAACCGACAAACACCGGAATATCGCAGCGCACCGCCGGCAACAGGGTCGCCGGGTGCAATACTTTCGCACCGAAGGTCGCCATTTCTGCCGCTTCTTCGAAGGTAATTTTATCAATGCGTTTCGCCGCCGGAACCACGCGCGGATCGGTGGTGTAGATGCCCGGCACGTCGGTCCAGATATCCACCCGGCTGACGCTCAGCGCTTCGCCCAGCAGTGCGGCGGTGTAATCGCTGCCGCCGCGGCCCAGCGTGGTGGTGCGGCCTTTCGGCTCGCTGCCGATAAAGCCCTGGGTCACCACCAGCGCTTCTTGCAGGCGCGGTTTGAGCAGCGATTGGGCTAATTGGCTCAGCGCTGCGGTGTCCGGTGTGGCACGCCCGAAGTGGTCATCGGTGTGCATCACTTTACGCACGTCAAACCATTCCGCCTGCACCTGGCGAGCGCGCAGGACCTCCACAAACAGCAGGGTAGACATCAGTTCGCCATGGCTGACCAGTTCGTCGGTCAATGCCGCCGAGTTTGCCAGCGACGCCGCTTCGGACAGCATGGCGATGTTTTCCAGCATGCGGTCGATTTCTTCGCGGACAACCGCCGGATTATCGAGACGATCAAGGATAGCGTATTGGATGCGACGGATTTCATCGAGCTGGAAATGGCGTTTGTCGGCATCGCTGCCTTCGGCCAGAGCCACCAACAGGTTGGTGACGCCCGCAGAAGCGGACAAGACCACCAGGCGTACGTCCGGATTGGCGAGTACGACGTCGGCGCTGCGGTTCATGGCTTCATAGTCAGCAACGCTGGTGCCGCCGAATTTGGCGACAACGGTGGAATTCTGGGGTGCTGCTTGGTTCATGTAAAAACCTCGTGTCAGGGTGGCTCTATTCAGAGAGCGCTTTTTTCATAGCCTTGGCACAAGGGAGGAGCGATAAGCAGGGGGCAGACGTAGAGGTTAACGCTACGATACACCCAGAAGCGCCCCACCTTGCTGATTGCCCCTACGGACAATCCCTGGTGACAACTCAGGGGATTCAGCCCCTGTAGTCGATACGATGAATGCCGCACATCACCTTACCTCGGCGTCGCTCCCCCTCAAGCGCCGTCATTGGACAACGGCTCCTCTGACACTCTACCTGGGCGACGCACCTCTTCTGGCTTGCGCACCGGGTGCGCAAGTAGGCTGTTAGGAATAGCCGGTAATCGCGCTGCTGTCAACGTCCGGACGTTGAGGGATTTTCATCTTGTACCAGTGCAATCAGCGTACAGGGCATCGCCGGGACGAAACCGGTACCGATCGGCTGCAAAGTGCCGTCCTCGCGCTGACTGAATAGCGGAATAACGCCCTGATGTTTCTCAAGATATTCCAGCCAGCCAAAGTTCTCGTTCAGCTTGGTGGCCTTGATGGTCGCCCCCTGGGCGATCAGACTGCTTAAGCGGCCATAAGTGGCTTCTTGATTAAATAAAACCTCATGCCGACGAAAGCGCGAGCTTTCACCACTGTTGCCGCGACCTTTCAGCGGGGCACCGGAGCGGATGGCGAACACCTGCCCGTCGCCAAAAATATGGCCAAAGTGATAGACCGCCAGCGCATTCTGATGGCGGTTGGGCGACAGCGCCAGCACCTGCGCAGTATCGCTGAGATCGAGGTAGTTCTCGGCATGTTCGGAGTAAGCATGGCCATAATAGGCGGGGATGCCGTCCATACGCGCCTGGCGGTAATACTCCCAACTGCTGTCGGTGACGATCACCGGGATATTCATTTTTATCAACGCCTGCGCCAGCATGCGCGCCACGCTGTTGGCGCCGACGATCAGCACGCCGCGCGGTTTTTGCTGCTGTACCCGCAACCAGCGTGCCATCATGCTGCTGGTCAGGCTTTGCAGCACCACGGTACCGATGATCACGGCGAACACCACGGTCACCAGGCGATCGGCTCCTGGATAACCGCTGCGTTGCAAGGTCAGGGCGAACAGTGAACTGACCGCCGCAGCAACGATACCGCGTGGCGAAATCCAGCACAGCAGCAGCCGATCGCGCCAGTGCAGGGAGGAGCGCCAGGTCGACACCGCAATACACAGCGGCCTTGCAATAAACTGCACCACCAGCAGCAGGCCCAGCAGCGGCCAGCCCATATTCCACAACGCCAGGATATCAAGCCGTGCCGCCAAAATGATAAACAGCGCCGAAATCAGGATCGCCGACAGCTCTTCTTTAAATGCCAGGATGTCGCTGGTATCGACATCGCGCATATTGGCCAGCCAGATGCCCATCACCGTGACGGTCAGCAGGCCGGACTCGTCGGCAATGGCGTTGGACAGGCCAAAAGCGGTGAGCATAATTGCCAGCACCGCCAGGTTTTGCAAGTAGCCCGGTAGCCAGACACGGCGTAGCGCCACGCCCAGCAGGTAACCGAACAGTGCGCCGGCCACCAGACCGACGGCGGCGGTAATGCCCAGGGTGTAGAACAGGTGGGTGTAAGATTCCGAATGCTGTTTCAGTACGATAAATTCAAACACCAGCAGGGTGAAGATAGCGCCGACCGGGTCGATCACTATCCCTTCCCAGCGCAGCACCTGGTTGATATTGGCGTTGGGTCGCACCACCCGCATCAGCGGGGCGATCACCGTCGGGCCGGTGACCACCGTTACCGCACCGATCAGCGCCGCCAGTTCGGGCGGAAAGTCCAGCAGCCACCAGCAGGCCACGCCAATCACCAGGAAGGTCATCAGCATGCCGATGGTTACCAGGTTGCGCACTACGCCACCCAGGCCACGAATTTCCTCGACCCGCAGCGTCAGCGCGCCTTCGAACAGAATAATGGCGACCGACAGCGACACCAGCGGGAACAGCAAATCGCCAAACAGCGCGTCCGGCTGGACCCAATGCACCACCGGGCCCAGTACCACGCCAAACACCAGCAGCGGCAGAATGGCCGGCAGGCGTAACAGCCAGGCCAGCCACTGCGCCAGCAGCGAACTCAATCCAATAACCACCAACATCAACGGGGCAGATAATTCCATAGTCATGTCCTTCGTGTTTCAAACCGCAGCCTGATTGGCCGCGCATCCTTAGCCTAATTACGTCAATGACGTGGTGATAACCTGACACAGTTTAGTGACAGTTAACTAACCCTGATAACAGGCTGTTATCCAAAAGTATAGGGGAAGAGCTGAAACGATGCGGCGGCGTTTGACAGTTAGCGCCTATCGCAAGAAAAGAGATCATAATCACAGTCGAACAGGCTACAATCGGACAACCACGTCATCTTTATTCTCAAGCCTAAGAGTGTTGCTATGAAAAATATCAATCCTAGTCAAACCGCTGCTTGGCAAGCCCTGCAGCAACATTTCGAACAGATGAAAGATGTACAGATCAGCGATCTGTTTGCTCAGGACAAAGAGCGTTTCTCCAAGTTCTCTGCCACCTTCAACGATCAGATGCTGGTGGACTACTCTAAAAACCGCATTAGCGCGGAGACCCTGGAGAAGCTGCAGGCACTGGCGAAAGAAACCGATCTGCAAAGCGCGATCAAATCCATGTTTGCCGGTGAGAAAATCAACCGTACCGAAGACCGTGCGGTGCTGCACGTTGCCCTGCGCAACCGCAGCAATACCCCAATTATCGTGGACGGCAAAGACGTGATGCCGGAAGTGAACGCGGTGCTGGCCAAAATGAAACAGTTCTGCGACCGCGTGATTGGCGGTGACTGGAAAGGTTACACCGGCAAAGCCATTACCGACGTGGTGAACATCGGTATCGGCGGTTCTGATCTCGGCCCTTATATGGCGACCGAGGCGCTGCGCCCTTACAAAAACCACCTGAATATGCATTTTGTCTCCAACGTTGACGGCACCCATATCGCCGAAACGCTGCAGCCACTGAACCCGGAAACCACCCTGTTCCTGGTGGCGTCCAAAACCTTCACTACTCAGGAAACCATGACCAACGCCCACAGCGCGCGCGACTGGTTCCTGAGCACTGCCGGTGACCAAAAACACGTGGCGAAACACTTTGCTGCGTTGTCCACCAACGGCAAGGCGGTGGGCGAGTTCGGTATTGATACCGCCAACATGTTCGAATTTTGGGACTGGGTCGGAGGTCGTTATTCCCTGTGGTCGGCGATTGGCCTGTCGATTGCTTTGTCGCTGGGCTTTGATAACTTCGAACAACTGCTGAGTGGCGCGCATGCGATGGACCAACACTTCGCACAAACTCCGGCAGAGAAAAACCTGCCGGTGCTGCTGGCGCTGATCGGCATCTGGTACAACAATTTCTTCGGTGCAGAAACCGAAGCTATCCTGCCTTACGACCAGTACATGCATCGTTTTGCTGCTTATTTCCAGCAGGGCAACATGGAATCCAACGGTAAGTATGTCGATCGCAACGGCAACCCGGTGGATTACCAGACCGGCCCAATCATCTGGGGCGAGCCAGGCACCAACGGTCAGCACGCGTTTTACCAGTTGATCCATCAGGGGACCAAACTGGTGCCTTGCGACTTTATCGCACCGGCCATCAGCCACAACCCGCTGAGCGACCACCACGCCAAACTGCTGTCGAACTTCTTCGCACAGACCGAAGCGCTGGCGTTCGGTAAATCGCTGGAAGTGGTAGAGGCCGAGTTTGCCGCACAGGGTAAAACGCCGGAAGAGGTCAAGCACGTGGCGCCGTTCAAGGTGTTTGAAGGCAACCGCCCGACCAACTCCATCCTGCTGCGTGAGATCACCCCGTTTAGCCTGGGCAGCCTGATTGCCCTGTATGAACACAAGATCTTCACCCAGGGCGCGATCCTGAACATCTTCACCTTCGACCAATGGGGCGTGGAGCTGGGCAAGCAGCTGGCAAACCGCATCCTGCCGGAACTGGCGGGTGACGAAGCGGTCAGCAGCCATGACAGTTCAACCAATGCGCTGATCAACCGCTTTAAAGAATGGCGTTAATTACCGCCTGAATTGATGCCAATAAAAAACCCGCCGCGGCGGGTTTTTTTACATCTGAACGATTACAGATCGATTGGCACTTCGAAACTGATGCCTGCGCCCACGTCATCGGCGGTGCTGGCGTTGTTATCGGTGTACCACAGGCTGGTATCGAATTTGACCTGGGAAGGAAGGGTGTAACCCCAGCCGAGCTGAATGCCTTTCAGCGTGTCAGATTTCGGGAAGGCCTGGTTAACATTCTGACTTTTAGGATTAACTTTTGCGTATACCAAACGGGTGCTCCAGCGTTGCCCGTCATCTAGCACCATCTCTACGCGACCGGAAAGCATTTGACCATTTGCCCCCATCGGATGCCCTAGTGGGTAGCCTTGTTGGTAGTAACCACCTTTATAAACATAATGGTTATACATGATGTAATCATTTTTGCCATTTGAACGAGAGTCAGCCCCTTCAATGTGCCAGTTGATAGTTGTTGGACCCCATTCAGGATGACCTTCTAGCCCAAGCAAGTACCCATTGTGTGAAGGCAGCATGCCAGCTTCATCTTCACCAATTATTTGTCCGTAAAAACTAACAGGTAGGCCGATTAACGGTTGCAGCTTCATTTTGAAGTCGAATCCGCCCAGTTGGTTACCGGGATCATTTTTTATATCACCGGTGTTGTCTTTACCAATAACCCCGTCCCAGAATGAACTCCAGGAATGCGGGCGGCCATCTCCCCCCCACATCATGATGCGCGAAGCGCCCAGCTCGAGGAAGTTGGTTGGCATCATAGTCAGACGGCCACCAATCAATTTGGTATCGGGTACGGAAGTGTACTGTGACAGCTGGCCGGCGGTCAGTTGGTACTGCCAACGGCCAATCCACGACAGCCAAGGGGTTTCAAACGGTGATTGATCGGCACGTTGCAGCATAAAACCGGCAACCGGGCGTGCGGCGTCGGAACGAATCAGGCTGCCGTCATAGCCCGGTCCCCACCATTGGGAAACCTCGCCAAAGGACAACCATTGGTTCCAGATTTTCACTGCACCATAGGAGCCGTTCAGGTTGAATTTGGAGCCGTCGCTGACGCGCTGATCGCCCTCGACCGAACCCTGAACGCGCACGTCCCAGAACTCGCCGTTGGCACCGGCACCGATAGTCAGGCTTTGGTCAGCATATTGGTTCTGGCCGAAGCCCTGTGGCGTGCCCGGTTTGTCGGTGGCAGCGTAGCCGCTGACGCGAATATTGGCTTTTAAGTCACCGACGCGGCGTTGAACGCGGTCGAGAACGTTTTTCTCGGTATTGGTTACCGGTTTGGCCTGTGAAATTACGGAACTGATTTCTTCCTGGCTTAGTGGCCAGGTGGACAGGCTGACGTTGATGACGCCACGGTCGGACAGCCAGGCGAGGTCATTACGCAGGTCATTATCAGGGGTTACCAATCCGCTGGCATGGCCGCTCAATGCACAGGTAAACAGGCCTGCGGCGACCAGTCCGTTAAGTTTAGCGCGCATAAATATTCCCTTGTTAATTCAAGTTGTTTGTTTTATGTAAAGATCTATGACCCATCATAGTGGACATTTCAATTTGCTACAAATATATCCATATGAAACATTAAATTGTAACTGGTTGAATAGTATTTATTTTTTTTAGGCCCTGCGCAGATGTTAATTTTTAAGATAATGCCTATGTTAGGATGCGTGAATAACTACAGTGGTATTTATGGGGAATATTTATGGCAAAAACCTCTCGTTCGGTGATGATCGCCAAAGGGTTGCAACGGGTGTTGAACGTGGGGCTGTTGCTGCTGGCGGCGATCCTGATCGTCTTTTTGGTGAAAGAAACCATTCATTTGGCGAAAGTCTTATTTGTAAACAACGAGGAATCGACGTCCTATTTGCTGATTGAAGGGATTGTGATTTACTTCCTCTACTTTGAGTTTATCGCCTTGATTGTGAAGTATTTTGAATCGGGTTATCACTTCCCGCTGCGCTACTTTATTTATATCGGCATCACCGCGATTATTCGTTTGATCATAGTGGATCATGAAAACCCAATAGATACGTTAATTTATTCTGCCGCGATATTGTTGCTGGTGGTGACGCTTTATCTGGCTAACACCGACCGTTTAAAAAGAGAGTAAATACCCGTTGCCTTTCAAGCTGCAGCGTTGTTACCTGCACTCAGTTATGTGGCCCGTCCATGGGCCACACCCCTTTGGGGCCGCTGCAAGCAGCGTTCAAATCTGCTCCCGGCAGATTTGTCACCCCAGTTACTTACTCAAGTAAGCGCCTGGGGATGAGTGATCTGGGCGCCTAGCTGCAACTTGAAATTCATAGGGTATAAATAAAAATGGCGGCCCGCAGGGGCCGCCGAAGACACAGGTATTGATCGGAAAGAACTGAAGTACATCAAGCGTATTGCAGTGGCACAAAACTAACCTTTCACCCCACCGGCCGTCAGGCCACCGACCAGCCAGCGCTGCGCCAGCAGGAAGACGGCGGTAATCGGAATCGCTGACAGCACCGCCGCAGCGGCAAAGTCGCCCCACAAATAGTTCTGCGGGTTCAGATATTGCTGCATCCCAACCGCCAGCGTATAGCTGTTGACGTCGCGCAACAGCAGTGAGGCCACCGGCACCTCGGTGATGGCGGCGATGAACGACAGAATAAACACCACCGCCAGAATCGGCACCGACAGCGGCAGCAGCACTAGGCGGAAGGCTTGCCACGGGCTGGCCCCGTCCAGTGCCGCCGCTTCTTCCAGCGAATTATCGATGGTTTCGAAATAGCCCTTGATGGTCCAGACGTGCAGCGCGATGCCGCCCATATAGGCGAAGATCACACCGCCGTGGGTGTTCAAACCGATAAACGGAATGTATTGGCCCAGACGATCGAACAGGGCGTACAGCGCCACCAGCGACAGTACCGCCGGGAACATCTGGAAAATCAGCATGCTTTTCAGCAGGGTGCTTTTACCGCGAAAACGCATGCGGGCAAAGGCATAGGCACAGGTGGTAGACAGCGTGACGATGCCGATGGCGGTGATCACCGCGATCTTGATCGAGTTCCACAGCCACAGCAGGACCGGGAACGGCGGTGGTGTGACGCTGCCATCGGCGTGCGTCACGCTCATGCCGAGTGCCAACCGCCAGTGATCCCAGGAAATTTGTTCCGGTATCAGGCTGCCGGTGGCGAAGTTGCCAGAGCGCAGCGAGATAGTGACGACCATCAGCAGCGGGAACATGATCAGGGCGATAAAGCACAGCATCAGTGCATGGGTTATCCACAGGCGCAGACGCTGGGATTTGGGTTGGACCATAGCCATTATTTTTCTCCCTAGTCGAAGTTCATCTTGCTGGCTTTCAGATTCAGGATCGCCAGGGCGCCCACCAGCAGGAAGATCAGCGTGGCAATTGCCGCCGCCAGCCCGAAGTCCTGTCCGCCGCCGCCTTCGAAGGCGATGCGGTAGGTGTAGCTGACCAGCAGGTCGGTATAACCGGCCGGCGTGGTGGTACCGATCATGTCCGGCCCGCCGTTGGTCAACAGTTGGATCAGCACGAAGTTATTAAAGTTGAAGGCGAAACTGGCGATCATCAGCGGCGTCAGCGGTTTAATCAGCAGCGGCAGAGTGATGCGGAAAAAGTTCTGCATCGGGGTGGCGCCGTCCATCGCCGAAGCCTCGTAAAGGTCGTCCGGGATCGCCTTCAGCAGCCCCATGCACAGGATCATCATGTACGGATAACCCAGCCAGGTATTGACGATCAAAATCATGCTTTTGGCGGTGACAGGGTCGCTGAACCAGGCCGGTTTGATACCGAACAGATGGCTGAGCATCATGTTGATTTCACCGAAGCTTTGGTTGAACAACCCCTTGAAAATCAGAATCGAAATAAACGACGGCACCGCGTAGGGCAGTATCAGCATCACGCGATAGATTGCTTTGCCTTTCAGCGCTTCCCACTGCACCACGCAGGCCAGCACCATGCCTACCGCCACGGTGAGGATCACGGTCATCACCGAGAACACGATGGTCCAGATGAAGATCGACACGAACGGCTTCTTGATACCTTCGTCCTGCAACACACGCAGGAAGTTTTTTCCGCCAATGGTGACGGTATAGCCCGGACTTAGCGTTTCTTTTGCCCAGTTACCGTCGGCATTCACCGCCTGATAAAAGCCAATCTCCGGGTTCGGCCGGTATTGAATATGGGTCTGTTGGTCGGTCAGCGCATTGCTGTCCTTATCCAGTGCGTAAAGCGGGCTGGCACCGGAAAACTGGCGCAGGGAACTCATGCGCAGCTCACCGCCGTCCGGTAATTGTGCCACCAGTTGGCTCAGTGCCTGACGATTTTGAGTGATCACCCGCAGCGTGGCGCGCTCGCCTGCCGGTTCGGCGCTTTCTTCGACCAGTTTTAGCGTTTGCGGTGCGTTGGCATCAAAGCTGAAAGGCTGGGAAATCAGCTGCTGGCCGTTGTCCGGGTGGGTTAACTGCAGATGCCAGCGTTGGTTTTCCGCCGGATACAGGCCGAAGGTAAAGGTCTTGCCGGTCTGGAATTGACGTTGCATCAGCACCGACTGGGCGCGCTCAAAGGTGAGCTGATTGGTGCTGCTGTAGTTGGTAAAGGCGATGGCGATAGTGCAAATCAGCGGAAACAGGACAAACAGCCCCATGCCGGCGATGCCAGGATAAACGTAGCGCCAGGCATAAGCGCGGCGGTTAGCGAAGACGTAAAGCCCGGCGCTGACCAGAATCAGCGTCAGAATGGCAAACAGGTATTCACCCTGTGCATACATCAACACAATCAGATAGCAGGTAACCAGGCTGAACAGGCCGATAACCAGCCATTTCAGTATGTCACTCTGCCACCACTTCGACTTTTTGCGCGCAGGTGAACCGGCGTGAGCTAATTGCATAGGGCGTTCCTTTCTGTGAAGCCACAGCGGGGTGCCTGTCTGCACCCCGCACAACATAGTGTGTTACTTGGTGATACGGGTTTGTACGTCATCCAGCGCGGCTTTCACCGTCTGGCGGCCGCTGACGGCGTTGATCACCGCACTGCGCTCGGCATACCAGAAGGCGCTCATCTGCGGGATATTCGGCATGATTTCGCCGTTCTGTGAGTTCTCCATGGTGGCGGCAATCTTCGGATCTTTCGCCAGTTGTTCCTGATAGGACTTCAGCGCTACAGCGCCCAGCGGTTTGTCCTTGTTGACGTCCGCCAGCCCTTCGTTGGTCAGCAGGTAGTTTTCCAGGAATTCGGTCGCCAGTTCTTTGTTCGGGCTGGCTGCGTTGATCCCTGCGGTCAGTACGCCGACGAAAGGTTTGGAAGGCTTGCCTTTAAAGGTTGGCAGCAGGGTCACGCCGTAGTTGATTTTGCTTTGTTCGATGTTTGACCAGGCCCATGGGCCATTGATGGTCATCGCGGTCTGGCCTTTATTGAACGCGGCTTCGGCAATCGAGTAATCGGTATCGGCGTTGATGTGTTTGTTTTTCACCAGATCGACGATGAACTGCAGGCCTGCCTGTGAACCGGTATTGGCCACGCCTACGTCCTTGATGTTGTACTTGCCGTTCTCATACTTGAAGGCATAACCGCCGTCGGCAGCGATAATCGGCCAGGTGAAGTAGGGTTCTTGCAGGTTCCACATGATGGCGCTCTTGCCTTTGGCGCGCAGCTCTTTGTCCAGCGCCGGGATCTCTTCCCAGGTTTTTGGCGCCTGTTTGATCAGGTCTTTGTTATAAATCAGCGACAGCGCTTCCACCGCGATCGGGTAGCCGATCAGCTTGCCGTCGTAGCGCACCGCGTCCCAGGTGAATGGGAACAGTTTGTCCTGGAAGGCTTTGGAAGGATGGATTTCGGCCAGCAGGCCCGACTGCGCGTAGCCGCCAAAGCGGTCATGGGCCCAGAAGATAATATCCGGGCCGTCGCCGGTGGCGGCAACCTGTGGGTATTTCTCTTCCAGCTTATCCGGGTGCTCGATGGTGACTTTGATACCGGTGTCTTTCTCAAATTTTTTGCCGACCTCGGCCAGGCCGTTATAGCCCTTATCGCCGTTGATCCAGATAACCAGTTTCCCTTCCTCGATCTTGGCGAAGGCGGAAGAAGAAAGCACCAACGTGGTCAGAGCCGAAAGCACCAGTGTGCGGGCGGTGGTAAAGCTGCGAGTCATAATCCAATCCTTCTTTTTTATGGGCACGTTAATCAAGGAGAGAGGTTTCGCGGTAATAGTGGGTCACAAAGCGACACATTCTCATCCTCCCCCCCTCTACGCCCCATGCCTGAGTAGTGTGATCCAGTTAACATTGCTCTCTATTCTGTGGCGTCAGACACAAAATAGGGGGACGATTTTTGCCAGGCAGATCACAGATTTGTCTTAAGCGTGGAACTTCTCATCGCCGCGGTCGTTCCCTCATCCTCCCATCTCCTCCCCCATGAAAAATTCTGTTACGGATGATTACCCTTTGTGGGGTTTACCGCACTATCGGCCACATTGATTTTTATCGCCACGAGCAGCAGGGAACCGGATTTATGTCGCCAATGCCTACCGCCACTCAACCCACCCTGTATCGGATCCATCCGGTCAGTTTCCGTGATGGAAACGGGGATGGAGTGGGCGACACCCACGGCATGATTGCGGCCTTGCCCTACCTGAGCACGCTGTCGATTGACGGCCTGGTGTTGCCGCAGGCGTTGGCGGCCCAGGAGGAAGCGGCGGTCGTTGCCCAGGGGTTGGCCCTGTGGTACTGCGACGGGCCAAACCACATTCGTCGCGCCGCGGCACTGCAACAATATTTGCGCAGCCCACTGGCGCTGGAAGTGGTGCCCTTTAGCGTGGAGAGGCTGGTTGAGGTTTTGAGTGCTCGCCGCACCACGTTGGCAGAAAGCCTGTGGAGCACCGGTGATGCTGACCAGCCTCGGGTGGTCAGCCACTGGGGGCAGGGTAACTTGCGCTCCGCCGATGCCTTTTTGACGCTGTTGGCGATGCTGCCCGCACCCATTTGCCTGTATCAGGGGGAAGAGCTGGGCTTGCCGCACGCCGCTGGTCTGCAGGATCCGCTCGGCGCGCAAACGCCGATGCCATGGCATGAAGCCCCTGAGCAAGTGACCGCCGGTGAGATCCACTGGTATCAGCAGGTGGCGATTGAACATCGCGCGCTGGCCATCAGTCGCCAGCAGTATGACAACCAATCCACCTTGCGTTACTGCCAGTCCTTGCTGGCGCTGCGCCGTTTAGCGGTGATCCAGCAGGGGGAACTGAGCGCGGTCAGCCAGAGTAATGGTGTCGTTAGATTACTTATTACCCATCAGGATCAATGCCTTGAAGCGCTGATTAACCTGCAGCCTTATACTCAGGCGGCCGCACCGTCTGAGGCGACCTTGCCACTGGCTTGGCAGCACGGTGCACAGCAAGAGGGTCATCAATGGGTTTTGGCGGGTTTTGCGTCCGCCATTTTTACACGAAATGTTAACTGCGAAAGCAGGGGAGTAACGCATGGCTAGCGTCACATTGCGCAGCGTTTATAAGGCTTTCGGCGAAACGGTGATTTCCAAAGACGTCAATCTGACGATCAATGACGGTGAGTTTGTGGTGTTTGTCGGGCCATCGGGCTGCGGCAAATCGACGCTGCTGCGCATGATCGCCGGGCTGGAGGACATAACCTCCGGTGAGCTGATGATCGGCGATAAACGTATGAATGAGGTGCCGCCGTCCGAGCGCGGCATCGGCATGGTATTCCAGTCTTACGCGCTGTATCCGCACCTGTCGGTGGCCGACAACATGTCGTTCGGCCTGAAGCTGGCCGGGGCTAAAAAAGCGGAAATCAATCAGCGGGTCAATCAGGTATCGGAAGTGCTGCAACTGGCTCACCTGCTCGACCGACGGCCAAAAGCGCTGTCCGGCGGGCAGCGTCAGCGGGTGGCTATCGGCCGTACGCTGGTGGCAGAGCCGGACGTGTTCCTGCTCGATGAGCCGCTGTCCAACCTCGACGCCGCGCTACGGGTACAGATGCGCATTGAGATCTCCCGTCTGCACAAGCGTCTGCAGCGCACCATGATTTACGTCACCCACGATCAGGTCGAAGCGATGACGCTGGCCGACAAGATCGTGGTGCTGGATGCCGGGCGCGTCGCCCAGATCGGTAAGCCGTTGGAGCTGTACCACTATCCAGCCAACCGCTTTGTCGCCGGCTTTATCGGCTCGCCGAAAATGAACTTCCTGCCGGTCAAAGTGACCGCCGTAGAGCCTCAACAGGTCCAGGTCGAACTGCCTAACAGTCAACTGGTGTGGTTACCGGTGGAAGGCACGCAGGTGCAGGCCGGCTCGAACATGTCACTGGGCATTCGCCCGGAGCATCTGTTGCCTGGTGATGCCTCTGAAGTTCGGCTGACCGGTGACGTACAGGTGGTGGAGCAACTCGGCAACGAGACGCAAATCCACATCCAAATCCCGGCAATTCGTCAAAACCTGGTTTACCGCCAGAACGACGTGGTGCTGGTAGAAGAAGGTGCAACATTCGCCATTGGCCTGCCGCCTCACCGCTGCCATCTGTTCCGTGAAGACGGTACGGCATGTAAACGGCTGCACCAGGAGCCGGGCGTTTAAAGCATCACAGTCTGTATAACAGGAGAATAATGATGACTACTCTGCGCAAACTTCCTCTGGCACTGGCAATCGCCGCTGGTGTTCTCACCACTCAGGCCATGGCCGTTGATTTTAAAGGCTATGCCCGTTCCGGCATCGGCTGGACCGGCAGTGGCGGTGAGCAACAGTGCTTCAAGGCCACCGGCGCCGACAGCAAATACCGTCTCGGTAACGAATGTGAAACCTACGCCGAACTGAAGCTGGGTCAGGAAGTGTGGAAAGAGGGCGACAAAAGCTTCTACTTCGATACCAACCTGGCTTACTCGGTTTCACAACGTTCCGACTGGGAAGACGTGACGCCAGGCTTCCGTGAAGTGAACGTGCAGGGTAAAAACCTGATCGAATGGCTGCCGGGGGCCAATATGTGGGCCGGTAAGCGCTTCTATCAGCGTCATGATGTTCACATGATTGACTTCTACTACTGGGATATCTCAGGTCCGGGTGCCGGTCTGGAAAATATCGATCTGGGCTTCGGCAAGCTGTCTGCTGCCGTGACCCGTAACTCCGAATCCGGCGGTTCTTACGGTTATCTGGATAATGAACTGGACCAACGTCCGACCGTCAATGACACCTTCGACGTGCGTCTGGCCGGTCTGGAATTGAACCCGGGCGGTACCCTGGAGCTGGGTCTGGACTACGGTCGGGCTAACGCGCAGGACGGCTACAGCCTGGCCGATGGCGCCAGCAAAGACGGTTGGTTGGTGACTGCGGAACATACCCAGAGCATCCTGACCGGCTACAACAAGTTCGTGCTGCAATACGCCACAGATTCGATGACCTCGCAGAACAACGGCCGTAACCAGGGGTCAACCATCGACAACAACGGCAAGATGATCCGCGTGCTGGATCACGGTGCAATCGACTTCAACGATCAATGGGCGATGATGTATGTCGCCATGTTCCAGGACATCGATCGCGACAACAACAACGGCAGCACCTGGTACACCGTGGGCGTGCGCCCAATGTACAAATGGACGCCTATCATGAGCACCCTGCTGGAAGCCGGTTACGACAACGTGAAATCCCAGCGCACTGGCGATCGCAACGGCCAGTACAAGGTCACCCTGGCGCAACAGTGGCAGGCGGGCAACAGTATCTGGTCACGTCCGGCTATCCGCGTATTTGCGACCTACGCCAAGTGGGATGAGAAATGGGGCTACGCGACTTCCAGCGACGCAGAGGGCAATCCAGGTCTGAAAGCCGGCACCGCGTATAACGACACCAGCATGCACACCTTCAGCCGTGGCAATGACGATGAAGTCACCTTCGGCGCCCAGATGGAAATCTGGTGGTAATGAGATAACGGGGAGAGCCAGGTGCTCTCCCCAACCTGTATTCGCCGACATCGTCTCTCTTGCCTGAGCCGCGTCGGTTACCTTGGGGTATAACAATGAAAAAGAATCTGCTGTCTCTATGCCTGTCACTGGCTCTTACCGTTGGTGCGCCACTGGTGGCCAATGCCGATACGCCGGCCAATGTATCCATCGCTCCGGCTATTAGTTCCAGCACGCTGCAAAGCCTGCCATGGCAACCGCTGGTGCCACCGGTCAGCCAGGATGTGAAACTGGATAATGTCAGCCCGCAAATTAATCAGGGTGATATTCAGGGCGCTATCGCCGCCTATACGCTGCCGGCCGATCGCGGTTCGCTGGAAGTCACACTGAGCAGCATCAGCAAGAACAACTCAATTTACGCGCCGAGCGTCTTGGTGCTGGATGAACACCTGCGTCCGGCGGCCTATTACCCGAGCAGCTATTTCCCTTATCAGCCACCGGGTGCGATGTCATCCGATCGCCTTGAGGGCACGCTGAAACTGACGCCGGCACTGGGCCAAAAGCAGATTTATTTGCTGGTGTACACCACCCGTCAGGATCTGGCGAAAACCACCCAATTGACTAACCCGGCGAAGGCTTATGCGCAGGGCGTGGGTAACGCGGTACCGGATATTCCGGATCCGATCGCCAGCCACAGCACCAGCGGCACCATCAAACTGAAAGTTACGGCCGAGCAGGGCAGTGGCAATATCATGATTGGCATGCTGCAACCGGCACCGGCGGCGGCACCAGTGGTAGTGGGATCAACCGCGGCGGTTGCTGCAGCACCGACTCCGGCACCGGCTCCAACCAAACCGGCGGAACCGATGTTGAATGACACCGAAAGTTACTTTAACAACGGCATCAAACAGGCAGTGAAGGCGGGGGATATCGATAAAGCGCTGAAACTGATGAATGAGGCTGAAAAACTGGGTTCTACCACAGCGCGTGAAACGTTTATTGGCAGCGTGAAAGGCAAGGGGTAGTACCCGACGCTGCCGATGCTGGCTTGATGATTGGTGCGCCCCGGCGCACCTTTTTTCATTCGTCGGCCAGTGTTTCACCGATCAACGCCAGCAGGCGCGCATTGTCCACCTGCTGCATTATCCGCACCGGTCGACCTTCGGCTTCCGGCATGCCGACCGTCAGGCGCAGACTTTCCGGTCGCCAGCGACGGGAGCTGCCGCGCGTTATGGCTCCTTCCAGCGCCACGTCGACAAAATATTCCTCCGTGGTGACCAACTGCGGTTCCAGCAGCCAGGCAATCACCAGTGCATCATGGATCCAGCAGCCCGGCAGATGGCGGGTATGGCGAGAGTAGTCGATCCAGGGCTGAGTGGTGGTTCGCAGGTAGCGGCACAGCGGCGTATCCGGCTGGGTCATTTGGGCAAGATCGGCCTGAGTCAGCATGGTTTGCGTGGTGACATCCAGCGGGGCGAGCGTGATATTGGCACCGCTGGTCAACACCTGCCTGGCCGCTTCCGGATCCAGGCCGAAATTGGTGTCCTTGATGTAACCCTCGACGTTGAACACCCCCCCCATAATCACGATTTCCTTCACCGCCTGTGCCATCTGCGGGTACAACTGCAAGGCATGGGCGACGTTGGTCAGTGGGCCGATTGCTGCCAGGGTTATCTCGCCGGGGTGATTGCAGATCAACTCGCCGATCGCTACGGCGGCGTTGGGGGTGGGTATTGTGGCGGCTTGGGGATAAGGCGTATTACGCCACAGGGTGGCTAGCTGCGGATCGGTAATCGCCCGATCCAGATGGGTGCGCCAGGGTTCTGGCGCTTCGCTCAATGCTCGCGTTGCGCCAGCCACCACCGGCACCTGATAACCGGTTTGCTGCAACAAATGGCTGGCCACGGCAAAACCGACGTCGCGCGGCGTATTGCCGGCCACGATGCTGATAAGCTCCAGTGAGAGCTGAGGTTTGGCTGCCAGCGCCAGCGCCAGGGCCAGCCCGTCGTCAACGTTGGCGCCGGGAATGCCGTTGCCGGGATCGCAATCAATAATCAAACGCATAGCAGTTACCTGAATCAATAAACTAGCAGCCGCACGATCGGCGGATATGCAGCTGGAAGGCGAATTCGTGCAGTTCTGGCTGCGCGGTACCGGTGGCCAACATGGCGATGGCCTGCCTGGCCATGGCGTCGATCGGTTGTTCGACCGCGCTGAGCGGCGGCACGCTGAATTCGGATTGTTGGGTGCCGTTAAAGCAAATGATAGCCAGATCGTCCGGCACGCGCAGTTGATGTTCCGCCAGCGCTGACAGACAGCCGAGTGCCTGTTGTTCGTTGGAGGTGAAGATGGCGCGTGGGCGGGGGCCTTGCAGCATTTTCTGGCTGGCCTGATAGCCGCCCTGTCGGGTATAGGGGGCTTCAAAAATCCATTCTTCACGCGGCGTAATACCCGCCTCAATCAGCGCGTCACGCCAGCCGTTAAGGCGATCTTGTGCGTTGAGCATGGTCAGCGGGCCAACAAAAATGCCGAGCTCCCGATAGCCGTGCTGCAACAGATGGCGTGTGGCCTGGCAGGCGGCGTCGCGTTCATTAACGCGGATGGCGCTGATACCGGCATGGCTGTCGATGGTATCTATCATCACGCAGGGGGTGCCGGAATTGCGGATCAGATCAAACCAGGGATGGCGATCGACGCTGGTATACAGCAGCCCGTCAACCTGACGGCGCAGCAGGTGGTTAATCAGATCGTGCTCGTGCTGCCGGTCGTCGCCGGCGTCCCCTAACAGCAGCACGCGGCCATGGTTGAAGGCTTCACGCTGCAGTGCCCGTGCCATTGTGGCAAAAAACGGGTTGGAAATATCGGGAACCACTAATCCATAAGTCAGAGTATTGCCCGAAGCCAGCGCCCGGGCGATGTCGTTCGGCCGGTAACCGGTTTGCTCGATCGCCGCCAGCACCCGCAGACGGGTAGCTTCTGCCACCGGGCGCGGACCGTTATTGATCACATAGCTGACTACCGCGACCGAGGTGCCCGCTACGCGGGCGACGTCGGCGCGGGTGATACGCCGCGCGGATTGATTATCCAAGTTGGATTCCTGTACGCCCTGATTACACCGCGTCCTGCGGCAGGTTAAGGTCGCGGCCACGGGTTTCCGGTGCAAAGAAGGTGGTGATTAAGCCAATGCCTGCCATTACAACAAAATAGCAGGCAACAGGCCACCAGTGACCGAAACCGGCCAGCAGCGCAGTAGCGATCAGCGGTGCGGTCCCGCCGGAGAGGATCGACCCCAGTTCCTTGGCGAAAGCCATTTTTGAGTAGCGGTTTTTGACGCCGAACAGTTCCACTCCATAGGCCGCCTGCACGCCAAAAATGCCCAAAGATGCGATGCACATGCCGACCACAATCACCGAAATCACTATCGCCGGCTCACGGCTGTCGAGCAGCCAGAAGGCCGGGAAGGCGTACAGCACCAGCAGCAGACAGAACCAGCGGTAGGTGACGCGGCGGCCGAAGCGGTCAGAAAGCCAACCCGCCAGCGGGATCACCAGGAAACCGCACAGCGAGGCGATCATCACCGCCAGCGCCGGCACCGATTTATCCACCATCAGCACCTTGGCAACGTAACCTACGATAAAACCCTGGCACAGATAGGACGGGCCATTCTCACCAATACGCAGGCCGAGCATGATCCAGAAGGCTTTGGTGCGCTGCAGGTAGCTGCGGTTATCCGCTGCCACGGGAGCGTTGTCCAGCATGCGCTGACGGTTTTGTTGCAGTTCGCGTTCAAATACCGGGGTTTCACGTACGTGACGGCGCAGGTAGAGAGCGCCCCCGGCGATCAGGATGCTGGCGAGGAACGGGATGCGCCAGCCCCAGGCGATCAGATCGGCCTTGTCCAATTGCAACACCAGCAACCAGACCAGCGAGGCTAACAGAGTACCGCTGTTGGAGCCGATCGCAATGATCGAAGCGACCAGGCCACGGCGTTTGGCCGGTGCATATTCTGCCAGCATCACCGCGCCCCCGGACAGCTCGGCCCCGGCACCGAAGCCCTGGGCAAAACGCAAGATCACCAGGCAGGTGGGGGCCCAGACGCCGATTTGGGCGTAGGAAGGGATCAGCCCGATCAAGGTGGTAGAGACGCCCATCAACGCTACCGTGGTGAGCAGCACCACGCGGCGGCCCTTACGGTCGCCAATCCAGCCGAAAACCAACGCGCCGATAGGTCGGGCAATAAAACCGACGGAGTAGGTGGCAAAGCTGGCCAGCAACGCCACCATTGGAGTGGCTTCTGGGAAGAACACGTCGCCGAACACCATGCCGGCCGCCAGGCCATACAGGGCAAAATCGACATATTCCATTGCCGTGCCGAGCCAGCACGAGAAAGTGGCGCGCCAGAATTGGCCGCGCCCTTCTTTGGTGGTCAAACGTTCATCGGCCGCCAAGGTTTCGTCGGTGGCCTGTGGGGTTGCAAGCGTTGTTTCGCTCATGGCATTGATATCCTCTTTTCGTCTGCGCCATAAATGGCGCCGTTAAAGATGGTTTCCCTGGTGTCGGCAAGAAGGTTTGCTGACAAAGTTTTGGACTGATGGCGATTCAACGCTGCAGTAACAAGGGTATCTACGCGCGTAGATAAAACAATGCTGCAGGAGTGAAAATTTGCTGGAGATCACATAATCCCCACCGCGCCGGAGAATGAAGGTAAAGAAAACAGATGGCAGAAAGATGACAAGGCGGTGCTTTAAGGCGCGAAGTTTTGCTGTGTGGCCCCCCTCGAATCAGCCTGCCGCTTTTGAATTTCTGCGTTACAATGGGCGCCTGTTAACAGTTTGTCTGGTCTGGCGCGGCCGCAGGGTGCGGCGTCAGGCATGGAGTAGAACAATGTCAGGCAACAGGGATTCGATCCTACCGCCGCTGGAGTGGTTATCCGCGCAACATCCTCCGGCACCCGCCGCCGTCAGCGATTGGCTGATGGAACCAGGTTCCATGACACGCCGATTTGAACGCCACTGTGGGCGGGTGCACGTCGAACCGCAGCGCGAATGTTTTGTTACCCGCGACCAACTGGGGGAAGAGGCAGAACACCTGCCGGACAGTCCGCGCTATTGGCTGCGTGAAGTTGTGTTGTTGGGCGATAACCAGCCCTGGCTATTGGGGCGTACGGTGATCCCGTTGGAAACTCTGACCGGCCCTGATCTGGCATTGGTGGATTTGGGTACCTTGCCACTGGGCCGCTATCTGTTCAGCAGCGATGAACTGACTCGCGATTACATTCATATTGGACGGCAAGATGCACTGTGGGCGCGCCGTTCCCGCCTGCGGCTGGCGGGTAAACCGCTGTTGCTGACCGAACTGTTTTTACCGGCTTCGCCGCTGTACGCGACAGGAAGTTCGGTTCCCGAATGATGAGGAGAGAAAAAACCTTGGAAGGAAGCGTGAATCAAAGCAAATGGCAGGCTTATAGCCATCTGATGCGCATTAATAAACCCATTGGCACCTTGCTGTTGCTGTGGCCGACGCTGTGGGCACTGTGGCTGGCGGGCAAGGGCGTGCCGTCGCTGTCTATCCTGGCGGTGTTTGTGGTTGGGGTCTTCCTGATGCGTGCCGCCGGTTGTGTCGTGAATGATTACGCCGATCGTGCTGTCGATGGCCACGTGAAACGCACTGCCGCTCGTCCGATGCCGAGTGGCCGGGTGAGCGAGAAAGAGGCCAAGGTGCTGTTTGTGGTGTTGGTGCTTGTCTCGTTCGGGCTGGTGCTGACGCTCAATGCGATGACCATCTGGCTGTCACTGGCGGCGCTGGCGCTGGCGTGGGCCTATCCGTTTATGAAACGGGTCACTCACCTGCCGCAGTTTGTTCTTGGCGCGGCGTTTGGCTGGGGGATCCCGATGGCCTATGCCGCCGTCAGTGAATCCTTGCCACTGAGCTGCTGGCTGTTGCTGCTGGCCAATATTTGCTGGACGGTGGCTTACGACACCTTATATGCGATGGTTGACCGTGACGATGACCTGAAGATTGGCATTAAATCTACGGCTATTTTGTTTGGTCGTTACGACAAGCTGATCGTCGGTTTGCTGCAGTTCGCCACGCTGCTGTTGATGCTGTGGGTAGGTTATCTGACGCAGATGAGCGGGGCCTTTTACTGGTCGCTGTTGCTGGCCGGTGCCTTGTTTATCCATCAGCAAAAACAGATTGCCACCCGTGAGCGTGACGCTTGCTTCAAGGCGTTCATGGATAACAATTATGTCGGGCTGGTGTTGTTTATCGGTATTGCACTGAGTTACTGGCAGGGTTAAGGCGTTACCGCAATAAAAAAGGCACCCTAGGGTGCCTTTTTGTTTTGTATCAATAGATTAGTCTTCTTTCTCTTCCGCTGCGACCGTTTCCGGCAACGCGTTGGTTTCCGCCGGCATACTGACGCTCTCGATGGTCAGCTTGATTTCCGGGGTAATCAAATCGCTCAGCATGTTGTAGACCTCCATGGTGTGCTCACGGACCGCATCGCCGATGTCATTGATGTAGCCTTCTGCACGCAGCGTAGCCACCAGGGTGGAGAACACCGCCTTGTCGAAGAACTCCGGCGCATTGATGCCATGCAGCACCGACAGACGCTGGGCCATAATACGGCTCTCTTTCTCCAGCGCACCGCGGTTGATGCTTGGATTGGCACTGAGGATCGACATGGTGATGGCATAGCGCTGCAGCGTTTCGCGGACACCGGCGGCCAACAACTGCAATGGACGGATGCGTGCCGGATTCAACACCAGATCGTCACCCTTATCGCAGATCAGTTGCTGACGGATCATTTCGTCGATCAGTGGTCGTAGCACTTCCGGCAGTTGTTCCTTGTCGTTATGCAGGAACAGTTCAGCCTTCAGCATTGGGTAAATCAGGCCAATCTGCCTTAGCAGTTCAGCGCGCGATACCCGGCGGTGATGCATCACGATAGTGGCGATCAGCGATGGCAGAACCAACAGATGATGGATATTGTTACGGTAATAGGTCATCAACACCGCCTGCTCGCGCGGCAGGATGATGATATCGCCGATGTTATCCTTCTCCACCTCGAACTTGTTCATGTTCAGCGCATGATCCAGCAACTCATCCGGCGTTTGGGTTGGTACGGTAACGTCGCCGGCATAAGGCACATTGCGCATCAGTTGCAGGTAGCATTCCAACTGCTCAAGCAACTGCTCGCGGGTCAGCGAGCGTTGGCGTGAGGCCAGCAGCGCCGTGGAACACAGGTTCATGGCGTTGGCGGCGGCGGCATTGTTGATGCGCACCATAATCTTGGCCGCCAAATCGTTGACCGTCGGCGTTAACCAGCTTGGGCGCTGGGCTTCGATCGGGTCAATGGATTCGCGCCACTGTGGCACATTCTGGTTCAGGTAAGCGGTCAACGGCAGTGGATCACCAAAGTTGACGTAACCCTGGCCGAGATTACGCAGCTTGCGCAGGCCGCGCAGCATCTGCAGCAGGCTCTCTTTTTCCTTGGTCGCGCCACGCAACTCTTTGGCATAGGTACCCACTTCCATCACGTGTTCGTAACCGATGTAAATCGGCACCAGTGTGATAGGACGGCTACCGCCGCGCAGCATCGCCTGAATGGTCATCGACAGGGTGCCGGTCTTCGGCTCCAGTAAACGTCCGGTACGGGAACGGCCACCTTCAACAAAGTATTCCACCGAGTAACCGCGGGTAAACAGCTCGCCGAGGTATTCACGGAATACCGTCGAGTACAGCTTGTTGCCTTTGAAAGTGCGGCGGATAAAGAAAGCGCCCAGGCGACGGAAGATCGGCCCGGCCGGCCAGAAGTTGAGATTGATACCGGCAGCAATATGCGGCGGCACCAGGCCCTGGTGATACAGCACGTAGGACAGCAGAAGGTAGTCCATGTGGCTGCGGTGGCAGGGCACATAAACAATCTCGTGGCCGTCCTGCGCCAACTGACGCACGCGTTCGGCGTTAGTGACGTTGATACCTTGATACAGTCGGTTCCAGGTCCAGCTCAGCACGCGATCGGAAAGGCGCACCGTCTCGTAAGAGAAGTCGGCAGCGATCTCTTCCATCAGCGCAATGGCATTCTGCTGGGCTTTTTCGTGGGAAATCTTCTTGCTGCGAGCTTCGTCCTCGACCGCTTTTTCGATCGCCTTGGACGCCAACAGCTTGTTGAACAGGTCCTGACGGGCCGGCAGGCTTGGGCCGACGGCGGCCAGACGCTGACGCGAGAAGTGCATGCGCGCTACGCGAGCCAGTTTCTGCGCAATGATTTTGTCCGTACCGTGCTCGGTGGCCATGCGGCGCAGCGAAACGGTATTGGAAAAACGGACAAAGCTGTCGCGGCCGAGCCACAGCACGGCGAAGAATTTCTGCACGCCATTCAGCAGACGCAGATGCGGTGTGCCGTGACCTTCGCGCCCCGGAGAGCGGCCAAACATCACCGAAACCGGCAGCATCTGAATGTCGAGATCCGGATTGCTGCGGTGCAGGTCCAGATAGTCGTGGAACAGTTTTACCGACTCTTCTTTCGGCGTGTAGTAACGGAATACGCGCGGGCCGTCGTGAATAAACACGTGGCTTGGCAGCACGGTGCCGTCTATCTCCAGCGGATTGAGGGGGTCGGGCAGATCTTGCGCCAGGCACTGGGTGCGCAGCGTCAGCAAATCCGCCTTGGAATTATAAGGTAAAACATACAAAATCGGCCGTGAGGGATCCAACCCTAACTCCGTGACCGGATCTGAAGGGATAACCTTACTTCTTACCAACAGTTTGAGTGGTAAATTCAATAGTTTATAATAAATTTTACGCCAACCTGACATAACAACGTGAAGCCTCTTGTTAGCAATGCGCCGCAAGCATACCAGAAACCGGGTAGCAGATCTGTGGTGTTGGAAAACCGAGAGCCGGGAGAGTTTCCTGGCCTAGACTGTTTAATTATGACTTATCTCTGCTAAAGGCACTAAAAAACATGGCAAACCAAGCAACCGGCCTGACCCGTATTATTAAAGCCGCCGGCTACTCTTATAAAGGCTTTTCCGCTGCCTGGCAGCACGAAGCGGCATTCCGCCAGGAATTGGTGGCGACCGTGCTGGCTATCATACTGGCGATTTGGCTGGACGTGGGTGCGATAGCGCGCATTTTACTGATCGGATCGGTGCTGTTGGTGATGATCGTCGAAATCCTGAACAGCGCGATTGAGGCGATTGTCGACCGCGTGGGGACTGAGCATCACGAGCTTTCCGGTCGGGCAAAGGATATGGGCTCAGCGGCGGTCTCGCTGGCGATTATTTTGGCGCTGTTTGTCTGGGGGTCGGTGCTGTGGCAGCACTTTGCCTGAGTGGCGGCGTTGCGTTGCGACAGGTGTCGCTAATCCCTGATTTTTATTCACTCTTCGGTTCCCAAGCCGCAGTTACCTGTATATACTCACAGCAAGACTGTATAAACAAACAGGGGGCGGAATGAAAGCACTAACTACCAGACAGCAAGAGGTCTATGATCTGATTCGCGATCATATTTCGTCCACTGGCATGCCGCCAACGCGCGCCGAGATCGCCATGCGTCTGGGGTTCCGTTCGCCAAATGCCGCAGAAGAACATCTGAAAGCGCTGGCGCGTAAAGGCGTTATCGAGATTATCTCCGGCGCTTCGCGCGGCATTCGCCTGCTGATGGAAGATGAAGAGGGTTTACCGCTGATTGGCCGTGTCGCCGCCGGTGAGCCGCTGCTGGCGCAGCAGCATATCGAAGGGCACTACAAGGTCGATCCATCCCTGTTCAAACCGAGCGCGGATTTCCTGCTGCGGGTCAACGGCATGTCGATGCGTGACATCGGTATTCTCGATGGCGATCTCCTGGCGGTGCATAAAACTCAGGACGTGCGTAATGGCCAGGTGGTTGTGGCACGCATTGAAGATGAAGTCACGGTCAAGCGCCTGAAAAAACACGGTAACGTGGTTGAGCTGCTGCCGGAAAACAGTGAATTCCAGCCGATTGTGGTCGATCTGCGTCAGCAGAATTTCACCATTGAAGGTCTGGCGGTCGGTGTGATCCGCAATGGCGACTGGGTTTAATCCTCACGCCCAAACATCGTTCTCTGATTCAAGTCGCCCCAGTTCTGGGGCGATGTCATATCTGATTCACTATATACCCTATAGCTTTCAAGTTGCAGCGTTGTTATCTGCACTCGCTCACCCCAGTTACTTACCTGAGTAAGCGCCTGGGGATGAGCGAGTTGGCCGCCTAGCTGCAACTTGAAAGATGACGGGTATACACGGGAACATTTCACTATGCGCCTGCTTTCTGCCTTCACCAGCGATACCGATAAAGCCCTGTGGCGCCTTGCGCTGCCCATGATTTTCTCCAATATCACCGTGCCGCTGCTTGGGCTGGTAGATACCGCCGTCATCGGCCATCTCGACAGCCCGACCTATCTGGGTGGCGTAGCGGTTGGCTCCATGGCCACCAGCTTCCTGTTTATGCTGTTGCTGTTTCTGCGTATGAGCACCACCGGGCTGACTGCTCAGGCGTTGGGAGCACAAAATCCGCAGGGGCTGGCACGAGCCTTTATGCAGCCGTTGCTGCTGGCGGTGTTGGCCGGGGTGGCTATTGTGTTGCTGCGCTATCCGCTGATTGAGTTGGCACTAAAAATCGTCGGTGGCGATGGGGCGGTGCTTGAACAGGCTCGTTTGTTCCTCGAGATCCGCTGGCTGAGCGCCCCGGCGGCGCTGGCCAATATGGTGATCCTGGGTTGGTTGCTTGGCGTGCAATACGTGCGCGCACCGGTGATCCTGCTGATTGTCGGTAACCTGCTGAATATCGTATTGGATATCTGGCTGGTGATGGGACTGGGCTGGAACGTGCAGGGGGCCGCGACCGCGACCGCCATCTCTGAATATGCCACGCTGCTGTTGGGATTATGGCTGTCCTGGCGCGTGATGCGCATACGCGGCATTTCTGTGCCAATGCTGCGCCAAGCCTGGCGCGGTAATCTGCGGCGTCTGCTGGCGTTGAATCGCGACATTATGCTGCGCTCATTGCTGCTGCAACTGTGTTTTGCCTCGCTGACCATCTTCGGTGCCCGGCTGGGTGGCGAGGTGGTCGCGGTAAACGCGGTGCTGATGAATTTGCTGACCTTCACCGCTTATGCGCTGGACGGTTTTGCCTACGCGGTAGAGGCACATTCGGGCCATGCCTATGGCGCCCGTGACGATAGCCAACTGCGTAAAGTATGGCGTGCGGCTTGCCGGCAGGCCTGCCTGGTGGCGTTGGGCTTTGGTCTGCTCTATGCCGTTGCCGGGCAGCAAATCATTGCCGCCTTGACCTCTTTACCGGAGCTGCGTGCACTGGCGAGCCACTATCTGCCGTGGCAGGTAGTGCTGCCGTTGGTGGGAGTATGGTGCTATTTGCTGGACGGCATGTTTATTGGTGCCACCCGCGGCGCAGAAATGCGTAACAGCATGGCAGTAGCCGCCGCCGGTTATGGGCTGACGCTGTTTACCCTACCTGTACTGGGCAACCATGGATTGTGGCTGGCGTTGGCGGTGTTCCTTTCGCTACGCGGCCTTGCGCTCGGGTGGATTTGGCATTGCCACAGGGTGCGAGGGACTTGGTTCGCAGCGGATGCGACACAGTCAAAAATGAGTAATAATTAGTTTTTCTTATGTTTTTATTTATATTAAGTTACATTTTCTTGAGCGAAACTCTTTCTGCTTACCTGCTGTTATTCTGGGGTTTTTACTGATTTTTCTTTGTTTTGTGAATTTTTATCCTGACTTTTTCTTTTTTATCGCTATCTGTAGCTATAATTAATCATGTGGTTGGCGGAATAAATTGGAACTGACAACCCTTTTATTCAGGTCGATTGACCGAAATAATTACTCAGTTAAGTCCGGCCACAGGCGTTTAAAACTGACTAATCACAGGTAACGGAGAGGTTATGAACAAAGATCAAGCCGACGGTAACTGGAAGCAGTTTAAAGGGAAAGTGAAGGAACAGTGGGGCAAGCTGACCGATGACGATCTGACGGTCATTGAAGGGAAACGCGAACAGCTTGTCGGTAAAATTCAGGAACGTTATGGCTACCAGAAAGAGGCAGCCGAGAAAGAAGTTAAATCCTGGGAAGACCACAACAAGTATCGCTGGTAGCGCGCTGGGCCGCAGCGGATTGCGGCCACAAGCTACTTTTAAAGGCCCGGCGTTTTTATCCCCTTGACGCCAAGCCTGCAGGTACAGGGAGGTACCTGAAAACCCAACCTATTTCTTCTTGATGGCGATGCTGTGATCGTGTTCGCCGCAGTCATGCTTGCTGTCACAGGCTTCTACCTCAACGCAACCCGCACACAGGCCATGCGCCTCCACCACGTTATGACGCAGAACAAAACCAGACTCCTTCGCCAGTTTCTGCAGCGTCTCTTCGACCCCTTCGGTAGTGCGTTCAGTCACCTGACCACAGCGATCGCAGATAAACAGCGCGGAAGTGTGCGTCGGCTGTTCGAAGTGATGGCACAGCACGTAGCTGTTGGCGGATTCCACCCGGTGAATGAAGCCTTGTTCCAGCAGAAAATCCAGAGCACGGTACACCGTCGGTGGTTTGGCCTGGGGTTCGGCGACGCGCAGCAGATCGAGCAGGTCGTAAGCGCTGATGGCACCGGGCTGCTGTGCCATCAGGCGTAACACTTCCAGCCGCTGCGGTGTCAGACGCACATTGCGTTGCTGACAGAGTTGTTCAGCCTGCGCCAGCAGCTTTTCCTGGGTGCTTGAGTTCATGGCAAATTTCCCGGTACGTAAAAAAGCCGATTTTACCATGCTTCAGTCAAATCGCCGAGAGTCGGCCCCTTTTCCTCTGATATGGCGCACTAATCGGCTGGTTTAGCGCCTGCCGTTCGTCACGCGTGTGACGATGTTCACACTTGGAGTGGAGCTTTAGCTGGCAAGTGAGTGCTGCAAGCGCTCCGCCAACGCGGCCATTTCCGGCGCAGGGTTATGCCCAATCAGCATAAAACCATGACGGCCATCGGCCCAGTAGACCACGTTCATTCCCTGGCGGCGCTCGCTTTGGGCGGACTGAGACTTGCCCGGTTGTTGAACAATGCACAGCGCCAGCGCACCGAATTGAGCATCCAGCCAGGTTAACTGAGCGATACGCCGATCGTCGTAAGCCAGCACGCGAGCGCTTTTCAGCTCGGCGCCACTCAACATTAACTTCGGTAGCGAGAGTGCGATGCCCAGCCGATCGCCGGTTTGCTGTAGCTGATGAGCAATCTGTGTAGCCGTGTCATCGAAGCCTGCCAGCGTTTCCGGCGTGTACAGTGCCATATATTGGGCGACCAAACCGCGCCAGTTGTCTTCTGGCTGGCTGAACTGTAAATAGGCGCGATCGCCTGCGATGCCGAGTGCCAGAAAACCAACCGCGGCGGCGATCAGGCTACGCCGACTGATACCGCGCTGCGGCACTGGGGCGGTAAGGGGGCCTGCGGCGCGCAGACGTTGTACCGGCGCTTCATCAAGCAATGGAGCAAATGCCTGCTTAAAAGGCAGGGTGCTGCGAGCCAATAACGACAAACGTTCGGCCAGCGCGGGTTCATCGATCAGGCGCTGTTCCAAAAGCTGGCGCTGCCGTGGGTCCAATTGATTGTCCAGGTAGGCGACCAGCAGTTCATCCGCAGCGTAGGTTGAGCTCATGATTGTTCTCCTTTTGCCTGGGGTGAACGGGTCTGCAGCATGCTGTCATTTGCCAATCTCAGGCGTGCCGCCGCCAGACGACTCATGATGGTGCCGATGGGCACGTCAAGCACCTCGGCTGCCTCACGGTAAGACAGCTCCTCCACATAGACCAGAAACAGCGTATTGCGCTGCGCTTCCGGCAGCCGGTTAACCCGCTGCATCACCTCGTTGGCCCAAATCGGCTCTTCACTGTTTTCCGACCCGGCCAGTTCTTCGACGTCGACAAAACCCTGCCCCTGGCGGATATGCTGGGCGCGAGTCTCGTTAAGCCAGATAGAATGAAGGATCGCAAACAACCAGCGGTCCATCCGCGTGCCCACGGCAAACTGTGCGGCGCGTTCCAGCGCCCGCACGCAGGTGGCTTGAACCAAATCGTCGGCAACATCCCGCCGGTGGGAAAGCACCAGACCATAGCGCCACAGGCGGGAAAGATACTGGCCGATTTCGTTACGGATCGCGTCGCTACTGATGTTTACCTCCGGGCCAGGCTAGATCATGATTCTGGGTGGTGATCGATGGCTGCCGCCAGATCGCGGTACTCTTCACAACCGGTACCGCATAGCGACTGGATCACCTTCAGTTGTTCTTTCGCCAAATCCTGACGGCCCTTGACCATATAGGCCTCACCCAGATATTCACGGACTTTCGGGTATTTCGGATCGAGCGCGACTGATTTTAAATAGTAGCCGATCCCTTCATCGGTGCGGCCGAGCTTGCGGGTAGCGTAACCGCGGTAGTTCAGTGCAACCGCGGTGTTAGGATCCTTCAGGGTATTGAGCACGTCGAGCGCCTCCTGGTAACGACCGCTTTTTGCCAGCGCATAGGCATAGTTAGCCCGATCGTTGTCGTCGATCATGCTGCTTTTTTCCACCATGCAGGTCTTGGTTTTTGTATCGTATATCTGGCCTTTCGGGCAGGTTGGGGTGGTCTGACCGCTATCATCACCGCCCATTGCCAGGGCCGCCCCGGAAAACAGCAGAGAACCGGCAATGACAGGCAGCAACAGGCGTTTAACGAAACTGTTCATGGTTGTTTCCTCATTGGGAAGGGCGCAGGGCTGCACCCATAACGAGAGAACACCTGACTACGCATTTTTATTCGTTTTTTCTGATGCTTTTTTAGTCAGGCGGCACGGTGGTTTTCCCAAGGCGGCCGATTGTCGTTATAATAGCCGTTTGCGGCAGTACGCCGTTCGTTGAAACCAGACAGAATCAGGTAGCCAGTAGCCCAGCATGACGACAGACAACAACGCTTCAAAATACGCCGCCAATCGTTTCTCCATCGCGCCGATGCTCGACTGGACCGATCGTCATTGCCGTTACTTCCACCGCCTGCTGACCAAGGACACGCTGCTGTACACCGAAATGGTGACTACCGGCGCGATTATCCATGGCAAGGGCGACTATCTGGCTTACAGCGAAGAAGAACATCCGGTGGCGCTGCAACTGGGCGGTAGCGATCCGGCTGCGTTGGCACACTGTGCCAAATTAGCTGAGCAGCGCGGCTACGACGAGATTAATCTCAACGTCGGTTGTCCGTCCGATCGGGTGCAGAATGGCATGTTCGGTGCTTGTCTGATGGGGCAGGCAACGCTGGTTGCCGACTGCATCAAGGCGATGCGTGACGTGGTGTCGATCCCGGTGACCGTGAAAACCCGTATCGGTATTGACGACCAGGACAGCTATGAGTTTCTGTGTGATTTTATCGCCACCGTTGCCGGACGCGGTGAATGCGATATGTTCACCATTCATGCGCGTAAAGCCTGGCTGTCGGGCCTGAGCCCGAAAGAGAATCGTGAAGTGCCGCCGCTGGATTATCCGCGTGTCTATCAGTTAAAACGTGATTTCCCAGGACTGACTCTTGCCATCAATGGCGGGGTGAAAACTCTGGAAGAGGCGAAGCAGCACCTACAGCATCTGGACGGCGTAATGATGGGGCGCGAAGCCTATCAGAACCCAGGCATTCTGGCGCGGGTCGACAGCGAACTGTTTGGCCGCCAGACCGAGGTGATGGACAGCGTAGCGATTATTGAGTCGCTGTATCCTTACATCGAACGCGAACTGTCGAACGGCACCTATTTGGGCCATATTACCCGCCATATTCTGGGCCTGTTCCAGGGCGTGCCGGGTGCGCGTCAGTGGCGCCGCCACCTGAGCGAAAATGCCCATAAGCCAGGGGCAGATGCGCGCGTGGTTGAACAAGCACTGGATTTGGTGCGCCTGCCGCGTACCGAAATGGCGTAATTGACATCAATATCTGACTAAAAGTTAGCGTTTTTGACCAGGCATGTCGCATTGTGTGATGTGCCTTTTTTTTAATTTCAATCACTTAGTTTCCACGCCGGCCTGGCACGCTTCTTGTAATAGCTCAGCAGATACTTTGTTTTGCGAAGGAGCAAAATCATGTTGGAACTCTTCTTTCTGGTCGGTTTTGTTGTGATGCTGATGGTGACCGGGATTTCGCTGCTGGGCGTGTTTGCCGCGATATTGGTGGCGGCAGCGTTTATGTTACTTGGTGGGCTGTTTGCGATGGTGATTAAGCTGTTGCCGTGGTTGATTCTGGCTGTGGTAGGCGTTTGGATTTACCGTTCGATGCAGAAACCACAAATACGCCGCTACTGATTTTTTGTCGAATAATCAGTCGGTCACGCTGAAATCTACGCAACAGCTCCGCTCTGAATGCGGCGGAGATCACAGCTTGGCGTTTTAAATGCCAATGCGCCGCATTAGCCATGTTTTTTGCATTTCGGGGCTGTTAGGATGTTTGCCGTGCAGCGATGCGACCTATTTCATCACCGCAAGAGACATTGACCCAATACGAGTGTTGCTCAAGCAACCCGCTGTCTCGGGCGGACTCTGCTCTACCCCTACAAACGCAGTAACAAAAAGGGCTCCTAACGGAGCCCTTTTTGTTGGTCAAAATCCAGTGATATGAGGAACTCAGCGACCGGGGATCAGCAAGCTTGAACCGCTGGTGTTGCGGCTTTCCAGCACCTGATGGGCGCGTTGTGCATCGGCCAACGCAAACTTTTGCTCTTCCTTCACGTCGACTTTGATAGCCCCGCTACCGATCAAGGAAAACAACTCATTGCTGGCATACTGCAGTTCAGCACGGGTGGTAATGTAGCCGTTAAGCGAAGGGCGGGTGACGTACAGCGAGCCTTTTTGGTTCAGCAACGCCAGATCAACACCGGTGACCGGGCCGGAGGCATTGCCGAAGCTCACCATTAGCCCACGGCGTTTCAGGCTGTTAAGCGAGGCCTGCCAGGTACTTTGGCCTACCGAGTCGTAAACGACGCCGACTTTCTCACCCTGTGTCAGCTCTGCCACGCGCTGGGCGATATCTTCTTTATGGTAATTGATGGTTGCCCAAGCGCCGGCGTGCTTCGCCAGCTCGGCTTTTTCGTCGGAGCCGACGCTGCCGATCAGTTTTGCCCCGAGCGCTTTAGCCCACTGGCAGGCAATCAGCCCAACGCCCCCTGCGGCGGCATGGAACAGGAACACTTCACCCGGTTGCACCTCATGGGTTTGGCGCAGCAAATAATGCACCGTCAGCCCTTTCAGGAAGGAGGCCGCGCCCTGCTCAAAACTCAGGTTATGCGGCAGCAATGCCACTTTTTCCTGCGAAACGTTGTGCACTTCGCTGTAGGCTCCAAGCGTTGACTGGGCATACACCACCCGGTCACCCGGTTTTAGCACGCTGACACCGGCACCGACCTTGATCACCACCCCGGCCGCCTCGGTACCCAACCCGCTCGGTAGTTTGGCGGGCGGATACAGGCCGCTGCGCACGTAGGTGTCGATATAGTTGATACCGATCGCCTTGTTCTCGATCTGCACCTCACCGGCTGCCGGATCTACGGGGGTAAAATCAACATATTGCAAGACTTCCGGGCCGCCGGTGGCGGAGAATTGAATGCGCTTTGCCATTTCATTACCTCGAGTGGGGGTCTGATTTCACCCTACGCGTTTTAGCATCGGCGATCCAGTTTGCCCTGGGGTGGCTTGATACTTTTTGCATCTGTTATGCGCAGGAATCACAGCTAAAAATCACGTATACTCTCGCGTCAGGATCCTCCATTCGCCACCGGATAAAGAATACGTTTCATGGCAGGAAAAAAACCAACCAACAGAACAAACGCAGACGAAGCCAAAGAGCGCCCAAGAGACCGCCAGATGGAAGGGCTGAAGATGCCGCCACATTCGCTGGAGGCGGAACAGTCCGTGTTGGGCGGTTTGATGCTGGATAACGAGCGCTGGGACAACGTGTCCGAACGCGTAGTTTCCAACGATTTCTTCAGCCGCCCGCATCGCCTGATCTTTACCGAGATGCAGCGCCTGCTGGAAATGAGCCGACCGATCGACCTGATCACCCTGTCCGAATCGCTGGAACAGCGCGGTGAGCTCGATTCCGTCGGTGGGTTCGCCTACCTGGCCGAATTATCGAAAAACACCCCAAGTGCTGCCAACATCGGTGCTTATGCAGATATCGTACGTGAACGTGCGGTAGTGCGTGAGATGATCTCGGTGGCCAATGAAATCGCCGACGCCGGCTATGATCCGCAGGGTCGCAGCAGTGAAGACCTGCTCGATCTGGCCGAATCACGGGTGTTCCAAATCGCGGAAAACCGGGCCAGCAAAGATGAAGGCCCGAAAGGCATTGAGCGTATCCTGGAAGATACCGTTGCGCGCATCGAACAGCTGTATCAGCAGCCGCACGATGGCGTTACCGGGGTAGATACCGGCTATCAGGATCTCAATAAGAAAACCGCCGGTTTGCAAAAATCGGATCTGATCATCGTCGCCGCCCGTCCTTCGATGGGTAAAACTACCTTCGCCATGAACCTGTGCGAACACGCTGCGATGACGCAGGAAAAACCGGTGCTGATCTTCAGCCTTGAGATGCCAGGCAACCAGATCATGATGCGTATGCTGGCGTCGCTTTCGCGCGTAGACCAGACGCGCATTCGTACCGGCCAGCTCGATGACGAGGACTGGGCGCGAATCTCCAGCACCATGGGTATCCTGCTGGAGAAGCGCAATATGTACATTGATGACTCCTCCGGCCTGACGCCGACCGAAGTCCGCTCCCGCGCCCGCCGTATTTTCCGTGAACATGACGGCCTGAGCCTGATCATGATCGACTACCTGCAGCTGATGCGCGTGCCGTCCTTGTCCGACAACCGTACGCTGGAGATTGCTGAAATTTCCCGCTCGCTCAAGGCGTTGGCGAAAGAACTGCAGGTGCCGGTGGTGGCGCTGTCGCAGTTGAACCGAAGCCTGGAGCAGCGTGCCGACAAGCGCCCGGTCAACTCCGACCTGCGTGAGTCCGGTTCCATCGAGCAGGATGCCGACCTGATTATGTTCATCTACCGTGATGAGGTTTATCACGAGAACAGCGATCTGAAAGGGATTGCCGAAATTATTTTAGGTAAGCAACGTAACGGTCCAATCGGTTCCGTGCGTCTGACCTTTAACGGCCAGTGGTCGCGTTTCGATAACTACGCGGGGCCACAATATGATGACGAATAATCAGCTAAGGAACTGAAATGAAAGCGGCAACCGCTGTAATCGACCGCCGCGCTCTGCGACATAATCTGCAACAGGTGCGCCGTCAGGCGCCGCAAAGTCGCCTGATTGCCGTTGTGAAAGCAAACGCTTATGGACATGGCCTGCTGGAAACAGCGCACACCCTGCAAGACGCCGACTGCTACGGCGTGGCGCGCATTGGCGAGGCGCTGATGCTGCGCTCCGGCGGTATCGTCAAACCGATCCTGATGCTGGAAGGTTTCTTCTGTGCCGAAGACCTGCCGGTGTTGGTGGCCAATAACATCGAAACCGCCGTACACAGCATCGAACAGCTTGAAGCGCTGGAGCAGGCCACGTTGGCGCGCCCGGTGCCGGTGTGGATGAAGCTCGATACCGGCATGCATCGCCTGGGCGTGCGCCCGGAGCAGGCAGAGGCGTTCTATCAGCGTCTGAGCGCCTGCCGTAACGTGGTGCAGCCGGTTAATATCATGAGCCATTTCAGCCGCGCCGATGAGCCTGAGTCGGACACGACGCTCAAGCAAATACAGTGTTTCGAAAGCTTTGCCGCCGGCAAACCGGGGCAGCGTTCGATCGCCGCCTCCGGTGGCACTCTGCTGTGGCCGGATGCGCACAACGAGTGGGTACGCCCAGGCATTATCCTGTACGGTGTTTCACCGATGGAAGGCTCTCAGGGCTGTCAGTATGACCTGCAACCGGCGATGACGCTTAAATCCAACCTGATCGCGGTGCGTGAACACAAAGCCGGTGAATCTGTGGGCTACGGCGGCACCTGGGTTAGCGCAGGTGATACCCGTTTGGGCGTGGTGGCGATGGGTTATGGCGACGGCTACCCGCGCAGCGCACCTACGGGAACGCCTGTGTGGCTTAACGGCCGTGAAGTGCCGATAGTGGGTCGGGTGTCGATGGACATGATGTCGGTCGATCTGGGGCCGGAGGCCACCGATAAGGTTGGCGATGAAGTGGTGCTGTGGGGCCAGGCTTTACCGGTCGAACGAATTGCCGACTGTACCGGCATCAGCGCTTATGAACTGATTACCAAACTAACGCAGCGCGTGTCGATGGAATACATCGGCGAATAGCCTGTGAGGGGCCAGCGCCTGCCGGCCCCAATCAATAACGCGTTATTTCTTTACCGCCAGCCATTGATCGATAATGCTCTGATACTCACCCGTCGCTTTGGACAGGTGCAGCCACTGATCCACATACAATTTCCAGCTTAAATCATCACGCGGCAGCATGTAGGCCTTCTCGCCGTACTGCATCGGTTTTTTGGGATTCACCGCGCACAGTTTCGGAAAACGTTTTTGCTGATACAGCGCCTCGGAGGCGTCGGTGATCATGACATCGGCTTTCTTGTCGACCAACTGCTGGAAAATCCCCACGTTATCATGGGTCAACGTCAGTTTGGCCTTGGGCAGATAGGCGTGCACGAAGGCTTCGTTGGTGCCGCCCGCCGGCTCCAACAGACGCACCGACGGTTTGTTAATCTGGTCGATGGTGCGGTATTTCTTCACGTCGGTGCAGCGTACCAATGGGATCTTGCCGTCGGTATCCAGCATGTCGGCGAAAAATACCTGCCTTTGACGCTGCAGCGTGACGGAGATACCGCCCATGGCGATGTCGCATTTACCGGCGACAAAGTCCGGCGTCAGGGTTTTCCAACTGGTTTTTACCCATTTCACTTTGGCGCCCAGGCTTTTGGCCAGCGATTCCGCCATATCGATATCAATGCCTTCATAGCTGCCGTCTTCTTTCAGGAAGGTATAAGGCTTGTAATCGCCGGTGGTGCACACTTCCAGTGTGCCCTGCTGGATCACCTTATCCAGGTGCGATTGAGCGCTGGCGCTCCCGGCGGCAACCAGCAGTGCGAGAGGTAATAATTTTTTCATCGGCGTCCTTTTTATACATTCGTGGTTTTATGCGCTCTTTAGGCGTTAATTGTCGCTGACTTGCGCGAGTTACCCACTTTTTATGCCATTAGCAGCTGGAAACGTTCGGCATTGCTGCTGTGCGCTTCACAACCTCGGTGGGGGAAGGGTATCCACAGTCAAAAAACTGATAGGCTGTAACGTCAACATTTATTAACACAGTTTACAGGTGGCTATGTACAACATTGACGATTTTGATATGAAAATCCTGACGCTGCTACAGGCCAATGGCCGTCTGACCAATCAGGAACTGAGCGATCTGGTGGGGTTGTCGGCCTCCCAGTGTTCCCGGCGGCGCATCAGTCTGGAGCAGGCACAGCTGATCCGCGGCTACCATGCACGGCTGGCACCGGAGGCCGTCGGGCTGGGGCTGGTGGGGCTGATAGAAGTGAGCCTGACTCACCATGCCCAGGAGCAGATCGACAGTTTCCACCAGATGCTGGAAGAAGTGGACGCCATTCTTGACGCCTATAAAACTACCGGCGATGCTGATTATCTGCTGAAGGTGGCGGTGGCGGACCTGCCGGCGCTGGACGACTTTATCAGTCAGACGCTGTCGCGGCATAAAAGCGTGGCGCATATCAAAACGGCGGTGGTGCTCAACCGAATCAAGGAAAACGGTTTGTTGCCGGTTGCGAGATAAAGCTCAAACTGAACGGCCTTTTCCGTCTATATTAGAGCCTGATACTGTGCCCCCGAACCTAATAATCCAGGAGAACAACCCGTGTTTCAGAACGTTGATGCCTATGCAGGTGACCCGATCCTGTCGCTGATGGAAAAATTCAAAAAAGATCCCCGTTCGCACAAGGTTAACCTGAGTATCGGCCTTTACTATGACGAGCAGGGCATTATCCCGCAGATGAAGGCGGTTGCCGCCGCAGAAGCGCAACTGAGCAGCGTGGATCACGGCGCGTCAGTATACCTGCCGATGGAAGGCCTGCAGCCTTACCGTATTGCCATTCAGCATCTGCTGTTTGGCGCCGAGCACCCGATGTTGCAACAGGAGCGTATCGCCACCATTCAAACCGTGGGCGGTTCCGGCGCGCTGAAGGTCGGTGCCGACTTCCTGAAAAGCTATTTCCCGGATTCGCAGGTGTGGGTCAGCGATCCGACCTGGGAAAACCACATCGCCATCTTTGGCGGTGCCGGCTTCAAGGTCAATACCTATCCCTACTTCGACAGCGAAAGCCTGGGCGTGAAGTTTGACGCCATGCTGAGCGCATTGAAACAGTTGCCGAAGCACAGCATCGCGCTGCTGCACCCGTGCTGCCATAACCCGACCGGCTCTGACCTGACCCATGCCCAGTGGGATGAAGTGGTCAAAGTGATTGCCGAACGTGAACTGATCCCGTTCCTTGATATCGCCTATCAGGGTTTTGGCGGTGGGATTGCCGATGATGCCTATGCCATCCGCACTATGGCTGCGGCCGGTCTGCCATGCCTGGTAAGTAATTCGTTCTCGAAAATCTTCTCGCTGTACGGCGAACGCGTCGGCGGCCTGTCGGTGGTGTGTGAAAGCGAAGAGGCGGCGGGGCGCGTATTGGGCCAGTTGAAAGCCACGGTTCGCCGCAACTATTCCAGCCCGCCGAACTTTGGTGCGCAGGTGGTGGCGAAGGTGCTGAACGATGCGCAGCTGAAAGCCCAGTGGCTGGCAGAAGTGGAAATCATGCGTACCCGCATCCTTGAGATGCGCAAAACGCTGGTGGAAGCGCTGAAGGTTGCTCTGCCGCAGCGTAACTTCGATTACCTGCTGGAACAGCGCGGTATGTTCAGCTACACCGGTTTCAGCGCGGCGCAGGTCGATCGTCTGCGTGAAGAGTTCGGTGTGTACCTGATCCACAGCGGCCGTGTCTGCATGGCCGGCCTGAACCATAACAATGTGCATCAGGTGGCCGAGGCGTTTGCCGCAGTGCAATAATGTTGTTAGGGTTTGAAGTTCGCAAGGGAGCGATAGTGATATCGCTCCCTTTTTGTTGTCGGTTTGCCGCCGGAGTTGCTGCAAACTGGATAGAGAATATACTGATTGAGGGGCGCTCACTCATGTGGCATCAGCAAACGCTAATCCTCAGCGCAAAAGCGCGTGGTTTTCATCTGGTTACCGAAGAGATTACCGACCAGCTAACCCACTTACACCGCCTGCAAACTGGCCTGTTGCACCTGTTGTTGCAACATACCTCGGCCTCGCTGACGCTGAACGAGAACTGCGATCCTACGGTGCGAGCCGACATGGAACAGCATTTCCTGCGTCAGGTGCCAGAGAACGCACCCTATCAGCACGACTATGAAGGGCCGGACGACATGCCGGCGCACATCAAATCCTCTCTGTTGGGCACGTCCCTGACGTTGCCTGTCGGTCACGGGCGACTGATGCTGGGCACATGGCAGGGAATTTGGCTGGGGGAGCACCGCATCCACGGCGGTTCACGCCGTATTGTGGCCACTTTACAGGGGGAATAACCCAATGAATAACACAGCACTGCTGGAATACTGCATGGCGAAGCCGGGCGCGGAACAGAGCGACCAGAACCAGTGGCAGGCCAGTCAGATCAAGGTTGGTGACGTTATGTTCGCCATGGTGTGCGAGGTGCAGGGGCGGCCGGCGCTGGCGGTAAAATCCAGCCCGGAACTGGCGGAGAGCCTGCGGGAACACCATCCGGAGATCGTCGCCTGTGAGCGGCTGAACAAAGCGCACTGGAATACGGTGTTTCTTGACGGCAACCTGCCGAACTCGCAGTTTTATACCCTGATCGACAGTTCATATCAGTTGGTGCTGGAAGGGTTACCTGACCACGTGCGCCAGGAACTGCGCGCTTAAGCGTTGAGGGCAGGCGCACCGCCTGCCTTTTTAATCGCCTATCTTCCTGTCTACCTTTCAAACTGTGATCGTGATTCGAGAATGGGAACGTTCCCGTTTTAATCTGTGCCGGAAACGACTAGGCTTTTTACTCCATAAGCCGCCAGATTAAAGGATGCCGTGAGATGGCCATGAGTGAACAGAAACGCAAGATGATTGCCGGCGAGTTGTATGATGCCGGCGACGAGCTACTGCGCAGCGAGCGTAAGCATGCACGCCAGTTGGTGCACCATTACAACCATTCTTCCCCGGATGAGACTGACCTGCGTAAACAGTGGCTGGCGGAGCTGTTGGGCCAGTATCAGGGGGGAACCATCGAGCCGACTTTTCGCTGCGATTACGGCTACAACATCTACCTGGGTAAGAACTTTTACGCCAATTTTGACTGCGTGATCCTCGACGTGTGCGAAGTGCATATCGGTGATAACTGCATGCTGGCACCGGGGGTGCATATCTACACTGCCACCCATCCGTTGGATGCGGAAACGCGCGTCGGCGGTGCGGAGTTCGGCAAGCCGGTGCGCATTGGCGACAACGTGTGGATTGGCGGTCGGGCGGTGATTAACCCTGGCGTGACTCTGGGGGATAACGTGGTGGTGGCATCCGGGGCGGTGGTCACTAAAGACGTACCGGCCAACTGCGTGGTCGGCGGCAACCCGGCACGGGTGATTAAACAACTGTAAGCAAAAATCGGGCGCCACAATGAATGGCGCCCTTAGAGTTAAGCTCGCAGCGAGTTGATATCCACCACGAAACGGTATTTCACGTCGCTTTTCAGCATCCGCTCATAGGCCTGGTTGATTTGCTGCATCGGGATCAGTTCGATGTCCGAGGTAATACCGTGCTGACCACAGAAATCCAGCATCTCCTGGGTTTCTGCAATACCGCCGATCAGCGAACCGGCGAGGCGGCGGCGTTTCATGATCAGATTAAACACCTGCGGTGACGGGTGATCGTGTTCCGGGGCACCGACCAGCGTCAGGGTGCCGTCGCGGCGCAGCAGGTTAAGGAACGGGTTCAGATCGTGCTGGGCTGCGACGGTGTTAAGAAAAAAGTCGAAGCTGTTGGTGTGCTGCGCCATCTGTTCCGGGTCACGGGAAATGACCACTTCGTGGGCACCGAGGCGTTTGGCATCCTCGACTTTGGATTCTGAGGTAGTGAACAGCACCACATGCGCGCCCATCGCCCGGGCCAATTTGACCCCCATATGTCCTAATCCGCCCAGACCAACAATGCCGACCTTTTTACCGGGGCCGGCACCCCATTGGCGCAACGGGGAATAGGTGGTGATACCGGCGCACAGCAGTGGCGCTACACCGGCCGGATCGAGGTTCTCCGGCACCCGCAGCACAAAGTCCTGGTCCACGGTCATCGCGGTTGAGTAGCCGCCGTAGGTGATGGCACCGGTTTGCCGATCCTGTCCGTTATAGGTGCCGGTAAAGCCGTTTTCACAGTATTGCTCCAGCCCTTCTTCACAGCTCGGACAGCTACGGCAAGAGTCCACCATACAACCCACGCCGACCAAATCGCCGACCTGATAGCGTGAAACATGGCTGCCGACGGCACTCACGCGGCCAACAATCTCGTGGCCGGGCACTACCGGGAAAATTGTGTTGCTCCATTCGTTGCGGGCCTGGTGCAGATCAGAATGGCAGACGCCGCAGAACAGAACGTTGATTTGCACATCGTGGTCGCGCAGGGTGCGCGGCGTGTAATCAAAAGGAACAAGCGCTGACTTGGCATCGTGCGCGGCATAGGCGTGCGTAATGTTCATGGTCACTCCAGTCATCAAAGGGTGGGGAACTACTTCCGGCAGCAGGATGCCGGTGAGACGCGGCCTGGATACAGCAGGTGGCCACAGAGGGAACATTGATGATAAAAGCTGCGAGCGGGGAGGGAAATGCCTGAAAATGTCTAAATCTTGCCTGTTTCTGTTCAATTTGAGCGAAACAGGTAATAGCGCGGGCCGCTACAGGAACGGCCCGCCGGGCAGGGATTACTTCTTCTTCAGTAACGGCTTAAGGAAGCGCGCGGTATGTGAAGCTTCGCAGTTGGCCACGGTTTCCGGCGTACCGGCCACCAGGATCTCACCGCCGCCGCTGCCGCCTTCCGGCCCCAGGTCGACGATCCAGTCCGCGGTTTTAATCACGTCCAGATTGTGCTCAATCACCACGATGGTATTGCCCTGGTCGCGCAGCTGATGCAGCACCGCCAGCAGTTGCTGGATATCGGCGAAGTGCAGACCGGTGGTCGGCTCATCCAGGATATACAGCGTTTGGCCGGTACCGCGTTTCGACAGCTCACGTGCCAGCTTGACGCGTTGCGCCTCGCCGCCGGACAGCGTGGTGGCCGACTGGCCGAGACGGATGTACGACAGGCCCACTTCCATCAAGGTTTGCAGTTTGCGCGCCAATGCAGGCACCGCGTCGAAGAATTCACGCGCCTCTTCGATGGTCATCTCCAGCACTTCGTGAATGCTTTTGCCTTTGTACTTCACTTCCAGCGTTTCGCGGTTATAGCGCTTGCCTTTACAGTGGTCGCACGGCACGTAGATATCCGGCAGGAAGTGCATTTCCACCTTGATCACGCCGTCGCCCTGACAGGCTTCGCAGCGGCCGCCCTTGACGTTAAAACTGAAGCGGCCTGGGTTGTAGCCACGGCTACGCGACTCAGGCACGCCGGCGAACAGTTCACGCACCGGAGTGAAGATGCCGGTGTAAGTCGCCGGGTTAGAACGTGGAGTCCGACCGATCGGGCTTTGATCGATGTCGATCACCTTGTCGAAATGCTCCAGACCGGTCACTTCGCGGAAAGGTGCAGGTTCGGCCAGGGTAGCGCCGTTGAGCTGGCGCTGGGCGATTGGGAACAGCGTGTCGTTGATCAGCGTTGACTTGCCCGAGCCGGAAACCCCGGTAATACAGGTAAACAGCCCCACCGGCAGCGTCAGCGTCACGTCTTTCAGGTTGTTGCCGCGTGCGCCGCTCAGTTTCAGCACCTTGGTCGGATCGGCCGGTACACGTTGCTCAGGAATGGCAATCCCACGTTTGCCGCTGAGGAACTGGCCGGTCAGTGATTCCGGCTGCGCCATGATGTCTTCGACGGTACCTTCTGCCACCACCTGGCCGCCATGCACCCCGGCACCGGGGCCGATGTCGATCACGTGATCGGCGGCGCGGATGGCGTCTTCGTCATGCTCAACCACGATCACCGTGTTACCGAGGTTGCGCAGGTGGATCAGCGTTTCCAGCAGGCGTTCGTTGTCGCGCTGATGCAGGCCGATTGACGGCTCGTCCAGTACGTACATTACGCCCACCAAACCGGCGCCAATTTGGCTGGCCAGACGGATACGCTGTGCCTCACCGCCGGACAGGGTTTCCGCCGAGCGTGACAGCGACAGGTAGTTCAGGCCGACGTTCACCAGGAACTTAAGGCGATCGCCAATTTCTTTCAGCACTTTCTCGGCAATCTGGGCGCGTTGGCCGCTGAGCTTCATGTTCTGGAAGAAGCTCATGGCGTGGCCGATGCTCAGATCGGAGATTTCCGGCAGCGTGGTGTCTTCAACGAACACGTTGCGCGCTTCTTCACGCAGGCGGGTGCCGTGGCACGAGGCGCAAGGACGGTTGCTGATAAACTTGGCCAGCTCTTCGCGTACCGCGCTCGATTCGGTCTCTTTATAGCGGCGTTCCATATTGTGCAGCACGCCTTCGAACGGATGGCGGCGCACGGTGGTATCACCGCGATCGTTGATATATTTGAATTCGATGGTTTCTTTGCCGGAACCGCTGAGCACCGCTTTCTGCACGTTGGCATCCAGGCTGTTGAACGGCGCTTCGACGTCAAACGCGTAATGCTCCGACAACGAGCGCAGCATCTGGAAGTAATAGAAGTTACGGCGATCCCAGCCGCGGATCGCGCCGCCGGCCAGCGAAAGCTCAGGGTTCTGTACCACACGTTCCGGATCGAAGAACTGCTGCACGCCCAGGCCGTCACAGGTCGGGCAGGCACCGGCCGGGTTGTTGAACGAGAACAGCCGCGGTTCCAGCTCGCGCATGCTGTAGCCGCAGATGGGGCAGGCGAAGTTGGCGGAGAACAGCAGCTCATCGGCCTTCTCGTCGTCCATGTCGGCGACGACGGCCGTGCCGCCGGACAGCTCCAGCGCGGTCTCGAACGATTCCGCCAGACGCTGCGACATATCGTCACGCACCTTGAAGCGATCGACCACCACTTCGATAGTGTGCTTCTTCTGCAGCTCCAATTTTGGCGGATCGGAAAGATCGCAGACTTCACCGTCGATACGCGCACGGATATAGCCCTGGGTGGCCAGATTTTCCAGCGTTTTGGTGTGCTCGCCCTTGCGGTCTTTTACCACCGGTGCCAGCAGCATCAGGCGTTTGCCTTCCGGCTGGTTGAGCACGTTGTCCACCATTTGGCTGACGGTTTGCGCCGCCAGCGGCACATGGTGCTCCGGGCAGCGCGGTTCGCCGACGCGGGCAAACAACAGGCGCAGGTAATCGTGGATCTCGGTAATGGTGCCGACCGTAGATCGCGGGTTATGTGAGGTCGATTTCTGCTCGATGGAGATCGCCGGAGACAGGCCTTCAATGTGGTCGACGTCCGGTTTTTCCATCAGCGAGAGGAACTGGCGTGCATAGGCGGAGAGCGACTCGACGTAGCGACGCTGCCCTTCGGCATACAGAGTATCAAAAGCCAGCGAGGACTTGCCTGAACCGGATAAACCGGTGACGACGATCAGCTTGTCACGCGGGATAATCAGGTTGATGTTTTTGAGATTATGGGTCCGAGCACCACGAACTTCGATATTGTCCATTTACACTTCCCGTCTTGATGATACACCGCGCCTGTCTGGGTGATTTACGGACGATTTTGTGATCGAACGCGCAAAAAACCGGCACAGCCAGTACGAAACGCATAATTATGACACAAAAAAACCTGAATGAATATCCAGTATACGAATGCAACAAGGTCGATCGGAACGACAATTCTGGAATAGAATACGCAGTTATCAACACGGGTGTCGTTTCGGGCTGAGCGTGTTAAACTTACTCGTTTATACTGTGTAAAAATCAATCTTCAGGAGAGTTCTCATGGCCAGCAGAGGCGTAAACAAAGTAATTCTGGTCGGGAATCTGGGCCAAGACCCAGAAGTCCGTTACATGCCGAATGGCGGCGCAGTGGCCAACATTACCCTGGCGACCTCCGAAAGCTGGCGTGACAAGGCGACTGGCGAGCAGAAAGAAAAGACTGAGTGGCACCGCGTTGTGCTGTTCGGCAAGCTGGCTGAAGTGGCGGGCGAATATCTGCGTAAAGGTTCCCAGGTGTATATCGAGGGCGCTCTGCAAACCCGTAAGTGGACCGATCAGGCTGGCGTTGAAAAATACACCACCGAGATCGTTGTAAACGTGGGCGGCACCATGCAGATGCTGGGCGGCCGTCAAGGCGGCGGTGCACCTGCAGGCGGTGGTCAGGCTTCCGGTGGTCAGGGCGGTTGGGGTCAGCCTCAACAGCCGCAAGGCGGCAACCAGTTCAGCGGTGGCCAGCAGGCTCGCCCAGCGCAAAACAATGCGCCGGCAGCCAGCAGCAACGAACCGCCAATGGACTTCGACGACGATATTCCTTTCTGATATCAGGTTGTCTAAAGCCGATGAAAAAGCCCCGAAAGGGGCTTTTTTGTTTCTGAAGGAGGCTGCTTCTCGCCAAACTCACTGCCCCACTGGGGCTTGTTGCGGCTTCTCTGCTGCTGGCGCACTTTTGGATTGGTCCATGGCCTGCTGCTTGCGAGTTCGCTGATCCATGATCAGCCGATAAGCGACGTAGTATTTGTAGATATTGCTGACATAGGTCACCGTCTCGGCCCCAATCCGTTCAGCGGCCAGGTATTCCACATTGCCAAACCAGATATTGGGGTTAAAGCCACGTTTCTCCGTTTCCGCTCGCAAACGAGCGATGCGGGCTGGGCCTGCGTTGTAAGAGGCGAATGAGAACAGCACTTTGTCGAGGGGCGTCATCGGCTCGTCTGCGTAGTAGCGGTCAATCATCCAGCGCATGTATTTCACCCCGGCATTGATATTGGGATCCAGTTTGCGGATGTCGCCGACCTTCAGCTCTTTGCCGGTGCCCGGCATCACCTGCATAATACCGATGGCCCCCACCGGGCTGCGGACCGACTGGTTGAGGCGCGACTCCTGATAGCCCTGGGCCACCATCAGTAGCCAGTCCACGTTATAGCGATCGCCATATTTCCTGAACACGTCCACCATCGCCAGAAATTTGGCGCGCTCTTTCTCCGAGGCCGCGTTTTTGACATATTTGGCATTTTTCAGGTAGCGCAACAGAAGGGTGTTACCCAACTTGCTGCCCTGGCGATTCTTCTCTACGAAGCCGTTGAGCAAAGCGAGTAACTGCGGGTTATCCTTGCGCACCGCCCAGGCGATGTCGGCATCGTCACGCAGCACCACATTTTCGTGTATCTGAATTATAGGGAAAACCTGTTTCCAGAACAGAGCCTTATGGCGATCAACCACGATAAGTGGAATGAGGCCGGCACTCAGCATCTCGATCAGATCCTCATCCTCGAGCGCTTCGGGGGCTGTCTCCAGGATAACGGGAGGACGTGATTCCTGGGCAAAGCGCTTATTCAGGGCCACCAGGCTTTCGTGATAGCTCGATGAGAGGCGCACGAATACCGTTTTTCCGGAAAGTTGTTCCAGGTTTTCCACTTTGGGTGAGGAGGGGCCAGAAATCAGCAGTTCCTTCACTTTCGGATAAAGAGCGGTAGTGAATGTCACTTGCTCCTGACGCGCCGGGGTAATGGTGAGGTTGGAGGCAGCAATGTCGCCCCGGCCTTCATTGAGGGCATTGAGTAACTGGTCACGAGCTACCGGCACGAAGATGACGCGCACCTTAAGATGGCGCTGTTTGAGCTTTTTATCCTTCATCAACTTGAGATTAAGGTCGCGCTCGAACTCCATAAATATGTCATGGGTGGCTCCGCGCTGGGTGCCCTTGGTGATAAAGAAAAAGGTTTTGCTGTAAGTCGTCAATACCCGAATCACCCGTCGATCGAGCATGCCTGGCAAATCCCCCAGCCAGGGGCGCATGATGTCGTCCATATTGACCCGGAGCGTCTCTGGTTCTTCCTGATCCTGCGTCTTGTCCTTCATTGGGGCCGCATATACTGAACCGGTGAACAGCAGGGCTGTGAGACACGCCAGGCAGGCGACTAGCAATCTTTGGGAAGAGGTGGCATTCATGGAAGACACTCCGAATGGTGCGTCTTCTCATTGTAGTCAAACTAAAAAAGCCCCGAGAGGGCAATGCTGGTCAGTTAAGGTGATATTGTTCCCTCTCCTTTGGGAGAGGGTTAGGGTGAGGGGATACATACCAACGCGAAAGCCCCTCACCCCGGCCCTCTCCCTCGGGAGAGGGGGACGCCCACTTAAACAACGTCGTACATCCTTATTCAGAACTGTACTTAACTGAACGGCATTACCCGAGAGGGGCTTTTTGTTTTTCTGGGAACATTAAGCCGAGAAGCCGCCGTCGATGCTCAGGCTGGCACCGGTGATATATCCCGCCTCGGGGCCAACCAGATAAGCGACGAAGCTGGCGATCTCTTCGTCCTTGCCGTAACGACCGATCGCCATCATCCCTTTCAACTGCTCGGCGAAATCGCTGTTGTCCGGGTTCATATCGGTATCTACCGGGCCGGGCTGCACGTTGTTGACGGTAATGCCGCGTGGGCCGAGATCGCGTGCCATGCCTTTGGTCAGGCCGACCAGCGCAGATTTACTCATCGCATATACCGCGCCGCCGGCAAATGGCATACGTTCGGCGTTGGTGCTGCCAATATTGATGATGCGACCGCCATCATTCATATGACGCGCGGCTTCCTGACTGGCGACAAACACGCTGCGGACGTTCACCGCCAGAGTGCGGTCCAGATCTTCCAGCGGCAGTTCTTCGGTGCTGCCCATCGCCAGCACACCGGCGTTGTTCACCAAAATATCCAGATTGCCCAGGCTGTTTACTGCCTGGCGCACCGCCTGCTGCAGCGCTGTTGCATCGGCACTGTCGGCCTTGATCGCCAGCGCCTTGCCGCCGGCAGCAGTGATTTCACTCACCACCGCATCGGCTTTGTCGGCAGAGGCGACGTAGGTTAATGCCACAGCGGCACCTTCGCGCGCCAGACGTTTGGCGATGGCGGCACCGATGCCGCGTGAACCGCCCTGAATGAATGCGACTTTGCCTTGCAGAGAGAGAGTTGCGGACATGATGTTTCTCCAGAGTGTGATTTGGTTAATAAAGCTACCGGTTCAGTATCGGAGAAACGCGGATCGGTAACTAGCCACAAAGAGCTATAATCAGCTTAAACCATTGGTTTGAAATCGTCGGAGAAAAATCATGCTTGGCCATCTGGAATGTTTTGTCAGCAGCGCAGAGAGCGGCAGTTTTTCCGCCGCCGGCCGCAAGTTGGGGATCAGTTCTGCCGCAGTGGGAAAGAACGTCACCAAACTGGAGTCGTTGGTGGGCGTGCGACTATTTCAGCGCAATACGCGTAAATTGACGCTGACCGAAGAGGGCGAACGTTTTTTGCAGGAGGTCAGCGGCGGCTTGCTGTCGATCCAGTGTGCGTTGAAAAGTTTGAGTAGCAGCGGTGGGGTTGCTGCGGGAACCTTAAAGGTCAGCATGGGTACCGCTTTTGGCCTGCATTTTGTGCTGCCGATGTTGCCGGACTTTCTGGCACGTTATCCGTCGATTATTCCAGACTGGCATTTTGATAACCGTCAGGTGGATTTGATTGGCGAGCATTTCGATGCGGCAATGGGAGGCGGTATCGAGCTGGCGCAGGGGATGATCGCTCGCGAACTGGCACCGGCACACGGCGTGCTGGTAGCTTCGACGCAGTATTTGCAACAGTACCCATCGCTCCAGCAGCCGGAACAGTTGATGAGTCATGCGGGCATTTTTATTCGCTCACCGCAAACCGGGCGAGTCCGCAACCTGCCGCTGCGCAATGCGGATAACGAGCAGCGAGCGCCGAGCATGACGATAAAAATGACGGTAAACGAGCCGGAAGCGGCGGCACGGGCCGCGGAAATGGGTTTAGGCATTGCGCTGATCAGCATGCCGAACGCGTTACCTTATCTGGAGAGCGGTCGCCTGGTGCGAGTATTGCCAGGCTGGTATGTCGATCGCGGTAGTGTGCACCTGTATTTCCCCACCACCAAATTTCTGCCTACCAAAACCCGGGTGTTCGTCGATTACATCACCGAACAATTCCGCCTGCAGAAGTTGGCGGCTCGGTTTGACGCGCGCTAGAAACGTGAAAAGCCCCTTGCGGGGCTTCATTCTTCCGTCAGTTTACTGTCTGACGATCAGTTGAAGATTTCTGCGGTGCCGTACAGTTTGTTCTGGCCACCGGCGGAGATGATGCGGTAAGAGCTGGCGCCTGATGCTGCGGCTTTGTTGGCCAGTTCAGTTTCCAGCGCGCTCAGGTTAGAGGCACCGCTAACGGATACCACACCGATTTTCTGGGCGTCGGCAGCAGGTTGGCTGGTTGGCTGGTCGGCAGCAACGCTGGCGAAAGAGGCGGTAGTCAGCAGCAGAGCAGTAGCAAAAATTTTGATGTTTTTCATGATTCAATCCTCAGGGTATTTTTTAGGTGAGAGGTTGTTGCCTCTCGATGTGGTAGATAATAGGCTGACGTGGCTGAATAGAAAATCGGAGAGTTTTGATAATCTTTATCAAATAAATTGACTTATTTTTGAGCGGTGCGGCTTGCGCTGGCGTGCTGGAAAAATCGCCACTACCCTTTGAGTAAGCAGAAACCTTAGAGGAGTAAACGGCATGTCAGTCAACGCGTTTATCGGCAGTTGGTCATTGGTGTCTTCTGTCTTCAAAGGGGAAGACGGCAGAGTCAATCACCCGCTGGGCGAGCAGGTGCTGGGTCGCATTAACTACGAGCCCAATGGCACCATGGCGGCGCAGCTCTACAGCGCCACCCGGCCAAGCTTTGCCGCCGACGATCTGGCACAGGGCAGCGAACAGGAGCTCCGCGCCGCCTTTATCAACATGATTTGTTATTTTGGTCGCTATCAGGTGGACGAGAGCGAGCAGCGGGTGGTGCATCAGGTCGAAGGCAGCTCGTTCCCCAATTGGATCGGCAGTCGACAGGTGCGCTTTTATCATTTCTCCGGCGATCTTCTCGAGCTTCGTACGGTACCGCTGCAGTTTGGCAACGGCGTGCAGACAGGCGAATTGGTATGGCAACGGATAGGAGCGCCCTCATGATCATTGTTCACCATCTGAATAACTCGCGTTCGCAGCGTATCCTGTGGTTTTTGGAAGAGTTGAACGTGCCCTATCAGGTGCAGCGCTATCAGCGCGATCCGCAAACTATGTTGGCACCGCCGGAGTTAAAGAAAATTCATCCGTTGGGCAAGTCGCCGGTGATTGTTGATGGCGATCTGACGTTGGCGGAGTCCGGCGCCATTATTGAATACCTGCAGGAAGCCTACGACGCACAGGGGCAGTTTATTCCCACCGACTATCATGCCCGTCAGCAGTACCGGTATTGGTTACATTATGCCGAAGGGTCGTTAATGCCATTGCTGGTGATGAAGCTGGTGTTTAGCCGGTTGGGCCAGCCGCCGATCCCCTGGTTGCTGCGGCCGGTGGCGGGGGCGATTGGTAAAGGCGTGCAGCGTGAATATCTGGACAAACAGATCGCGCCACACTGTGATTATCTGGAACAGCACCTGAGCAAAAACACCTGGTTTGTCGGTAATGAATTCAGCGCGGCGGATATCCAGATGAGCTTCCCGCTGGAGGCGATGGCGGCACGTGGCGCACTGGACGGTTGCCCCAAGCTGCGCGGTTATCTACAGCGCATTCATACGCGTCCGGCCTACCAGCGGGCGCTGGAGCAGGGCGGGCCTTATGACCTGCTGAGCTGAGGCGATGGGCTATACTCGATGAGGTCACCCTTCATCGGAGGTAGCCCATGGCTACGCAAATCTTTGTTAACCTGCCGGTGGGCAATCTGCCCGCATCCATGACATTTTTCACCGAACTGGGCTTCAGCTTTAATCCCCGGTTTACCGATGATACCGCCGCTTGCATGGTAGTTAGCGACAGTATTTATGTGATGTTGCTGACCCACGACAAATTCAAAATGTTCACCCCGAATCCGATTGTCGATGCCAAAAAATCGACCGAGGTTTTGCTGTGTCTGTCGCAGCCCGATCGGGCGGCAGTGGATGCACTGGTGCGCAAGGCGATTGCTGCCGGCGGTAATACCTATAATCAGCCGCAGGATTACGGCTTTATGTACGGTCACGGTTTCCAGGATTTGGACGGTCATATCTGGGAACTGATGTACATGGACGAAAAGGCCGCGCAGGCCCAGTGACCCTTTTTGCCCTCCGAACGGGGGGCTTTCCCATCAGATTTCCCTATGTGACAAATTTCATATTTTCGATAATGATGGGCCTCATTACTTTTCTGCATAAATTGCCGCGATCTTTGGTTGATCAGAGGGTACAGAAGGCTGGATAATCGTTTGCCTTGAATAAACCACCATAAATCACCCGCCTCACGCCATGAGAGTTAATCGTTTGCCTTAATAAGCGCCGCCAATGGGCGACGTGAGTGAAAGACCGAAAAGCAAACGATACCCTACCAAACAGGTGTGGGCGGAATAACAAGCCTTGCAACGGGCTGGCAATGAAACACAGGGGACAGCAAGATGTCGAATTCTCAAGCGAACAACGCCGTTAAACCAAAAGGCGGGCTTGATGGTTATTTTAAAATTTCTGCGCGTGGCAGCAGCGTGCGGCAGGAAGTGGTGGCGGGGTTAACCACCTTCCTGGCGATGGTTTACTCGGTGATTGTGGTACCGAGCATGCTGGGCAAGGCGGGTTTCCCGCCAACGGCGGTGTTTGTCGCCACCTGTCTGGTTGCCGGTCTGGGCTCGTTGCTGATGGGGTTGTGGGCTAATTTACCAATGGCTATCGGCTGTGCGATCTCACTGACCGCCTTTACCGCCTTCAGCCTGGTGCTGGGTCAGCACATCAGCATTCCGGTGGCGCTGGGTGCGGTATTCCTGATGGGCGTGCTCTTTACCATTATCTCGGTCACCGGTATTCGCGCCTGGATCCTGCGCAATCTGCCGATGGGCGTGGCACACGGCACCGGTATCGGCATTGGTCTGTTCCTGTTGCTGATCGCCGCTAACGGCGTGGGTCTGGTGGTGAAGAACCCGCTGGACGGCCTGCCGGTGGCATTGGGTGCCTTCACTTCATTCCCGGTAGTGATGACACTGCTTGGGCTGGCGGTGATTTTCGGTTTGGAAAAACTGCGCGTTCCTGGCGGCATCCTGCTGGTGATTATCGCCATTTCGGTGATTGGGCTGGTGTTTGACCCGGCAGTGAAGTATCAGGGGCTGTTCGCCATGCCAAGCCTGGCGGACGCTAACGGCCATTCGCTGATTTTCAGTCTGGATATCATGGGCGCCTTGCAGCCGGTAGTGTTGCCGAGCGTATTGGCGCTGGTGATGACGGCGGTGTTTGACGCTACCGGCACCATCCGTGCGGTAGCCGGTCAGGCTAACCTGTTGGATAAAGACGGGCAGATCATCAACGGCGGCAAAGCGCTGACTTCGGACTCCCTGAGCAGCATTTTCTCCGGCCTGGTGGGTGCGGCTCCGGCAGCGGTGTATATCGAATCTGCGGCGGGTACTGCGGCGGGCGGCAAAACCGGCCTGACTGCGACCGTGGTCGGTCTGCTGTTCCTGATGATCCTGTTCCTGTCGCCGTTATCTTATCTGGTGCCGATTTACGCCACCGCACCGGCGCTGATGTACGTCGGCCTGCTGATGCTGAGCAATGTCACCAAGCTGGACTTCAACGACTTTGTCGATGCCATGTCCGGCTTGCTGTGCGCGGTGTTTATCGTGCTGACCTGTAATATCGTCACCGGCATCATGCTGGGCTTTAGCGCACTGGTGATTGGCCGTATCTTCTCCGGCGAATGGCGTCGGTTGAATATCGGTACCGTGGCCATTGCCGTGGCGCTGGTGGCGTTCTATGCCGGCGGTTGGGCAATCTGATCGCGCTGGTGTTTCCCCCGTCGCTTCGGCGGGGGATGTTTTATCCCCATTTCTGCTTCAGATAAGTCTCCTTCTGCCGCTACTGCATTTTGAATGGCACAACAAGCTTTAACCGCTGTAAAAAAAGTGATCTACTATCGGGGCATACTCCGGCTATGTGCTGTTGTGGTTTGAACCCTAGAGTCTAAGGAAAGCATGGAAATCTTTTTTACAATCCTCATTTTAATTTTGGTGGTCTCCCTGTCCGGGGTGGTGACGCGCATGTTGCCGTTCCAGGTGCCATTACCGTTAATGCAGATCGGTATCGGGGCCTTGTTGGCCTGGCCGCATTTTGGGCTGCACGTCGACTTTGACCCTGAATTGTTCCTGGTCCTGTTTATTCCGCCGTTGCTGTTTGCCGATGGCTGGAAAACGCCAACCCGCGAATTTTTGCACCACGGCCGTGAAATCCTTGGTCTGGCACTGGTGCTGGTGCTGATTACCGTCGTCGGTGTCGGCTACCTGATTTACGCCATGGTACCGGGCATCCCGCTGGTGGCGGCGTTTGCCCTGGCGGCGGTACTGTCGCCAACCGATGCCGTGGCGCTGTCCGGCATCGTGGGTAAAGGGCGTATTCCCAAGTCGATCATGGGGGTGCTGGAAGGTGAGGCGCTGATGAACGACGCGTCCGGTCTGGTCTCACTCAAATTCGCCATCGCAGTGGCGATGGGCACCATGGTATTTACCGTGGGCGGGGCGACGCTGGAGTTTCTCAAGGTGGCGATCGGCGGCCTGCTGGCCGGTGTGGCGATCACCTGGCTTTACAGTAAGTCGTTGCGCGTCATGAGCCGCTGGAGTGGCGACGACCCGGCAACGCAAATTGTATTCCTGCTTCTGTTGCCGTTTGCCTCTTATCTGATTGCCGAACATATTGGCGTCTCCGGCATCCTGGCCGCGGTTGCTGCGGGGATGACCATCAGCCAGTCCGGCGTGATCCGCAATGCCCCGCTGGCGATGCGTCTGCGTGCCAACAGCGTCTGGGCGATGCTGGAATTTGTGTTTAACGGCATGGTGTTCATCATGTTGGGCCTGCAGCTGCCGGGGATCCTGGAGACCTCCATCTTCCAGGCAGAGCTGGATCCGACCATTCAGACCTGGTACCTGTTTGCCGATGTTGCCATCATCTACGCCGCGTTGCTGGTGTTGCGCTTCACCTGGCTGTGGCTGATGAAAAACGCCAGCCGTCGCTTTATGAAAAAACGGCCGTTGCAGTTTGGCGATTTCACCACGCGTGAACTGTGGGTGGCGTCGTTCGCCGGGGTGCGTGGGGCGATTACGCTGGCGGGTGTGCTGTCCATTCCGCTGTTGCTGAGTGACGGTTCTGCCTTCCCGGCGCGCTATCAACTGGTGTTTATTGCCGCCGGGGTGATCCTGCTTTCGCTGATTGCCGGCGTCATGGCGTTGCCGCTGTTGCTGCGCGGCGTGCAGGTGGCAGATAAGAGCGTCAGCAAGAGTGAAGAGCGGATGGCGATTGCCATGGCGGCCGAAGTGGCGATCGAAAGCATCAACAAAATGGAAGAACGCCTGGCCGTGGATACCGAAGAAAATATCGATCCGCAGATATTGAAAGAGATCAGTTCGCGGGTGGTCGGGACGCTGCGGCGGCGCATCACCACTAAAGGCGATATCGAAAATGCGCTGATGCTGGAAAACCTCGAACGGCGTTTTCGCCTGACGGCGCTGCGTGCCGAACGCGGTGAGTTATATCACCTGCGCGCCACGCAGAAAATCAGCAACGAGACGTTGCAAAAATTATTGCACGATCTCGACCTGCTGGAAGCGCTGTTGATAGAGCGCGAGGGGTAATGCCAATGGGGCCGCAGACGCGGTCCCGTTTATTTCATCGACGGCCAGTAGTCGCGACAACAGGCGATCCAGGCCTGGGCGCTGTGCGACAGGTAGCTGCCCTGACGCCAGATTAACCCCACCTTCCATTCCATGCGTGGCTCCAGCGGCAGCCAAATCAGGTTTTCCTTATCCAGCCATTGGCAGACCGGCTCCGGCAGGGTGGCGATGCCAACCCCGGCCTGCACCATCGACGCCAGAAAATCCCATTGCCCGCTGCGTACCGCAATCTGGGGTTCAAAACCGGCCTGACGGAATGCTGTCATCAGCATCTTGTAGAGCGCGAAGTCCTCGTTATAAAGCAGGATCGGCCAGTTGGCCAACTCGGAGATGTGGATACTGGTACGGTTTAACCAGTGCGGCGTTCGTGGTGCGACCACGCACATGGGGTGGCCGAGCAAGGGCAGAAAGGTCAGTGGCTGAGCGGAACCGACCGGCAGAATGGTCATCGCCAGATCCAGTTCACCGGACATCACCGCCTGTTCAACCGATAGCCCGCCCAGTTCGGAAATTTTGAGTTCGATGCCGGGATAAGTCTGGCGAAACTGCCGGATCAAATCGGCGATCTGTCGGCCGACCATCGGTGGGATGCCCAACCGCAGCACGCCTTTTTTCACCGAGCTGATGTCTTCCAGCTCGGCTTCCAACTGGCGGAATTCATCGATGATGGCCAGACCGCGCTGATATACCGCCTGGCCGCTGTCGGTCAGGTGCAGCCTGCGGCCTTCGCGGATCAGCAAGGTACACTCCAGCTCCTCTTCCAAATGGCGCAGCATCTTGCTGATGGTCGGCTGGGTGACGAACAGTTTTTCCGCCGCGCGGGTAAAGCTTTGCTGGCGCACCACTTCCACGAAGTAGCGCAAAGTGCGGACATCCACGTTGGGTTCTCCTCAGGAACAATACCAGCGGGAAATTATTCCCTGATGGCATGATATTGATGATTTTAATTCATTTCAGGCGGGGTTTCCTGGCTGCGTATACTGTAATCCGTGAATTTTTTGTTTAAGGTCATCTTCCATGTTACTGGCGTTACGCCACGCTGCTCCTTCTTTGCTGGCCCGCTTGCAGGTGCCTGTCCAGGTTGTTTTATACGCGGTGTTATTTTTGATTGCTGACCGGCTGGTGCAGCAGTTCCATTTGCCGCTGCCCGCCAACATTATCGGCATGTTGATGCTGCTGGCGCTGATTTCGCTGCGCATTCTGCCGCTGAACTGGGTCAGGGCCGGTTCGCGCTGGCTGCTGGCCGAGATGCTGCTGTTCTTCGTCCCGGCGGTAGTGGCGGTGGTCAACTATGCCCAGTTGCTGATGGTTGAGGGCTGGAAGATTTTCCTGGTGATTGCCGTCAGCACCACGCTGACGTTGGCCGCAACGGGGCTGGTGGTCGACCGGGTCTATCGACTGGAAGTCTGGTTGCAACGGCGAAAACAGCGCGATGAATGATTTTATCCTGAGCATCGCCTGCTTTGTGGCAACGCTGGCGCTCTATTTCGCCAATAAAAAACTCTACCGCCGCCGTCGAACCTTGCTGTTGATGCCATTGGTACTGACGCCAATGATCCTGGTGCTGTTGCTGGTGGTGACCCATATTTCGTACCAGGATTACATTGGCGAAACGCACTGGTTGCTGTGGCTGCTGGGGCCGGCCACCATCGCCTTCGCGGTACCGGTATACGAGAATCTGCATATTATCCGCCGCCACTGGCTGTCGCTCAGCGCCGGAGTACTGACGGCAGTGCTGGTGGCGGTTTACAGCTCGGTGTGGCTGGCGCGACTGCTGACGCTGCCGGAAGAGGTGCAGCGCAGCCTGGCAGTGCGCTCCATCACCACGCCGTTTGCGCTGGAGGCGGCCAAACAGATGGGCGGGCAGGCAGATCTGGTGGCGCTGTTTGTGGTGATCACCGGGGTGTTCGGCATGGCGGTTGGGGATATTTTGTTCCTGCGGCTGGCGGTGCGCAGCAGTCTGGCGAAAGGCGCCGGGCTTGGGGCGTCATCACACGGTGCCGGTACGGCGAAAGCCTATGAGATGGGGCAGGAAGAAGGGGTGGTTTCCAGCCTGGTGATGATGCTGGCGGGGATTATCACGGTGATTGCCGCGCCGCTGATAGGGCAACTGATGTGGTAAGCCTGCGGCAGCTCGACTGCTCGCGCGTCACTTTCGCCTAGAGCTACGGCGCACAAAAAAGCCCGACGTTGGCCGGGCTTGGAAAATCAGGTTTTGGCTCAGTACAGCGAAGGGGTACCGGCCGGCCGGGTTTTGAAGCGACGATGCAGCCACATATACTGCTCTGGAGCGCGCATGATCTCTTTCTCAACCACTTTATTCATGTAAGCCGCGGCGGCGATTTCGTCGCTGATAGGGTAATTTTCCAGTGCCGGTTGGATCAGCAGATCATAACCACGGCCTTTCTCGCGACGAATCAGAACCACCGGTACCAGCGCCGGCTTGGCCATGCGTGCCAGCATATAGGTCCCGCTGGTGGTAGCGGCCTGATCGACGGCGAACAACGGGGCGAATACGCTGCCGCGTGGGCCGTAGTCTTGATCCGGAGCGAACCATACGGCTTCGCCGCGCTTAAGAGCCTGCACCATACCGCGCAGGTCTTTGCGATCCAGCATGGCCTTGTTGGAACGCATACGCCCTTTGGTTTGTGCCCATTCCATCGCTTTATTGTTGTGTGGACGGTACATCGCCATCATCGGCTGGCACAGCCCCATGGCACGACCACCCAGCTCCAGCGACATAAAATGCACGCCAATTACCAGTACGCCGCGTTGGTTTTGCTGTGCCGCTTTCAGGTGATTGATGCCGGAAACGTTGAACCAGCGCTTAACGCGCTTATCTGACCAGAACCAGGCCATACCGGTTTCCAGCAGGCCCATGCCGAGGGATTCGAAGTTACCTGTCACTTTGTGTTCGCGCTGTTCCACGTCCATGTCCGGGAAGCAAAGTTCCAGGTTACGGCGAGTAATGGAAACGCGGCGTTTCAGGAAGCGCATCGAGGTACGGCCCATCCATATACCGAGCTTGTGCAGCACCGGATAGGGGAGTTGAACCAGTAAGAACAGACAGCCCAGCCCGAACCAGGTAAACCAGTAGCGAGGATGTAGCAGGGCCATTTTGAATTTTTGCGGACGCTTCATATGAACTCATTTATGCATTAAAAGGGGCAGCAACCTGTAACGCACAAGGATCCACTTAATTGCGATACGACCACTCAGACACCCAGACATCACTATTGTTTAGCCAGATTCCATAATTGACCAAATCTTTACACTCGAGGGGCGGTTCGCGCTGCTATCAGGCTTCGGAGGGAGGGCTACAGGCCCGCGAAGGCGGCTCCAGGAATGTATATTGTAACACACAATACGACCTGATAAGCAGGAGTGGCATGCGAATATTCTCATTCGCATTGACCTGAATTTGATAAAGCATCAAAGAAGAAAAAGGCGCCGCCTCTTGCGAGGTTGCGCCTTTTCAACATGCCAACTGACTAGTATCAGTTCATGCCGTATTTTTTCAATTTCTTACGCAGCGTACCGCGGTTGATGCCCATCATCAGGGCTGCACGGGTCTGGTTGCCACGGGTGTATTGCATCACCATGTCCAACAGTGGCTGTTCAACTTCAGCCAATACCAGCTCATACAGATCGTTAACGTCTTGACCATTCAGTTGAGCAAAATAGTTCTTCAGTGCTTGTTTCACCGAGTCACGCAGAGGCTTTTGAGTCACTTGGTCCTGTGAGTTCACGGTAGAAACGGTCAGTACGTCAGAATTTACGCGTTGTTCGAACATAGTTCTGTCAGCTCTTTTTTGTTACGCAAGATTTTCGAAATATGCCTCCAACGCCTCCAGCTGTTCGCTGGCATCCTCTATGGCGTTGAATGTGCGCCGAAACTGGTCATTCGGGGCGTGCTCCTGGAGATACCAGGATACGTGCTTACGAGCAATCCGGAATCCCTTGCCTTGGCCGTAAAAGCCGTGCAATTCCCGAATATGCCCTATCAACAAACGCTTAACCTCGCCAAGTGGCGGAGGGGGCAGCAGTTCCCCAGTGTCCAGATAATGCTGGATTTCCCGGAAGATCCAGGGTCTCCCCTGAGCAGCGCGGCCTATCATCAGGGCATCAGCCCCAGTGTAGTCGAGCACTGCTCTGGCTTTATGCGGGTCAGTAATGTCGCCATTCGCGATAATCGGAATGGAAACACTCTGCTTAACTGCCCGAATGCTGTCGTACTCCGCGTTGCCGTTGAACAGGCAGGCGCGGGTTCGGCCATGAATAGTCAGGGCCTGTATACCACAGTCTTCGGCCAGTTGGGCAATCTCTACACAGTTACGGTGTTCGGGTTCCCAGCCGGTACGGATCTTAAGTGTTACCGGCACATCCACAGCGTTAACTACCGCGTGGAGGATCTGTTTAACCAGATCCGGGTACTGCAGCAATGCAGACCCTGCAAGCTTCCGGTTCACTTTCTTGGCCGGGCACCCCATATTGATGTCGATGATCTGTGCGCCACCAGCCACGTTAATACGTGCCGCGGCGGCCATATCATCCGGATCGCATCCGGCAATCTGCACGGAACGGATCCCTGGTTCATCGCTATGGACCATACGCAGACGCGACTTATCCGTCCGCCACACCTCCGGATTGGAGGAGAGCATTTCGGATACAGCCATCCCAGCACCCATTGCATGACATAGGGCTCTAAATGGGCGATCTGTAATGCCGGCCATCGGGGCCGCAATCAAGCAATTTGTAAGCTGGTGGTGTCCAATGCGCATAGACAAAGAGTAACCATACTGTGTCCGCAAGGGCGCGTATATTACGCATTTTTGCGTTGAGATGAAAGGCCAAACTTTGACCAATCAGGCGCTATTCGGCAATAAAAATGCACCTCGTCAGGATCTATAAAAATATTATATATATTTAACAATGAGTTGACGAAATTTGGTCAATTAGTGCTCGATAAAATATTCCCAACACAACAGAATTTTATCTGTATTGAGTCTCGATTCAGCTGGATATCGGCAGCGATATAGGCCATTTGTCAGGGTATTGCGTTGAGAAGGGGCACAATTACGCTGAAATCGCGTGGTGAAGGTTTCGATTAAAAACGCATTTGTTCACCGCCGGGGATCAAACCGGCGGTGAAGTTATTCCGACAGCCTTAGTCGATGATTACGCGGCCGTTCAGCGCCTGTAGCGGACGATTGTTCGCATGCTGTACCACGGCGCGGAATTGAGCGATCTGCTCGGCAGAGGCGCTGACAGGCTTATCCAGCACCATCCAGCTTACCCCTTCGGAACAAGGGGGCGTGGTTAACGAGCCGCTGAACCGATAGAAGTTAAAGTTTTGAGGGAGCAGCGCCTTGATATCCAGCGGCGTGGTCAGCACCGCGGTCTGATCGACGGCGGTCGGCATTTGCCGCCAGGCCTGCGCCAGCTGCGGGTTGGCTTTGCCTTGCTGGAACATCAATGCCAGGACTGCCAGTGCACCCTGTTGGTCTTTATAGACAAAGTGTGCCTCAAGGGGAAATTGCTTGCCGTCAATTTCGTTTTCGCTGGGGGCGTGGAAGTGAAATTGTTGCAGCGTGAAGGTGTCGTTATCCAGTACCAGGGTATTGCCGCCGCTGACGTTTACCTGCACGGTATGGCCGTTATTGACGATCTGCTGTTTGCCTGGTTGGAAAGCCAGTTTCAGTTTGTCGTGCTGGGTTTTCAGAGCACCTTTAACATTAACCGGTGACTGGTTCTTACCGGTTTCGCACAGCGAAAAATCCGGAGAGAGTTTTCCCCAGTGTGCCGGATCTTCCTGACCTTCATAGCCCCAATGGGCTTGCTCTGTGGCGTTGGCCGAAAAGCCGGCGATCAGTAAAGCGGCGAGTAATAATTTCCCTTTCATTGCCAATCCTTATTGAAAAATCGTTAATAGTCTTTGGCGGGCAGCGGCTAAAAAAATCGGCTGCGATCGCGCCTGCAGCAGAATACGCCTGCTTTTTATCAGGATAAATCAGTGAAATCTTGGGGCGAAAAAAAACCACCGTAACTTGTTAAGTTATCGGTGGTTTTTATCGGAATAAAAATATGATTACTTGCGTTGACCGGTAATGCGGCACCATTCTTCGCGTTCTGCTACCGGGTCGAGCGTGAATTTATCTTCATAGGCTTGCGCCACGCTCGCTGCCTGGGTGGCCAGCACGCCGGACAGGCCCAGATGGCCGCCGGACTTCGGCAGGCAGCCAATCAGCGGTGCCAGCTCACGCAATGGACCGGCCAGAATGTTGGCGACCACGACGTCGGCCAGCAGTTCGGCAGGCTGATCTTTTGGCAGATACAGCTCCAGACGCTCTGAAACGCCGTTACGCTGCGCGTTGTCGCGACTGGCCTGAATGGCCTGGGGATCGATATCGATGCCGATAGCGCGCGCTGCACCGAGCTTCAGTGCGGCAATCGCCAGAATGCCGGAACCACAACCGAAGTCGATAATGGTCTTACCGGCCAGATCCAGACCATCGAGCCACTGCAAACACAGCGCCGTCGTCGGGTGGGTGCCGGTACCGAACGCCAGGCCCGGGTCGAGCATCACGTTAACTGCATCCGGATCGGGCACGTCACGCCAGCTTGGACAGATCCACAGACGCTGGCCGAAACGCATCGGGTGGAAGTTGTCCATCCACTCGCGCTCCCAGTCTTTGTCTTCCAGCTGTTCAATCTTGTGGCGGAAACCGGCGCCCAGCAGTGGATGCTGTTCCAGCATTGCCACCACTTCGGCCATATCGGTTTCAGCGTCGTACAGTCCGATCACATCGGTATCGCCCCACAGCAGGGTTTCGCCCGGCAGCGGTTCGAACACCGGATTGTCGTGAGTGTCCTGAAAGGTCACCGATACTGCGCCGCTTTCAACCAGCGCGTCGCTCAGGTCTTCTGCCTGGCTGCCGGTGGTGTTCAGTTTGAGTTGGATCCAAGGCATAACAATTCTCTTTTAAGAGGGTAATGATGACGCCGTCCGGCGTTTTTCGCCGACGAGGTTACCGATATAAAATGCCAGCAGGCTAATCAGCAGTGAAGGCACGATAGGGTGCAGCCCCGCCAGTTGCAGATTAAAACTGGCCAATAGCGTATAGCATACCGCACCCGTCACCATTGAGCTAAGCGCTCCCTGTGCGTTGGCGCGTTCCCAGTACAGGCCCAGCACCAGCGGCCACAGGAATACCGCCTCCAGGCCGCCGAACGCCAGCAGGTTCAGCCAGATGATCATTTCCGGCGGTCGCCATGCCGCCAGCAGCACCAAAAGCCCGAGGATCAAGGTGGTCAGGCTGGAAAAGCGTTTGATTAAGCGTTCGTTCTGCATCTGCTGCGGCCGCACGCCAAGATAGAGGTCTTTAATAATAGTGGCGGAAGACTGCAGCAGTTGGGCATTAATGGTCGACATGATGGCCGCCATCGGTGCTGCCAGGAAGATGCCGGCAGCATACGGCGGCAGCACGGTGATCATCAGCGTCGGGATCACCTGATCGGGGATCTTCAGATCCGGCAACACCGCGCGGCCCAGCGCACCGGCCAGATGCATACCGAACATCAGCACTGCCACTACCATGGTACCGAGGATGATGCCGCGGTGTACCGCTTTGCTGTCTTTGTAAGAGATGCAGCGCACCGCAGTATGCGGCAGGCCTATCACGCCAAAGCACACCAGGATCCAAAACGAGGCCATAAACGGCAGGCTGAGGATCTGTTCACCGCCCTGGGGTGACACCAGCGCCGGGTCAATTTGGTGGAGTTTGTCCACCGCGCTGTGCAGGCCGCCAGCGGCGTGGATCACCGCCACCAGCAACAGCACGGTGCCGATCAACATTACCAGGCCCTGCATGGCATCGTTCAGCACGCTGGCACGAAAGCCGCCAAAGGCGGTATACAGCGCGATGCTGACGCCAAAGATCAGCAGGCCGGTGTCGTAAGGGATGCCGGCAGCGGTTTCCAGCAGGCGTGCGCCGCCGATAAACTGCACCGTCATGGCCCCGAGGAACGCCACCAACAAACTGAGACTGGCCAACCAGACCAACAGGCGGCTTTGATAGCGCCCGTACAGCATGTCGTTTAAGGTGATGGCGTTGTAGCGGCGCGCCAGAATGGCGAATTTCTTGCCCAGCACACCGAGCGATAACCATACGGCGGGCAGTTGGATCATCGCCAACAACACCCAACCAAGGCCATATTTATAGGCGGCGCCGGGGCCACCGATAAACGAACTGGCGCTGATATAGGTTGCGGTCAGCGTCATCGCCAGCACAAAGCCACCCATTGATCGGCTACCCAGGAAGTATTCGCTGAGGAAATTACCTGTCTGACGCCGACTGTAGGCGTAAACCGACAGCCCAAACACCAGCAGCAGATAGGCAACCAGCGGCAAAATAACTTCAGTTTGCATCGCCGTCCTCCAGCGAAATATCACGAAATACGCCACGCACCATCAGCCAACACAGGCCGATAAACAGCAGTGGTACCAATAAGCAGGCCATTTCGAACCAGTGTGGCAGGCCGGTAATACCAGATTCACTGTCCGGCAGGTAGGCCGCCAGCGACCAGGCCAGCAGATACAGTAGCGTCAGACCGAGCGCCCATCGTGCTTCGCGGTGGGCTTGAATAAAGCGTGTTTCCATCAGTGTTCCCCATAGGTTTACGGTGATGGTTTTGCCAAAGGTAAGGAATTCTACGGCAAGGCCGGCTTTTGCCAAGCCGTTACAAAAGAAAAAGGCCGGTGATTAACCGGCCTTCTGTCAGGCGAGGTGGATTACCTGCCTTAGGTTTCCTGCAGACCGAGCTTCTTCTCCAGATAGTGGATGTTGGTGCCACCGTGCTGGAAGTTTTCGTCGCTCATGATCCGCTGCTGCAGTTCAACGTTGGTTTTGATGCCATCGATGATCAGCTCAGCCAGGGCGTTCTTCATGCGGGCAATTGCCACGTCACGGTTTTCACCGTAAGTGATCAGTTTGCCGATCATGGAATCATAGTACGGCGGTACGGTATAACCGGCGTAAATATGAGATTCCCAACGCACGCCGAAACCGCCTGGCGCATGGAAACGGGTGATCTTGCCTGGGCTTGGCAGGAAGGTGTTCGGGTCTTCGGCGTTGATACGGCATTCCACCGCATGGCCGTGAACCTTCACTTCATCCTGTTTGATCGACAGCGGCTGACCGGCAGCGATACGCAGCTGCTCTTTGATCAGATCCACGCCGGTGATCATTTCGGTAACCGGGTGTTCAACCTGAATACGGGTGTTCATTTCGATGAAATAGAACTCGCCGTTTTCGTACAGGAACTCGAAAGTACCCGCACCGCGGTAGCCGATCTCAACACAGGCTTTCGAGCAGCGCTCGCCGATGTAACGGCGCATTTCGCTGGTGATGCCTGGTGCCGGAGCCTCTTCAACCACTTTCTGGTGGCGACGCTGCATGGAGCAGTCGCGCTCGGCCAGATAAATGGCGTTACCCTGACCGTCTGCCAAAATCTGAATTTCGATATGGCGTGGGTTTTCCAGGTATTTTTCCATGTAAACCATGTCATTGTTGAAAGCCGCTTTGGCTTCAGCTTTGGTCATGGAAATGGATTGTTCGAGGTCTTTGTCGCTGCGCACAACGCGCATGCCACGGCCGCCGCCGCCGCCAGATGCCTTGATGATTACCGGGTAGCCGATGCGCTTGGCGAAGGCACGGTTTTTATCCATGTCGTCGGTCAGCGGGCCATCAGAGCCTGGTACGCAAGGCACGCCTGCTTTCTTCATGGCGTTGATGGCAGAAACCTTATCGCCCATCAGGCGGATGGTTTCGGCTTTCGGGCCGATGAAGATAAAGCCGGAACGTTCGATCTGCTCGGCGAAGTCGGCGTTCTCAGACAAGAAGCCGTAGCCCGGGTGAATCGCCACTGCGCCGGTGATTTCCGCTGCAGAGATGATGGCCGGGATATTCAGATAGCTTTTTACCGATGGCGCAGGACCGATACACACGGTCTCGTCAGCCAGCAGCACGTGTTTCAGATCGCGATCTGCTGTGGAATGCACGGCAACGGTTTTGATACCCAGCTCTTTACAAGCACGCAGGATACGAAGCGCGATCTCGCCACGGTTGGCGATAACAATTTTATCAAGCATGTTCGCCTCGTTATTCGATGACGACCAGTGGCTCGTCAAATTCTACCGGTTGGCCGTTCTCTACCAGAATGGCTTTCACCACGCCGGATTTATCCGCTTCGATCTGGTTCATCATTTTCATGGCTTCAACGATGCACAGCGTGTCGCCGGCATTCACTTTCTGGCCAATTTCGATGAAGGCTTTCGCATCCGGGCTTGGCGTGCGGTAGAAGGTGCCGACCATTGGAGAACGGACGATGTGGCCACTCATGGCCGCTGGTGCTGCAGGGGTTTCGGCTGGCGCGGCAGCAACGGCAGTAGCCAGTGCTGGCTGCGGCTGTGCCGGCATTGCGTATGCCTGCGGCATCATTGGGTAAGCCTGTGCCGGGGCGGCACGGCTGATGCGAACTGACTCTTCGCCTTCAGAGATTTCCAGTTCAGAAATACCTGATTCTTCAACCAGTTCGATCAGTTTCTTGATTTTACGAATATCCATGAGTGTGATTCCGTACTCTTTTTGCGTAGCAATTAGTGGGTTTTCGACAGACGGTTAACCGCTGCCTGTAAAGCAAATGTGTAGCCATCTGCGCCGAGGCCGCAAATCACACCCACCGCAATATCGGAAAGGTAGGAGTGATGGCGGAAAGGCTCTCGGGCATGCACGTTGGAGAGGTGGATCTCGATAAACGGGATCTGCACCGCCAGCAATGCATCGCGCAGCGCCACGCTGGTATGCGTGAACGCGGCAGGGTTGATCAGAATAAAATCTGTGTTGCCGCGTGCCTGATGTATGCAGTCGATAAGCGCATGTTCAGCGTTAGACTGCAGATGGCTCAGGGTAATATCCAGTGCGGATGCCTGGTTTTCCAATCCGTTAACAATCTCTGTTAGCGTCGTGCTGCCGTACTTCTCCGGCTCACGCGTCCCCAGCAGATTCAGATTGGGGCCGTTCAGAAGCAAAATGTGAAACTTATCCGCCATTGTGCTGGTATCTCCGGCAATAAAACCATCATCGTAGAAAATAACCCGATGTCACCGATTTGTCACCTGTTAAGGGGAAAATTCACCCTGAGAACAGAAACAAGGTCGGGCATTATAACGATATCGTAGCAATTCGCAGCTAAATACTGGTCTTATCAGCGAAGATATTCAACCCAAAACCTGCAAACTGATGAGGGTGTTATCGCATTATGAGGGGTAGAACACAGAAAAGTTCCGCCTTTTAACGCCACCAATTACGGAATTTCTTGTAGCGTAGTGCCAGCAGCACGACGGCCAGCAGGGCATAAATGAAGGGCTGTGGCGAAAAGGTTTTGACCGACCACAGGTAGTGAATCGGTGCCAGGATCGCCACCAGGTACACCAGATTATGCAACGTCTGCCATTTGGCCCCCAGTTTGCGCATGGCCCACAACGTCGAGGTTGCCGCCAGCGCCAGCAGGATCAGCCAACTGATGATGCCGAGCGTCAGGTAAGGGCGGGTGACCAGTTCACGCCCCAACAGGCCAATATTGCTCAGTCCCAATTCAAGCGTCGAATAGCTTATCAGATGCAGCGTACCCCAGGCAAAACACCACAGGCCCACCAGGCGGCGGCAACGGATCAACAGAGGCTGGCGGGTATAGCGTGCCAGTGGGGCGATCATCAAGGTTGCCAGCAACAGTTTCAGCGTCATCCTGCCGGTAAAATGCTGGATATCCTTGGCCGGATCGGCGCTGAACCAGCCCTGATCCACCGACAGCACCAGCCAGAGAAAGGGCAAAAATGCCGCCAGATAAATGGCAACCTTGATCCCTTTGATATGGGTTGGAGTCAAACGCACTTAGAAATTCTCCCGTAGATCCAGGCCACGGTACAGCGATGCGACCTGTTCCGCATAGCCATTAAACAGCAGGGTGGGTTGGCGTTTAACGTCCAGAATGCCGCCGGAACCGATAAAACGCTCGGTGGCCTGCGACCAGCGGGGATGATCGACGTGCGGATTCACGTTGGCGTAGAAGCCGTATTCATTCGGCGCCGACTGATTCCAGGTGGTCGGCGGCTGATCGCGCACCAGGCGGATATGGACGATCGACTTTATCCCCTTAAAACCGTATTTCCATGGGGTGATCAAGCGCAGCGGCGCGCCATTTTGCGGCGGCAGCGTTTTGCCGTACACGCCGACGGTCAGCAGTGCCAGCGGGTTCATCGCCTCGTCGAGACGCAGCCCTTCGACATAGGGATACTTCAACCCGCCGCCGATAAAGCGGTCTTTCTGGCCGGGCATCTGTTCCGGGTCGTACAACGTCTGGAAAGCGACGTAGCGTGCGTTGCTGTTGGGTTCCGCGAATTTGATCAGTTTACCCAATTCAAAGCCAATCCACGGCACCACCATTGACCAGGCTTCAACGCAGCGCATGCGATAGATGCGCTGTTCCAGCGGGAAGCGTTTGATTAAATCATCTATGTCCAGCGTGATCGGTTTGGCGACTTCGCCGTCGATGCGCACCTGCCAACCTTCGGTTTTCAAGCCGCCGGCATTGGCTGCCGGATCGGCCTTGTCCAGACCGAATTCGTAGAAGTTGTTGTAGCCGGTGACTTTATCTTCGGGCGTCAAGGCCAACTGGGCCTGCCAGGCGGCAGGTTTGCTGAACTCCAGCGGTTTACCCGGCGGTGCCTTGGGCCGATCGTTACCCTTAAACCATGACAGCAAATCGGCCTGCGCATTATGCGGCAGGGCCAGTGATGCGGCGGTAATGCCCAACGCCTGCAACACTTTGCGGCGCTGATAAAATACGCTCTCTGGCGTGACATCGGCCTCAGTGAGTTTTCGTTGTTTGCTCATGGTATTTTCTCCGCAATTTATGGTGTAAGCATGGCGTGAAACCAGGCCTTATGCGAGAGGCGGAGGGAAAATATGAAATTTCGCAGACGGGATAGGCCCCCGTTGCGGGGGGCCGTCAGACTCAGCGGATTTTTACCAGGGTGCGGCCGGTAACTTTGTTGTCCAACAGTGCGGCAGCCGTGGCCGGTGCCTGCTCCAGCGTGATTTCCTGGGTGGCTTGCTGGTAGAAGCTGTCCGGCAGGATACCGGCCAGGCGCTCCCAGGCGGTTTGACGGCGATGCAACGGGGTGTGCACCGAGTCGACCCCTTGCAAACGAACATTGCGCAAAATAAATGGCATCACCGTGGTCGGCAGGTGATAACCACCGGCCAGGCCACAGGCGGCGACCGTGCCGTTATAGTTCATTTGCGCCAAAACACGCGCCAGCATAGTGTCGCCGACGGTATCCACCGCACCGGCCCACAGTTGCTTTTCCAGTGGGCGCGGAGCTTCGAGATAGCCGTCACGCGACAGGACTTCTTTGGCGCCGAGCGCTTTGAGGTAGTCGGTATTGCTTTCACGGCCGCTGATGGCCGTGACGTGATAACCCAGCGCCGCCAGAATAGCGACCGCCGTGCTGCCGACGCCACCGCTGGCACCCGTAACCAAAATGTCGCCGTCATCCGGATGTACGCCGCCTTCTTCCAGCGCCATCACGCACAGCATGGCGGTAAAGCCGGCGGTACCGAGGATCATCGCTTTACGTTCATCCAATCCGTTTGGCAACGGCACCAACCATTCCCCGGAGACACGCGCCTGCTCGGCCAGGCCGCCCCAGTGGTTTTCACCCACGCCCCAGCCGGTAAGCACCACGCTTTGGCCTTCTTTAAAACGATCGTCGCGGCTTTGGCGCACGGTACCGGCGAAGTCGATGCCTGGCACCATCGGGAAGTTACGCACGATTTTGCCTTTGCCGGTGATCGCCAACGCGTCTTTATAGTTAATGCTGGACCAATTAACGTCTACCGTGACATCGCCGTCGGGCAGTTGGTCACTGTTGATATCTTTGACGCGAGCCAGAGTTTGATCGTCTTGTTGTTCCAATAACAGTGCACGCATGTCACTCTTCCTCTTGTTTGCAATTTTGTCATGGATGGCTGGATCCGATTTAATTGACTATATGCATATAAGAAATTTATGTCCTGATAAAAGACAAAAAAGGGTGATTGAAGGTTTTCTTCGTTGATGATGCTTGGTAGTTTGGCGGCATGAACTGCCGGCGATGATCGTCAAGGATACGCCAGTGACTAATTAAAAATCAGGGTATTGTGTTGGATTCTTTTGAGCGGATTCGGGGCCTTTATACGACCAAAGGTGATAATTCACGTAACCATAACGGACAAGGCACAGGGATGCGATTTACCACCAAGCTCTCTGCATTGATCACCCTGCTTGTTGCTCTGGCGATGTTTTTGATGCTGATGGGCTGCTCATACAGTTACTTTTACGTCACTCAGGAGAGGCTGGATCGCCGCTTCAATTCGCTGATGACCTCGCTCGATCAGGCGATGCTGCGTGAATCTCCACAGGAACAGGAACAATGGTTACCGCTGGTGATGCGTCCGCTTGGTATCGTGGCCGTCAGCGTGGATACCAGCCACAGCAATCTTCTTTCTTATCATCTGCCAACGGTAAAGCAGCCCTGGGAATCGCTCAACGGCTACCGGCAGGTTTCCCTGCCGTTGATGCAGCATCCCGGCGCTTCGCTACGCATTACCTATATTGACCCTTTCGCCAGCGACGTGCGTTCGTTGCAATCCACTGCGGCTGTCACTTTGTCGATCGTCGTGATGGTGGTTATCTTGCTGCTCAGTTTGCGTTGGTTACGCGATCAGGCCGACGGGGAGGACCGGCTGGAACGCCGTGCACGCCGTATTCTTAATGGCGAACGAGAGAGCGTGATGCAGGGCGACGTGCGCGAATGGCCGGCAAACGTCAGCGGAGCACTCGATCGCCTGCTGGCGGATCTGACGGAAGCGCGCGAGGAGCGTAGCCGGGTCGATACGCTGATCCGCGCCTTTGCCGCTCAGGACGCCAAAACCGGGCTGAACAACCGATTGTTCTTTGATAACCAACTGACCACCCAACTGGAAGAGGAAGGTTCGCACGGCATTGTCATGATGGTGCGATTACCGGATTTCGACACGCTGCGGGAAACCCACGGCAACAGTGCGGTGCAAGAACTGATGTATTCACTGGTCAATCTGTTGTCGACCTTCGTGATGCGCTATCCGGCGGCGTTGCTGGCGCGCTATTTCCACAGCGATTTCACCGTTCTGTTGCCGCATCGCACGCTGAAAGAGGCGGACGGCATTGCTTCACAGTTGGTTCATGCCATTGACGCCTTGCCTTCGACGGCGCTTATCGATCGCGAGGCGTTTTTGCATATCGGTATTGTGGCCTACCGCAGCGGACAAAGTACCGAACAGGTGATTGATCATGCAGAGCAGGCCACGCGCCACGCGACGCTGCAGGGGGAAAACGGCTGGTATGTTTACGACAGCCAGGTGCCGGAAAAAGGGCGCGGCAGCGTCAAATGGCGCACTCTGTTGGAACAGGTGCTGGCGCGGGGCGGGCCACGGTTGTACCAGAAACCGGCAGTGACGGTGGAGGGGGAAGTTCATCACCGGGAGATCATGAGCCGGATATACGATGGGACCCAGGAACTGCTGCCATCTGAATATATGCCGTTGGTGCAGCAGTTGGGGCTGGCGGAAAGTTACGACCGCCAGCATTTGAGTCGCATTCTTCCTTTACTGGCGCTGTGGCCTGAAGAAACGCTGGCATTTACGCTGTCCGTAGATTCATTATTGCAACGCACTTTCCAGCGTTGGCTGCGTGATAGCCTGTTACAGTGTGAAAAAAGTCATCGTCGGCGAATTCTGATTGAACTTGCAGAGGCAGACGTGTGTCAACATATCGACCGTTTGCGCCCGGTGTTGAGATTACTCTCTGGATTGGGGTGTCGTCTGGCCGTGTCCCAGGCGGGGTTAACCGTGGTTAGTACCTCCTATATCAAGTCCTTACCGGTGGAACTGGTCAAGCTCCACCCTGGTTTGGTGCGGAGTATTGATAAGCGGGATGAGAATCAGCTGTTCGTTCAGAGCCTGACGGGTGCCTGCGAAGGGACCAGTACCCAGGTTTTTGCCGCCAGCGTGCGGACGCGTAATGAATGGCAGACGCTGAAAGATCGCGGGATCCTCGGCGGGCAGGGTGACTTTTTCGCGTCGCCGGAACCGATAGACGCAGGGCGTAAAAAATATTCGCGTCGTTATCGCGTTTAACCTGAATGCCGGGCAAAAATTGACGTAGAATGAGCGCCAATTCATCTGGGCTATTTTATCTGTCTTTTTGGGGTTATCCCCAAACTGCCTGCGACAATGACGCCTATTTGATATAGGCTCTTGTCAGTCCTTTTCTGTTGAACGTTGGTAGGTGCTTACCACCAACGGCAATCAGGGAATATGTTAGATTTTATGAGCTGTGTTACGCCGTTTCGTGCGCTGACAGGGTGGTAAACTGAGCCTTTGTTCAGGGAATTCAGGCCTCATCCAATTTCCGTGCATTCGAGCAGAAACAATACAGACTATTTTTCACCGAAGTAGAACGTTTTTGCGCCTTGTCGCTGCTTCGTGTGGTTGGTAAAGTAGGCGGATTTTATTTTCCGCCCCCAGCTTGCAGGATTATCCTTTAGTTATGTTTAAGAAATTTCGTGGCATGTTTTCCAATGACTTGTCCATCGACTTGGGTACCGCCAATACCCTGATTTATGTTAAAGGGCAAGGCATTGTACTGAACGAACCTTCGGTGGTTGCCATTCGCCAGGATCGTGCCGGTTCACCCAAGAGCGTTGCGGCCGTGGGTCATGAGGCTAAACAGATGTTGGGGCGTACCCCCGGCAATATCGCGGCTATCCGTCCGATGAAAGACGGCGTTATCGCCGACTTCTTCGTGACTGAAAAAATGCTGCAGCACTTTATCAAACAGGTTCACAGCAACAGCTTCATGCGGCCAAGCCCGCGCGTGCTGGTGTGTGTGCCGGTCGGCGCAACTCAGGTTGAACGTCGTGCCATCCGCGAATCCGCCCAAGGGGCCGGTGCGCGTGAAGTGTTTCTGATTGAAGAGCCAATGGCTGCGGCAATCGGTGCAGGCCTGCCGGTTTCTGAAGCGACTGGTTCAATGGTGGTGGATATCGGTGGTGGTACTACCGAAGTGGCGGTGATTTCACTCAACGGTGTGGTCTACTCTTCTTCCGTGCGTATCGGCGGTGACCGTTTCGACGAAGCCATCATTAATTATGTGCGTCGTAACTATGGCTCACTGATTGGTGAAGCGACGGCCGAACGTATCAAGCACGGCATCGGCTCAGCTTATCCGGGCGATGAAGTGCATGAAATCGAAGTTCGCGGCCGTAACCTGGCTGAGGGCGTGCCACGCGGCTTTACCCTGAATTCCAATGAAATCCTCGAAGCGCTGCAGGAGCCGTTGACCGGCATCGTCAGTGCGGTGATGGTCGCGCTGGAACAGTGTCCGCCGGAGCTGGCTTCCGACATTTCCGAACGCGGCATGGTGTTGACCGGCGGTGGCGCATTGCTGCGCAACCTGGATCGCCTGCTGATGGAAGAAACCGGTATTCCGGTAGTCGTGGCAGAAGATCCGCTGACCTGCGTAGCTCGCGGTGGCGGCAAGGCGTTGGAAATGATCGACATGCATGGCGGCGATTTGTTCAGCGAAGAATAGTCAGCCCCAGGAAGGAGGAATCGTATCGGATGAATGCGCAAAGCGAAAATCGGGTACGGTTCCTCTTTCTGTTGTCGAGGAACACGCATAATTTATGAAGCCGATTTTTAGCAGGGGGCCTTCCCTGCAACTACGACTTTTTTTAGCAGTGATTGTGGCTATCTGCCTGATCGTTGCCGACAGCCGTCTCGGTACGTTCGTGAAAATACGTAACTACATGGATACGGCCGTCAGCCCTTTCTATTTTCTGGCCAATGGGCCGCGTAAGGTTTTGGACAGCGTTTCAGAAACGCTGGCTACCCGCCAACAGCTGGAGCTGGAAAACCGTGCTCTGCGGCAGGAACTGCTGCTGAAAAACAGCGATATTCTTCTTCTTGGCCAATTCAAGCAGGAAAACGCCCGTTTGCGTGAGCTGTTAGGCTCGCCGCTGCGCCAGGACGAACACAAAATGGTCACCCAGGTGATCTCGACCGGATCTGATCCTTACAGCGACCAGGTGGTGATCGACAAAGGTTCGGACAACGGCGTTTATGAAGGCCAGCCGGTCATCAGTGATAAAGGCGTAGTCGGCCAGGTAGTCGCGGTGGCGAAAGTCACCAGCCGCGTGCTGCTGATCTGCGATGCTTCACACGCGCTGCCTATCCAGGTACTGCGCAATGATATCCGGGTGATCGCTGCAGGCAGCGGTTGTGCCGACGATTTACAGCTCGAACACTTGCCGAACAATACCGATATTCGCGTGGGCGACGTGCTGGTCACTTCCGGCCTGGGCGGCCGCTTCCCGGAAGGCTATCCGGTGGCGGTGGTGTCCTCGGTTAAAGTTGATAACCAGCGGGCTTATACCGTGATCCAGGCACGCCCGACGGCGGGTCTGCAGCGTTTGCGCTATTTGTTGTTGCTGTGGGGTGCCGATCGTAATGGCGATATGCCGTTGCCGCCGGACGAAGTGCATCGTGTCGCCAATGAGCGGCTGATGCAGATGATGCCTCAGGTGCTGCCACCGGCCGATGCCATGGGGCCGCAACAGCCACTGCCGGCACCGGCAACCGGCGTTGCAGTGCCGCAAACCGCCGCACCGGCCGCGGGAGTGACCCAATGAATCGCTACCGCAGTAATGGGCGCTGGATAATCTGGCTGTCATTCCTGGTGGCGCTGGTGCTGCAAATTATGCCGTGGCCGGAACAGATCTACATGTTCCGGCCCTCCTGGCTGGCTTTGATCCTGATCTACTGGGTAATGGCACTGCCGCACCGGGTTAACGTCGGCACCGGCTTTGTGCTGGGGTTGATTATGGATCTGATCCTCGGTTCTACGCTGGGTGTGCGTGCGCTGGCGCTGGGGATCATTGCCTATCTGGTCGCGTTTAAATTCCAACTGTTCCGCAACATGGCCCTCTGGCAACAGGCGCTGATCGTCGTGCTATTGTCACTGGCTATGGATGTTGTGGTGTTCTGGGCCGAGTTTTTAGTGATCAACGTTTCTTTCCGCCCAGAGGTGTTCTGGAGTAGTGTGGTAAACGGCATTCTGTGGCCGTGGTTATTCCTGCTGATGCGCAAAATCCGCCGTCAGTTCGCCGTACAGTAAGGGTATATCAATGACTTCGCTTTATCTGGCCTCCGGCTCTCCCCGTCGACGTGAATTACTGACCCTGTTGGGCGTGGCGTTTGAAATTATCCTGACGGATACCGAAGAACAACGGCAGGAAGGGGAAGCTGCGGAAGTCTATGTGCGCCGTTTGGCGCAGGATAAGGCCAGGGCAGGCGTGGCGCTGGCCCAGCAGGACTGGCCGGTGCTGGGCGCGGATACCATTGTCGTGCTCAATGGCCGGGTGCTGGAAAAACCCCAAAGCGAAACGCATGCGGCGCAAATGCTGGCGGCGCTGTCGGGTAGACAGCATCAGGTGATGACCGCGGTGGCGATCGCCGATCGCCATGATGTTCTGTGCCAACTAGTGGTGACAGACGTGACATTCCGCAACCTGTCACAGCAGGATATCTGCGACTATATTGCAACGGGCGAACCGATGGATAAAGCGGGCGCCTATGGAATTCAAGGAAAGGGTGGTTGTTTCGTCAGGACGATAACCGGGAGTTATCACGCGGTGATGGGCTTGCCGTTGGTCGAAACACATGAGCTGCTCAGTAATTTTGTCGCATTACGTGATGTAAGAACCGGTTGATGGGCGCTGCCATTATCGACCGGCTCTGAGGAGAAGGCATGACAGCTGAGCTACTGGTTAATATCACACCGTCTGAAACGCGGGTTGCCTATATTGATGGCGGCATCCTGCAAGAGATCCATATCGAGCGCGAATCCAAGCGCGGCATTGTCGGCAATATTTATAAAGGGCGCGTAAGTCGCGTGTTGCCGGGTATGCAGGCGGCATTCGTCGATATCGGCCTGGACAAAGCGGCCTTCCTGCACGCCTCCGATATCATGCCGCACACCGAATGTGTCGCCGGTGATGAGCAGAAAAATTTCCACGTGCGCGATATTGCCGAGCTGGTGCGCCAGGGGCAGGATTTGATGGTGCAGGTGGTGAAAGATCCGCTAGGCACCAAAGGCGCACGCCTGACCACCGACATCACCCTGCCTTCGCGTTACCTGGTGTTCATGCCGGGGGCGGCGCACGTTGGCGTTTCGCAGCGTATTGAAAGTGAAGCCGAGCGCGATCGCCTGAAAAAAGCCGTCGCCGGTTACTGCGATGAACTGGGTGGTTTTATCATCCGCACCGCGGCAGAGGGCATTGGTGAAGAAGAGCTGTCGCAAGACGCCGCCTTCCTCAAGCGCCTGTGGACCAAGGTGATGGAGCGTAAAAAGCGCAACCAGACCAAGTACAAGTTGTACGGTGAGCTGGCGCTGGCGCAGCGTATTTTGCGTGACTTCGCCGGCGCGGCGCTGGACAGGATCCGTGTGGACTCGCGTCTGACCCACGATCTGCTGGTGGAATTTACCGGTGAGTACATCCCGGATATTACCGCCAAGCTGGAGCTGTACACCGGCAGTCAGCCGATCTTCGATCTGTATGATGTTGAAAACGAGATCCAGCGTGCGCTGGAGCGTAAGGTTGAGCTGAAGTCCGGCGGTTACCTGATCATCGATCAGACCGAAGCGATGACCACCGTGGATATCAATACCGGCGCCTTTGTCGGCCATCGCAATCTCGACGAAACTATCTTTAATACCAATATCGAAGCGACCCAGGCGATTGCCCGCCAACTGCGGCTGCGCAATCTGGGCGGCATTATCATTATCGACTTTATTGATATGAATAATGACGAACATCGTCGTCGGGTGCTGCATTCGCTGGAGCTGGCGCTGAGTAAAGATCGGGTAAAAACCACGATCAACGGCTTCTCTCAGCTAGGCTTAGTTGAAATGACGCGTAAACGCACGCGTGAAAGCATTGAACATGTGCTGTGCCATGATTGTCCTACTTGTCATGGACGCGGCACCCTGAAAACTGTGGAAACCGTGTGCTACGAAATTTTGCGTGAAATAGTGCGCGTGCACCATGCTTATGATTCAGATCGTTTCTTGGTTTACGCCTCTGCGGCGGTGGGTGAGGCGCTGAAAAGCGAAGAGTCCCATGCGCTGGCCGAAGTGGAAATCTTTGTTGGCAAACAGGTCAAGGTGCAGATCGAACCCTTGTACAGCCAGGAACAATTTGACGTTGTCATGATGTAGTCCGCCCGTTGGCGGCCAAAGTCCGGTATTGGTGGGGCCCAGCATGCTGGGCCTCCCATGCATAGATATCCCGTTGCCAGGCAGCGGAAGCAAGGAGAACTGCGTGAGGCGACTGCCTGGGATTTTGTTAGCTACAGGCGCCAGTCTGATTGTCATCGTGGCGTTGCTGATCAGCGGGCTGCGTTTGGCGCTGCCTGAACTGAACAACTACCGCCCGCAACTGTTGGCCAAGGTCGAAAGCCTCTCCGGCGTGCCGGTGCAGATCGACTTTATGCAGGGAAGTTGGGAAACCTTCGGCCCGCAGTTGGAAATGCGCAACGTGCGCGCCACGCTGCCCAAAAGCAATCTGCGTATTGAACGCGTTACCCTGGCGCTGGACGTATGGCAGTCGCTGTTGCACTGGCGCTGGCAGTTCCGCGATCTCACCTTCTACCAACTCCAGTTCGATCTCAACACCACTTTGGGTGGCGAAGAGCATAAGGGCAGCACCATCGAGCCGGGTAAAATCAGCGATTTGCTGCTGCATCAGGTCGATCACTTCAACCTGCGTGACAGCCGCCTTTCCTTCCTTACGCCTGCCGGTGCGCGCGCCGAATTCGAGGTTCCACAGCTAACCTGGCTTAACGGGCGCGATCGCCACCGTGCCGAAGGGCAGATTAGCCTGTCGACGCTGAATGGCCAGCATGGTGTGGTACAGCTGCGCATGGACCTGCGTGATAACCAGGGTTTATTGAATGTGGGTACGGTCTATATGCAGGCCGATAATATCGACATGAAGCCCTGGTTCACCCGTTGGTTACGCGCCAATACCGGCCTGGAAAGCGCCGACTTTAGCCTGGCAGCCTGGCTACAAATACAGAACGGTGAAATTGCCGGCGGCAGTGCGTTGTTAAAGCAGGGCGCGGCCAACTGGAACGTGGGCAAACAACAGCACCGGCTGGACGTGGACAATCTGGCGCTGACGCTCAGCCGCCAGGGGACCGGCTGGCAAGTCGAGGTGCCGCAGCTCAACCTGGCCACCGACGGCCAGGCCTGGCCGCAGGGCAAGCTGTCCGGGCTGTGGCTGCCGGAAAATACCGAGTTTATGGGGCCGGGGCAGACGGAAGAACTACGCGTGCGAGCGACCAACATTCAGCTTGAACGCCTGTCTGCGCTGTTACCGACCTTCTCATTCCTCAGCCCGGACGTGCTGGAGCGCTGGAACGACCTGCAACCGCAAGGCAAGGTCAATGCATTGGCGTTGGATATTCCGTTGAAACAGCCGGAAAAAACCCGTTTCCAGGCCCGTTGGCAGGACGTCAGTTGGCAGCCGTGGAAGCTGTTGCCGGGGATAAATCATTTCTCTGGCGCGCTGAGTGGCGGTGTAGAAAATGGCCGCCTGCAGCTTGATCTCAACGACAGCACCTTACCGTATGGCGATATGTTCCGCGCCCCGCTGGAAGTCAGCAGCGCGCGCGGTGCGTTAACCTGGCTGAACAACCCACAGGGCTGGGAGCTGGCGAGTAAAAATCTGGATGTGAAAGCCAAATCGCTGTGGGTGAACGGTGATTTCCGCTACCAGCAGCCGGCCAAGGGCGACCCGTGGCTGAGCATTCTGGCCGGTATCCGCCTGTATGATGCCGCAGACGCCTGGCGTTACTTCCCGGAACCCTTGATGGGCAAGCACCTGGTGGACTACCTCAGCGGTGCCATTCAGGGCGGGCAGGTGGATAACGCCACGCTGCTCTACAACGGTGACCCGCAGCACTTCCCTTACCGTAAACATGAAGGCCAGTTTGAGGTATTTGTCCCGCTGCGCCATTCGACCTTCCAGTTCCAACCGGACTGGCCGGCATTGACCGATCTGGCCATCGATCTCGATTTTGCCAATGAAGGGCTGTGGATGAATGCTCCGCAGACCAAACTGGGTAAAGTCGATGGCAAAAATGTTACCGCCATCATTCCGGACTACCTGAAAGAGCGCCTGTTGGTTGATGCTGACGTGGCGGGTCAGGGTGAGGAAATCCATGACTATTTCGAGCAGACACCTCTGCATGATTCGCTGGGTGCTGCACTGGATGAGCTGCAGATTGGCGGTAATGTCAGTGGGCGCTTACATCTCGACATCCCCTTGAACGGCGAGCTGGTGCGCGCCACGGGCGAGGTGGCGCTGAACAACAACTCATTGCTGGTTAAGCCGATCGAAAGTGAGCTGCAAAAGGTCAGCGGCAAGTTCCGCTTCGATAACGGCAATCTGACCAGTGATAGCCTGTCGGCCAACTGGTTCGGGCAGCCGGTTGCGGTGAATTTCAATACGCTGGAAGGTAAAAGTGACTACAAGGTCAATGTGGGTCTGAAGGCCGACTGGCAGCCGGGTAAATTCCCGGGAATTCCACAAGAAGTCGCCGATGCCCTGAGTGGCAGCGCACCCTGGCAGGGCCAGGTTGCCATTACCTTGCCGCATAAGGGCAACGCCAGCTATGACATCGGCGTTGATGCGGACCTTAGGAAAGTAAGCAGTCACTTACCTTCTCCACTGGATAAGCCGGCGGGTGAGCCACTGCCGTTGAGTGTAAAAGTGAAAGGTGGCCTGAATGGCTTCATGCTAACCGGTAGCGCCGGCAAGCAGAACCATTTCAACAGCGAATGGACCTTCGCCAAACAGCAGGTGACGCTGGCACGAGCGGCATGGCAAACCGAAGGCGGTGGAACGCCACCTTTACCGGCCGGTAAATCTTTGACGCTCAACCTGCCGCCACTGGACGGTGAAAAGTGGTTGGGGTTAATGGCACCGGCGTTAAAACAAGGCGGTGGCTCGGGCCAGGTGGGCGGCTTCAACTTCCCAACCACCGTAGCGCTGAAAACACCGCAGCTGCTGTTGGGCGGTCAGGCCTGGCACAAGCTGACGTTGTCGGCCGAGAAACAGCTCGGCGGCACCCTGGTCAGCGCCAAGGGGGATGAAGTCGACGGCAGTCTGCGGGTGACGGATCGTGGGCCGTGGCGTGCCGATATCAATTATCTTTATTACAATCCGCAGTTTAGCGATAGCAAGGGGACGGCGACGGCGGCGACCAACCCGCTGGCCGCGGCAGAAAAGGTTTCTTTCCGTGACTGGCCGTCGTTGATGCTGCGCTGCAAGTCGTGCTGGATGATGGGGCAAAACCTCGGCAAGGTGGAGGCGGATCTGGCCAATCAGGGTGATACCCTGACCCTGGAGCATGGCTTGGTCGATACCGGCAAAGGGCGCATGACCGCCAGCGGCCTGTGGAAGCAGAACGCCCAGGAAGAACGCAGCTCGCTGAAAGGCAAACTGCTGGGTGGCAAAATTGATGAAACCGCCGCTTTCTTCGGCATCACCACGCCGCTGAAAGGCGCGCCTTATGACATTGATTTTGATCTGTACTGGCGTGGCACGCCGTGGAAACCGCAGATGAGTACCCTCAGCGGTGCGATGAAGGTCAATATGGGCAAGGGTGAGATCGACAGCATGGGCGGTGGACGTGCCGGCCAGCTGTTGCGTTTGGTCAGTGTCGACTCCCTGTTGCGTAAGTTGCAGTTCGATTTCAGTGATACCTTCGGCAAAGGTTTCTACTTTGACTCCATCCGCAGCACCGCGTGGCTGAAAGATGGCATAATGCATACCGATAACCTGTTGGTTGACGGGCTGGCGGCGGATATCGCCATGAACGGACAGGTCGATTTGGCGCGCCGCCGGATTGATATGGAAGCAGTGGTCGCACCGGCCATTTCGACCACTGTCGGTGTGGCGACGGCATTCGTGATTAACCCGATTGTCGGCGCGGCGGTGTTTGCTGCCTCGCAGGTGTTGGGGCCGCTGTGGAGTAAGATCTCGCTGATTCGTTACCACATCAGCGGCGATTTGGACCAGCCGAAGGTCAACGAGGTCCTGCGTAAGCCAAAGGAGGATAAGGCGTCATGAGAAATGCTAACGTTGCGTTGTTACAGTTGTGCAGTGGCGATCGGGTGCGTGATAACCTGGCCCAGATTGAACAGCAGATTAAGCAGCTCAATACCGGGGTAAAACTGGTGATGACGCCGGAGAACGCGCTGCTGTTCGCCAATTCTGCGGCTTATCGTGAACATGCTGAACGCCAGGGCGACGGGCCGCTGCAGAATGCGGTGCGCGAGATGGCACGGCGTTATGGCGTCTGGCTGCTGGTGGGGTCGATGCCGTTGGTCAGCCGTGAAAATCCTGCGCTGATCACCACCAGCAGCCTGCTGTTCGACGACCAGGGCGAGATCCGCGCGCGCTATGACAAGCTGCACATGTTCGACGTGGACATTAACGACTCTCACGGCCATTATCGGGAGTCGGATACCTATCAGCATGGCCAAGAGCTCCAGGTAGTGGATACCCCGGTCGGGCGGCTTGGCATGACCATCTGCTACGATCTGCGCTTCCCGGCGCTGTTCCAGGCGTTACGGGCACAGGGCGCTGAACTGATTTCCGTACCGGCGGCCTTTACTCGTGTGACCGGTGAGGCACACTGGGAAATTTTGCTGCGCGCCAGAGCGATAGAAAACCAGTGTGTGATCCTGGCGCCGGCACAGGTTGGCAGCCATGGCCCGACTCGTCGCACCTGGGGCCATTCGCTGGCGGTGGATGCCTGGGGCAAGGTATTGGCTGAAAACCCCGATGCGGTATCGGCGTTGAAAGTTCGGGTCGATATCACCGGCCTCAAAACCATTCGCGAGCAGATGCCGGTATTGCAGCACAACCGATTCCAGACGTCGCTGACGGCGCCGTTTGACAACAAATTCTCCATTAAAGAGTGAAAAAATTATGAGCCTGACGTTTGTCAGTGAGCAGTTACTTGCTGCCAATAAGCTGAGCCACCAGGATCTGTTTTCCGTCCTGGGGCAACTGGCCGAACGCCGCCTCGATTACGCCGATCTCTATTTCCAGTCGAGCTACCACGAAGCCTGGGTGATTGAAGACGGTATCATCAAGGATGGCTCTTACAATATCGACCAAGGGGTTGGAGTACGCGCCGTGAGCGGCGAGAAAACCGGCTTCGCCTATGCCGATCAAATCACCCTGAACGCCTTGCAGCAAAGCGCCCATGCCGCGCGCAGCATAGTGCGTGACAGCGGTAATGGTCAGGTGCATACCTTGGGTGAAATCAGCCATAAGGCGCTGTATCCCCTGCTCGATCCGCTGCAAAGCCTGCCGCGGGAAGAGAAAATCGCCCTGTTGCACCGCATTGACAAGGTAGCCCGCGCGGCCGATAAGCGGGTGCAGGAAGTTAGCGCCAGTATCACCGGCGTGTATGAACAAATTCTGGTGGCGGCCACCGACGGTACTCTGGCTGCGGACGTTCGCCCATTAGTGCGCTTGTCTGTCAGCGTACTGGTGGAGCAAGACGGCAAGCGTGAACGCGGTTCCAGCGGCGGCGGTGGCCGTTTCGGCTATGACTATTTCCTGGAAATCGCCGATGGCGAAGTCCGTGCTGACGCCTACGCCAAAGAAGCGGTGCGCATGGCATTGATTAACCTTTCTGCCGTTGCAGCCCCAGCCGGTAATATGCCGGTGGTGCTGGGCGCAGGCTGGCCGGGCGTCCTGCTGCATGAAGCGGTGGGCCATGGTCTGGAAGGCGACTTCAACCGTCGTGGTACTTCGGTCTTCAGCGGCCAGATGGGTCAGTTGGTGGCTTCCGAGCTTTGTACGGTGGTGGATGACGGCACTTTGCAGGGGTTACGAGGTTCACTGGCGATCGATGACGAAGGCGTACCGGGCCAGTACAACATGTTGATTGAGAACGGTATCCTGAAAGGTTATATGCAGGACAAACTCAATGCGCGTCTGATGGGCGTTGCGCCGACCGGTAACGGCCGCCGTGAGTCCTATGCGCATCTGCCGATGCCGCGCATGACCAACACCTACATGCTGGCGGGCAAGTCTACGCCGGAAGAGATCATCGCCAGCGTTGAATACGGCCTGTACGCGCCGAACTTTGGCGGCGGCCAGGTGGATATCACCTCCGGCAAGTTTGTGTTTTCCACCACCGAAGCCTACCTGATCGAAAAAGGTCGCATCACCAAGCCGGTGAAGGGCGCCACCCTGATCGGCTCCGGTATTGAGGCGATGCAGCAGATTTCGATGGTGGGCAACGATCTGGCGCTGGATAAAGGCGTCGGCGTTTGCGGTAAAGAGGGGCAAAGCCTGCCGGTGGGGGTTGGTCAACCGACCCTGAAGCTGGACACCCTGACCGTCGGTGGTACCGCGTAATACTTTCCAGGGGCCGGTTCACGGCCCCTATCCGTTTCTGTTTTGCGGCGCTCATCGCATTAGCAGCAATTTTTGGGTTTAGCTGAAATAAAGAGCGATCCACTGTTTTTTCCTTTTCGTGCGAATCAATGAATTATATTTAACTATTACAGGTGATTTTCTGCGGTTTGGCTTAGGAATTGTCTCTACCAATCGGCCTGAACTACCTCATTGGCTAATGATTCAACCTTGTTACATTCCCCGTCCTGTCGTTAAAATGCTGAAAAAACACACGGATGGTCTTCTGAATGGATTCAGTTACTCAACGGCTTTCGGCTGCTTTGCTGTGCATTTTCTTTTCTTCCGCCACCGGCGCTAACCTGCTTAGCCCGGCGGACCGCGACACGATCCAACAACAGCAGCGCGAATTACTGGAACAAAACCAGCAGCAGCGACAGGAATTGCAACGCAGCCTGACGCCGACCTTGCCAGCAACCCCGGCACCCAGCGCCAACGCGGGTGGCCCTTGCTTCACCATCACCCAAATTCAACTGGAAGGCGCCGAGCATCTGCCTGCCAGCGCGCAACGTAAACTCACCCAGAATTACCTGCAGCAATGCCTGAATCTGGGGCAAATCCAAACGCTGGTGCAGCAGATCTCCGACTGGTATATCGGCCGTGGCTATATCACCAGCCGCGCATTTCTGACCGAGCAGGATCTGTCGCGTGGCGAACTGCGGTTACTGGTGCTGGAAGGCAAGCTGGAGAAAATTCAGCTGGAAAAGCAGGACGATCGGATGCTGAAAATGGCCTTCCCGGGCCTGCAGGGCAAGATCCTTAACCTGCGTGATATCGAGCAGGGCATGGAGCAGATTAACCGCCTGCGTCAGCAACCGGTGCAGATAGAAATCCTGCCCGGCAGCCAACCGGGTTACTCATTGGTCAATCTGAGCGCCAAACCCGAATTTCCGCTGATGCTGGGGCTGGGTTTCGACAACAGCGGGCAAAAAAGCACCGGGAGCGGGCAGATCAACGGATCCTTGACCGGCAATAACCTGCTCGGGTTGGCGGACCAATGGTTTGTCGCTGGCGCCCGCAGCAGTGATTTTGCCAACGATCACAACGCACGCAGCGTACAAACCGGCGTCAGCCTGCCCTATGGCTACTGGACGCTGGATTACAACTATTCCTACAGCGATTACCTGACCACGCTCAATAACCAGGGTTTTGACTGGCGCTCCAGCGGTGACAGCCAGACCCATCGCCTGGGCGTTTCGCGGGTGCTGTTCCGTGACGGCGAAATGAAAACCGGCCTGTCGTTGGGGCTGACGCACCGCATCAATCGCAATTACCTCAACGATACCCGGCTGGAAAGCAGCAGCCGCAAGCTGACCAGCGTCACGTTAGGGGTCAGCCATAGCCAGAAATTGCTGGGCGGGTTCGCCACCCTGAACCCGGCCTACAGCCGTGGTGTCCCCTGGCTGGGCGCAGAAAATGACAGCGGAAAAATCAAGGAAGCGCCCCGGGCCGAGTTTCACAAACTTTCGCTTTCTGGCAGCTACTACCTGCCGCTGACGCAAGATTGGACCTATCTCACCAGTCTTTACAGCCAGTGGAGTAACCACCGTTTGTACGGCAGCGAACGCCTGACGATAGGTGGGGAAAGCTCTGTGCGTGGTTTCAAGGAACAATACCTTTCCGGTGACAAGGGCGGTTACTGGCGTAACGAGGTCAATCGCACGCTGGTGACATTGCCGTACCTCGGCAGCATCAACGCCCTGGCGGCGCTCGATGGTGGCTATTTACAGCGTGACAAGCTGGATGCTAACGCCTCCGGCACGCTGTGGGGCGGCGCAGTGGGGCTGGGCAGCCGCGGGCGCTATTTCGGCAGCCAACTGACCGTCGGCTGGCCGCTGGCTTATCCCGACTGGTTGAAGCCGGATCGGGTTTCGGTTTACTACCGGGTGAATATCGTACTTTAACGCTACTGTACAGGAAGGTTTCAAGGATGAAGCGTAAACCGAATCAACCGCTTAATACCCCTCAGCGTCTGCTGAGCTACACCCTGTGCATGTTACTGGCCGGGCAGCCGCTGCTGCCGGCGCTGGCCGAAGGCGTTAACGTGGCCGAAGGTAATACCCGTGTCGATCAGGCCGCCAACGGCGTGCCGGTGGTCAACATTGCCACGCCGAATCAGGCCGGTATTTCCCATAACAAATACAACGATTTCAACGTCGGCAAAGAGGGCGTGATCCTCAACAACGCCACCGGGCAGCTCAACCAGAGCCAGCTTGGCGGCCTGATCCAGAACAACCCCAACCTGCAGGCCGGCAAGGAAGCGCAGGGCATCATCAACGAAGTGGTGGCACCGAACCCTTCACAGCTTCAGGGCTACCTGGAGGTGGCAGGAAAGCAGGCCAGCGTGATGGTCGCCAACCCCTATGGCATCACCTGCGACGGCTGCGGCTTTATCAACACCCCTAACGCGACGCTGACCACCGGCAAACCGGTGCTGGGTGCCGACGGCAAGCTGCAGGCGCTGGAAGTCACCCAAGGGGCGATCACCATTCAGGGCAAGGGGCTGGACGCCAGCAAGAGCGACAAATTCGCCCTGATCGCCCGCGCTACCGAGATTAACGCTCAACTGTATGCCAAAGATCTCAACATCACGCTCGGGGCTAACCGGGTGGACGCTACCGGCAAGGCCACGGCGATCGCCGGTAATGGCGACGTGCCCAAGGTGGCCATCGACACCGGCGCCCTTGGCGGTATGTACGCCAACCGTATTCATTTGGTGTCCAGTGAAAAAGGGGTCGGGGTCAACCTCGGCAACCTCACCGCGCGTGAAGGCGATATTCAGCTGGATGCCAATGGCCAACTGCGACTGAATAAAACGCTGGCGCAGGGCGGTCTGAATGCCACTGCGGCGGGAATAACGCTCAGCGGCAACCACAAGGCCGGGCAGGCGCTTACCCTGAACAGCGGTGGCGATATTGCCATGAGTCAGGCCACGCTGAGCGCCAAAGGGGATATGCAACTGACTGCCGCAGGCAAACTGCAGGCGGGCAAAGCCGATACGGACGGCCGCCTGCAAGTGGATGCTGCCAGCCTGAGCAGCGATAAAAACAGCAGCCTGACGGCCGAAGGCGATATCCACCTGACGCTCAGCGGCGACGGCAACTGGCAGGGCACCCTGACCGCTGGACGCGATCTGCAGTTGCAGGCCAATCATCTGACCAACGCTGGCCAGCTGGCTGCCAATCGCGACAGCCGTGTTAAGACACAGAATCTGACCAACAGCGGCCTGATCCAGGCTCAGGGCACACAGAACCTGACCAGCAACCAACTCGCTAACCTTGGGCAGTTGCAAGCGGGGGGAATGCAGACCATCACCGCCAACGCTGTCGACAATAAGGGGACGATCGGCTCCCAACAACAACTCGAACTGCGGGTACGCGACAGGCTTAATGTCGCGGGCTCACTACTTGCCGATGGCCCATTGACGGTACAGGCGGGTGAATTTTTACTGGCCGGAAGCGCCAGCGGCAAGCAAGGCGTCACCCTTGATCACACCGGCTCTCTGAAAACCGAGCTGGGCTCATCGCTGCTGAGCGACGGCAATATCACCCTCAACGCCGATGATGTACGGCTCGGCGGGCTGCTTTCCAGTGAACTTGGCCTGACGATAGAGACAAAAAAACTGCTGTCTACCGCCGGCGCCCGCACCCAGTCCAAACAGGACATGAAGCTCAAGGTTGCGCAAGACGCGCAGCTGGCCGGCGTGTTCAACACGCTGGAGGATTTGAAGTTTTCTGCCGCCACGGCGGATAACAGCGGCGAAATAGACGCGCGCAATATTGACTGGGGCGGAGACTCGCTGAAGCAGCGCGGACACCTGAAGGCCACTGAGAACGCCACGCTGAAGGTAAAACAGCTCGATCAGCAGGGGGATCTGCTGGCTGACCAACGGCTGGAGCTACGCGGCGATAGCCTGGTGAACAGTGGGCTGATGGGGGCCCAGACGCTGGAACTGGTGTTAAGCGAATCGCTGAACAACACCGGCAACCTGCACGGCGTACAAAAGCTGGCGTTGCAGTTGGCTAAGGATCTGACCAACGCTACTGGGGGCAAGCTGCTCAGCGAAGGCGAATTAACGGCCCAGGCGGCGACGGTTAATAACAGCGGATTATGGCAGGGGGATCGTATCACGCTGACTGCGCGGCAGTTGGATCATAAAGGTACGCTGCAGGCGGGCAAGGGGATCACACTGGATCTAAGCGGCGATCTTGATGCCGGTCTCGACAGCAAGATTTTCTCCAATGGCAAAGCGGACCTGACGGCGCTGACCTTGAACAACCAGGGTCATATACAGGCAGAAGAATTGAAGTTAAGCGCTGCAGACCTGACCAACAGCGGCAGGCTGCAGGGGCAAAAAAGCCTCGAGGCCAAGCTAAGCGGCATATTCAATAACCTGGCCGGCGGCAATGTGCGCAGTCTGGGGACGTTGCAGCTGGAGGCTAAAGAGCTCAATAACGCCGGGGATCTGCAGGGGGATGGCAGCAGCGCGCTGCAGTTGGATCTTCAGTTGATCAACTCAGGTAACCTGATGGCAGGTGGTGCGCTGAGTCTGCAAGCACCGACGCTGAACAACAGCGGCTTGATGCAGGCCGACAGCCTGACGTTCACCGGCACGACGTTGGATAACCGCGGCACATTGAGCACCTCCGGCGATAACCAGCTCACGCTGGATACTCTGAATAATAAAGGGACGTTGCAGGGCGGTAATTTAAAACTGAAGGCGGACAGCCTGGATAACACCGGCACGCTGCTGGCGACAAGCCAGATGAGCCTCAAAGCGCGGCAGATTGATAACCAGAACAGCGGCAAACTATTGAGTGGCGGCGATATTTCACTGGCCAGCACCCTGTTGAATCAGTACGGCCAATTGGTGGCGCTAGGCAACATGACGTTGACACTGAAAGACGCCTTCACCCAGAGCGGCACCCTGGCGGTGGGCAAAGCGCTGGTTCTGACCAGCGACGGCGATATTCTGCTGCAGGGCACCACTCAGGGCCAGTGTGTGGATATTCGCAGCGGCGGTCAGTTGAGCAACGCCGGTTCATTGCGTGGCGGCAGCGGAGAAATGCGCCTCGAAGCCGCCGGGCTCACTCAAAACGCCGCCGCCAGCCTGCAGTCGGGCGGATTGGTGCAGCTGTTGAGCCGTGGCGACATCAGCAACAACGGCTTTATCGGCACCTCCGGTACTCTGCTGTTGAGTGCCGCCAACTCATTGCTCAACAGCGGCATGCTGTACGCCGGCGTCGATATGAAGTTGCTGGCTGATCGTATCACCAACCAGCGTGGCGACATTCTGGCAGCCAGCAAACTGTGGATGCAGAAAGACGCCGACGGTAATACCAACAGCCAGATCGTCAACACCTCGGGCACCATCGAGACCGAAACCGGCGATATTCAGATCAAAACCGCGCATCTGCTTAATCAGCGTGATGGGCTGAAAACCTCGGTTACGCAGGAAGATCTGACCAAAAAATACGACTGGCTGAACGGGGCCACGGCCAGCATTCCGCTGAGCTTCTTTAACGATGACGAGTACGGTTATTACACCGTGGAGACCATGCGTCAAATGGCGGGGGATGCTGCGCGTGAAGTGTACAAGACGTATACCTACGCCTCGCCGTATGCCACCACCAAAGAGTTGGCGTTGTCGACCAGCAAGGTGACGGTCAGCAGCTCGGGCGGCGCGGCGCGCATTGCCGCCGGCCGTAACATGACGCTGAATGCCACGACGCTGGATAATCTGGCCAGCGATATTCTGGCCGATGGGGATATTGCGCTCACCGGCAGCACGCTGAACAACCAGTCATGGGCTGCGGGTACAGAAACACGTTATCAAACCTATACCTATCAAAAACCGCCGTTACCGGGCTCGGATAATACGCCGAAGGTATCCGCGGTCTCTGCAATCAATAATTACGCCAAAGGGAAAATCGACGACAAAAATATCCACTATAAAGCCAGCGGAGAAGTGCGCACTGAACGCACCGACGACGGTGTTTATCGTTCAGTGCTCCAGGCTGGCGGTGCAGTCAACGCCAAGTTTACCGACGATATCAGCAATACCACTGTGACCCCGAACGCCGGTAGCCTCAGCCACACTCTGGCGCGGCCAACGCTGGATAGCCTGCAACAGCCGGAAGCCGTCAATGCGGTAGAACAACAAGCCCTGGCGAAGGACCAAAGCGTAGTGTTTGGTTCGCCGGAGTGGAAAGACAATCTGGCGGATTACCCGTTGCCAACCGGTGGCAACGGTCGTTTTGTCGTGACCGAAGACCCGAACAGCCCCTATCTGATCACCACCAATCCCAAACTGGACGGCCTGGGCCAGTTGGACAACAGCCTGTTCAACGATCTCTACGCCATGCTGGGCCAACAGCCGGGCGCGGCCCCGCGTGAAAGCGACAGCCGTTTCACCAACGAGAAGCAGTTTATCGGCTCGGCCTATTTCCTCGACCGCTTAAAGTTAAACCCAGATTACGACTACCGTTTCCTGGGCGATGCGGCGTTCGATACCCGTTACATCAGCAACGCGATGCTCAGCCAGACCGGTCAGCGCTATCTTAACGGCGTCGGATCCGAACTGGCGCAGATGCAGCAGTTGATCGACAACGCGGCACGGGCGCAGAGCGGCCTGAAGTTGCAGTTTGGCATTGGCCTGACACCGGCACAGGTTTCACAGCTGGAGCACAGCATCGTCTGGTGGGAGAAGGTGACGGTCAACGGCCAGACGGTGCTGGCACCAAAACTGTACTTGGCCAAAGCTGACGTCGCCCCACTGAGTGGCAGCGTGATTGCGGGCAACAAGGTTAACCTGAACGGTGGCAGCATCCGTAACGACGCCAGCACGCTGCAGGGCGGTGAGCGGTTGAACGTCAACAGCCAGGCAGGCATCAGCAATCTTAATCAGGGAATGATCAACGCTAAAGATGGGCTGAGTTTGAACGCTATTGGGGATATCAGCAATATCGGTTCGACCATCAGCGGTCAGCGGGTCGAGCTTGCAAGCCAGAACGGCAGCATTATCAATAAAACCCAGGCCCGCCAGTGGGATGCCACCGGTACCCTGGGTGGCCAATCGCTGACGCTGTCGCGTACCGAAGTCGGTGATACCGCCGTGATCCGCGCCGGAGATACATTGAATATGCAGGCCGGTAACAATATCGATGTTACCGGGGCGCAGGTTACCTCTGGTGGTGCAATGGATCTACGGGCGGGTGGCAATGTCAACTTGCTTGCCAATAACACTTCTCGCGTCGATAAGTCAGACGGCGGCCGCTGGGGCGGTGGGCTAAAAGAAAATGAAACCCATGGCAGCCTGGCCACTGAAATCAGTGCGGGTGGGGCGCTAAACGTCAACGCCGGGCAGGATCTGAACCTGGTTGCCAGCCAAATCGGCAGCAAGGGGGATGCGGCATTAACAGCCGGGCGTGACATCAATCTGAACACCGCCGAACAGGGGAGCCGTCAGAAAACCGACGGTAGCGAACACATCAGCAGTGGTGCGACGCGCAGCACCCTCACTAGCGGTGGGGATCTGCAGTTGCAGGCCGGTCGCGATTTGAATTCGCAGGCGGCGGCGCTGGTGGCGGATAACGACGTTGAACTCCGCGCCGGGCGTGACGTTAACCTCAATACTCAACAAAGCCGGGAATATCAGGAAAGTCACGGCGGTCGCCAACAGCGAGTAAACGAGTCCATACGCCAGCAGGGCACTGAAATCGCCAGCGGTGGCGACACGCGCATTCAGGCCGGACGGGACGCGACCCTTAACGCCACCCAGGCCCAGGCCAGCGGTGACGTGGCGGTGAGTGCCGGGCGTGATATCGCGCTGAACAGCGCCACCGAAAGCGACTATAGCTTCTTTGAAGAGACCAAGGTCAAAAAAGGCCTGATGTCCAAAACCACCACCCATACGGTGGAAGAGGATTACGCCACCCGCGAGAAAGGCGGGCTACTGAGCGGGAACAATGTCTCACTCAATGCCGGTAACGATCTCAAGGTGCAAGGCTCGACGGTGGTCGGCGACGGCAAGGTAAACCTGCAGGCGGGCAATAACGTCGACATTGTGGCAGCCACCGAGGAGCAATCCCGTTATCGGCTGAATGAGAAAAAAACCAGCGGCATGTTCAGCGGCGGTGGCATCGGCGTGACCTTCGGCAGCAAATCTTCCCGTCATCAGTTGAACGAAGACGGCACCACCCAAAGCCAGAGCGTCAGCACCATTGGCTCTACCGGTGGCGACGTGAATATCGTGGCCGGTGCCAAGGCGCATATCGGCGGCGCGGACGTGATTGCGGATAAGAACCTGTCGGTGACGGGAGATAGCGTACAAATCGATCCGGGTCAGGATATCCGTCGTCGTGATGAAACCTTTGAACAGAAACAAAGTGGTCTGAGCCTCGCCTTGTCCGGCACGGTTGGTAGCGCCATCAACACGGCGGTAACGACGGCCCAGCAAGCGAAGCAGGAGACTGATGGTCGGTTGGCGGCATTGCAGGGCACCAAAGCAGCCTTATCTGGCGTGCAGGCCGTTCAGGCAGGGCAACTGGCACAAGTCGGCAATACCGATACCGAAGAAGGCAGCATGGTAGGTATCAGTGTCTCGCTGGGGGCACAGAAATCGTCGTCGAAACAGCATCAGGAGCAAACCTCAGTTACTGGCTCGACGCTCAACGCCGGTAATAACTTGCAGGTGACGGCCACCGGCAAGGGTAACACGGCTGAAAGTGGCGATATTGCCGTGGTGGGCAGCCAGCTCAAAGCAGGGGGCGACACTACCCTAAATGCCGAACGGGATGTGTTGCTGCTGGGCGCAGCCAATACGCAGAAGACCGAGGGCAGCAACAAGAGCAGCGGCGGCAATATCGGCGTCAGTATTGGCGTAGGGCAACAGACCGGATTGAGCGTGTTCGCCAATGCCAACAAGAGCCAGGGCAGCGAGCATGGCGATGGCACGTTCTGGAGTGAAACGACGATAGACAGTGGCGGCACGCTGTCAATGCACAGCGGCCGGGATACCCTGTTGTCGGGTGCGCAGGCCAGTGGCGAAAAGGTGACGGTGGATGCCGGGCGTAATCTGACGTTGCAAAGCCAGCAGGATAGCGATAATTACGACGCCAAACAGACCAGCGTCAGTGGTGGCGTCAGCGTGGCCATCATCGGTGCCGGTGGCTCTGCCAGCTTGAGCATGAGTCGTGACAAACTGCACAGTAATTATGACAGCGTGCAGGAGCAAACCGGTCTGTTTGCCGGCAAGGGCGGCTATGATGTTAAGGTGGGCGAGCATACGCAGTTAGATGGCGCGGTGATTGCCAGCACGGCTACGGCGGATAAAAACCGCCTTGATACCGGCACCTTGGGCTTCAGTGATATCCATAATCAGGCGGATTTCAAGGCCGAGCATCAGGGGGGCAGCATCAGCAGCGGTGGCCCGGTAGGGGCCGACTTGCTAACCAATCTGGCGGGCGCAGCCCTGTCCGGCGCTGGTAATAAAGGGCATGCAGAAGGCACCACGCAGGCGGCAGTGTCGGGCGGTAGCGTGGTCATTCGGGACCAGGCCAACCAGCAGCAGGACGTTAATCAACTCAGTCGCGATACCGATAACGCCAACGGCAGTATCGGACCGATATTCGACAAGGAGAAAGAGCAGAACCGGCTGAAGCAGGCGCAGCTGATTGGTGAGATCGCCGGACAGACGATCGATGTTATCCGCACCCAGGGTGATATTAATGGGCTGAAGGCGGCGAAGGATAAGCATCCGGGGCTGGACGCGAAAGCGTTGCGTAAAACGCCGGAATATCAAGCCGAGATGAAGGAATATGGCACCGGCAGCGATATACAAAGAGCCGCACAGGCGGTGACGGGGGCGCTGCAGGCGCTGGCGGGGAACAATCTTGCCGGAGCACTGGCGAGCGGCGCGGCACCGTATCTGGCGAGAGAAATCAAAGCGCGTATCGGTGATGACAACGTGGCCGCCAACGCGATGGCGCATGCGGTGTTGGGTGCGATAACCGCGCAGTTGAACAACCAGTCGGCGGTAGCGGGTGCGGTAGGTGCCGGTGGTGGTGAGCTGGTAGCGCGGGTGATAGTAGAGATAAGGTTCCCGGGCCGTGACATAAGCAGTCTGACAGAAAGCGAGAAACAGCAGGTCAGTGCTTTGAGCCAGCTGGCCGCAGGACTGGCGGGAGGTCTCGTCTCAGACAGCAGCGCAGGGGCCGTGACAGGTTCGCAAGCCGCTAAGAATGCGGTGGAGAATAACTTGTTGGGCGGGAATGAGGAAACTCAGACCAAGTTCGCGCAGGAACACGGCAAGAATATTGCGTCTTGCAGCACTGACTCAAGTTCAGCATCCTGCCAGAAAGGTTTGGCGATGAACGATGCGCTGATGGTTGCTTTGCCAGCCGGGCTTGGTGGTGGCGTTCTGGCCGCTGCGACACCGGAGCTAGCGGCAGCAGCCAAGGCGGCGATACAGACCTGTGCGGGTAATGTAGTGCTGTGCCTTAATAATGCTGGTATCCAGATGTCGGAAGCCATCGTGCCGGGTGGTGTAGGTGCCGGTGGTGCGGTGGGTATCGGTAAGACAGCGGCAGAGGCGACAGCCGCTAAGGCTGAAGCTGTGGCAGCTAATGCTGCGAAGAATATAGGAAAGGGTACAACGGGTTCTTTAAGTGGCCAGCCAACTAAACTGCCGCCGAATGCCTCAGCAGAAAATATACGTTCACTCCAACGAGAAAATGAGGGGGCGACGATTCTGTCTAAAAATGGTTATCATGTTGAGCAGAATCCTGTAACTCCCGGGGTTAAAAAACCAGATTATAAAATTAATGGTGAGGTGTTCGATAATATCGCCCCTAAAACAAACTCAGTTCGTAATATTTATGACCGAGCTTTAGAGAAAGTGAATAGTGGTCAAACAAACAATGTCGTTATCAACTTGGCAGATACAAAAGCAAGCGTTAGTGAGTTGCAAAAACAATTTAGTGATTGGCCAATCAAAGGGTTAGATAAGGTTATAGTTATCGACCAGTCAGGAAAGCCAATCCGAGTTAAGTAAGGTATGAAAATGTCAATTGATATAGCGTGTTATACATCAATAAGTATTGATGAACTGAGTGAAAGGTTAAGTGTGGTAAGGAAAAAGTACGACCATCTCTTTGATGGCCCGTATCTTATGTTTGATCCACATACAATTTTAAGTCGCCAACAGCTTGGGCTGATTGATGATCGTGTTGAAAAGTACAATCAAGAGACTAAGTTATTAATTGCTGAAGAGTTTGGACTAAAAGAACCAAAATCTTATTTTTTGATTGCAGTGAATGATAAATCCTTCCCTGAGTTGACTACTTCTGGAATAGCAGATGTATTCAGGCAAGAGTTAGGGGAAGGCAATATAATTATGCTTTTAAATGGTGAAGATCTAATCTAGACCATGTGATGAATCCCGGCCAATTGGTCGGGATTATTGTTTTAGGCCCTAAATACCCCTACTTCTCGCCTCCGTAACCGGATCACGTCGGGTACAACGGTGATCTCCAGTTGTTCGGCATCAATGATGCAGGATCCGGAGAGTCAGGTGCCGGTACTCTGGGCTTCAGTGATATCCATAATCAGGCGGATTTCAAGGCCGAGCATCAGGGGGGCAGCATCAGCAGCGGTGGCCCGGTAGGGGCCGACTTGCTAACCAATCTGGCGGTAGCGTGGTTATTCGGGACTAGGCCAACCAGCAGCAGGATGTTAATCAACTGAGCCGGGATACCGATAACGCCAACGGCAGTATCGGACCGATATTCGACAAGGAGAAAGAGCAGAACCGGCTGAAGCAGGCGCAGCTGATTGGTGAGATCGCCGGACAGACGATGGATGTTATCCGCACCCAGGGTGATATTAATGGGCTGAAGGCGGCGAAGGATAAGCATCCGGGGCTGGACGCGAAAGCGTTGCGTAAAACGCCGGAATATCAAGCCGAGATGAAGGAATATGGCACCGGCAGCGATATACAAAGAGTCGCACAGGCGGTGACGGGGGCGCTGCAGGCGCTGGCGGGGAACAATCTTGCCGGAGCACTGGCGAGCGGCGCGGCACCGTATCTGGCGAGAGAAATCAAAGCGCGTATCGGTGATGACAACGTGGCCGCCAACGCGATGGCGCATGCGGTGCTGGGTGCGATAACCGCGCAGTTGAACAACCAGTCGGCGGTAGCGGGTGCGGTAGGTGCCGGTGGTGGCGAACTGGTAGCGCGGGTGATAGTAGAGATAAGGTTCCCGGGCCGTGACATAAGCAGCCTGACAGAAGGTGAGAAGCAGGAGGTGAGTGCTTTGAGCCAGCTGGCCGCAGGACTGGCGGGCGGTCTCGTCTCAGACAGCACCGCAGGGGTCGTGACAGGTTCGCAAGCCGCTAAAAATGCGGTGGAGAATAACTTCTTGGGCGGGAATGAGGAAACTCAGACCAAGTTCGTGCAGGAACACGGCAAGAATATTGCGTCTTGCAGCACTGACCCAAGTTCAGCATCCTGCCAGAAAGGGCTGGCGATGAACGATGCGCTGATGGTGGCGCTTCCTGCAGGTCTTGGCGGTGGCGTTCTGGCCGCTGCGGCTCCGGAACTAGCGGCAGCAGCCAAGGCGGCGATACAAACCTGTGCGGGTAATGTAGTGCTGTGCCTGAATAATGCTGGTATCCAGATGTCGGAAGCCATCGTGCCGGGTGGTGAATGGGGAGCTAATAAATCACACTTCACAATGACGAAGGATGAACTGAAGACTGTCTTGCAGTCAGATACTGTTGTGAAGACACCGGTGCAATACTCACCATCTACTGGTAACTATATTCGTACTGTGGATATGGGGAAAAATATTGGTGTTGATGCAATGAACAACAGTATGCCAACGTCAATTATGACGGTCATCACTGATAAGAAAGGTAATTTGGTCAATACGTTCCCGGGTAAGACGGTGGTGAGGTAACTATATGTTTATTGTTTACTTATGGGATAAAGTTATTGGTGAAAGTATTGCCTCATTGGAAGACTTTCAGGGGAATGAAAGTTCTTTAATCAGGGATGATCACTGTAAATACCCATTGTTATCTGAGTTATCTAACTGTGACATGGAGCTTTTTAGTGATGAGCAACTTGCAAATCTTCGTAAGGAGATTAATAACCTGATGAAAGATGAATCATCAGAGCAAGATGTTCATGATTACCTATTATCTGTGATTGCACTAATAGATCAGGCTGATCGCGATAATAAGAGTATTTTATTTTCTCCGTTTTAATGAACCACCTCGACCGATGGCCGAGGTGGTTGCTCTCAGATCCTAAATCCCCCATCTTCTCGCAGTTGCAACCGGATCACCCCGGGTGCGGCGGTGATCTCCTGTTGGGCGCTGTAGGCGCTGGCGGGGAACAATCTTGCCGGTGCATTGGCGAGCGGCGCGGCACCGTATCTGGCGAGAGAGATCAAAGCGCGTATCGGTGATGACAACGTGGCCGCCAACGCGATGGCGCATGCGATGCTGGGTGCGATAGCCGCGCAGTTGAACAACCCGGAGGTGAATTGGTCGGGGGTCCGTCGACCAGTTCAAGTGCAGCCCAACCCCGCGAACGGCATCGTTGGCGCAGTGGCAAGCCAGTGATTATGCGATGGTGGAGCAGGTCACCACGGAATATATGGATAACTGCCTTAGCCAGTTGGATGGGCAATTAACTGCATTACTAAAACGCTAGTTTATCCCCCGATAAACCCAGGCCGGGTGGCTATCCAAACACCCCCGGCCCACCGCCTTACCATTACCTGTCCTACAAGCCGCAGCCTAAACCTTCACTTCCCCAATTCTCTCCAGCGCATCCACTATCAAATCCCAAAACTTATCCTGATCCAGCGTCACCGCCACCTGAGTGTGGCAGTCCGGCGGCGGTGCGGCGCGGAAGTCGGCTACCGTCATGCCCAGCGTCAGGGTGCCGGTCAGTTCGATATCCACCGGGACTTTACGCACCGTCATCACTTCGGGGTCGATCACATAGGCCACCGCGCAAGGATCGTGTACCGGCGGGGCGCTAAAGCCCTGCGCCTGCTGATACATCTTGCCAAAGAACTCAAGCAGTTCGCCGACAAACCTGGCTGGTCCGGTTTGGATAGCGGCGATGCGGGCACAGACTTCTGGCGTGGCGAGCGCCTGATGGGTCAGATCCAGCCCGACCATGGTCAGCGGCCACTTTTCATTGAACACGATGTGCGCGGCTTCCGGATCGATCTTGATATTAAATTCCGCCACCGCGCTCCAGTTGCCCACGTGGTAGCCGCCGCCCATCAGCACCACTTCTTTCACTCGTTCGGCAATGCGTGGTTCTTTGCGCACCGCCATGGCGATGTTGGTCAGGCCGCCGGTCGGAACCAGCGTCACGCTGCCCGGCGGGTGAGCCATGATGGTATCGATGATCAGATCTACCGCGTGGCAGGGTTCCAGCGCCAGCGTTGGCTTCGGTAACACCGGGCCATCCAGGCCGGATTCGCCATGGATATCTGGTGCGACTTCTATCTGGCGTACCAACGGGCGCGGGCAGCCGGCGGCAAAGGGTACGCCGGTAATATTGGCGATGCGTGCGACGGCCAGCGCGTTACGGGTGACCTTCTCCAGCGTTTGGTTGCCCACCACGGTGGTCACGGCCAGCAGATCGATCTGCGGGTTGCCCCAGGCCAGCAGCATGGCGATCGCATCGTCATGTCCCGGGTCGCAGTCCAGTATGATTTTTTTCATTGTTATTCCTGATGCAGGGAGAGGTCCCCGCAGCATAGCGCACCGATGGTGGGCGAGGTAATGACCGATAATGCTTTTTGCTAACCACATCAAAGCGTTGCTGATTTAGCGATGTAATTAAACGTAAATCCCCCTCGGCGCGCTTTACCCTGGAGTTTACTCCAGGCTTTATTCTATAACCTGGCATAAAGCACAGAGGAGAAGCGCGATGAGCCTGTTGAAAAAACTCTTGGGACAAGGCGATTTTGGCGGTGGGCACCAGCGCTCAGGGTATCGCAGTGGCCACCATGGTAACCGCTATAACCAGCACGGCGAGCAGGGGCCACAATGCCTGCAATGTCAGGCACCTAACAAGCCCGGTGCCTGTTATTGCCACCGTTGTGGACAACCTTTCGAGACGGCGGCGGCACAATGCAGCGGGTGTTCAGCGCCGTTGTCACCGGGCAGCCGTTTTTGCCAACAATGCGGCAAGGCCGCTAACGGGGGATAGCCATGACAAAACGTGGATGGAGTGTGGCAGTGCTGTTGGCGGTAATGGCGTTATGGACGCTGCTGGCCTGGGGCGTTTCTGGCGTATTGGGCTGGTTGCCCGCGTTAACGGGGCTGGCGCAGAGCGGTTCGGCACAGTTGGCACCGCAGCTTACCGGCTTGCTCAGCCTGGTGCCACAGGCGCTATTGGACACTTGGCTGCCGCAGTTGCAGCAACTGGGGAACTGGCTGGCGGGGTCTTTCCCACTGTTGCTCACCTGGGCGAAGTACGCCGTCTGGTTAATCTGGGGGCTGGGCATGCTGGCAATACTGGTGCTTGGCGCTTTGGCGCGTCGTGTATTGCTCAGCGGTAGCCCTGATAGACTTCCCCCACGCGCTTAAAGTACTCGGTCAGGTAGTTGATGCACACCTGAACCTTGAGCGGCAGCTTGTCTTTCTCGGTGTACACTGCGTACACCGGGCGAGGATCCGAATGGTAGTTTTTGAACAGGATCTCGATCTCTCCGCGTTTGATCTCCTCGATCACCCACATCAGCGGTGCATAGGCGATACCGGCCCCGGCTTTCAGCCAGCGGATCATGGTCTGTGAATCGTTGGTGACGAAGCGTCCCTGCGGCGAGATGCGCGTGCTGATGCCTTCCGGTGCGATCAGCTCGAACTCGCTGTCTGGCCGCACGCTGTATTCCAGCCAGGAAAAATTGACCATATCGCTTGGTTTTAGTGGCGTGCCGTGCTGGCTGAGATAGCTTTTGGCGGCGCACACTACCATCGGCATTGAACCCAGGCGTTTGGAGAACAGGCTGGAGTCCTGCAGCGCGCCGGTGCGGATCACTACATCCAGCCCGTCGGCGATCAGATCCGGTGCCGGGATACCGGTTACCAGGTTCACCGTCAGGCCGGGGTACTCTTTGAGCATATCTGCGGTCATGGTTGCCAGCACGTTTTGTGCCATGGTGGATGAGCTACCAATGCGCAGCGTGCCGGTCGGCGTATTGTTAAACGCGTACAGCTGCTCATGCACTTCGCTGACTTCCAGCAGCATGCGGCGACAGCCCTGATAATAGATTTTTCCGGCCTCCGTCAGGCCAATGCTGCGCGTGCTGCGGTTAAGCAGCTTGACCTGCAGCTCATTTTCCAGTTTGGAGACGGTCTGGCTGATAGACGAAACGCTCATATCCAACTGGCGCGCTGCCGCAGTAAATGACCCGCATTCAACCACTTTGGCGAATACCGACATCCGTTTTAGTCTTTCCATTATTCACTCTGGCTTAAAAGTGATTTAGATCACAGATTGTTGATGACTTGATAGTAAGCACGCTAATATAAACAGGTCGGGTGAAAAGACCTTACTAACGCGCGAGTGCGATCGGCAGCGCCATAGTGGCCGATCCCTCCGATATCCTCGCAGTCCCTATCGCGGATGTACGCTCCAGAGTTTACTCTTATTTCAGGTTCCTGACCTGTCTGGGCCTGAATTTGTGGTGCGTGTCAGCTAAAATGTAAAGAGAATGTGAATGGATAGAGTTCTTAACGCCCGGTGCAGTGAACAATAAGGAAAAATTGATGAGTTTGCTTCCGGTTATGGTCATTTTCGGACTGTCGTTTCCCCCGATATTTTTTGAGTTGCTGCTCTCGCTGGCGCTGTTTTTTTTGCTGCGCCGCCTGCTGCAACCCACCGGGATTTACGATTTTGTCTGGCATCCAGCGCTGTTTAATACTGCGCTGTACTGCTGTTTGTTCTATCTGATTACCTGTCTTTTCGTTTGAGGTCGCTGTGAAAAATTTTTCAATAAAAATAACCCGAATCGCGATCACTCTGATTCTGGTCCTGCTGGGGATCATAGCCATATTCAAGGCCTGGGTGTTCTACACCGAATCCCCGTGGACGCGTGACGCCAAGTTCACCGCCGACGTGGTGGCGATCGCCCCGGACGTCACCGGTCTGTTGACCGATGTCCCTCTGGTGGATAACCAACTGGTGAAGAAAGGGCAGGTGCTGCTGGTGATTGACCAGCCGCGCTACCAACAGGCCCTGGCGGAAGCCAATGCCGATGTCGCCTACTACCAGACGCTGGCGGCAGAAAAAAGACGTGAAGCCGGCCGCCGTGTGCGCCTCGGCGTGCAGGCGATGTCGCAGGAAGAGATCGACCAGGCGAATAACGTATTGCAAACCGTAGAGCATCAGCTGGCTAAGGCTGTAGCGACCCGTGAACTGGCTAAATTGGATCTGGAACGCACTACGGTACGCGCACCGGCCGATGGCTGGATCACCAACCTGAACGTGCACGCCGGCGAATACATCACCCGGGGTTCAGTCGCCGTGGCGCTGGTGAAGAAAAACAGCTTCTACATTCTGGCCTATCTGGAAGAAACCAAGCTCAATGGCCTGAACAAGGGCGACCGTGCGGAAATCACTCCGCTGGGCAGTAACCGCATCATGCACGGCACCGTCGATAGCGTGGCCGCCGCCGTCAACAACAGCAGCAGCACCGTGAACAGCAAAGGACTGGCGTCGATCGACAGCAACCTGGAGTGGGTGCGTCTGGCGCAGCGCGTGCCGGTAAAAATCCTGCTGGACGACAAAGACCAATTGCACCCGTACCCGGCTGGCACCACCGCTACCGTGGTGATCACCGGTAAGAATGACCGCGCTACCGACAGCGGCTCGCCTTTTGTGCGTTTGATGCATCGGCTGCGTGAGTTCGGTTAATGAATAACCCAACCTTTATTCGGCTGAGATTTGCCTTCAAGCTCAGCTTTGCGGTGGTGTTTGCGCTGTTCGTCGGCTTCCATCTCAATCTGGAAACCCCACGCTGGTCGGCGATGACCGCCGCCATCGTGGCCGCCGGTACGGCCTTTGCCGCGGGCGGCGAGCCTTTTTCCGGTGCTATTCGTCATCGCGGTTGGCTGCGTATTATCGGCACATTCATCGGCTGCTTTGTCGGCATAGCGATTATCGTCACTACGGCGCGTGCGCCGGTGGTGATGTTGCTGCTGTGCTGCATTTGGGCCGGCTTCTGCACCTGGATTTCCTCTCTGGTTAAAGTTGAAAACTCCTATGCCTGGGGCCTGGCGGGTTATACCGCGCTAATCATTATTGTCACCGTTGCCAGCAGCGAAGCGCATCTGCTGGAAGCGCCGCAGTTTGCTATTGAGCGCTGCAGCGAGATCGTGCTGGGGATCGTCAGCGCCGTGCTGGCAGACTTGTTGTTCTCGCCGCGTTCAATCAAACAGGATATCGACCGGGCGGTGGATAAACTGCTGGTGGATCAGTACCTGTTGATGCAGATGTGCATCAGCAATGCCGAGAAAGAAGATATCGACCGCGCCTGGAGCAATTTGGTGAAGAGCACCACAGCGCTGAACGGCATGCGCAGCAACCTGATGATGGAGTCATCACGCTGGCAAAAGGCGAATCGCCGCATTCTGGCGTTGCATACGCTTTCGCTGACGTTGATTACCCAGGCCTGCGAGACCTATTTAATCCTGTTGAACCACCCGGATGCGCTGAAAGAAAACGTTCGCGAGTTGCTGATGGTTCCGGCCCAAACGCCGCAGGAAATCCATAAACGCATGAAGTTGTTGCGGCAGGTGCTGACCACCAACCGTACCGACGAGACATTAGTGACCATCACCAGTTGGGTGGGGGCGGCCACTCGCTACCTGCTGCTGGCCAAAGGCGTACACACCAACAGCAGTATCAGTTCGGTAGAAGAAGGGGTGTTGAGCAGCGAGGTGGTGGTTAAACCGACCTCGGCGGAAAGACACCACGCGATGATTAATGGTCTGCGCACCTTTGTGGCGACGGCCTTTGGCAGCCTGTTGTGGCTGTGGACCGGCTGGACCTCCGGCAGCGGCTTTATGGTGATCATTGCGGTGATCACCTCCCTGGCGATGCGCACCCCGGCACCGCGCATGGTGGCGATGGACTTTATCCTGGGCATGCTGGCGGCGATCCCGGTCGGCTCACTGTACTTTATGGTGATCCTGCCGGCGACTCAGCAAAGTATTTTACTGCTGTGCCTCAGTCTGGGCCTGCTGGCGTTTTTCATCGGTATCGAAGTGCAGAAACGACGGTTGGGCTCGCTTGGCCTGCTGGCGGGGACCATCAATATTCTGGTATTGAGCAACCCAATGGAGTTCAACGTCACGCAGTTCCTCGATGGTGCACTCGGCCAGTTCCTCGGCAGCTGTGTGGGCCTGATGGTGCTGCTGCTGATCCGCGATAACTCGCGTGAACGTACCGGTCGCACCTTGCTGAACCAGTTTGTCGGCAGCGCGGTATCGGCGCTGACTACCAAGGCCGCACGCCGTCAGCAAAACCACCTGCCGGCGCTGTATCAGCAGTTGAATCAGCTGCTGATGATGTTCCCGAACGATATTGCCAAGTACCGATTGGCGCTGAACCTGATCATCGCTCACCAGCGTATGCAGCGGGCTGAGATCCCGGTCAGCGAGGAGCTTTCGGCTTTCCATAAGCAGATCCGCAATACCGCCGACCACATGGTCTCGGCGAAGAACGAGGTAAAACGTGCTTATTATTACGATCGGCTGTTGAGTGAAATGAACGATTATCAGCAGAAGCTGGTGGATTATCAGGCCCCGCTCAGCGTTACCGGGCCGGTAAAACGTCTGGCCGACATGCTGTATCGCTACCGCCACGCCCTGATTGACTGATACCTCAAATTTTCTTGCCGGGGCTATACTTGCCTGAGATAGCCCCGTTTCAGAGTTGCACTGAGTGCCTGACCGGCTGCAAAATGGCATGATTAGCTTGAACGGGTGATGCAGGTTGTTCGGCGCGCTTTCCCTGAAGTGAAAACGTTACATGCCAGTCATCTCTGCTTCATCCTTTTCATCTATAAATCCAACCAGCATGGGTGTTGATGCGCCCCTGTCGGCCATAAATCAGGGACAGCAATGAATAAGCGGATCCTCGTGGCGATCGTTATCGCCGTTGTGATAGCCGGCTTTACTGCAATGCGCAGTAACGATCGGGTGATTGCCAACGTACCGGCGGTAGCCGAAGGTCAGAGTATTGACCAACTGACGCAGCAGCAAAGGGTGGTGAGCTATCTGCAGCAGCACCAGCGGCTGCCGGACTATTACATCACCAAGAAGCAGGCGCGTGAACAGGGATGGGATGCACGTAACGGCAATCTGTGTTCGGTGTTGCCGGGCAAAGCGATTGGCGGCGATCGTTTCTCAAACCGTGAAGGGCAACTGCCCACAGCCCACAGTCGGGTATGGCGTGAGGCGGATATCAATTATCAATGCGGCCGGCGCGGCGCCGATCGTTTGCTGTATTCCAGCGACGGCCTGATTTTTGTCACGCGTGACCATTATAAAAACTTCATTCGGGTGGAGTGAGCTTGATGGCAAAAGTAGAGTTCGATTTTAATCAGATTAACGATTTGCCGGCTTTTTACCGCGACTTCGCGCAAAAGTTTGCGCTGGATGAGGAGTTTGGTGCCAATCTGGATGCGCTGTGGGACGTGGTGACGGTGGACATCGGTTTGCCGGTGGAGATAGAGTTTACCCATCTCAATGCCCGCAGCAAACGTCGCTTTGGCGCGATAATCCTGTTGTTCGAAGAGGCGGAGGAAGAGCTGGAAGGCAGCCTGCGTTTCAATATTCGTGAAAGCAGCGGTGAACCTGCACATCACCGGGGATGAACTGGGTTCATCCCGTGGTGACGGCGGCGATCATTCTGCGGTCTCGGCCAGATCGCGCAGGTACTGGAAGATTTGACGGTAAGCTTTCGGCGGCTTGTTAGCGGCTTTCTCTTTCTGTGCGTTACGCACCAGTGAGCGCAGCTGCTGGCGATCGGCTTCCGGATACAGCGCCAAAATTGGCGGGATCGCGTCATCACCTTCTTCTACCAGGCGGTCACGTAATGCTTCCAGCTTGTGGAACAGCGAAACCTGTTGGTTATGGCGGTTCTTCAGCTTGTCGAGCGCGGTCTGAATCGGCTCTACGTCGCGGGCGCGCAACATCTTGCCAATCAGTTGCAGCTGACGGCGGCGACCTTCTTTTTTGATTTTCTGCGCCAGATCAATCGCAGCGCGCAAATCTTCATCCAGCGGGATGCGTTCCAGCGCGTTCTTACCCAGCTCGACCAGTTCAACACCCAGGTCTTTTAGCGCTTCGGCATCACGTTTAATTTCACTTTTACTGACCCAGATAATCTCGTCATCTTCCTCGTCAATGTTCTCCGGGACATCGTCGAGCCAGTCTTCAGGCTGTTTGTTCATGGTAGGCTCCGTTAAAAAGAGGCTAATCCTAACAGGTTGTCCAGCAACCCGCCAATTACGCACCAGAGCAGATTGAGTATAGCTGCCGATGCGACGAAAAATCGCCCTTATTAGCGGACAGCCATTTTGATTTGTTGTTTTTATCAGCATGTGAGTATAAAATTTTATACAAATGGAGGCGGTGCTCATGGATGATGAGAGTGAAAAGGCCATTGACTGGCGTGGATCCTCGTTGGTGGATCTATTAGCGTTTCCGACCGACGCGCGAAAGGCTGCCGGGTTTGAATTGAGTAAAGTACAAAGAGGCGTCGAACCTGGCAGTTGGAAACCCATGAGTGGGTGCGGTGCTGGTGTTTGTGAAATCCGCTTATATGCACTTGCTGGTGCATTCAGAGTGATTTACGTGGCTAAGTTCAAAGAAGTTATTTATGTTTTGCACAGTTTTCAAAAGAAGATAGCTAAAACCAGTCGGCACGATATTCAGATTATCAAAACGCGATATGACGCGGTGATAGAAGAGCGGGGTAAGAAGAAATGACCAAGCCAATTGATACCCATTCCCGGCATGTCACGCCACGAGGCGGCAACGTATTTGCTGATCTTGGGTTTGCCCCCGATGAGGCAGGGCAATTACAGGCGCAATCCAACGCCGAGATTGAACACCTCATTGCGCTTAAAAAACAGCTGATGGGAGAGATAAGTGCCTGGATAGAAGGGGAAGGGTATCGTCAAGAAGAGGCCGCACGTCATTTGCATACTTCCAGACCACGCGTGTCTGACGTGGTAAATCAGAAAACAGACAAATTTACTCTTGATGCACTGATCAATATGCTCGCCAATATAGGCAAATCAGTAAAGTTGGTGATTGAGTGACAAACTCACCGATTTAGTGTCCTTTCTATGCCCCGCAATTGCTTTATGCGAAATTCCACGCGGTTCCTGTTAGACTCAAAAGTATAAATCTCATGATTTTTGCGCGTGACTCCACGCGCAACCACGCCGCCACGGCACTTTTCTCAACGATTTTCTGATTAAGTATGGCAGATTGATGAAAGTAGTCACTCAAGTTGCACAGCAGCGCAAGGCGCTGGAACAGGCCGTTTCACAGGCTTTGGAACTGGCGCGCGCCGGTTCCGATGCGGCAGAAGTTGCCGTGACCAAATCTACCGGTATCAGCGTCAGCACCCGCTTTGGCGAGGTGGAAAACGTTGAATTCAACAGCGATGGTGCGTTGGGTATTACCGTCTATCACCAGCAACGTAAAGGCAGCGCTTCATCAACCGATCTCAGCCCGGACGCTATTGCCCGCACCGTGCAGGCGGCGCTGGACATTGCCCGTTATACCTCAGTGGATCCCCATGCCGGCCCGGCGGAGAAAGACCTGCTGGCGTTTGACGCGCCGGACCTGGATCTGTTCCACCCGGCAGAGCTGGACGCCGATCGCGGTATCGAGCTGGCTGCCCGCGCCGAACAGGCATCCCTGGCGGCGGACAAGCGCATCACCAATACCGAAGGCGGCAGTTTTAACAGCCACTATGGCATCAAGGTGTTCGGCAACAGTCACGGCATGCTGCAAAGCTATTGTTCCAGCCGACATTCATTGTCGAGCTGTGTGATCGCCGAGCAAGGTGGTGATATGGAGCGTGATTACGCCTATACCATCGGCCGTGCGATGAGCGATCTGGAAAGTCCTGAATGGGTGGGACAGGAATGTGCCCGTCGCACCTTGTCACGCCTGGCACCGCGCAAGCTGTCGACCATGACCGCTCCGGTGCTGTTTGCCTCTGAAGTGGCGACCGGTCTGTTCGGCCATCTGGTTGGTGCCATCAGCGGCAGCAGCGTTTACCGTAAATCGACCTTCCTGTTGGATTCGCTGGGCAAACAAATCTTGCCGGAGTGGCTGACCATCGAAGAACATCCGCATCTGCTGAAGGGGCTGGCTTCCACGCCGTTCGACAGCGAAGGCGTGCGTACCCAACGGCGCGACATTGTCAAAGACGGCGTGCTGCAAACCTGGCTGATGACCAGCTATGCGGCGCGTAAGCTCGGCATGCACAGCACCGGCCATGCGGGCGGCATCCATAACTGGCGTATTGCCGGTCAGGGTAATGATTTTGCCGGCATGTTGAAACAGTTGGGGACCGGTCTGGTGGTCACCGAACTGATGGGGCAGGGCGTCAGCGGTATTACCGGTGACTACTCACGCGGCGCGGCTGGTTTCTGGGTGGAAAATGGCGAGATCCAATATCCGGTCAGCGAGATCACCATCGCCGGCAACCTGAAAGATATGCTGCGCAATATCGTCAGCGTGGGCAGCGATATTGAAACTCGCAGCAACATCCAGTGTGGTTCCGTGTTGTTGCCGGACATGAAAATCGCCGGTCAGTAAATCTGCTTACGGCTGGCCGCTCAGGTTGCCAGCCGCATCACTCCCCCTTCCCCGTTTTAACCTTGCTTACAAATCTTCGGTTTCGGTTTTCAGCCCTCTTGCCTATGGTTAGCCTGGGTCAAATAAAACTATAACTGGAAGGTGAGCAAGCATGTCGAACAAACTGAAAGCGCTGTTGGCGTTGGCACTGCTGGGTGCCAGTTCACTGGCGGTCGCGGCCGATCTGGCCGACGATATGGATACCATCGCAGGCAATTACAAAAAGGTGCTGAGCACCGACTCCACCGATACCCTCAAACAAAGCTTGCAGAATATGCGTGCTGCGGCAGTGGATGCCAAGCAAAGCAAGCCGCCAAAAATGGAAGACAAAGCCAACGATAGCCCAGAGATAAAAGATTTCCACCACGGGCTGGATACGCTGATCGGCCAGATCGATCAGTCGCTGGTCTTGGCTAATCAGGGCAAGCTGGCCGAAGCCAAACAGGTCGCCCAGGGTTTCAAGCAAACCCGCGACGCCAACCACAAGAAATTCCGTTAAGTTTTTTCGGACAGGCAGGACACAGAAAGGGCGGCAGGGTACCGCCCTGATAACCGCTTAGCGGTGGTATTCACCCGCCGCTTCCGGCTGGTACAACAGTTCCAGCACTTCGATACGCGCTTCTTCACCGTTCGGCAACTGCCAGGTAATCTGGTTACCTACGTGCATGCCCAGCAGCGCTGCGCCCAAAGGTGCCATTACCGAAAGCTGTTCGTGGCTGTCCTTCAGCGAAGCCGGGTAAACCAGCGTCCGCACGTGTTCTTCTGCAGTATGCAGATCGCGGAAACGCACGCGGCTGTTCATGGTCACCACGTTGGCTGGGATCTGGGACGGCGGCAGAATTTCGGCGCGATCCAGCTCGATGTTCAGCGCGGTGGCGACATCGGTGTTGGCAAAGGCCGGTTGTGCCAATAGCGCATCCAGGCGCTCCGCATCCAGCTCATTAATAGTAATGGTTGGTTTGGTCATTCCACTCTCCAGTCAAATCAAAGGGCGTCAGGTTACGCGCCCATAAATTCGGAAAAACAGCACAAAAGCAACACCCCCGCGCCAGAGGAGCGGGGGTGTTGTTGATGTCGAATTGTCTTACCGATAGTAGGCGGTTAAGCGGGGAAAAGAAAGAGATCCCGATCACGAAGCTTTTCACCGTCGTCGGGCGAACTGGAAACAGTTTGTGGCGTTATCTTTTTGTAATTTAATTGAATTATCTGGCAAATGCTTATTTTGCGAAATGGATCCCTGACGGTCACTGAATTTCCACTTCCAACTGGAAAAAAACAGGCTACACAGAAAATCTTCCCGGGGTTAGGGTAAAGGCATCAGAGAAGGCGGGTTATTCAGGTGATGCCGTGCAATTGACCGAGTCATGTTTGGATCTAGGGGTACTGAAAAGTGAATGATGGATCTGTTGCGATAGAAAATAGTGAGCAACCCGATATCAGCGTAGCCGGGGCAATCACCGAACAGGTGCTGGCAGGTATTACCGAGATGCTAAACGCAGAGGGTATTTATACCAACGCGGTACAGCAACAGATGCTGGAGTCGCATATTCGTGCCATGGTGCTGCGATCAATAACCGGAGAGCCATTACCGGAAGTCGATAAATCACTGTTTGATGAAATTTCGGCGGAATCAATGCAAATGGCCGAGCGGGTAGTGGGGCAGTTTGCCACTTTACCGATCGAAGAGGCTTATTTGCTGTCCGTCCATTTTGAAGTGGCAAAAGATAATAACCAATAGCAGTTAACGAATTAATTTAATCAGGAGAAATACCATGGGTCAGATTACCGTAGTGATTGGCGATCGTTTGGGTAAAGGTCAGAAAGTGGGTCAGGGCATTGAAAACGCAGGCGGAAAAGCCATTGTGATCCCTGGCGTAGCGGCAGACATGAAACTCGGCGACGTGATGAAAGCGGAAGGCGCGCAGCTGGGTATTTCTTTCTGCGGCAGCGGCGGTGCAGGGGCAATTACCGCTCAAACCAAATACGGCTATAAAGCCAAATACGGCATGCGCTCGATTGATGAAGGCGTGACGGCAATTAACGAAGGCTGCACCGTATTAGGTTTCGGTTTTATGGATAAAGAAGAGCTGGGCCAGAGGCTGGTTGAAGCCTACGTTAAAAAACACGGCAATCCGTAATGAAAGAGCAATATACAACGTCGGTAAAGGTTGAGGGTAAGGGCGACAGCAAAGCGAAAGCTTTTGCTTCCGCCTTGGCCAATGTCCAGGGCGCGGTATTAAAATCCACCAGTAATATTCTGCTGCGTATTGAACCGCAGGATGTCAGCGTATTAAAAGCGGAAGAGAAAATAACAAAAGAAAAGTTTCTGTTCTTCTTTCTGCCGCGGGAAAGAAAGAACTATTCCGTATCTCTGGAAATAACCGTGAACGTGACAATCATCAATACAGAAAAAGTTGTCTTCGTCGCGAAATAAAAACGTTAGCATAAATCAAAGGGTATACTGATGTTTTTAATCATCTTATTTAAGTCGCTTATTATCGGCGGACTGGTGGGGGTTGGCGTAGGGGCCGGCGCCGCACGCATGTTCCATGCCCCAACCACCCAGGGCATGGGCGCTTTCCGTACCTTGGGCGAGCTGAACTCCTGCGAGGGCGATCCGGCTTCCCATTTCTCATTCGGTCTGGGCTTCTTCTTCAACGCCTGGGCGTCTTCCGTGGCGGCTGGGGCCTTCACGCAGGACGTTGACCACCGCATCATCCCACACTGGGGTGCGGCAGCGTTGATGGTCAAAAACCGCAACCTGGCGCAAACGCTGCACGACCCGAAAAAAATGGCTATCGCCTGCGGCATTATCGGCATGCTGGTGGTGGCTTTCCTCAATACTACCGCCTCCGCGGTGCCTGCTGCGCTGCAGGTCACGGCGATTAAAGTGTTGGTGCCGGCCGCTAACCTGCTGGTGAACACCGTGATGCCGGTGATCTTCTGGCTGGCGGCGATCGACGCCGGGCGTCGTTCCGGTTTCTGGGGCACCATCTTCGGCGGCCTGGCGCAGCTGATTATGGGCAACGCCGTACCGGGTCTGGTGTTGGGCATCCTGATCGGTAAAGGCGTGGAAGAGAGCGGCTGGAACAAAATCACCAAGATCATGATGGCGGTGATCGTGCTGCTGTTCGTGCTGAGCGGTTTCTTCCGCGGCTTCGACATGAAAGTCCTCGAATCCTTCAGCCTCGGCGTGCCGGGCTGGTTGGATGCCATTCACAATACCCTGAGCGGTAAATAAGGAGCTGGATGATGGAAGAACAAACCCAAAAAGGCTTCTGGTATGCCGACTGGTCATTCCCGATTTTTGTCGGCCTGCTCTCGTCCGGCGTGTTCGCCGGGACGCACATGTACTACCTGTACGGCATCGGTGCCTTTAACGAAGTGGCCTTCGTTTCCATGCTGCGGGCCGGAATGGATACCGGCGTTTATGGCGCGGTGGCGGCATTCGGTGCCAGCTTCCTGTTTGCGCGCATCATCGAAGGCTCGTTGGTGGGGATCCTGGACATCGGCGGTGCAATCCAGACCGGTGTTGGCCTGGGGGTGCCGGCACTGCTGCTGGGGGCCGGCATTATCTTCCCGGTTGCCAACTTTGCCGCCTCGCTGGTAACCGGCCTGGTGATTGGTCTGGCGATTGGCTACCTGATCATTCTGGCGCGTAAATTTACCATCAACCAGAGCAACTCCACCTACGGGGCGGACGTGATGATGGGGGCTGGTAACTCCTCCGGTCGTTTCCTGGGGCCGTTGATCATCCTGTCGGCGATGACCGCCTCGATTCCGATTGGCATTGGTTCACTGCTCGGCGCACTGCTGTTCTATATCTGGAATAAGCCAATCACCGGCGGGGCGATCCTCGGGGCGATGCTGTTAGGGGCTATTTTCCCGGTAGCCATCGCTTAAATGCGACTGTGATTGTTGGGGAGCGGCGCGCCGCTCCCCTGCTTGAAAAGGAGTGATGCAGTATGTATGACTTAGTAATCAGACGCGCCAGACTGGCGGATGACCGACTGGTCGATTTGGCGGTTCTGGACGGCAAGATTGCCGCGGTCGGGCAACTGGCTGAAGACATTCGCGCTCATCGGCAATGGGATCTGGCGGGCAATCACCACCTGAGCGCCGGCTGGATTGACTCCCACGTGCATTGTTACCCCTCTTCGCCGATTTACCATGACGAGCCGGATCTGGTTGGCACCGCCTGTGGCGTCACCACGGTGGTCGACGCCGGTAGCACCGGCACTGACGATGTCGATACGTTTTATGCACTGACGCGCCGTGCCAAAACCAACGTTTTTGCCTTCCTGAATATTTCGCGTATCGGTCTGCTGCGACAGAATGAACTGGCAGATCTGACCGATATCGACAAGCAGAAAGTCAGCCAGGCGATCGACAAACATGCCGGTTTTGTCATCGGCATCAAGGCGCGCATGAGCAGCAGCGTGGTCGGCCAGAACGGCACCCGGCCGCTGGTGCTCGCCAAAGAGATCCAGCAGGAAAATAGCCTGTTGCCGCTGATGGTGCATATCGGCAATAACCCGCCGGATCTCGATGAGATCGCCGATCTGCTGACCCGTGGCGATATCATCACCCACTGCTATAACGGCAAGCCAAACCGCATCCTGACCCCGGCCGGCACGCTGCGCGAGTCTATCCAGCGTGCGTTGCAGCGCGGCGTGTTGCTCGACGTTGGCCATGGCACCGCCAGCTTCAGCTTTGAGGTCGCCCGGCAGGCGATTGCGCTGGGCTTTTTGCCGCATACCATCAGTTCCGATATTTACTGCCGTAACCGCATGGCCGGGCCGGTACACAGCCTGGCGACGGTAATGTCCAAATTCTTCGGCATCGGGCTGTCGCTGCCGCAGGTGATTGCCTGCGTGACTGAGAATGCCGCGTCGGCCCTACGTCTGGTCAACAAGGGCCGGCTCGAAGTGGGTTGCGACGCCGATTTCACCCTGTTTGATCTCCGCCAGGGGCCGCAGGTGTTTGCCGATTCAGAAGGGCAATCGGCAGCCGGCCAACAGTTGCTGGTTCCGCTGGCCGCGGTGGTGGCCGGGGAAATCTTATTAACCGATGAAGGGAAAGCCGCTCATGTCTTCGATTTATGAAAAATATAATTTAAAACAAGTCATTAATACTTCAGGTCGCATGACCATGCTTGGCGTGTCGACACCGCGTCAGGACGTCATTGACGCGGTTGACTACGGCCTGAATCACTATTTTGAAATCAAGGATCTGGTCGACAAGACCGGTGCCTATATCGCCAATCTGTTGAATGTCGAAGATGCGGTGATCGTTTCCTGCGCCTCGGCAGGTATCGCCCAGTCGGTAGCGGCATTGATCGTCAAAGACAACGCCAACCTGCTGGTGAATTTGCACTCTGCGCCGATTACCGTACCGCGGGAAATCGTGTTGCCGCGTGGCCATAACGTCAACTTCGGCGCGCCGGTCGACACCATGGTCGCGCTGGGTGGCGGCAAAGTAGTCGAGGCGGGTTATGCCAACGAGTGCTCTGCCGAGCAGCTCGAAGCCTGCATCACGCCGCAGACTGCCGCCATTCTCTATATCAAGTCGCACCACTGCGTGCAGAAAAGCATTCTTTCCGTTGAACAGGCGGTGGTGGTGGCACGTAAACATAACCTGCCGCTGATCGTCGATGCCGCCGCGGAAGAAGATCTGCTGTGCTACTACCAGATGGGGGCCGACCTGGTGATTTACAGCGGTGCCAAAGCCATTGAAGGCCCAACCAGCGGTTTGGTGATCGGCAAGAAGCAATATGTTGAGTGGGTGAAGCTGCAATCCGGCGGCATCGGCCGGGCGATGAAAGTAGGTAAAGAGGGCATCCTCGGCCTGACGCAGGCGATCGAAAGCTATCTGACGTTGGAGAAAACCACCGGTCAGCAAATGGTGGAAAGAATGACGTCGTTTATCGATAGCCTGAACACCCTGACCGGCATCAGCGCCAAAACCGTCTGGGACAGTGCCGGCCGTGATATTGCACGGGCAGAGATCACCTTTGACGAAGCGGTACTCGGGCGTTCGACCTACGACATCGTGCAGGCGCTGAAAACCGGCGCTATCGCCATCTACTTCCGTGGCTATAAGGCTAACGAAGGCAAGATTGAAGTGGATGTACGCAGCGTTGATCAGCAACAGCTGATGACCGTCTTCACCTGTATTAAAAATCTGTTCACGGAGAAACAAGCATGAAGCTGCAACCCAACTACTATCGCGATCGCGTGTGCCTCAACGTATTGGCCGGTTCGAAAGACAATGCGCAGGATATTTATTCGGCGGCGGAAGGGCATGTGCTGGTGGGCGTTCTGTCCAAGAACTACCCGGACGTCGACAGTGCGGTGGCAGACATGCAGCGCTATGCGCGGCTGATTGAAAATGCGCTGTCGGTGGGGCTGGGCGCGGGGGATCCGAAACAATCGGCGATGGTCAGCCTGATTTCTCAACAGGTGCAACCGCAGCACGTAAACCAGGTGTTTACCGGTGTCGGTGCCAGCCGCGCGCTGCTGGGCCAGAATGACAGCGTGGTCAATGGCCTGGTGTCGCCTACCGGCCGCGTTGGCTGGGTGAAAATCTCAACCGGCCCGCTGAGTGCTGCGGCACCGGACGGCATTGTGCCGGTAGAAACCGCCATTGCCCTGTTAAAAGATATGGGCGGCAGCTCAATCAAGTATTTCCCGATGGGCGGGCTGGCATGCAAAGAAGAATACCAGTATGTGGCCCAGGCCTGCGCCGAACATGACTTTATGCTGGAGCCGACCGGCGGCATCGATCTGGAAAACTTCGAGCCGATCGTCGAGATCGCACTGGCTGCGGGTGTGAAGCGGGTGATCCCACATATCTACAGCTCCATCATCGATTCCGCCACGGGCAACACTCGCCCGCAGGACGTTAAAACCCTGCTGGCCATCACCAAAAAACTGGTCGGGTAAACGCATTATCGGATGACGTAAGGCAGGGAGGCGACAGGCTTTGTATTCACAGGCGCGGGCATTCCGCGCCGCTATCTATCATAAGGATAACTATGCGAAACTGGCAGTCACCAACCCTACGCACCGCGTTAACTCTGGCGTTACTGGCGATGACCAGCCCGGTGCTGCATGCTGAGGATGCAATGAAATCTACGTCATCTCATTTTGCTTATATCGGTACTTACAATCCCAACGGTGAAGGCGTTTACCGGGTGCAGGTTGACTCGGCCAGCGGTGCGTTAAGCGCCAGAACGCTGGTCAGCAAGCAGGCCAATCCGGCACAGCTTACCGTGGATGCCAAAGGCCAGACGCTGTATGTCGCCAGTGAAGTGGCGGATTTTAACGGCACCAGGCACGGCGGCATTATTGCCTACCATATCAATCCGTCCGATGGCAGCCTGACGCAGCTTAATCAGGTCGATTCACAAGGCGCAGGGCCAGTTTATCTTTATCCGACGCCCAATGGCCGTTATCTGCTGTTAGCGAACTACGTCAGTGGCACCGTGGCGGCCTTCCCGCTGGAGAGTGACGGTAAACTGGGCAACGCCAGCTCGGTGCAGCAACAGCAAGGGCCTGCAGGTGCCGGCAAGCCGGAAGGCGCGGTAGAGGGCAGTTTTGCCATCAGCGATCACAATGGGCCGCATGCGCATATGATCGCCAGCGATCCGAGCGGCAAGTTTGTGTTTTCTACCGATCTGGGGCTGGATCGGATCTACCAGTGGCGCTTTGACGATGCCAGTGGTCAACTGACGCCGAACGATCCGCCGTGGATTGCCGCATCTTCTGCGGGTGCCGGCCCACGTCACTTTGTCTTCCATCCGGACGGCAAAACTGTACTGCTGGTGAATGAAGAGGCCTCGACGCTGACCAGCTACCGTTTCGACAGCCAAAAAGGGACATTGAAACAGTTACATGTCGTTTCTTCGTTGCCTGCCGATTATAAGGGTACCAACTTTGCCGCCGGGCTGGTTCTGAGCGCGGACGGCAAAAATCTGTATGTTGCCAACCGGCTACATAACAGCATCGCGCAGTTCAGCGTCGGTAGCGATGGCGAGTTGCACGCGGTGGCGGAAACCTGGACGCGCGGCGATTATCCACGCTCCCTGACGCTAAGCCCGGACGGGCGTTATCTGTATGCCATGAACCAACGCAGCGATAACGTCACCCGCTTTGGCGTGGATAAGGCCAGCGGCAAACTCAGCTTTGTTGAAGGCTATACGCCGGTGGGCAGCCCCTCGCAAATGGTGTTCTTGCCGGTGGCGAAGTAACCCGTTGCCCGCCTGATTCCCCAGGCGGGCACCTTAATTGACGGAAAGAGAATGGTGCGATTTCCCTACCCGCGTTTGGCCTATCTGTTTGATGCTTTGCAGTCAGAGACTTTGCCACAGGAAGAGCTGGCGAAGCGCTTCGCCGTGTCCACCCGAACCGTGCGCGCCGACATCACCGCGCTGAACGATATTCTGGAAAACTATGGTGCCCACTTTGTGCATAGCCGTGGGGCGGGTTATCGCCTGCAGGTCGATGACGCCGTACTGTTTAGCGCCCTGCAACATCAGGAACGTAAAAAACACGCCACGCCACGCAGCGCGCAGGAACGGGTGCACTATTTGCTGATTCGTTTTCTGACCTCAGCCTTTTCTCTGAAGCTTGAAGATTTAGCCGATGAATGGTTTGTCAGCCGTGGCACGCTGCAAAACGACATGGCTGAGGTAAGAGAGCGTCTGGCGCACTACCAATTGACCATTGAAACCAAACCGCGCTACGGCATGAAGCTGTTTGGTTCGGAGATGGCGATCCGCGCCTGTCTGACCGATCTGTTATTCCAGCTGCATCTGGCCGATGCCGAAAATCCGCTGCTCAACAATGAGATCCTGCGTCAACCGCAGGTGACGACCTTTGCCGGTTTGCTGCATCCGTTGCTGTCGCAATATGCCATTCGTTTGACGGACGAAGGTGAGCAGTATCTGATTTTCTATTGTGCAGTCGCGCTGCAACGCATTACCGATGGTTATCCGCTGCCGGACTTTGACGTTGAGGACGGGGATGACGCGGTGCGCAAGGTCTCGACCTGGCTGGCCGGGGAACTGCGTAAAGCCAGTGGCAAAGAGATATCGATAGCAGAAGAGGCCTACCTGCGGGTGAACATTGCTGCGCGGCGGGTGCAGGAGGTGCAACCTACCGAGATCAACGCCGATGATGAAGAAGCGCTGGTGGATTACATTTTGTCGTATATCAACGCGCACTATAACTACAATCTGCAGGGTGACAAGCAGCTGCGTGCCGATCTGCTGACCCATATCAAGACCATGATCACCCGGGTGAAATACCAGATTAATATCCCCAACCCGCTGCTGGCGAACATTAAACAGCACTACCCGATGGCCTATGACGTGACGCTGGCCGCGGTCTCCAGCTGGGGGAAATATACGCCCTACACCCTGAGTGAAAACGAGATCGGTTATCTGGTACTGCACATTGGCGTTGGGCTGGAGCGGCATTACAACATCGGCTATGAGCGACACCCGCAGGTGATGCTGGTGTGCGATACCGGTAACTCGACGGTGCGGATGATCCAGGCGCAGATCGCACGCAAATACCCGCAACTGGTGATGACGCGCATCGTTTCACTGCGAGATTACGAGGTGCTCAGCCATATCGACGAAGACTTCGTTATTTCCAATGCGCGGGTTAGCGAAAAGAACAAGCCGGTGGTGGTGATGTCGCCGTTCCCGACCGAATACCAGCTCGAACAGCTCGGCAAACTGGTGCTGGTGGATCGTACCAAGCCCTATATGCTGGAGAAGTTCTTCGACGCTGAGCATTTTATGTTGGTCAATGAACCGCTGACCCAGGCGGAATTATTCCAGCAGGTGTGCCGTCAGCTTGAGCAAGAAGGCTATGTTGGCGAAGATTTTTACCCTTCAGTGGTCGAGCGCGAGGCGATTGTTTCTACCCTGCTGGGTGAAGGGATCGCGCTGCCGCACTCGCTGGGGTTGCTGGCGAAAAAAACCGTCGTGGTGACGCTGCTGGCGCCGCAAGGGGTGGCCTGGGGTGAAGGTGAAATTGCCCACGTGATTTTCCTGCTGGCGATCAGCAAGAGCGATTACGAAGAGGCGATGGCAATCTACGATCTGTTCGTCACCTTTGTGCGCGAACGTTCGATGAGTCGCCTGTTGGGCAGTGATAATTTCGACAGCTTCAAGGCGGTGGCGCTGGACTGTTTAAGCCGGATCTAGCTGCAGGAATGATGTGTTGTAAAGTAGGTGCGCTGCATGTAGCGCACCTGACTCTTTAGTCTTCGTCAAAACCGGAATTGATCAACTCAATTACCGCCGCCAGTGCCTTGGCTTCATCCGGGCCGGTGGCTTCCACTTCGATATGACGGCCCTGCGCGGAGTCCAGCATCAGCAGCGCAATCACGCTGCTGGCTTCGGCCTCGGTGCCACTGTCGTTGCGTAGCATCACCTCGGCATCAAAGCTCTGCACCAGCTCAAACAGCTTCATCGCCGGGCGCGCGTGCATCCCCAGCTTGTTTTTGATTTCAACCGTTTGTTTGACCGTCATTGTTTGCGTTTTTCCAGCGTGCGGTGGCGTGACTGCACGTTTTTGCCGCGTGAGCGGAAGTAGTCGGCCAGCTGTTCTGCTACGTAGACTGAACGGTGCTTACCGCCGGTACAGCCAATGGCGACCGTCAGGTAGCTGCGGTTGTTGGTTTCCAGCATCGGCAACCACTGTTCGAGATAGCTGCGGGTCTGGTAGATAAAGTTGTGCACTTCGGTGTGGCGATCGAGGAACGAGGCGACGGGTTTATCCAGACCGGTCATTGGGCGCAGTTTCGGATCCCAGTGCGGGTTAGGCAGGAAGCGCACGTCAAACACGTAATCGGCGTCGATTGGAATACCGTGCTTGAAACCAAAGGATTCGAACACCATGGTCAGTTCGCGCTCGCGTTTGCCCAACAGGCGGGTACGCAGCATTTCGGCCAGTTCATGCACTGACATTTCTGAGGTATCGATGATCAGATCGGCCCTGGAGCGCAGTGGCTCAAGCAGGTCGCTCTCTTCATCTATGGCGCTTTCCAGCGACAGGTTCTTGCTCGATAGCGGGTGCAGACGGCGAGTATCACTGTAGCGGCGAATCAGCGTATTACGGTCGGCATCGAGGAACAGCAACTGCGGCGAAAAACTGTCCGGCAGTTGAGTCATCGCATATTCAAACACTTCCGGCGATTCCGGCATGTTACGTACGTCGATGCTTACCGCAGCGGAGCTATTGCGTTCCGCCAGCGTATTGGCAAGCTGCGGCAGCAGTACCACGGGCAGGTTATCAACGCAGTAAAAACCCATGTCTTCCAGCGCCCGTAAGGCGACGGATTTCCCTGAACCGGAACGGCCGCTGACAATCATCAGCACCATGTGGCAACTCCCCCTGGCATCTCAGTGGCGTTTATCGCCACCGTTAGAAACTTTAGGATCCCTGTCCGAACCGGGATCCATCGTGGCTAAACAGTATCGTTATCCGGGCTGGAAGTCACGCCAGCCGGGCGTTACTCGGTGATGATTTGGTAAAGCTCTTCGTCACTTTGCGCCGCACGCAGGCGGCGGCATACGGTTTTGTCGGCCAGGCGTTTGGCGACCAGCGACAGAGTATGCAAATGGGTTTTACATTGGTCGGCAGGTACCAGTAAGGCAAACAGCAGATCGACCGGCTGGTTATCAATGGCGTCAAAGGCGATAGGTTGGTCGAGACGGATAAACACGCCAACGGCCCGCAGTGTGTCCTCTTCCAGTTTGCCGTGGGGAATAGCGATACCATTGCCGATACCGGTACTGCCCATGCGCTCGCGGGTGAGAACCGCGTCAAACACTACCTGTGATGACAGGTTGAGCTGTTTTGCGGCCAGTTCGCTGATAATTTCCAAAGCCCGTTTCTTGCTGGTGCAATGGACGGAGCTTCTGGTGCACTCGATGTTTAACACCGAGCTTAATTGCATTGTTTCGTTGTTCATCTCATCTTCACTTAAAACCACACCAGCAAGCAGGAGGCTTGTGAGGTGATTTTTCGCCTTGTTTAACCCTTGATGGCTTATCGGCGCGATACCCATACAGGTAACGCGCCGATGGCCGAGGCTACGTTTGAGCCGTACCCGCTGACGGAAACGGCCCAGAATGTCAGTGTTGTTTCAGTTTGTCTTTATGTTTGTTCAATTGACGTGCCAGTTTGTCGATCAGGCTATCAATTGCAGCATACATGTTCTCGTCTTCCGAGGTGGCGTGCAACTCGCCTCCATTCACGTGCACCGTCGCTTCCGCAATCTGCTGCACTTTTTCCACACTAAGTACGACATACACCTGATTTATGCGATCAAAATACTGTTCGAGTTTGGCGAACTTGGTGTTCACGAACTCGCGCAAAGGTTCGGTGATTTCGATGTGGTGTCCGGTAATGTTGAGCTGCATAATGTCTTCCTTCTCAATAGAGGTCAAACCAACTGTTTACGCTGGTTGGACGGCGGGATGGACAAAGACTCTCGGTACTTGGCGACGGTACGCCGCGCCACGATGATCCCCTGGTCGGAGAGCAGGGTGGCCAGCTTGCTGTCGCTGAGCGGTTTGGCGGGGTTTTCCGCCGCGATCATTTTCTTGACCACTGCCCGGATCGCCGTAGAGGAGGCTTCGCCCCCGCTGTCGGTATTCACATGGCTGGAGAAGAAATATTTCAATTCGAAAATGCCGCGCGGACTGTGCAAAAACTTCTGCGTGGTCACGCGTGAAATTGTCGATTCATGCATCTCCACGGCCTGGGCAATATCTGCCAGCACCATGGGCTTCATAAATTCTGTGCCCTGTTCAAAGAACGCCTGTTGCTGCTCGACGATGCAGCGCGAAACTTTCAGCAGAGTGTCGTTTCGGCTTTCCAGACTTTTGATCAGCCATTTCGCTTCCTGCAAATTGCTGCGGATGTACTGCCCGTCACTGTCGTTACGTGCGCTATTGCCCATCGCGGCGTACTGCTGGTTGATCTTCAAGCGTGGAATGCTGTCGCTATTGAGCTCGACCGTCCAGACATCCTGCACTTTGCGCACCAGCACGTCCGGGATCACATACTCGGATTCGCCGGTGTTGATCGACTGACCCGGACGGGGATCCAATGACTGGATCAGCAACATCGCTTCTTTCAGTGTATCTTCTTTTGAGCGCGTTGTTCGCATCAGGCTGCGAAAGTCGTGGTTAGCCAGCAGGTCCAGATGCTCGCTGATGATCAGGCGTGCCTCAGCCAGATAGGGCGTGTCTTTAGCGTACTGGGAAAGCTGAACCAGCAGACAATCGCGCAGGTCGCGCGCGGCGACGCCAACCGGATCAAAACGCTGTACGCGCTTCAATACCGCTTCGACTTCGTCCATTGTCACATTATCGTCACCCAGACTCTCCAGAATGTCTTCCAGCGGCACGGTGAGATAGCCGGTGTCGTCAACGGCGTCGACGATTGAGGTGGCAATAGCGGCATCGGTATCAGAAAACGGCGTCAGATCCACTTGCCACATCAGGTAATCCTGCAGGGTCTGGGTGGTCTCGCCCTGATAAACCGGTAGCTCATCGTCACTGTAATCGGTGCGGGTACCGGACGGCGTACCGGCGGTATAGATTTCGTCCCAGGTGGCGTCGAGCGGCAGCTCTTCGGGCATGTCCTTTTGTTCCAACGCCTCGCGGGTATCCAAACCTTCGGTTTCGACAGTTTCTTTGGCGTCGACTTCTTCGTGCAGGTCGCTCTGTTCAAGCAATGGGTTGCTCTCTAACGCCAGCTGTATCTCCTGCTGGAGCTCAAGCGTGGACAACTGCAGCAGGCGGATAGCCTGCTGGAGCTGGGGGGTCATGGCCAGTTGTTGGCTAAACCTGAGTTGCAAACCTTGCTTCATAATCTTCAGTCTACTTCCGTTAACAGTCGTCCATCAGGACGCGCTGGCACTCAGAGGCGGAATTCTTCGCCCAGATAAACGCGTTTCACCTGCTCATCGGCCAGAATAGCATCCGGCGTGCCGTGGGCAATCAGTTTGCCCTGGCTGACGATATAGGCGCGTTCACACACGTCCAGCGTTTCGCGCACGTTATGGTCGGTGATCAGCACGCCCAGGCCGCTGTCACGCAAGTGCTCGATAATTTTTTTAATGTCGATAACGGAAATCGGGTCAACCCCGGCGAACGGTTCATCCAGCAGGATGAATTTCGGATTCGCCGCCAGCGCACGGGCGATCTCGACGCGGCGGCGTTCACCACCGGACAGCGCCTGGCCCAGGTTGTCGCGCAGGTGGGAGATATGGAATTCTTCCATCAGCTCTACCGCACGGTCTGCTCGCTGCTCGCTGCTGAGATCTTCACGGATCTCCAGCACGGCCATCAGGTTGTCATACACGCTGAGGCGGCGGAAGATGGAGGCTTCCTGCGGCAAATAACCGATGCCACGGCGCGCACGGGCGTGCAGCGGCAGCAGGCTGATGTCTTCTTCGTCAATCACGATACGCCCGGCATCACGCTGAACGATACCCACCACCATGTAGAAGGTGGTGGTCTTGCCGGCGCCGTTTGGCCCCAGCAGGCCGACGATCTCGCCGGATTTCACTTTCAGGCTGACGTCTTCAACAACTTTGCGGCCCTTGTAGGCTTTCGCCAGGTTTTCTGCGATGAGTGTAGCCATAAGTGATTAGTTACTCTTCTTTTGCCCGTTTTTGTCTTGCAACTGCGACGGTACCAGAACCGTAGTCACGCGTTTGCCTTTGTCGCTAAACGCCTGCATTTGCTGCTGTTGCACCAGATAGGTGATGCGATCGCCTTTTACGTTGCTGTCGAGCTGTTCCAGATAGGCGTTCCCGGTCAGGGTCACCAACTGCGACGCCACATCGTAACGGACCTTCTGCGCGTGGCCTTTCACCGGCTTGCCGCTGTCTTGCATCTGATAGAAGGTCACCGGATTGCCAAAGGCTTCGATATAGGTTTTATTCTGATCGCCGCCTGGGCGGGTCACCACAACCTTGTCTGCCTTGATATCGATAGTGCCTTGCTTGATCACCACGTTATCGGTAAAGGTGCTGACGTTGCTCTGCATATCCAGAGACTGTTTCAGTGAGTCAATGCTTACCGGTTGGCTGGAGTCGGACTTCAGCGCCCAGGCGGGTGCGCTGGCGGCCAAAATCAAGCTGCCGATCAACAGATTACGGCTTGGTTTGTTGGTTCTGAATTTCATAGTTGGTCTTAACCTTATCAATCAGCTCAGCGGTTTTGGCCCGCAGGTTCCCACGCATTTTCATGCCGTTAGAGGTGAAGTTCGTCCCATAGAGCGTCACTTCGTCATCCGAAGCCACATCCTGGGTCACCAGGTTCACCTGAGCATTGTCTGTTTTAATTTTTTCCAGCTGTGAGGTGGTGGTCAGGCTGTTCACCTCGACATGGCCGTAAAGATACAGCATCCGGTCTTTAGTCAGTTTGGCGCGATCGGCGCGAACTGACCAGGTGGCCACCGCGTTTTCATCAAACAGCGTCATCACCGGCTGGGTAAACCAGCTTAATTCGTCGGCCTCATAGTACTTTACGTCTTCCGCCACCAGCTTATAGCTCAGCTTGCCGGTCGGATTGTACACTATGGTGACCGTGTGCTGGCTCTGATAAGTCGGGTCTTTACTGTTAGCCGGTCCCGGCATGGCATCATCATTGACATCAGTCATGTTCCAGCCAATCAGCGCCAATGCGATCACCGCCAGCAGGATGGTGATCCAAAGTTTGGTTTTACTCATATCGACAGCCCTTTGGCGTCCTCCAGCTTGTTCTGAGCCAAAAGAATAATGTCACACAGCTCGCGCACCGCACCGCGGCCGCCGGCAATGCGGGTAATATAGTGGGCTCGTGGCAGCAACAGAGGATGTGCATCTGCTACCGCGACTGCCAGGCCAACCTGGGCCATCACCGGCCAGTCGATCAGATCGTCACCGATATAGGCTACCTGATCTGCCGTTAGCGACAGTGTATCCAACAGTTCGCGGAAGGCCAAAAGCTTATCGGATTGCCCCTGATAAAGGTGGGTAATACCGAGGGTATTTGCGCGGTCCTCCAGCAGCTTGGCGGAGCGGCCGGTAATAATTGCCACTTCAATATCCGAGGTTTTCAGGCAGCGAATGCCGTAACCGTCGCGCACGTTAAACGCTTTTAGTTCTTCACCGTTGTTGCCCATGAAAATCAGGCCGTCTGACAGCACGCCATCGACATCACAAATCAGCAGGCGGATTTTACCGGCGCGCGCCATGACGTCTTGTTCTACAGGCCCGTAGCAGGTTTCAACCAGACTCATTGAGTTCTCTTCCATAATTAAACGACGCCGGCGCGCAGCATGTCATGCATATGTACCACACCCAGCAACTGGTCGCCATCGGCAACCAGCACTGAGGTGATATGACGTTGCTGCATCAGGTTCAGCGCGTCGACCGCCAGCAGGTTCGGACGCACTCGCACGCCACCGAGCGTCATGACATCGACGATCCTGGCCTCGTTGAGATTGATACCCATATCAAAAATCCGGCGCAGGTCACCATCGGTAAAGATACCGGCGATCTTCATCAGATCGTCACAGATGACCGTCATGCCCAGATTTTTGCGGGTGATTTCCAGCAGCGCGTCGCGCAGCGATGCATCGGCGCTGACGTGGGGAATTTCATCGCCGCTGTGCATGATATCACTCACGCGCAGCAGCAGTCGGCGGCCCAGAGCGCCACCAGGGTGTGACAACGCAAAATCTTCCGGCGTGAAACCGCGGGCTTTCAGCAGGGCGACGGCTAGCGCATCGCCCATCACCAGGGTGGCGGTGGTGCTGGTGGTCGGTGCCAGGCCGAGCGGGCAGGCTTCCTGTGGCACCTTGATGCACAGGTGAATATCCGCCGCTTTGCCCATCGAGCTTTCCGGGTTGTTGGTCATGCAGATCAACGGGATTTGCTGGCGCTTCAATACCGGGATCAGCGCCTGGATTTCGTTGGACTCGCCGGAGTTGGAGATGGCGAGCACAATATCCTGCGCAGACACCATGCCGAGATCGCCGTGGCTGGCTTCCGCAGGGTGAACAAAGAACGAAGGCGTGCCGGTGCTGGCGAAGGTGGCGGCAATCTTGCAGCCGATATGACCGGATTTGCCCATGCCCATGACCACCACTTTACCCGTGCATTCGGCGATCAACTCGCAGGCGCGGGTAAAGTCTGCATTGATGTATTGATCGAGCTGAGCCAGCCCGTCACGCTCAATCTGCAGCACTTCTTTGCCTGCCTGCTGAAAATCAAAGCCTGGTTGCAACTGAATGTTCGACATACTCATTCCCGCTCGTCGGTTTAGCCGAAAGTACTGAAAGGGTTAAAAAACAGCACCGCAAGATACGCAATAAAGCCACATAATAACAGAGCCCCTGCCAGATGACCGATGCGATGTTTACGCCCAACGCACAAGGCGGTGAGCACAATGCTGACCGCCAGCATCACCCAGTAATCGCGGTGGAAGGCGGCGCCATCGACACTGCCAGGGGACAGCAGGGCGGGGACACCCAGCACTATCACCGTATTGAAAATGTTGGAGCCGATGATATTGCCAATCGCCATATCATCCTCACCCTTTAGTGCTCCGGCGATGGAGGTCGCCAGCTCCGGCAGGCTGGTGCCGACAGCGATAAGGGTCAGGCCGACCACCAGCTCACTCATACCGAAAAAGTGCGCGATCACCGTGGCGTTATCGACCACCATTTTGGAAGACAGCGGCAGAATGATAAACGCCAGCACCAGCCACAGCACCGCCACGGTGTTGCTGCTGTCCTGCGGCAGCTCGGCCATTTGTTCCACGGTCAGGCTGTCGTTGCCTTCACGCTGTGCCAGCCGGGCAATTTTCAACATCAGCAGAATGAAGACGGCGGCGGCGGCCAACAGCACCACGCCATCCAGCCGACTTAGCGTGCCGTCCATCAGCACGAAACCGCACAATACTGTGACCGCCAACATCAGCGGCAGTTCGCGTCGCAATACTTCAGAACGCGCAGCCAGCGGGTGGATCAGCGCGGCAACGCCGAGGATCAAGAGAATATTGGTGATGTTGGAACCAATTACGTTTCCCACCGCCATATCTATCTGCCCGTTCAGCGCGGCGGTGGTCGAAACAAACAGTTCCGGCAGCGAAGTGCCGATGCCGACGATGGTCATGCCGATAATCAGCGGTGGCACACCAAGTGAACGAGAAATCACCGCAGCACCGTAAACTAAGCGGTCTGCGCCATACACCAGTAAAAATAAACCAACGATTAATAAAACTATCGCGAGAAACATGCAGGGTCCTTTGTTGGGAATTATCCCGGTTCGTTGGTTAAAAGCCGTAATTCGGCTATCTTGCTTTGCCCTCCGTTGCGCAGGCAAAATCCGCAGCAACGGGATTTCCCGGCTAATATATGAACACTTTCGTTTTTTTTCGTTATGGTGCCAATTTTGACCGGGTGGCGCGTAAAAGTAAAACCTATGGCACCATTGGTAACGAAATGCCGGTAAGTTTTTGTAAAGATGAGACGCATTGCGCCCGTTGCTTTAACATCGCGGGTAGATTTGGCAAAAATAAGCCGCAAAGGATCCATTAACATGCACCAGAAGGCAGAGAATCTGGTCGAAGTTCGCGACATGACTTTCTCTCGCGGCGATCGACTAATATTCGAAGACATCAACCTGACGGTTCCCCGTGGCAAGGTGACGGCGATCATGGGGCCGTCCGGTATTGGTAAAACGACGCTGCTGCGTCTGATTGGCGGCCAGTTGGCACCGGACAGCGGTGAGATCTGGTTTGATGGCGACGACATTCCTGCGTTGTCCCGTCATCAGCTGTATGAAGCACGTAAGAAAATGAGCATGCTGTTCCAGTCAGGCGCGCTGTTCACCGATCTGACGGTGTTTGAAAACGTGGCTTATCCGCTGCGTGAGCACAGCCGCTTACCGGAACCTATTTTGCGCAGTACGGTAATGATGAAGCTGGAGGCGGTCGGACTGCGTGGCGCGGCCGAGCTGATGCCCAATGAGTTGTCCGGCGGTATGGCGCGGCGTGCGGCGCTGGCGCGGGCGATTGCGCTTGACCCGGAGATGATCATGTTCGACGAGCCTTTCGTCGGTCAGGATCCGATCACCATGGGCGTGCTGGTGAAGCTGATTGATGAGCTCAATCACGCGCTGGGCATCACCTGCATTGTGGTTTCGCACGATGTACCTGAGGTGCTGAGCATCGCCGACTACGCGTACATTGTTGCCGATCATCGGGTGATTGCCGAAGGCACGGCGCAAGAATTACAGAACAATCCTGATGCACGCGTGCGCCAGTTCCTGGATGGTATTGCCGATGGGCCGGTGCCTTTCCGTTATCCGGCTGGCGATTATCAGGCCGAGTTGTTAGGTTTAGGGAGTAAATAAGCTGATGTTATTACAGGCGTTAGCGTCGTTAGGACGCCGTGGCATCAACACCAGCGCCAGTTTTGGACGCGCCGGATTGATGCTGTGGGGCGCGCTGGTCGGGCGGCCCGAGCCGCGCAAACAGTGGCCGTTGCTGCTCAAGCAAATGCACAGTGTAGGCGTGCAATCACTGCTGATTATCATGGTTTCCGGGTTGTTTATCGGCATGGTACTGGGGCTACAGGGCTATTTGGTGCTGACCACCTACAGTGCCGAAGCCAGCTTGGGCATGATGGTGGCGCTGTCGCTGTTACGTGAACTGGGCCCGGTGGTGACGGCACTGTTGTTTGCCGGTCGTGCCGGTTCCGCGTTGACGGCCGAAATTGGCCTGATGAAGGCAACCGAACAAATCTCCAGCCTGGAAATGATGGCGGTCGACCCGCTGCGGCGTATTGTCGCACCGCGCTTCTGGGCGGGTTTGATCAGCATGCCGTTGTTGACGCTGATCTTTGTCGCAATTGGTATCTGGGGCGGTTCGATAGTCGGTGTGGATTGGAAGGGCATTGACGGTGGCTTCTTCTGGTCGGCGATGCAGGGCGCCGTAGAGTGGAAAAAAGACTTGCTCAACTGCCTGCTCAAGAGCGTGGTATTTGCCATTACCGTGACCTGGATTGCCATCTTCAACGGGTATGATGCAGTACCGACCTCTGAAGGGATTAGCCGGGCAACGACCCGTACCGTGGTACATTCGTCACTGGCGGTGTTGGGATTGGATTTCGTGCTGACAGCACTGATGTTTGGGAATTGATTCGATGCAAACGAAGAAGAGTGAAATCTGGGTTGGGGCATTTATGCTGATTGCGCTGTGCGCCGTCGTGTTTTTGTGCCTGCAAGTGGCAAACATTAAGTCGATCGGTAACGAACCTACATACCGTATTTACGCGACCTTCGATAATATCGGTGGTCTGAAAGCACGTTCACCGGTGAAAATCGGCGGCGTGGTGATTGGTCGAGTGGCCAATATCTCTCTCGATCCTAAAACTTATACGCCGCGCGTTGCCCTGGATATCCAGGATAAATTCAACCAGATACCGGATACCAGCTCACTGGCGATCCGCACCTCCGGCCTGCTGGGGGAGCAATATCTGGCACTGAACGTCGGTTTTGAAGACCCGGATATGGGCACCACCATTCTGAAGGACGGTGGTACCATTCAAGACACCAAATCAGCCATGGTTCTGGAAGATCTGATCGGCCAGTTCTTGTATAAGAGCGGCGGCCAGGATAACGCAGATAAAGCGGGAGACGCGGCTGCCAGCCCGGCTGCCGGTACTGCGCCGCAACCTGCTGCCCCCATTCATTAAGAGAGGAAGCCTGCATGTTTAAACGTTTACTTATGGTTGCCCTGCTGGTGGTTGCGCCGCTGGCGAACGCGGTCGATCAAACCAATCCTTACAGCCTGATGCAGGACGCGGCTCAAAAGACCTTTAACCGTCTGAAAACCGAGCAGCCGAAAATCAAGCAGGATCCCAACTACCTGCGTTCCGTGGTGCATCAGGAGTTGATGCCTTTTGTACAGGTTAAATACGCCGGTGCACTGGTACTGGGCCGTTATTACAAAGAAGCGACCCCGGCGCAGCGTGAAGCTTACTTCACCGCATTCCAGGCCTACCTGGAACAGGCCTACGGCCAGGCGTTGGCGATGTACCACGGCCAGACTTACCAGATTGAACCTGAAAAGCCGTTGGATAATGCCGATATCGTCGCCATCCGCGTGACCATCATTGACCAGGGCGGTCGCCCGCCGGTGCGTCTGGACTTCCAGTGGCGCAAAAACAGCAAGACCGGTTACTGGCAGGCGTATGACATGATCGCCGAAGGCGTCAGCATGATTACCACCAAGCAAAACGAGTGGGCATCTACCTTGCGTACCCAAGGGATTGACGGCCTGACCAAACAACTGCAGGCGGCGGCGCAGCGTCCAATCACGCTGGATCAGAAAAACTGATGACCGCACTCAGCTTTGAATCGCAGCAGCAGACTCTGATCCTGCGCGGTGAACTGGATCGGGAAACTCTGTTGCCGCTGTGGGAACAGCGGGAAACGTTGCTGGCGGATATAACTGTCCTCGACGTTACGCAATTGCAGCGTGTGGACTCTTCCGGGCTGGCATTGCTGGTACATCTGCGTGAACAGCAGCGTCAGCACGGCGTGGAATTAAAAATTTCTGGTGCCAGCGATCGCCTGAAAACCTTGATCACGCTGTACAACCTGCAAGCAATAATGCCTGTCGATACCGCTGGTTAGCCCTACTTTCGGCTGGTTAAAGACGGTTTCGCCTCAGAAAGCCCCTGTTACACAGGGGCTTTTTCTTTAGTTTAAGAAAACGTCTGATTCCACTAAGATGTCAGGCTGATTATGATCCTTTTGATGCAGAACTGGATACTATGGAAAATAACGAGATTAAAGACGTGCTGATGCGAGCATTGGCACTGGATGAAGCACATGTTACCGGTGACGGTAGCCATTTTCAGGTGATCGTGGTCGGCGAGCTGTTTGCCGCCATGAGCCGCGTCAAGAAACAACAGACGGTGTATGCACCGCTGATGGAATACATTGCGGACAACCGAATTCATGCCTTGTCGATCAAGGCGTACACCCCAGAAGAGTGGCAGCGAGATCGCAAACTCAACGGATTTTAAGGCTGTTTGCCCAGCGGGGCGGGCAGCGTCAGTTTAGATAATAGAGAGTAGTCAAATGGATAAATTTCGTGTGCAGGGCCGGACCCGCCTAAGCGGTGAAGTTGCTATTTCCGGGGCCAAAAATGCTGCCCTGCCGATCCTGTTCGCCGCATTATTAGCGGAAGAGCCGGTCGAGCTGCAGAATGTCCCGAAGCTGAAGGACATCGATACCACCATTAAGCTACTCAACCAGTTAGGCACCAAGATTGAGCGTAACGGTTCCGTATTCGTTGATGCCAGCGGCGTGAACGAATTCTGCGCGCCGTATGACCTGGTGAAAACCATGCGTGCTTCTATCTGGGCTTTGGGGCCGCTGGTCGCTCGTTTTGGTCGTGGTCAGGTTTCCCTGCCGGGCGGTTGTGCGATCGGCGCTCGTCCGGTTGATCTGCATATTACGGGTCTGGAACAGCTGGGTGCAGAGATCAAACTGGAAGAAGGTTACGTAAAAGCTTCCGTTGACGGCCGCCTGAAGGGTGCACACATCGTTATGGACAAGGTGAGCGTTGGCGCTACCGTGACCATCATGAGCGCCGCCACCCTGGCGACCGGTACCACCGTGATTGAGAACGCCGCACGTGAACCGGAAATTGTCGATACTGCCAACTTCCTTAACACGCTGGGTGCGAAAATCACCGGTGCCGGCAGTGACCGCATCACCATCGAGGGCGTTGAGCGCCTGGGCGGCGGCGTTTATCGCGTTCTGCCGGACCGTATCGAAACCGGCACCTTCCTGATCGCTGCCGCGGTTTCCGGTGGCAAAGTGATGTGCCGTGATACCCGTCCGGATACGCTGGATGCCGTGCTGGCCAAACTGCGTGAAGCCGGTGCGGATATCGAAGTAGGTGAAGACTGGATCAGCCTGGACATGCACGGCAAACGTCCGAAAGCGGTGACCATTCGCACCGCACCGCACCCGGGGTTCCCAACCGATATGCAGGCTCAGTTCAGCTTGCTGAACCTGGTCGCGGAAGGCACCGGTGTGATCACCGAGACCATCTTTGAAAACCGCTTTATGCACGTGCCTGAATTGATCCGTATGGGTGCACATGCCGAGATCGAGAGCAACACCGTGATTTGTCACGGCGTTGAGCAACTGTCCGGTGCTCAGGTTATGGCGACCGATTTGCGCGCTTCAGCCAGCCTGGTGATTGCCGGCTGCATCGCCGACGGCGTGACCGTTGTCGATCGTATCTATCACATTGACCGTGGCTATGAGCGTATTGAAGACAAGCTGCGTGCGCTGGGTGCAAATATCGAGCGTGTGAAAGGCGAGTAATCTGTTGGATGCCGGGGTGATGCCCCGGCGCAATGCAGTATTGGAGGGCTCGGCGTTGCCGGGCCCTTTTTAATTGCTGTCTTCCGGGAATTCGCCCACGGTCATTTTCAAGGTGATGCGTTTGCCTTCGCGCAACACAATCACCGGAATTTCAGTGCCTGGGCGGATCTCCGCCACCTGGTCCATGGTCTCCAGCACCGAAATCGCCGGTTTGTTGTCGACGTTGATGATCACGTCGTTGATATGGAACCCGGCGTTACCAGCCGGCCCGTTCGGCGTAATTTCGGTCACGATAATGCCCTGCAGGCGATCGATGCCGGAATTGGACGAACGCAGAGGAATAATCTCTTTCCCCTGAATACCGAAATAACCGCGGATGACGCGGCCGTCGCGGATCAGCTTGTCCATAATCTTGGTGGCCAGCTCGATGGGAATGGCGAAGCCCAAACCTTCCGGCGTTTCCCCGTCGGTGATTTTATCGTAGGTCAGGGTATTGATGCCGATTAGCTCGCCCAGCGAGTTGACCAGCGCGCCACCCGAGTTGCCGCGGTTAATCGAGGCATCGGTCTGCAGGAAGGTTTGGCGACCGGTGGTGCTCATACTGATGCGGCCGGTAGCGCTGAGGATCCCCTGAGTGACGGTCTGACCGAGATTGAAGGGGTTGCCGATCGCCAGTACTACGTCACCTACGTGCGCGGTGCGAGCCGTGTTTATCGGGATCACCGGCAGGTTGCCCGGATCAATTTTCAGCACCGCCAGATCGGTCAAACCGTCAGAACCGACTAACAATGCTTCGTAACGGCGGCCGTCTTGCACCACCACGGTAATTTGTTGTGCATCCTTGATCACGTGGCGATTAGTCAGGATATAACCGCGCTCGTTCATGATCACGCCAGATCCCAGAGAGAGTATGTTGGCGGAACCGTTCATATTGCGGTTGTAGATATTCACCACGGCGGGCGCGGCGCGGCGCACCGCTTTGTTGTAGCTGACCGGCGTTTCGTCAAGAGTACTGTCATGTTTTTCTGCGAACAGAGCATTGGAAGAACGTAGCACGGGCAGTGCAACCAGCAGCAGGCCGGCAACGATTAAACCAATAACGACGGAACGCAAGAGCTTAGCAAACATGGAGTTTTAGTACGTGAGATGAAAGATACACGGAGGATAGCATGAGAATACCGGGCGCAGTATGTCACCGGGCCCGGTTTTTAAACAAATTACCGATTAACGCAACAGCAGATAAATGGTTTCGCCGCCGCGCACGATGTTCAGTGCCATCACCGGTGGCTTGGCTTCCAGCACCTTGCGTAAGGTCGTGATGTTTTCAACGCGCTGACGGTTGACGCCAATGATCACATCGTCTTTCTGCAACCCGATCTGCGCGGCTACGGAGCCTTTATCGACTCTATCGATCTTCACGCCTTTGTCACCACTTGGAATGGCACCGTTGCTCAGTGACACGCCCTGCAGAGCCGGAGAAAGCGTTTCGGCATTGGTGGAGGCGCCTTCGCTGTTGTCCAGCGTGACGGAAACTTCCTGCGGCTTACCGTCGCGCAGCAAGCCAACCTTGATGGTTTTGCCCGGCGCGGTGGTACCGACCTTGGCACGCAGTTCGGCGAAGCTGCTGACGGGCTTGCCGTCGACGGAAACCAGAATGTCACCGGCTTTGATGCCGGCCTTGGCGGCGGCAGATTTCGGCAACACTTCGCTGACGAAGGCACCGCGTTGGGCGTCGGTGTTAAACGCCTTGGCCATATCGGCGGTCATTTCACTGCCTTTGATGCCCAGCAGGCCGCGTTTCACTTCGCCAAATTCAATCAACTGCTGGCTGAGGTTCTGCGCCATGTTGCTCGGAATGGCAAAGCCGATGCCCACGTTGCCGCCGCTTGGCGCCAAAATGGCGGTGTTGATACCGATTAACTCACCGTTGAGGTTAACCAGTGCGCCACCGGAGTTACCGCGGTTGATGGAAGCATCGGTCTGAATGAAGTTTTCCAACCCTTCCAGGTTCAGACCGCTACGACCCAGTGCAGAGATAATACCGGAAGTCGCCGTCTGGCCGAGGCCGAATGGGTTGCCGACGGCCACGGCAAAGTCGCCGACCCGCAGTTGATCGGAGTCCGCCATTTTTATCGCGGTCAGGTTTTTCACATCGCTGAGCTGCAGCAGGGCGATGTCGGACTGTTCGTCACGTCCCAACAACTTGGCATCCACTTCACGCCCGTCATTCAACTGTACGCTGATTTTGTCGGCATTGTTGATCACGTGGTTGTTGGTCAACACATAGCCCTTGGCGGCGTCGATGATCACGCCAGAACCCAAGCCTTCAAACGGGCGTGAGCTTTGCTGTTGTCCTGGCGCGTCGGGGCCGAAGAAGCGTTTGAGCTCTTCCGGTACCTGCTGGCGCTGCACCTGAGTGCCTTCCACATGCACGCTGACGACAGCGGGCAATACTTTTTCCAACATCGGCGCCAGGCTTGGCAACTGCTGCCCCTGCACGGCGACAGGCATCGCCGCGTTGGCTGCCGGTACGGAGGTCAGTGTGAGGCCAATACTCATTGCCAATGCACTAAGAATTAACGACTTTTTATTCATTGATGATAACTCTCTCAATACCTGCCGGTGAAAGGGTGATGATAATGCAGCAGCACTACCATAGTGAAGGGTAAGACCGTGAATTTGCGTGAAAAGTTCACTCAGGCGCCAGCTTTAAGGATAGCTCGGCGTGGGGAAGAAAAAGCATGGGGGAGCAAAAGCCCGTGGAACTGGCCCACGGGCGAAGAACAGCGTTTAGTCGCGGCGCGGACGTTCGCCACGCAGCAGGCCGGATGCGCCTTCTGAGTAGTCGCGCGGCATCTCTACCGGCGTCTGATCGTTATCCGCTTCGGCTTCGGTCAGGCGATAGCGGAACGGGTTTTCCTGCATTGGCAGGTCCGGCAGCAGGTTGTTGGAGCTTTTCGCCATGTGCTGATACAGCTGGCGATAGTCGCGTGCCATATTGTCCAGCAGCTCGGCGCTGCGGGCAAAGTGGCCGACCAGCTCCTGGCGATACTCTTCAAGATCGGTTTTGCTCTTGTCCAACTCGTTCTGCAAAACTTGTTGTTGACGTAATTTACGGTTACCAAAACGCATCGCTACCGCACCAATGACGATACCGACCACCAAACCAATCAGCGCATACTCCCAGGTCATGATGACTCCTATTTTGACTTCGTTGTTCCGCAGGGATTTTTCACTTAATAATATCCACTATAACCGTTAACCTTGTCCGAGTGGAATCCTGATGAGCCATGACCTGATTTCTTCAGGGTTTTCAGCGCCGCCCTGAGCGGGTATTTGTAGCGATAAGGGCGCGAAGCCACCCAAAGTTGCCGCGAAAATGGGCTAAATAATTTCTAAGCGTTGTGAAGGAACATCGAACAGATGCAGGCACAATCACCGTTATCACGCTACCAGCGGCTGCTTGCTGCGGGAGAATACCAGGCCGATGAAGTCCAGATGGAGGCCGTGACTCAACTGGATCATATCTATCAGGCATTATTGCAGCAGACGCCCGCTGTCAGTGCGCCGGCCGCGGGCCTGCGCGGCAAACTGAATCGTTGGCTGGGCAAGAGCAGTGAAACGACTCAGCAGCGTCCGGTTCAGGGCTTATATATGTGGGGCGGCGTGGGACGCGGCAAAACCTGGCTGATGGACATGTTCTTCCATAGCCTGCCGGGGGAGCGCAAGCTGCGGCTGCATTTTCACCGTTTTATGCTGCGGGTGCACGAAGAGCTGACCGAACTGCAGGGGCAGGAAAACCCACTTGAAATCATCGCGGATGGTTTCAAGGCACAGACCGATGTGCTGTGTTTCGACGAGTTCTTTGTTTCCGATATTACCGACGCCATGTTGTTGGCAACGTTGTTGCAGGCGCTGTTTGCCCGTGGCATTACGCTGGTGGCGACCTCCAATATCCCGCCGAACGATTTGTACCGCAACGGCCTGCAGCGGGCGCGTTTCCTGCCGGCGATCGATCTGATTAACGAATTCTGTGACGTGATGAACGTTGACGCCGGCATTGATTATCGCCTGCGTACTTTGACTCAGGCGCATTTGTACCTGACGCCGCTTGATGAACAGACCCGGCTGACCATGGACCGGATGTTTGTGAAGCTGGCCGGCAAGCCAGGAGAGGCGGCACCGGTATTACAGATCAATCATCGGCCGTTGCAGGCGATCAACGCGGTAGACGGCGTGCTGGCGGTCGATTTTCACACGTTGTGCGAAGAGGCGCGTAGCCAATTGGACTATATTGCGCTGTCGCGCCTGTATCACAGCGTGATCCTGTATAATGTGCGGGTGATGGGGCCGCTGAAGGAAAATACCGCGCGCCGCTTCCTGGCATTGGTCGATGAATTTTACGAACGTCACGTCAAACTGGTGATCGCTGCCGAAGCGTCGATGTTCGATATTTACCAGGGTGAGCGGTTGAAGTTCGAGTACCAGCGTTGTCTGTCGCGGCTGCAAGAAATGCAGAGTGAAGAGTATCTGAAGTTGCCGCATCTGCCGTGACGTCCAGGGGGACCCAGGCCACTGGCGTCCCCGGTTTTCTGCCATTGGCGTTTAATTGCGTTTCTATTCAAAAAGCGTTCGATCTTTGTGAGCGACTTCTCTATAATCTTGCGACCCCACGTTACAACAAAGTTTTTTTCCCAAAAACTTTTTAGTGCCGGCAATGGCTATTCGAAGGGGTAGGTTTGCTGGACTTGTATGGTCGTGTGAGCCTCAACTGTTTTCGAGCGTTTGGGTGTTCACCAACGTGTAACTAATTATTGGGTAAGCTTTCTAATGAAAACTTTTACAGCTAAACCAGAGAGCGTAAAACGCGACTGGTACGTTGTTGATGCAGATGGTAAAACTTTAGGCCGTCTCGCTACTGAACTGGCTCGTCGTCTGCGCGGCAAGCATAAAGCGGAATACACCCCGCACGTTGATACCGGTGACTACATCATCGTTCTGAACGCAGAAAAAGTTGCTGTAACCGGCAACAAGCGTACAGACAAAGTGTATTACCGTCACACCGGCTACGTCGGTGGTATCAAGCAAGCGACCTTTGAAGAGATGATTGCCCGCAACCCAGAGCGTGTGATTGAAATCGCGGTTAAAGGCATGCTGCCAAAGGGTCCGTTGGGTCGTGCAATGTTCCGTAAACTGAAAGTTTACGCGGGCACCGAGCACACTCACGCGGCACAGCAACCGCAAGTTCTTGACATCTAATCGGGATTATAGGCAATGGCTGAAAATCAATACTACGGCACTGGTCGCCGCAAAAGCTCCGCCGCTCGCGTTTTCATCAAGCCGGGCAGTGGTAACATCGTAATTAACCAGCGTAGTCTGGAACAGTACTTCGGTCGCGAAACTGCCCGCATGGTAGTTCGTCAACCGTTGGAACTGACTGACATGGTTGGTAAGTTTGACCTGTACATCACCGTTAAAGGTGGTGGTATCTCTGGTCAGGCTGGCGCTATCCGTCACGGTATCACCCGTGCACTGATGGAGTACGACGAGACTCTGCGCGGTGAATTGCGTAAAGCTGGCTTCGTTACTCGTGACGCCCGTCAGGTTGAACGTAAGAAAGTCGGCCTGCGTAAAGCACGTCGTCGTCCGCAGTTCTCCAAGCGTTAATTTTTTACTGCCTCGGCAGTGGAATTTACGCCAAAAACCCGGTGCTTCACCGGGTTTTTTTATGCCTGAAAATCAACTTGTCGCTACTAAAATCTTTGGTATATCAGACAATTCAATACGAAATCACCGCACAGCCCCCACAAAACAAGCAAAATCTGGTAAACTATCATCCACTTTTGCGCCTGTTCGCCATGCAGCAGTTATCAGTCTACCTCCGAGGCCGTTTTTATGACCTAAGGTTTCGCTGCAAGTTGCTGGCCTGCGGTCAAGATCATTCAGGATAGCAGCCTGTCAGTTGGCTATTCGCAGTATTTTCTAGATAACTTGGAGGTTTTCATGGCTGTCGCTGCCAACAAACGTTCGGTAATGACGCTGTTCTCTGGCCCGACCGACATTTTTAGCCATCAAGTACGTATCGTACTGGCGGAGAAAGGTGTCAGCGTTGAGATTGAGCAGGTTGAGTTGGATAACCTGCCGCAGGATCTGATTGACCTCAACCCGTACCAGACGGTGCCTACCCTGGTCGATCGCGAACTGACCCTGTATGAATCCCGTATCATCATGGAATACCTCGATGAGCGTTTCCCGCACCCACCATTGATGCCGGTCTACCCGGTTGCTCGTGGTGAGAGCCGCCTGATGATGCTGCGTATCGAGAAAAACTGGTATTCGCTGATGTACAAAATCGAGCAGAGCAACGGCCAGGAAGCTGAATCAGCTCGCCGTCAACTGCGCGAAGAACTGCTGGCGATTGCCCCTATCTTTGGTCAGACCCCGTACTTCATGAGCGAAGAGTTCAGCCTGGTGGATTGCTACCTGGCGCCGCTGCTGTGGCGTTTGCCGCAGTTGGGCATTGAACTGAGCGGTGCCGGTTCCAAAGAGCTGAAAGGCTACATGACTCGCGTGTTCGAGCGTGACGCCTTCCTGGCCTCCCTGACCGAAGCCGAGCGCGAAATGCGCCTGCAGACTCGGGGCTAAGCGTTATGGATATGTCTCAGATGACTCCGCGCCGTCCGTATCTGCTGCGAGCTTTCTATGACTGGCTGTTGGACAATCAGTTGACACCGCACCTGGTGGTGGATGTGACGCGTCCTGACGTTCTGGTGCCTATGGAATTCGCCCGTGATGGTCAGATCGTTCTGAACATCGCGCCGCGTGCTGTGGGCAACCTGGAGTTAGGCAACGACGAAGTGCATTTCAACGCACGTTTCGGTGGTGTACCGCGTGAAGTCTCGGTGCCAATGGCAGCGGTGCTGGCGATTTATGCCCGTGAGAACGGTGCAGGCACCATGTTCGAACCGGAAGCCGCTTATGAAGCGGAAGGCACGTTTGAAGGTTTGGACAATGAGACGATCCCTTCGGAAAGCCTGATGTCGGTGATTGATGGCGATCGCCCCGATCTGGATGAAGGTAACGATTCAGACGACGAGCCGCCACCGCCACCACGTGGTGGCCGCCCGGCACTGCGCGTGGTGAAATAATCCCGCAGCGGTGAACAGTAAAGGTCGCTTCGGCGACCTTTTTTATGGCCTGCGCCCCGGGAAAAAACAAAGGGCCCGGCAGATCACCTGCGGGCCCTTTGGGGAAAAGCCGGTGGAAGATTACACTTCCAGGTAGCTCATGATGCCATCGGCAGCTTTACGACCTTCGGCAATCGCCGTTACCACCAGATCCGACCCGCGCACCGCATCGCCACCGGCGAAGATTTTCGGGTTGCTGGTCTGGAAGGCATTATCGGTGCTTTCCGGTGCCACAATGCGGCCCTGTTTGTCGAGCTCAACGTCGTGCGCGGCCAGCCAGTCCATCTGGTGCGGACGGAAACCAAAGGCCATAACCACCGCGTCGGCATCAATGATGTGCTCGGAACCTGGCACCTGCTCAGCAACCTGACGGCCATTGGCATCCGGTGCGCCCAACTGGGTACGAACCATTTTCACTCCGGCCACGCGACCGGCGCTGTTGAGTTCGATGCTCAGTGGCTGCAGGTTGAATTTGAAATCAACCCCTTCCTCACGCGCGTTTTTCACTTCGCGTTTGGAGCCTGGCATGTTGGCTTCATCACGACGGTAGGCGCAGATAACATCGGTTGCCCCCTGGCGAATAGAGGTACGCACGCAGTCCATCGCGGTGTCACCACCGCCCAGCACCACCACACGCTTGCCTTCCATGCTGACATAAGGCTCGTGCTGCTCGGCCTGATAGCCCATCAACTGCTTGGTGTTGGCGATCAGGAACGGCAGGGCGTCATAGACCCCCGGCGCATCCTCGTTCTCCAGGCCACCGCGCATTGACTGATAGGTACCGACGCCGAGGAACACCGCGTCATAATCACTCAGCAGCGTCTCCATGGTGATGTCTTTGCCCACTTCGGTATTGAGTTGGAACTCAATGCCCATCTCGCTGAAGATGCCACGGCGCTTCACCATCACTTCTTTTTCCAGCTTGAAGGCCGGGATCCCGAAGGTCAGCAGGCCGCCGATCTCCGGGTGACGATCGTAAACCACCGCTTTCACGCCGTTACGGGTCAGCACATCGGCACAGGCCAGGCCAGCCGGGCCAGCCCCGATCACCGCCACGCGTTTACCGGTAGGCAGCACGTGAGACATGTCTGGTTTCCAGCCCATCTCAATCGCTTTATCGCTGATATAGCGTTCGATGTTGCCGATGGTCACCGCACCGAACTCGTCGTTCAGGGTACAGGAACCTTCACACAGACGATCCTGCGGGCAGACGCGACCGCACACTTCCGGCAGGCTGTTGGTCTGGTGCGCCAGATCCGCTGCCTCCATGATGCGGCCTTCATTCGCCAGCTTCAGCCAGTTCGGGATGTAGTTGTGAACCGGGCATTTCCATTCGCAATAAGGGTTACCGCAGGACAGACAACGGTCCGCCTGCGCCTTCGCCTGACTTTCCGAAAACGGCTCGTAAATCTCTACAAACTCAATTTTACGGATCTTGAGCGGTTTCTTTGGCGGATCAACGCGCTGCAGGTCGATAAATTGATAAACATTCTGACTCATTAATGACCTCTTACTGCGCCTGAACCCGCAGCTCGGCAGCGGTTCGACTACGGTGACCCAACAATGCTTTGACATCACTGGACTTCGGCTTGACCAGAGCGAACTTCGGTGCCCATTCCGGCCAGTTGGCCAGGATCTCTTCCGCACGCGAAGAACCGGTCGCCTGGACGTGCTCGGTAATCAAGCCGCGCAGGTGCTCTTCATGGATAGCCAGTTGTTCGACATCCAACACTTCCACCAACTCTGGATTCACACGTTTGCGGAACTCGCCGTCTTCATCCAGCACGTAGGCGAAGCCGCCGGTCATGCCCGCACCAAAGTTGATGCCGGTTTTGCCCATTACGCAGACAATACCGCCGGTCATGTATTCACAACCGTTGTCACCGATACCTTCGACGACGGTGATGGCACCGGAGTTACGCACGGCAAAGCGTTCGCCTGCCCGGCCAGCGGCGAACAACTTGCCGCCGGTCGCACCATACAAACAGGTATTGCCGATGATGCTGGCTTCGTGGCTGCGGAACGCAGAACCAATCGGCGGACGTACCGCGATACGGCCACCGGCCATGCCTTTACCAACGTAGTCGTTGGCGTCGCCGGTCAGGGTCAGTTCAACCCCACCCGCATTCCAGACGCCGAAGCTCTGGCCGGCGGTACCGGAGAAGTACGCCTTGATCGGGTCGGCAGCCATGCCCTGATCGCCGTGCACGGTTGCGATAGCCCCGGACAGGGTAGCGCCCACCGAACGGTCGGTATTGCGGATATCGAAGTAGAAAGCCTTGCTTTGTCTGGCTTCGATATGCGGTTGCGCCTGCGCCAGCAGATCTTTGTTCATCAACCCCTGGTCGAACGGCGGGTTGCTGCTTTCGGTGCAGTACAGCGCCTTGCCCGGATGCGGCGTGGCGGTTTGCAGCAACGGTGACAGATCCAGCTTGTTCTGCTTGGCAGAAATGCCATCCAACTCGGTCAGGAACTCGGTGCGGCCAATCAGATCTACCAGTTGGCTGACGCCCAGTTGCGCCATAATCTCGCGGGTTTCACGGGCGATAAACTGGAAGTAATTAACCACACGTTCCGGCAGGCCGTGGTAGTGATCGCGGCGCAGTTTTTCATCCTGAGTTGCTACGCCGGTTGCGCAGTTATTCAGGTGACAGATACGCAGATATTTACAGCCCAGCGCCACCATAGGGCCGGTGCCGAAGCCAAAGCTTTCCGCACCGAGGATCGCCGCTTTGACGATATCCACGCCGGTTTTCAGGCCACCGTCTACCTGCAAGCGGATTTTATGGCGCAGGCCATTAGCCACCAGCGCCTGCTGTGTTTCCACCAGACCCAGTTCCCACGGACAGCCGGCGTATTTTACCGAAGACAGCGGGCTGGCACCGGTACCGCCGTCGTAGCCGGCAATGGTGATCAGGTCGGCATAGGCTTTCGCCACGCCGGTGGCAATGGTACCCACGCCCGGTTCTGACACCAGTTTTACCGAAATCATCGCCTTCGGGTTGACCTGTTTCAGGTCGAAAATCAACTGCGCCAGATCTTCGATCGAGTAGATGTCGTGGTGCGGCGGTGGCGATATCAGGGTCACGCCCGGTACCGAGTAACGCAGCTTGGCGATATAAGGGGTCACCTTGTCGCCCGGCAACTGGCCGCCTTCACCCGGCTTGGCCCCTTGCGCCACTTTAATTTGGATCACATCGGCATTTACCAGGTAGGCCGGAGTCACGCCGAAACGGCCGGATGCCACCTGCTTGATGCGTGACACCTTGTTGGTGCCGTAACGTGCCGGATCTTCGCCGCCCTCGCCGGAGTTGGAGAAGCCGCCGAGGCTGTTCATGGCGATTGCCAGCGACTCATGCGCTTCCGGGCTCAGGGCGCCGATAGACATGGCCGCTGTATCGAAGCGTTTGAACAGCGACTCTGCCGGTTCAACCTGATCGACCGGAATTGGCGTGCTTTTCGGCGTGATGGCCAACAGGTCGCGCAGCATCGCCACCGGGCGTTCATTCACCAGCTTGGCGTAAGTCTGATAGTCGCTGTATTTGCCGCTGTGGACCGCGGTTTGCAGCGTGCTCACCACGTCAGGGTTGTACGCATGGTACTCGCCGTCGTGGACGAACTTCAGCAGGCCGCCTTGTTCCAGCGGTTTGCGTTTCAGCCAGGCGCGCTTGGACAGGTTTTGCAGATCCTGTTGGATGTCACTGAAGCTGGCACCGCCGATACGGCTGACCACGCCCTGGAAGCATAGATCGGACAGATCGCGATGCAGACCGACGGCCTCGAACAGTTTGGCGCAGCGGTAAGAGGCAATGGTCGAAATGCCCATTTTGGACATGATCTTGTACAGGCCTTTGTTGATGCCATTACGGTAGTTCAGCATCACTTCACGGTATTTCTTGTCGATCGCCTGGGTATCTACCAGTTTGGCCAGGGTTTCGTAGGCCAGGTACGGGTAGACCGCCGTTGCACCGAAACCCAGCAACACGGCGAAATGGTGTGGATCGCGGGCGCTGGCGGTTTCAACAATGATGTTGGCGTCGCAACGCAGGCTCTTTTCAACCAGACGGGTCTGGATCGCCCCTACGGCCATCGGTGCAGGCACCGGCAGACGGCTGGTGGAGATCGCGCGGTCCGACAATACCAGCAGCACAGCGCCGTCGCGGACTTTGCGTTCCGCTTCGTCGCACAGGGCGCGAATGGTCTGCTCCAGATCCTGCTCCGCCGGATCAAAGGTCAGATCAAGCGTATCGGCGCGATAATATTCGCCTTCCAGCGTGGTGAGCTGTTTGAAGTCGGAGTACAGCAGGATCGGTGATTTGAAGCTTAAACGGTGTGCCTGGCCTTCGGCCTCGCAGAACACGTTCATTTCGCGGCCGATGCTGGTCGCCAGCGACATCACATGCGCTTCACGCAGCGGGTCGATCGGTGGGTTGGTCACCTGGGCGAACTGCTGACGGAAATAGTCATAAATAATGCGCGGACGGCTGGAGAGCACTGCGAACGGGGTATCGTCACCCATTGAACCCGTGGCTTCCTGGCCAATCTCACCCAGCACGCGGATCACCTGATCCAGTTCTTCGCTGCTGTAACCAAACTGTTTCTGGTAAGTCTCAAGCTGCGAGTCGTCAAGCTCACGGCTGCCAACCTGATCGGCCGGTAGATCTTCGAATGGCACCAGACGTTTGACGTTCTTTTCCATCCACTCTTTATACGGATGGCGGCTTTTCAGATCGTCGTCGGTCTCGGCGGAGTGCAGGATCCTGCCGCTGCGGGTGTCGATCACCATCAGCTCGCCAGGGCCCACGCGGCCTTTCTCTACCACTTCATCGGGTTGGTAATCCCAGATACCGACTTCCGAGGCGCAGGTGATCAGCTTGTCTTTGGTGATGACGTAGCGCGCCGGACGCAGGCCGTTACGGTCCAGGTTACAGGCAGCGTAGCGGCCATCGGACATCACGATGCCGGCAGGGCCGTCCCACGGCTCCATGTGCATCGAGTTGAAGTCGAAGAAGGCGCGCAGATCGGTATCCATATCCGGGTTGTTCTGCCATGCCGGCGGCACCAGCAGGCGCATGGCACGGATCAGATCCATCCCGCCCGCCAGCAGCAGTTCCAGCATGTTATCCAGCGAGCTGGAGTCGGAGCCGGTTTCGTTAACGAAGGGGGCAGCAGTCTGCAAGTCCGGGATCAGCGGCGTCTGGAATTTATAAGTACGGGCACGCGCCCACTGACGGTTGCCGGTGATGGTGTTGATCTCGCCGTTGTGCGCCAGATAGCGGAACGGCTGCGCCAGCGGCCAGCGCGGCACGGTGTTGGTGGAAAAACGCTGGTGGAACAGGCAGATGGCCGATTCCAGACGCAAGTCCGCCAAATCAAGATAGAAACGCGGCAGATCCGCAGGCATGCACAGGCCTTTATAGATCGTCACCAGATTCGAGAAGCTGCAGACGTAGAAGCTGTCGTCCTGGACGCGCTTCTCGATACGGCGACGCGCGATAAACAGGCGGCGTTCCATATCACGCGGACGCCAACCGGCCGGGGCGTTCACGAAGATTTGTTCAATGCGTGGCAGAGAAGAGAGGGCGATCTCACCCAATACGTCCGGGTTGGTCGGCACTTCACGCCAGCCGACTACCGACAGCGTTTCATTCTGCAGCTCTTCTTCGACAATGCGGCGGCTGGCACGGGCTTCCTCTTCGTTCTGGCTGAGGAACATCATGCCAACGGCGTAGTTCTTGGCTAAACGCCAGCTGCGCTCTTCTGCGACCATGCGGAAGAAGCGATCGGGCTTTTGCAATAACAGGCCGCAACCGTCGCCAGTCTTGCCGTCAGCAAGGATTGCGCCACGGTGCTGCATACGGGCAAGTGCGTGAATAGCGGTACGCACCACCTTATGGCTAGGTTCGCCTTCTATGTGGGCGATCAGGCCGAAACCACAGTTGTCCCGCTCTTGGGATTTATCGTACAACATATCAGTGAACCTCCCCAGGCTCTGCGTGACTCTCACAACCCACTGCGAGCGGCTTCTTAATTTCAGGCAGAAGTCCAATCAGCAAGGTTAATAGCGCCGATCTGCTTTTCCGCCCTCCGTTAATGGCCTCTCGTGACGGTTCTCACAAGTGGTAAATGACTTGTTTTAAGAGGGAGTCTTAAATTACTGCATAAATATGACGAGACGTTTGCCCGTCCAGAAAGCTTCCAGCGGACTTCCAACTTAGCGAGAAAGAATACGCAGGTCAACTATAGGCCTAAGGGGGTTTCTTATGGGATTTTTTGCGCTCAATTAGTTGATATTTAATATGTTATATCCGTTTTTGAGCTTGTGCAGGAGAGCAGTAACCCCCGGAGAAATGTGAGCTGTCTCACTATAGTGCAACGCCTGAATCTCTGCACCATGCTAGTGCGGGTGGGAATGTCGGAATTTTATTCTAATAAGTTATTCTTTTTCGTTGTTTATAACTATTTTTCATCGCTTTGTCATATTGACGTGAACGGTTGCGTGAGAATAAGAAAAATTCATCTCGGCCAGAGTGATTTTATTTGCATTTATAATGAATAGTTATGCCTGGTGAAGCCTTGCGGGGAAAGCGTTGATCTCTGTCATCGCGGGAAAAGCCGTTTCTTATTAGCATCACGGGCTTTGAGCACAGAGACTCCCAAGATTATGCAGTTGCCGCAATTAGTCAATATGTTTGGCGCCGATCTTCAGCGCCGCTATGGTGAAAAGATCCATAAACTCACGCTGCATGGCGGTTTCAGTTGCCCGAACCGCGATGGCACGCTTGGGCGCGGTGGCTGTACCTTTTGCAATGTGGCCTCTTTCGCCGATGAACAGATGCAGCAACAAAGTATCGCCGAGCAGCTGGCGCTGCAGGCGGTCAGGGTCAACCGTGCCAAGCGTTATCTGGCCTATTTCCAGGCTTATACCAGTACTTATGCCGAAGTGAACCTGCTGGCACAGATGTATCGGCAGGCGCTGGCGCAGGCGGATATGGTCGGTATCTGCGTCGGCACGCGCCCGGACTGTGTACCGCCCGCCGCACTGGATCTGCTGGCGGGTTACCTTGAACAGGGCTATGAGGTGTGGCTGGAGTTGGGGCTACAGACCGCGCACGATAAAACTCTGAAACGCATCAATCGCGGCCATGATTTCTCCTGTTATCAGCACACCGCCCGGCTGGCGCGTGAACGCGGGTTGAAGGTCTGCAGCCATCTGATTGTTGGGCTGCCAGGGGAAACGGCCGCCGACCATCTGGCGACCCTGCAACAGGTGGTGGACAGCGGGGTGGACGGCATCAAGCTGCACCCGCTGCATATCGTGACCGGCAGCACCCTGGCGCGGGCCTGGCAGGCTGGGCGCTTGCCTGAGCTGGCGCTCGAGGAGTATGCCTGCAGCGCCGGTGAGATGATCCGCCATACGCCGAAAGAGGTGGTGTATCACCGCATCTCCGCCAGTGCCCGCCGGCCGACGCTGTTGGCACCATTATGGTGCGAAAACCGTTGGAACGGCATGCAGGCGGTGGGGGGGTATCTGCAACGCCATGGCGGTCAGGGCAGCGCATTGGAAGAAAAGCAGCAATATCGCCCTTGCGCACTGTTTTGATTTGCAATCTTTCCCACACTTCGGCGTTTGCTTTCTTATCTCACCGGGGTTTTACGGTATGATTTACAAGATTCTGTCTGATGGGAGCGGCTATGAAGCAAATCCGGGTGTTAGCCCAGTACTACGTTGATTTAATGGTAAAACTGGGGCTGGTGCGCTTTTCGCTGCTGCTGGCATCGGCGCTGGTGGTGCTGGCGATGGTGGTACAGATGGCGGTCACCATGCTGCTGCGCGGGGAAGTAGAAAGCATAGACGTGGTGCGTTCCATCTTCTTCGGCCTGCTGATTACGCCATGGGCGGTCTATTTTCTGTCGGTGGTGGTCGAACAGCTTGAGGAGTCGCGCCAGCGCCTGACGCGGCTGGTGGATAAGCTCGAAGAGATGCGCCACCGCGACCTGGAGCTGAACCAACAGCTTAAGGACAACATCAGCCAACTGAATCAGGAAATTGCCGACCGTATCAAGGCGGAAGAGGAACGTCAGCAGGTGATGGACAAACTGACGGGAGAGATGGAGCAGCGTGAACTGGCGCAGATCGAACTGGGCCAGCAGTCGGCGCTGTTGCGCTCCTTCCTCGATGCTTCACCGGATCTGGTCTATTACCGCAACGAAGACAAAGAGTTCTCTGGTTGTAACCGGGCGATGGAACTGCTGACCGGCAAAAGCGAAAAGCAGCTGATCGGTCTGACGCCTTTTGACGTCTACGGTGAGGAAATTGCCGAGAAGGTAATCGAAACCGACGAGAAAGTGTTCCGTCACAACGTCTCACTGACCTACGAACAGTGGCTGGTTTACCCGGATGGTCGCAAGGCCTGTTTTGAGCTGCGCAAGGTGCCGTTTTACGACCGCGTGGGCAAACGCCACGGCCTTATGGGCTTTGGCCGCGATATAACCGAGCGTAAGCGCTATCAGGACGCGCTGGAGAATGCCAGCAGGGACAAGACTACCTTCATCTCAACGATCAGCCACGAGCTTCGTACGCCGCTTAACGGCATCGTCGGCCTGAGTCGCATTCTGCTCGATACCGAATTAAACGACGAACAGCTGAAATACCTCAAAACCATCCATGTCAGCGCCATCACGCTGGGTAATATCTTCAATGACATTATCGAGATGGACAAACTCGAGCGCCGTAAAGTGCAGCTCGACAATCAACCGGTGGACTTTACCGGCTTCCTGGCCGATTTGGAAAACCTCTCCGGCCTGCTGGTGCAGCCGAAAGGACTGCAGTTTGTGATGGAGCCGCAGCAACCGCTGCCGCAACAAATCATCGCCGATGGCACCCGCCTGCGGCAGATCCTGTGGAACCTGATCGGCAACGCGGTGAAGTTTACCCCGCAGGGGCAAATCGTGGTGCGGGTGCGGCGTGAAGAGCAGGATCGGCTGGTGTTTGAAGTGGAAGACTCCGGCATGGGCATTCCGCAGGATGAACAGGACAAGATCTTCGCCATGTATTATCAGGTGAAGGATCAGCACGGCGGCCGTCCGGCAACCGGTACCGGCATTGGGCTGGCGGTTTCCAAGCGGCTGGCGCAGAGCATGGGCGGCGATATCACCGTCAGCAGCGTACAGGGGCAGGGTTCTTGCTTCACCTTATCCATCAAGGCACCGGCGGTGCAGGAAGTGGAAAGTGAAACCGCAGTTGAAGAGGAACTGCCATTGCCGGCGCTGCATATCCTGCTGGTGGAAGATATTGAGCTGAATGTGATTGTGGCGCGTTCGGTACTGGAAAAACTGGGTAACAGCGTTGAAGTGGCGATGAACGGCCAGGATGCGCTGGCCATGTTTGATCCGGACGAGTTCGATCTGGTGCTGTTGGACATCCAGTTGCCGGATATGACCGGGCTGGATATCGCCCGGATACTGCGTGAACGCTATGCCGGGCAGGCATTGCCACCGCTGGTTGCGCTGACTGCCAACGTACTGAAAGACAAAAAAGAGTACCTCGACGCGGGAATGGACGATGTGCTGAGCAAGCCGCTGTCGGTACCGGCGCTGACCAAAGTGATTAAACATTACTGGGATCATCAACCCTCTCACACCACGAAGAAAACGGAGCAAAAGACGATGAAGATTAATGAGTCTTTACTGGATACCACCATGCTGGAACAGTATATGGACCTGGTGGGGCCGCAGTTGATTCATCAGAGCCTGGAGATGTTTGAGCAGATGATGCCAGGTTATCTGGCAGTGCTGGATTCCAACATGACGGCGCGCGATCAGAAAGGCATCACGGAAGAGGGGCATAAAATCAAAGGTGCCGCCGGCTCGGTTGGCCTGCGTCATTTGCAACAGATTGCGCAGCAAATTCAAACTCCGACGCTGCCGGCATGGTGGGATAACGTGCAAGATTGGGTTGATGAGTTGAAGCTGGAATGGCGCAACGATGTGCAGGTACTGCGTGAGTGGGTAGCGGAAGCTGAAAAAAAATGACCCCGACCTAGGCCGGGGTGCGCGAATATTGCGCCAACACCAGGGAAATTGTGAACCTGCGTATTGGTTTTAATGTTCTGGTCGAGCAGGTTGTAGAGAATTCCTAAACATCATACAGCCAACAACATAGCAAATGTAAGCGCTCTTGTTAGAAGATTCATTAAAATGTGTGATGTAGATTAGTGTTTGTCAACTCAGAGCACTAACCAGTTGACAGTAGCGACAGGAGGAAGGGTGATGAAAAACGTTGGCGTAGTGCTGAGTGGCTGTGGGGTTTATGACGGTTCGGAGATCCATGAAGCCGTCCTGACGCTGCTGGCGTTGGACCGGGCGGGGGCGCAGGCGGTGTGTTTTGCCCCGGATAAACCTCAACTTCATGTTATCAATCATTTATCTGGCGATGTAGTGCCGGAAAATCGCAATGTTTTAGTGGAGTCTGCGCGCATTGCCAGAGGTAAGGTTCAGCCGCTTTCGCAGGCTGACGCCAGCCAACTCGACGCCCTGATCGTCCCCGGCGGCTTTGGTGCGGCAAAGAACCTCAGCAGTTTTGCCAGCGAAGGGGCGGAATGCTGGATTGATAAGGATTTGGCTAAGTTAACGCAGCAAATGCATAAGGCAAATAAACCAATTGGTTTTATGTGTATTGCGCCTGCCTTGCTGCCGAAGTTGCTGGATCAACAAGTGCGGCTGACCATTGGCAACGATCCCGACCTGGGTGAAGTGATTGATGCCATGGGCGGCGAGCCGGTGATTTGTCCGGTTGACGACATCGTAGTGGATATCGAGAACAAAGTGGTGACTACGCCGGCCTATATGCTGGCGAAATCGATCGCTGAGGCGGCCAGCGGAATTGATAAGCTGGTTTCACGGGTGCTGGATTTGACTGAATGAGAAAATCTGCGGGCAAATCGATTTTTTCCCGGCCCTGGTTTTGGCTGAAACGTGGATTAATTGTGCTGGTTGGCGCATGGCTACTGGGGATCCTTGCCTTTGCTTTCCTGCCAGTGCCTTTTTCTGCGGTGATGGTTGAACGGCAGATCGGTGCCTGGTTGAGTGGCGATTTTAGCTATGTGGCGCATTCCGACTGGGTGTCGATGGACGATATTTCCCCGCAGATGGCGTTGGCGGTGATGGCGGCGGAAGATCAGAAATTCCCGGAGCACTGGGGGTTTGACGTGGCGGCGATCGAAAAGGCGTTTAGCCACAACGAACGGCGGCCCACGCGCATCCGTGGTGCATCCACGCTGTCCCAGCAAACGGCGAAGAACCTGTTCCTGTGGGATGGGCGTAGCTGGCTGCGTAAAGGGCTGGAGGCCGGGCTGACATCGGGCATTGAGCTGGTGTGGACCAAGCGACGGATCCTGACGGTTTATCTGAATATCGTGGAGTTCGGCGACGGCGTCTTCGGCGTGGAGGAAGCGTCACAGCGCTTTTTCAATAAACCGGCCAAACGTCTGACGGCCTCAGAGGCGGCATTGCTGGCGGCAGTCTTGCCCAACCCGCATCGCTTCAAAGCCAATGCGCCTTCGGGCTACGTGGTACAGCGGCAGCAGTGGATCATGCGCCAGATGCGTCAGTTGGGTGGTGAAGGGTTTCTGAAAGAAAATAATCTGGATTGAGTGAGCTTTCCCCTCTCCGGTGGGAGAGGGCCGGGGTGAGGGCATCAGACAATGCTGAAGCCACTTTCCCCGGCAAGCGGTTATTTCACAAAGGTAAAGGCGGTGGTGACGTGTTTCACGCCGCCGACCTGGCTAGCCGTCTGTGCCGCAGACTGCGCTTCCTGTTGCGTGACCAGACCCAGCAGGAACACTTCACCATTTTCGGTGGTGACTTTCACATTGGATGATTTCACTGCATCGCTGGTGAGCAATTGTGAACGCACCTTGGTGGTGATCCAGGTGTCGGAAGACGCGGTGCTCAGACTGACCGGTGTACCCTGACGGACCTCGTTATACACTTCGGTAGTGCCTTCAACACCCATCGCGATTTGCTTGGCGCGGGCGGCCAGATCGGTATTCGGCGCCTGGCCGGTCAGCAGCACCTTACCCTGATAGGCGGTCGCAACCACCCGGGCCTCTTTCTTCAACTGCTGATCTTTACTCAGGGCGTTTTCAACCCGGGCTTCCAGCGTGCCGTCGTCTACCTGAGTCCCGACGCTACGTGGGTCGGTGGCCGTTTTGGTGGCAACGGCGGCGCTGCCAACGACAACGCCTGCAATACAGCCTTGTAACAGCAGGGCGCTGGACAGCACTGCAAATGTGGCTTTCAGCTTCATCTCAGTTCCTTATTCGTCCTGGTGGGGAAACAACGTACTATCAATCAGGTCGCATAGGCAATTTACGGTAAGCATATGCATTTCCTGAATACGTGCACTGCGGTGTGATGGAATGCGGATCTCGACATCCTGCTGGCCGAGCAAGCCGGCCAGTTCACCGCCGTCATAGCCGGTCAGTGCGACAATCGTCATGTCGCGCGTCACTGCGGCTTCGACCGCTTTCACAATATCACGGCTGTTGCCGCGGGTGGAAATTGCCAGCAATACGTCGCCGGCATGGCCGAGCGCGCGGACTTGTTTGGCATAAACTTCGTCGTGCAGACGATCGTTGGTGATCGCCGTCAGCACCACGTTATCGGCATTCAGCGCAATGGCCGGCAGGCTTGGGCGCTCGGTTTCAAAGCGATTGATCATGCTGGCGGCGAAATGCTGCGCGTTGGCCGCCGAGGTGCCGTTGCCGCAGCACAGAATTTTATTACCGTTAAGTAAGGATTGAACCAGCGTCATCGCAGCACGCGAAATGGCGTCGGGCAAGGCCTCCGCTGCCGCAATCTGGGTTTGGATGCTTTCGGTAAAACAGGCTTTAATTCTATCCAGCACGTTGTATTAATCCACTAAGTCAAAGGGCCGGTCTGCACCGGTAAACCATGATTAATCCGCATTGAAGGCGTTGGGTATCCATTCTAACTGGCTACCGGTGATGGCCAAAACATCAAAACGGCAAGACGATGTGTCAAAACTGGCTCCGCGTCCCGCCAGCCACACGGCGGCGGCATGCAGCAACCGCTGTTGCTTGCGGTAAGTGACGCTGGCAGCCGCACCGCCAAAAGCGTCACTGCGGCGGTAGCGGACTTCAACGAACACCCAGGTTTGACCATCGCGCATGATGAGATCGAGCTCACCGCCGCGCAGCGCCACATTGGCGGCGCAGAAGGTGAGCCCGGCGCGTTCCAGATAGTGGCGGGCCTGTAACTCATAGCCCGCCCCTATGGCGCGTTGACTCAAGAGACCGGAACGACCGTGCCCTGACGATATTGCAGCCAAGGCAGCTTTCTGTTGATCACACAGCCTGGCGCGGCGGTGAGTACGCCAGTGGTGCCGGAGACCTGGAAGCCAGGCAACTGGCGCATTTCAGCAAAGTGGTTGGACAATGTCCAGGCATCCATCCCCATTGCGTACAGGCGCACCAGCGAATAGTCGTTGCGGAACTGGCTGCTTGCCTGCTGCAACAACTGCGGGTTAGCACCGGCCAACAATGGAATATCACTAAATTGCAGGCCTTCCATTTCCAGGCGGAAGTCCGGGCCGGCACCGGCCTGGTAGCTGCGAGAACTGGCGTACATTGCCGGTTTGCTGCGCGAGTTGGTGGCCATATCGATCATCGGTTTAATCAGCGTCAGCTGGGACTGAGTCGCGACGATATACACCGAGTCTACGCTGCCACCGCTGGTTGCAGGCGTATCGCTTGGTGGTGCCGGAATAGTCAGCCCGGCAATGGTCACTGCCTGCGGCGCCGGTGCGGTGGAGATTGGCGTACCGGACATGCGAATACCACCGCTGTTGACCATCTGGCGCAGCTCACTGGCGGAACCGATGCCTTGCTGCAGCACGGTTTGGCCACCCAGTTTCTGCCACTCCTGGTTAAAGGCTTTGGCAACGCGATCGCCGAAGGCACCGCGTGGGATCAGCAACAGCGGCTGCCGCTTCTGCTGTTCCCAAATATGACGGGCTGCATCACGCGCTTCGTCTTCCGGAGAAAGGGCGAAGTAACAGATATTCGGGTTATCTTTCGGCGTTTCCGGCTGATTGAGCGCCAGTACGTTCAGCGTAGTGGTGCTGCTGGCCAGTTGATCGACGTTTTCTTTCAGCAGCGGGCCGACCACCAGGGTCGCGCCATCCTGCTGTGCCTGCGTCAGCAACGCGGCCAGCGGTTGGCTGGAGGTATCATACACCTTAATCTGTGCGTTAGCGGCCTGCGGCGGTGTAATTGGCGCAGTAGAAGGCGCAGAAGGCTGGGCGGCGGTCACCGGGGCCGCATCCGGTGACGAGGTGCTCACCGCACCATTGGCGTTTGGATCGGTTGATGCCGGTTGCGCTGCCTGCTCAGGTACGCTGGCGGGTTGTTGTTGCTGAACCGGCGTAGAAGGCGTCACGCCATTTTTAGCCGCTTCAAAGCCTTTTTGGATCGCGTCGGCGAACACTTTGGCCTGGCCGTTCAACGGCAGCAGCAGGGCGATTTTCGACGTGGAAGCCTGGGTAAAGTGCAGTACCTGGTTCAACTGGGTCGGTAGCGTTTTCGCCGCTGGGTTCTGCGGGTAACGGTTCTGCCAGTCTTTAATCCCGGCCTTCAGCAGGTCAGGATCCTGTTTGTTGTCCTGATATACCCGCAGCAGATCCAGCCAGCCTTGCAGCACATTTTCATTGGCGTTGATCACCAGGCTGTTCATGTCCTGCGGCGTCAGTTGCAGCAGTGACTGCCAGGTTTGATCCAGGTTGTTCTGATGTGCCTTGCCGGTCAGCAATGGCTCTTGCGCAATGTAAGCGCGGATTAGCGGCAGGGAAGCTTTACCCTGATTGACCGCGATCTGAGCCTGGTAGAAGCGCACCAGCTGATTGGCTGATAGCGAGCCGCTATCGATATGACCCAGCGTGCTGCGCGCGCTGACGTAGCTTTTGTTCGCCACCTGCAGTTCTGCGGTCAGCAACTGGCTTTCCACCTGCTGCACGCTGCTGAGGTTTTTCGGCAGTTGGTTCAGTTGTTCACTGGCCTGCGGCAGTTTCCCTTCGCGTAACAACGCGCGAATAGCAAGTAATTGCCAGTCAGCCTTGTTATCATTGCTGCTTTGCTGCAGCTGCTGCAGATAGTAATCGGAACTGGCGCTCGCTTCGTCCTGTATATTGGCAGGCGGCGTCTGCGGGGCCTGACTTGGACAGCCTGCAAGGAACAGGGCTGCTGCGATAACTGCGGTAAGTCGGACAGGCTTTGAACGCCCTGCTTTGGTACGAACGAATGTTGAGGAAAGCATACTGTATCCAGTGATGTTTTTTTCAAGATGCTCAATATTAAATCGGCAACCCGGATGAAACAATGAATCAACACCAACAATCAGTCATTTCTGCATCAACGCTGTATGTGGTGCCCACCCCAATCGGCAATTTAGGGGATATTACCCACCGTGCGTTAGAGGTACTGAAAAGCGTTGATCTGATTGCGGCGGAAGACACGCGCCATACCGGGTTGCTGCTGCAACACTTTGCGATTAGCGCGCGGTTGTTTGCGCTGCATGACCATAACGAACAACAAAAGGCCGATCAACTGTTGGCGAAACTGCAGGAAGGCCAGAGCATTGCGCTGGTTTCCGATGCGGGTACGCCGTTGATCAACGATCCTGGTTATCACCTGGTGCGCCGTTGCCGTGAAGCAGGCATCCGTGTGGTGCCGCTGCCAGGTGCCTGTGCGGCAACTACCGCACTTTGTGCCGCCGGTTTGGCTTCAGACCGCTTCTGCTACGAAGGGTTCCTGCCGGCGAAAACCAAGGGGCGTAAGGATACGCTGATGGCGCTGGCAGAGGAACCGCGCACGTTGATTTTCTACGAATCCACCCACCGTTTACTGGAAAGTTTGCAGGACATGGTCACCGTCTGGGGGCCGCAACGTTATGTGGTGCTGGCGCGCGAGCTGACCAAAACCTGGGAATCCATCACCGGCGCACCGGTTGGTGAACTGCTGGCCTGGGTGCAGGAAGATGAAGTCAGACGTCGCGGCGAAATGGTACTGATCGTTGAAGGCCACAAGGCGCAGGAGGACGCATTGCCGCTGGAGGCGCTGCGTACCCTGGCACTGCTGCAAAAAGAACTGCCGTTGAAAAAGGCGGCGGCGCTGGCGGCGGAGATCCACGGCGTGAAGAAAAATGCGTTGTATAAATATGCTTTAGAGCAACAAGAACAGTAAAGCGGTTGACCTGCGGTGGGCGCAACGCTACTATCCGCGCCGGAGTTGACCAGACAGTCGCCGCTTCATTGCCGTCCCTTTCGGGGGAGACAGATGGAGGGGAGGAAAGTCCGGGCTCCATAGGGCAGGGTGCCAGGTAACGCCTGGGAGGCGCAAGCCTACGACTAGTGCAACAGAGAGCAAACCGCCGATGGCCCGCGCAAGCGGGATCAGGTAAGGGTGAAAGGGTGCGGTAAGAGCGCACCGCGCGACTGGCAACAGTTCGTGGCACGGTAAACTCCACCCGGAGCAAGGCCAAATAGGGGTTCACATGGTACGGCCCGTACTGAACCCGGGTAGGCTGCTTGAGCCAGTGAGCGATTGCTGGCCTAGAGGAATGACTGTCCACGACAGAACCCGGCTTACCGGTCAGCTCCCTCTATAAAGAAAACCCCGCGTGACGCAAGTTACGCGGGGTTTTTTCCTTTCTGGATGCCCATTACACCGGCAAATCGATCAGCAGTGCGCGCAGCGGTGTCTCGGCGCGGATGGTCAGGCGGTTTTCCTCGTGGATAAACGCCCCATCGCCGCAGGTCAGGTGTTGGCTGTCGTTGCGCTCGCCATGGGCTTCAATGGTGCCGTGGATCGATTGCAGGTACGCCCGCGGTCCGTTCAGCGCCAGCGTCTGCTGTTCGCCCGGCTGTAAATCCAGATGGTGGATCCACACCTGTTGACGCAGTTGCAGACTGCTCTGAGCACCGTCTGGCGAGGCCAGCAGTGTCAGGCCGGCCTCTGGCAACATCAGGCGCTGTACGCGTTCGTTGTTGCGCTCTGGGCAGGCATCCAGCCACAGTTGCAAGCGGGTCAGCGGCGTATCACTGCTGATGTTCTGCTCGCTGTAACTCAGCCCCGGCTGGGTGGCCAGCAGCAAAGCCTCACCGGCACTGGCGTTGACCGTGTTGCCTTCGCTGTCGCGGTATTCCGCTTTACCCTGCAGGATTAAATTCAGGATATCCACGCTGGGGTAGGTGCGTGGCTGGAACGACGCGCCCGGTGCCAGCACTTCTTGATTTAACACCCGCAGCGAGGCGTAGCCCATCAGCTTGGGATCGAAGTAGTGTCCAAAAGAAAAGGTGTAGCGAGCCTGCAGCCAACCAAAGTCAGCTTGCCCGCATTGTTGTGCTGTTCTGCATGTAATCATGGCAATCGGCTCTCTAAATTCATTATCTAGATGGTAAGCATCTGGACGGCGGATTGTTAGCCAGTTAATCTGGTCGGTATATTCAAATTTCCTGACAGAGAGATTCGATGGCCAGAGATCGGGCGTTAACGCTTGAAGCGTTAAGGGTTATGGATGCGATTGACCGACGTGGCAGCTTCGCTGCGGCAGCCGATGAGCTGGGGCGCGTGCCTTCGGCGCTCAGCTACACCATGCAAAAATTGGAAGAAGAATTGGACGTGGTGCTGTTCGACCGCTCCGGGCACCGTACCAAGTTCACCAACGTCGGACGTATGCTGCTGGAGCGCGGACGGGTACTGCTGGAGGCGGCAGACAAGCTGACCACCGATGCCGAAGCGCTGGCGCGCGGCTGGGAAACCCACCTGACGATTGTCAGCGAGGCGCTATCACCCCCGAGCAAACTGTTTCCGCTGGTCGATAAACTCGCGCTGAAGGCCAATACCCAGGTGTCGATCTTGACCGAAGTGCTGGCCGGTGCCTGGGAAAGGCTGGAGCAGGGGCGAGCCGATATTGTTATCGCTCCGGATATGCACTTCCGCGCGTCGTCCGAAATCAATACGCGTAAGCTGTACAAGGTGATGAGCGTGTATGTGGCCGCACCGGGCCATCCAATCCACCTGGAACCGGAGCCGCTGTCTGAAGTGACGCGCGTGAAGTACCGCGGTATTGCGGTCGCGGATACCGCCCGGGAACGCCCGGTACTGACGGTGCAATTACTGGATAAGCAGCAGCGTCTGACGGTCAGCACCATTGAAGACAAGCGCCTGGCATTGCTGGCCGGGCTGGGTGTGGCGACCATGCCTTACCCGATGGTCGAGAAAGACATTGAAGAAGGGCGTCTGCGCGTTGTGGGGCCGGAATACAGCCGCGAAGTTGACATCATTATGGCCTGGCGGCGTGACAGCATGGGGGAGGCAAAGGCCTGGTTCCTGCGCGAAATTCCGCGTCTGTTTGCACAGTTGGAACGACAGTAAAACTCCCTCTTGCCGTTAAGCAAAAGGGAGGTGTGCGTTAACCAAAACGCCGGTCGCGGCCGTGTGGCTCATCCAAATCTTGCACCGGTCCGATAGAAATAATGCCGTGCGGATTGATGGTGGCATGGCTGCGGTAATAGTGATTGCGGATGTGCGGCAGGCTGACCGTTTCGGCAATGCCCGGCATTTGGTAGATGTCCCGCAGGAAGCCGTACAGGTTGAGATAATCGCTGATACGGTGTTTGTCGCATTTAAAGTGGGTGACATACACCGGGTCGAAGCGTATCAGCGTGGTCCACAGGCGCAGATCGGCCTCAGTCAGGCGATCGCCCGTCAGGTAACGTTGTTGCCCCAGGATCTGTTCCAGTCGCGCCAGCGCGTCAAACACCCCGTTTACCGCTTCGTCATAGGCTTCCTGGCTGGTGGCGAAACCGGCCTTGTAGACGCCATTATTCACCTGGTCATAAATCCAACCATTCAGTTCATCAATTTGTCCGCGCAGCTCGGTGGGATAATAGTCGCCGGCGCGTGCGCCAACACCATCAAATGCGTTGTTGAACATGCGAATGATATCGGCGGATTCATTGCTGACGATGGTCTGTTGCTGTTTGTCCCACAGCACTGGCACCGTCACGCGGCCGGTGTAGTGCGGGTCGGCGCGCAGGTAAAGCTGGTAGAGAAAATCCGAGTGGTACAGGCTGTCGCCGGTGGCCTCAGGGAAGTCGGTGCCAAAGGTCCAGCCATTTTCCAGCATCAGCGGATGCACCACGGAAACGGGAATGAGTGACTCCAACCCTTTCAGTTTACGCATCAGCAGCGTGCGGTGCGCCCAGGGGCAGGCGAGTGAAACGTACAGGTGATAACGATCCTGCTCCGCTTTAAAACCTCCGACTCCGTGTTCGCCCGGCTGACCGTCGGCGGTCACCCAGTTGCGGAACTGAGAGGTTGAGCGTTTGAAACGGCCCCCGGTGGATGAGGTGTCATACCAGATGTCTTGCCAAACGCCATCGACGAGTTGTCCCATGGGAATCTCCTTCGTGTCCGAGTGAAAAAGCAAAAGGGCCCGACATGCGGGCCCCTGAGTCGGTGTTAAAACCTTACCACTTTTTGTTCAGAAGACGGTCGATGCTGAAACCGCCTGGGCCGGCAACGGCCAGTACGATGAAGCCGCCGGCGATGGTCAGGTTCTTCATGAACATCAGCTGGTTTACGCCATCTGCAAAGTTAGTATGGAACAGTAACGCGGTCAGGATGGTAAAACCGGCGGTGAACAGTGCCACGGTGCGAGTCAGGAAACCGAACAAAATTGCCAGACCGCCGCCAAATTCCAGCAGGATGGTCAGCGGCAGCAGGAAGCCAGGTACGCCCATCGATTGCATGTACTGTTGGGTGCCGGCATAGGCATCACCCATTTTGCCGTAGCCTGCCACGATAAACAGGATTGGCATCAGAATACGAGCAACCAGCAAACCTGCATCTTCTAATTTTTTCATCATTTACTCCAAAGTGATTTTTGTTTGCCAGTTTTGGCGTTTGTCATGTTAGTGAGCGGTATGCCGGGTATCTGACCCTGTCCTGCCCGTTTCGTCTTGATGGAGTGAATGTTAATCGGGATGAGTACGCTTTGTTAGCAAGTAAAACTGTCGTATTTTTTCAAAAAAACTGAATCTTTAGCCTGCTAACAAATCGTGGGGAATCAGAAAGTTGCCCAGCCTTCACCGGCAGAAACGCAAAGTCTCTGTGAAAAGGCGGGCAAAACATCGGAAGTATTGATGGAAGGGGGGAAGGTTACTTGCTGGAAAACGTTTTCTGGATCAAGCGGATAGTACCAAAGGCACCAAAAGCGCGGCGTGACCAGCGAATCAACTTGCTGGGATGGCGGATGCCGTACAACGCCATCACGCTGGAACCGACCACCAGATATTTACGCAGGCCGAAAAGGGTTTGCCAGCCGCGATCGATGCGCTCGGTCTTTTCCAGCCACAGGGTTTTGTTTTCGGCAAGATCCAGCCTTTGTTGCTGGATCTTGCCAATCAACTTCTCTTTTCTCCATTCCAGATAGCGGCGGCGATTCATTTTTCACCTTCCAGCTCGGAACGGTCGATTTCCAACTGATTGCGTGTCGCACCCAGCAGCGTGGAGCGGCGCGCTTTGACCAGTGTCCAGATAGCGCCAGCCACGGCCAGGAACAACAGCACACCGGTCGTCGTGCCTAACGCGATCAAACGGTAGACGGGATCTACGGCCCAGAAAATCAGGATCAGCAGGCTCATCAGGCCGAATGCGGTGAATAACAGGGTCATACCGGCCATAATCAGCAACTGAATGAGGTTAGCTTTCTCCTCCTCCAGCTCGACCACGGCCAGTCGAACCCGGGTCTCCACCATACCGACCAGAATGGTGATGATGCGCTGGGCGACATCCAGGACCCCTTTAGCGGGGCCCTGTGCACGAACTTGCGGTTGTTCTGCCATAATTAGCGGCGCGCTAACAGAACGCCCAGCACTACGCCGACCGCAGCGCCGATACCGATACCGGTCCACGGATTATCACGAACATACTCGTCCGCCTGGCCGGCGATTTGTTTGGTCTGGGAGGCAATCTTGTCCCCGGCATCGCTCAGGCGAGCACGGGTATCCTTCAGCGCACCTTCAGCTTTGGAACGCAACTTTTCCAGCTCGGCTTTTGGCTTATCGGTGGAAGAGTTCAACACTTCTTCCAGCGTATCGGCTAAGGATTTAAGTTCAGCGCGTAAGTTTTCTGCATTTGAATCATGTGCCATGTGATTATTCCTTAACGTTAACTTCGACAGACTTTCAACATAGCGGATTTTTTCGCCGGAGCAAAGGGCGGATGAGTAGCTGATATCACTAAGCATCCATTTTATACGCAATAAAAATCCCGTGTGGCGTGGCTCTCAGCGATAAATCCGCTGGTGTAAAAAAATTATTCCGCTTGAGCTTGTTTCAGCTCGGCTTGAGCTTCAGCCAGCTTTTTCTGTTTCTTGGCCACTTTCTCCAGGTTGCCGGTCTGCTGGGCTTCTTTCAGTTCCTGCTGACGCTCGGTGACCTTGCTTTGTTTTTCATCGATTTTTTTCTGACGATCGGCCTGCAGGCTGGCTGGAGTGCAATGGGTCTGCACTTCGCTCAATGCCGTTTTCAGCCCGGCGACACGCTGAGTATTGCCGTGCTGGGTGGCATAATCGATCTGTTTCTGAATTTCTTGTGCCTTGGTCACACAGCCATTCTCTGCTGCGAATGACAGGGCCGGCACGAGGAATAATGGGAGGGCAAGTAACACCGAATGGCGTAATTTCATGTTATCAGTTCCTTAATTATTGGGATGCATTGGTAAACATCCTCTGTTCCTGACTGCCAACAAAGGCAGCGCGACAGGAGTCTTACGCTGCTGACTGACGCTAACCTTTAGCATAGTCATGGAAAGCGTAGACCCCCAAAGAATCCGCCCCAGTTCGGTGGTGATTGGTGATTAATTGAACAGTGAGGCTAAATGAAAGGAAAGCCCTTCATATGAAGGGGGTATTATCCCAGATTGAGTGGGGCGCGTGCAAATTCACGCACCCAATGGGTAGGAACAGGGGATTCGCTGAGGGCGATGATGTAGCCCGGTGGCAAAATGTTTTGCAATGCTTCGCGCGCCAGCAACTGTTGTTCCGGCGAGTCCAGGCGGATCACCAGGCCATCGCCTTCCGGGGTGATGCTTTTGATGCGAATGCCTCGCTGATCCAGCCTTTGGTAGACATAGAAACCGTCAGGTAGCGAAAGGCCTTGCTGGCCCGCACGGATGCGCAGTTCGCTTTCGGTACGCACCATGCAGGGCACCAACAGCGTGGCGAGTGCCAGTAAAGCTAGCGCAATCAGCAACACGTACTGCCAGCGCGGGCGCTTGATCATCACGCCCCTTTCCCCTGATCGGCGCGTTTCTTGCGCCACAGCACGATTAACGAGCCCACCAGCCCCGCTACCAGCAACACCAGCGGCAGTAGCATCAGGCAGAACATCAGTTGGTCTTCATATTTGCGGAACACCGGAGTTTTGCCCAAGGCAAAGCCCAGCGAGGTCAGGATCACCACCCACAGCAGACCGCTCATCCAGTTAAAGAACTGGAAACGTGCGTTGCTCAGGCCGGAGAGGCCGGCAATGGTCGGCAGCAGAGTGCGGACAAACGCCAGGAAACGGCCGACCAGCAGAGCGGAAAGCCCGTGGCGGTGGAACAGCTGATGGGCACGCTGGTGATAGTGAGCCGGCAGATGGGATAGCCAGCCCTGCACGGTTCGGGTATTACCGAGCCACTTGCCCTGTATGTAACTGACCCAACACCCCAGACTGGCGGCGACGGTGAGGATAAAAATGGTGAGCGGGAAATTCATGGTGCCTTTGGCGATCAGCACGCCAACCAGGATCAACAGGCTGTCACCCGGCAGAAACGCCGCCGGCAACAGGCCATTTTCCAGGAACAGAATCAAAAACAGCAGGCCGTAGAGCGTCCAGACTAGCGAGGGATTCGCCAGCGTCTCAAAATCCTGCTGCCATAAGGCATGTAACAGTTCTTTAATGATGTCCATCCGGTGTTCCTAAAACGTCATTGTTTGTTTTTGTCTCAGCGGCGGATCGGGAGTGGACGCAGAGCGCGCGGGCGATCCTGGCTGCTGATAATGATGAAACGGCGTTGCTTTTTAGTGGTTTCTAATCGGTGCGACACCGGTCAAGAGTGGTAAGTCAGCGTACCACGATAAAGCATATTACTTTCTTTCCAGCCACCCAGCCTGTTTTGCTGCTGCGAGGTATGCAGCGTCCAGTTCATCTGGGCAAGCCGGTTTGGCGCAGGTGATTTCTGGCGCGGGAGGCAAGTGCTGTGACCCAACTCTGTGGCTAACGAATAAACCGGCAACAGTTGGGCGGGGGCAGGTAGCGAACCGGGGTAAGAATGCACCCGCGGCAGCAGCAGCGGCATTTTACCGGGCGCTTTACGCCGCAGTTCTGCCGGTGACCGGTAAACCGGGTCATCAGGGGAGAACACCGACTCGGCAAGCGATGGCTGACCGTTCAGTGCCGTGGGAATAGCTTTGGAGGGCGCCGCGCATAGCTTTTGGCCGGAGACCGAACCGGTCCAGCAAAAAAGAGCAATAAGCATGGCAAACAACCAGCGCATGTATTCGCGTCCCGCCCCGTAGCAGAGGGTAAAAAGTGGCTCAACTTTACCAAAATAGCACGATTGGCAACAGGGAAATCTACGTTGCCAGCGGTGAAATACTACACGGCAAATCGCCGTTCAGGCATCGATTCAGCGGATTTTACAATACCTGACATAACGCTACGGTTTTTGACTGCTCGCGCTATTTATTTTCTGCGGCCACGCCGTCCAGATGAACCACCGGGTTATCGGCGAACAGATAGCGGTCGGCATTATATTCAAAATCGTCGCTGGTGGCGTTGAACAGCATCTGCTTGGTATTTTCCAGATGCTGCCACATGGCCAGTTTGGCGGCGTAAGGATCTTTACGTATCAATGCCTTGAGGATCTGATCGTGATCGTCGCACCAGCTGGCGATCGAGCGGTCGTCAATATGCTCATGCAGCTTGATCCAATAAGGGTTATTCACGCGCTGTACCCACATTTTTTCCACGATGGTGGCCATCGCCGTGTTCTGAGTGGCCAGCGCGACCTGAACGTGGAATTTCAGATCCCACTGCGAGTCGCGGAAGCGATCTTCCTTGCGAGCCTGTTCCTGGATCTCCATCAACAGAACGATGTCCTGTTTGGTGACCTGGGTGGCGGCGAATTCGGCAATGTTGCTTTCAATCAGTTGGCGCGCCTGCAGCAGTTCAAATGGCCCGGCGGTGGCAAACTCGATGCTGTCGCCCGGAATCACCAGGTTTTTCTGCTGGTTGGACATCACATGGATCCCGGAGCCTTTGCGCACGTCAACGTAGCCTTCCACTTCCAGCATGATGATCGCCTCCCGCACGACGGTGCGGCTGACGTTCATCTCTTCGGCAATGTAGCGTTCGGCCGGCAGTTTATCGCCCACCGGATACCGGCCGCTTTCAATACGCTGCTTTAGCTCGGCGGCCAGCTGCTGATACAGGCGTCTGGTTTCAGTGAATTCCATAGTGAATGCTCTTAGGGTAGGGAGGGGCGCGTAACCATGGATTTGTTATACCACTTATCCTGCGGAGCTACCAGTGGCCGGGAGGCGCGCCCGGCACGCTGGCCGGGCGATGGGGTTAACTGCGAGCCGAGGCCGGTTGCAGCGGATCTTCCTGCGGCTGTGAGGCCGGCCGATTTTGCAGGATGGTCCAGATGGCGATGGCACCGAGAATATCGAATACCGACAGCGCGGCGAACAGTGGGCTAAAACCCAGAGTATCGGCCAATGCGCCGACCACCAGGGCAAACATTGTGCTGGCGGTCCAGGCTGCCATGCCGGTCAGGCCGTTGGCGGTGGCCACTTCGTTGCGACCAAACACGTCAGATGAGAGGGTAATCAGCGCGCCAGACAGCGCCTGATGGGCAAAACCACCGACGCACAGCAGCGCGATAGCCGCATAAGGGCTGGTAAACAAACCGATCATGCCAGGGCCAATCATTAGCACGGCCCCCATAGTGACCACCAGTTTGCGTGACACGATCAGGTTCACCTTAAAGTGTTTTTGGAAGAACGGTGGCAGGTAGCCACCAACGATGCAGCCGAGATCGGCGAACAGCATCGGCATCCAGGCGAACATGGCGATCTCTTTCAGGTTAAAACCATAGGCTTTGAACATGAATAACGGGATCCAGGCGTTGAAGGTGCCCCAGGCAGGCTCTGCCAGAAAACGCGGCAGCGCTATGCCCCAGAACTGGCGGTTGCGCACAATCTGCCAGGCGGACATTTTCTTGGCGTTATCGGTTTGGTGCTGCGCTTCCTGGCCCTCCAGAATGTACTCGCGTTCCTCACTGCTGAGTTTCTTCTGGTCTTTCGGGTGCTTATAGAAGATCAGCCAGCAGATGGCCCAGATCAGGCTTAGCACGCCGGTGATGATAAACGCCATTTCCCAACTGTGTGCCACTATGGCCCAGACCACCAGCGGTGGAGCGAGCATGCCGCCGATTGACGAGCCGACGTTGAAGTAGCCAACGGCTATCGAACGTTCTTTGGCCGGGAACCACTCGCTGCTGGCCTTCAGCCCGGCGGGGATCATCGCCGCCTCTGCCATGCCAACGGCGCCGCGCGCCAGTGCCAGACCGCCCCAACTGTTGGCGAGTGCGGTGCCCATACAAAACAGCGCCCACAGAATGGCGAACATGGCGTAACCCACCTTGGTACCCAGTACGTCCAGCACGTATCCCGCCACCGGCTGCATCAGGGTGTAGCAGGCAGAATAGGCCGCGACAATGTACGAATACTGCTGCGTGGTGATATGTAAGGTGCCTTCCAGCGTCGGTGCCGCCACGGCCATGGCATTGCGGGTCAGGTAGCCCAGCACGGTGCCGATGGTCACCAGCCCGATCATGTACCAGCGTAACCCTTTAATTTTACGCATCCAAAATATCTCCCAGTCTTCAATAAGTGACGCCGAGATGGCGGCAGAGTTTAAGGGGCTCCCCCTTTTCGTTGTTCTGCGCCGGTCTGTCCGTCACCGACGTATTCCCGCCGCATGAACGACTGGGTGGCGAGACAATAACTTGTCATACAGATTTAAAAGTTGAGTGATATCACAAAAGCCATTTTTCAATTGAGGGATACTGCCTGCTGGATAATTAGTCTATTTAGACGGTTTTTTGCCGTAAAACTGCCAATTAATGGCCTTTTATCGGCGATGGCGCCAAGACATAGGGTGATATTTTGCTGGACGCTCAGTGAAATTGGTGTGATAACTTTGTCGCATTGGACAGAGTACCGAACGGCAAGCAAGGCGAGGAACCAAAAAAGATGGCGACGTTTTTAAGCGAAGATTTTCTGTTGGGCAACGAATTTGCCCGACGTTTGTATCATGACTATGCGGCAGACCAGCCGATCTTTGACTATCACTGTCATTTACCGCCGGAGCAGATCGCCGAGAACACCCGCTTCAAAAATTTATATGAGATCTGGCTAAAGGGCGATCACTATAAATGGCGGGCGATGCGCACCAACGGTGTGGCTGAGCGGCTGTGTACCGGGGATGCCGGTGACCGTGAAAAGTTTGATGCCTGGGCCGCTACCGTGCCGCATACCATAGGTAATCCGCTCTACCACTGGACTCATCTGGAGCTGCGCCGCCCGTTCGGGATTACCGGCACGCTGCTTTCCCCAACGACTGCGGACGATATCTGGCAGCGGGGCAACGCCTTGCTGGCGCAGGATGATTTCAGGGCGCGTGGCATCATGCAGAAAATGAATGTGAAGATGGTTGGTACTACCGACGATCCGATCGACGATTTGCGCCACCATAAAGCGATTGCGGCCGACAGTAGCTTCGATATCAAGGTGTTGCCAAGCTGGCGACCGGACAAGGCGTTCAATATCGACGCGCCGGGTTTCAATGATTATCTGCAAAAACTGGAAGCGGCAGCGGATATCAATATTGGCCGGTTTAGCGCGCTGTGTGACGTGTTGAAAAAACGCATGGATCATTTTGCCGCCCATGGCTGCAAGGTGGCTGACCATGCGCTGGACGTGGTGGTGTATGGCGAAGCGGACGAAAGCACATTGGACGCGATTTTAACCGCGCGCCTGAGTGGCAAGCTGCCGACGCCGGAGCAGAGCGCCCAGTTCAAAAGTGCGGTACTGCTGTTCCTGGCCGCCGAATATCAACGTCGTGAATGGGTACAGCAGTATCACATCGGCGCGCTGCGCAATAATAACAGCCGTATGCTCGCCAGTGTGGGGCCGGACATCGGCTTCGACTCGATTAACGACCAGCCGCTGGCGGAGGCGCTTTCTCGCCTGCTGGATGCCCAGGCACGCCAGGGCGGCCTGCCGAAAACTATTCTGTACTGCCTGAACCCGCGCGACAACGAAGTGATCGGCACCATGGTCGGCAACTTCCAGGGTGAGGGCACGCCGGGCAAGATGCAGTTCGGCTCCGGCTGGTGGTTCAACGATCAAAAAGACGGTATGCAGCGGCAAATGACGCAGTTGGCGCAACTGGGCCTGCTGAGCCGTTTTGTCGGCATGCTGACCGACAGCCGCAGTTTCTTGTCTTATACCCGTCATGAATATTTCCGCCGCATCCTTTGCCAGATGATTGGCGGCTGGGTGGAGAACGGGGAAGCACCGGCGGATATCACGTTACTGGGTGAGATGGTGAAAAACATCTGCTTCGACAATGCCAAAAACTATTTCGCCATTGAACTGGCCTAGCCGTTGCCCGAGGTGGGTTTATGCAAAGCATGGTAAAAATTCATTCGCTGGATAATGTCGCGGTAGCGCTGAGCGATCTGGCCGCCGGCGAAACCTTGGCGTTAGAAGCACAGAGGATTCAGCTGGTGCAACCGGTGACGCGTGGGCACAAGTTTGCGCTGCAGCCGATCGCTGCCGGTGAGGCCATCATCAAATACGGCTTGCCGATTGGTCATGCGCTGGAAGCCATAGCGCCGGGTGAACATATTCACTCGCAAAATGCCAAAACCAACCTGAGCGATCTCGACAGCTATCAGTATCAACCCGCTTTCCCGACGCTGCCACCACAGGCTGCGGATCGTGAGGTGCAGCTTTACCGCCGAATCAGTGGGGAGGTGGGGATCCGCAACGAACTGTGGATCGTGCCGACCGTTGGCTGCGTCAACGGCATTGCCAGGCAGATCCAGCAGCGTTTTCTGAAGGAAACTCAGGATGCGCAGGGGATTGACGGTGTGCATCTGTTCAGTCATCCGTTTGGTTGTTCGCAACTGGGTCAGGATCACGAGAACACCCGCACCATGCTGCAAAATATGGTGCGCCATCCGAACGCCGGGGCGGTGCTGGTGATTGGACTCGGGTGCGAGAACAATCAGGTGGATGTGTTCCGCAGTACGCTGGGCGCGACCGATGAGCAACGGGTGCGCTTTATGGTGTGCCAGCAGCAGGACGATGAGGTTGAAGCCGGGCTGGAGCAGTTGCATGCGCTGTATCAGGTGATGCGCGACGATCGCCGTCAGCCGGGTAAGCTGAGCGAGTTGAAGTTCGGACTGGAGTGTGGTGGATCGGACGGTCTGTCCGGGATTACCGCCAATCCATTGCTGGGGCGTTTTTCTGATTACCTGATCGCCAACGGCGGCACCACGGTGTTGACCGAGGTACCGGAGATGTTTGGTGCCGAACGGATCCTGATGAGCCGTTGTCGCGATCGGGCGACCTTCGAGAAGACCGTCAGCATGGTCAACGACTTCAAACAGTACTTCATCGCCCATAATCAGCCGATTTATGAAAACCCTTCACCGGGCAACAAGGCTGGCGGGATTACCACCCTGGAGGAGAAATCCCTCGGCTGCACGCAGAAAGCCGGGCAGAGTCAGGTGGTGGACGTGCTCAAGTATGGCGAACGCCTGCGCCAGCCCGGCTTAAACCTGCTCAGCGCGCCAGGCAATGATGCGGTAGCGACCAGCGCGCTGGCCGGTGCCGGCTGTCATATGGTGCTGTTCAGCACCGGACGCGGCACGCCTTATGGCGGCTTCGTGCCGACGGTGAAACTGGCCACCAACAGCGAACTGGCGGCGAAGAAACCCCACTGGATTGATTTTGACGCCGGTCGGCTGATCCACGGCACCTCGATGGAGAGTCTGCTGGAGCAGTTTGTCGACCTGATCGTGGCGATTGCCAATGGTCAGGCGGCGCGTAATGAAGTGAATGATTTCCGTGAGTTGGCGATTTTTAAAAGCGGGGTAACCTTGTAGGGCTGTGATATTGAGGTCAAAAAAAGGCGCCCGATAATGAGCGCCTTGTTGAATAAGCTCGGAAATTAACGCACCTTCAGCGGATCTTCATCTGCCAACCGCTGGTCTTCCGCCTGACAGGCTGCGGCAGTAAACAGGACGTCGGTAGAAGAGTTCAGTGCGGTTTCGGCGGAGTCTTGCAGCACGCCGATGATAAAGCCGACGGCGACCACCTGCATGGCCACGTCGTTCGGGATGCCGAACATGTTACACGCCAACGGGATCAGCAACAGCGAACCCCCGGCCACGCCGGAAGCGCCGCAGGCACAGACGGCGGCCACTACGCTCAGCAGCAGCGCGGTCGGCACGTCAACCGGGATCCCCAGAGTATGCACCGCCGCCAGCGTCAGCACGGTAATGGTGATCGCCGCCCCGGCCATATTGATGGTCGCACCCAGCGGGATAGAAACCGAATAGGTGTCTTCGTTCAGATTCAGTTTTTTGCACAGCTCCATATTCACCGGAATATTGGCGGCCGAGCTGCGGGTGAAGAACGCGGTCACGCCGCTTTCACGCAGGCAGGCGAACACCAGCGGATAAGGATTGCGACGGATTTTCCAGAAAACGATCAGCGGGTTCAGCACCAGTGCGACCAGCAACATACAGCCGATCAGTACCACCAGCAGTTGAGCATAACCCCACAGCGCGCCGAAGCCGGTTTCGGCCAGCGTCGAAGCCACCAGGCCGAAGATGCCAAGCGGGGCACAGCGGATCACCGCACGCACCACCATGGTGACTGCATGTGACATATCGTTAATCAATGATTTGGTGGTGTCAGAGGAGTGACGCAGCGCCAGTCCCAGCCCCACTGCCCAGGCCAGAATACCAATATAGTTAGCGCTAATCAGCGCCTGGAACGGGTTGGCCACCACGCTCAACAGCAGGCCTTTCAGCACCTCAATAATGCCGCCCGGTGGGTTGATCTCGGCATTGCCGGCCACCAGCGCCAGGTTGGACGGGAACATAAAGCTGACCACGACCGCCACCAGCGCCGCAGCGAAAGTGCCCAGCAGGTAAAGGAACAGGATCGGCCGGATATTGGTTTTCTGCCCGTGTTTGTGATTGGCGATTGAGGCCATGACCAACACCAGCACCAGTACCGGCGCCACCGCTTTCAGTGCGCCAACGAACAGCGCACCCAACAAGCCCACAGCCGAAGCCGTTGCCGGTGAGACCAGCGCCACGATAATACCGGCTATCAGGCCGACCATGATTTGTTTGACCAGACTGCCCTGAGTGATCTTCTGTAATAGTTTTTGCATAGTGCTTTTTCTTCCCGATGATGTTGCTTACAGCTTTATCTCGGCGGGAACCTCGCCGGACAACTTTTATTTGAATCTGTAACCAAGTGTGTTTGCCAAATCAGTATTCAGTAAACCAGGGGGGTTGGAAAGGGCCAGCGGTGAAATTCTGAGGGCGGATCAACTCTTGATAACATACTGGTTACATTTGTGTGATCGCAATAACGTTTGGCGTTTTAGGCGAATTGCCAAACAATCACGGGGCGACTAGCGCCCCGGATAACAGATTATGGTGCTTTATTATTAGCCAGGCGGTCATTCCGGCGGTTAACCCAGGCGTTGATCAGCAGCGTCAGCGTCAGGATACTGGCGACCACGCCGAGCGAAACACCGATCGGAATGTGGAACAAATCGATAATCAGCATCTTGACGCCGATAAACATCAGGATCAGCGACAGACCATATTTCAGCATCGAGAAGCGTTCTGCCACGTTAGCCAGCAAGAAGTACATGGCGCGCAGGCCCATGATGGCAAACAGGTTAGAGGTCAGGACGATGAATGGGTCGGTGGTCACGGCAAAGATCGCCGGGATGCTGTCGACCGCAAAGATCACGTCGCTCAGTTCCACCAGGATCAGCACCAATACCAGCGGCGTAGCAAACAGCAGGCCGTTGCGGCGCACGAAGAAACGCTCACCTTCCAGATTATCAGTCATGCGCAGATGGCTGCGCAGCCATTTCACCAGCGGCTTGTCGCCAATCGCCGCGCCATCTTCCTTCGCCAGCGCCATCTTGATACCGGTGAACAGCAGGAAAGCGCCGAACAGGTACAGCAGCCACTGGAACTGGGTCACCAGCCAGCTACCGGCGAAGATCATGATGGTACGCAGCACGATCGCGCCCAGTACGCCAAAAATCAGTACCCGACGCTGCAGGTTGGCCGGAACGGCAAAGTAGCTGAACAGCATCAGCCAGACAAAGACGTTATCAACCGCCAACGCTTTTTCGATTAGGTAACCGGTGAGGAAGGCCAGCGCCTGTGTGTCGGCAACGGCACGCCCGGCGGTTTGGTTCAGGTAGTACCAGAAACCCAGGTTGAACAGCAGAGAAAGGCTGACCCACACCAGCGACCAACTGGCGGCCTGCTTCAGCGTCATGGTATGTGCGCCTTTGCGGCCCTGCAGCAGCAGGTCAATTGCGAGCATCACAACTATGATGGCGGCAAAGCTGCCCCATAACCAAGGTGTGCCAACGGTATTCATCATCAGAGGTATCCTTCAAAAACAAAAACGGCCAACGTCGGAAGACGCTAGCCGCTCTTATGAACGCTGCAAGCAAACCTCGCCTTCCGGCAAGGTCTCACTTACAACGTTGATGAAGGTGCACCTTGGTGCTCCCTGACATCAGGTTGCCCGGTAACCGGGTGCTTGCGCACCGTAATGACGATTAACCGGCAATGAAGTTACTCCCCTTTGCACGGCAGAAAGTAATGCAAAATGTGTCAGCGGTCAACGTTTATTGCGTTACCCGGCCAGGGCTTTTTGTGCGCCCAGGCTGACGACAAACCCTTGCAACAGCAGCCGGCTGAAGGGGGTATCGCTAACCTGCTGTTGCTTAAGCTGATACTCCGCCTGTTGCTGCGGATACAGCTCACCGAGCCAACTTAGATACTGGTGCATCACCGCGCCGTTAAACTCTGGGTGGAACTGGGTGGTCAGCACGTTATCGCCATAACTGAGGATCTGATACGCATCCTGTTGCGAACGTGCCAGCACTACGGCACCGGCAGGGGGCGTCAATACGCTCTGCGAGTGGATCAGATTCGCCTTGAAGCGCGGCGGCAGCATCGCCATTCGCCGGTCATGGGCGGCGGCGGGCAACAGCTCGATATCCAGCGTCCCCACCTCCATGCCCTGCGGGTGATAGCCAACTTCCCCGCCAAGCGCATAGGCCAGCAACTGATGACCGTAGCAGGCGCCAAAAATCGGCAGTTTGATCAGCATCGCCTGACGCAGCCATTCGGCGGCCTGTTCGCTCCACGGCAGTTGCTCGGTGACCATCGCCGGTGAACCGGTGATCACCACCCCAGAGTAGTGTTGCGGTGGCAGCGGCTGTTGGCCGGCGGGTAGGTGCACGATCTGCACGCGATCGGCGTCGATATTCCCCTGTTGCAGGAACATACCATCGAAATTGGCCTTTTCCTGGCGGATAACTTCCGGCGCGTCGCCGGTCTGCATCAGTAATAACGGTTTCATGTCATTCTCCGTCGGCAGGAAACACTACGCCGGTCTGGCGGCGGATTTCGGTCAGCAGGCGGGCGATAATCAGCGAGTTTTCCAGCCCCGGATGTTCTACCTGCCGTTTCTCCACCAGTTCGGCGAAGACTTGCGCTTCGTACAGCATGGTATTGATATGCTGCGGCTGGGTCAGATCCTGGCGTTGACCACCGCGTGGCGTCAGCACTACGCCCTGACACTCCGAGATTTTCTCAATTACCAGCGTGCCTTCTTCGCCCTGGATCTCGCTCGGAATGTCCGAGTTGCTGACCTTGGAGTGGGAGATTGTCACATCGAAGTCGCCGTAGTTGAGGCAGGCGGTGCCGTGCGCATCAACGCCGGTATCCAGCAAGCTAGCGCTGGCGATCACCGATTTTGGCTCACCGAACAGCGCCACGGCACTGGCCAGGCAGTAATAACCAATGTCCATGATCGAACCGTTGGAAAACTGCGGGTTGAAGGTGTTTGGATTTTCACCGGCCAGATAGCGTGGGTAGCGCGAAGAGTATTGGCAGTAGTTGATAAAGGCTTTCCGCAACCGGCCGATTTTCGGCAGCGTCTGCTGCAAGGCCAGGAAATTCGGCAGGTGGGCGCTTTTAAAGGCTTCGAACAGCACCACCTGATTTTCACGGGCACAGGCCACCAGCTTTTCGGCTTCGCGCAGGTTGGATACCAGCGGTTTTTCGCAAATTACGTGTTTTTTATGGCTGAGGAACAACAACGACTGCTGGTAATGCAGGCTATTGGGGCTGGCGATGTAAACCGCGTCGATGGCGTCTGACTGGGCCAGCGCTTCCAGGGAATCGAAAAACAGACTGACGGGGTAGTTGGCACCAAATGCCTGCGCCTGTTCCAGCTTGCGCGAATAGACGGCGGTCAGCTTCAATTTGCCGCTTTCGTGTGCGGCGTCAATAAAGCGTTCCGTAATCCAGTTGGTACCAACAACGGCAAAGCGAATCATAGATATCTCCGGTTCCCAGACGTAAGAAATCAGAGTATCACAGGGAATCGTCAGGTATACAGATTGCCAAACACGGAGAGGTGAGTCAGATACAGCCGGGTATCGAACTCCAGTTGATGGTAGTTGGGTTCCATATGGCAGCACAGACTGTAGAAGGCTTTGTTGTGGTCTTTTTCTTTCAGGTGCGCCAGTTCATGCACCACGATCATGCGCAGAAACGGTTCCGGTGCCAGCTTGAATACCGTCGCCACGCGGATTTCCGCCTTGGCCTTCAACTTGCCACCCTGCACGCGGGAAATGGCGGTATGCATGCCGAGCGCGTGTTTCATTACCTGGATTTTACCGTCGTAGGCCACTTTGCTCAGCGGCTGGGCATTGCGCAGGTACTGGTTTTTCAGATCGACGGTAAACTGATAAAGCGACTTGTCGGTGGTGCAGTCGTGCACCTGCGGATAGCGCTGTAACAGCACCTCACCCAGACGCTGCTGGTCGATCAACTGTTGCACCTGGCTTTGCAGATGTTCAGAGTAACCCTGCAGGTAAGTCAGTTCGATTTCACGCATGAGTAATATCACGCCCCAGAATTTCCATAATCGGACGCAGTCGCTCGCGCTGCATATTTGCCTGTCGGGCTTCCCAGCGGTCGTGGGCCGCCTGCAGGTTTAGCCAAAAGTCTGCAGTGGTTTCAAAAAGATCGGCAAACAGGTTTGCCTCCACAACGCTGAGACGGCGATGCCCATTGCATAAACGGTTTACCGTGGCGCGAGTGACGCCCAAGACCTTGGCCAGATCCTCCTGGCCGATACCCAGCGGTGTTAAGTACTCTTCTTGCAGCACTTCCCCCACCGTAGTGGGTTTTCGGCTTGTGGTCTCTAACATATATTCTCCGTTGCCTAGGTATCTTGATGTGGGTCCAGGTAAATCAGATCGGCGGCATCATTGCGCCAGCGGAACATTAAGCGCCATTGAATATTAACCCGCATACTGGACCAACCTTGAAAGGTGCCGGACAGGCGTTTGTAGTAATTGCCGGTCGGATTATGTAAATCACACTCTTTTTCAGCGGCGGCCAGCATATCGAGTTTTCTGGCTAGTTGGCGTTCAATGGTCGAAGGAATCAAACGATCGTGTCGACCCTCCTGATAGAATTGCGCCAAATATTTGTCTCGGAAAGACGAAATCATTTCCTTCCCCATTCCATTGGGCCAATGAGTGTAACATTTAAAGTTACATTGCGTCGGATTAAAAATTGCTCAATACAGATTAAGCGGAAGGAATGCTATAGCTATCAGCAGCGAAAAGCGGGTTTGGCTTTCCGCTATGCGAGTGAATGCGCAATTTATCCGAAAAAACATTTTACTGGCGGACGTTTTTAGGGGATAAACAGCCCAAATTTTATCAGTCAGGAGGGGCAATGAGCCAACTCGATCTGGGAACACAGCAACTTGAGCTGGAGCGTTATCCCCAACAGGAAGAATCCACCCAACTACAGGCGTGGGAAGCGGCGGACGAATATCTGCTGCAACAGCTTGAAAATGTAAACATTGGCGATCGTCCGGTGCTGATTTTCAACGACAACTTTGGCACGCTGGCCTGTGCGCTGCACGGCCATCAGCCTTACAGCATCAGCGATTCCTACATGAGCCAGTTGGCCACGCGCCATAACCTGAAGCTCAATGAATTGGATCCGCAGCAGGTTACGCTGCTGGACACCCTGGCCGAATTGCCTGCGTCACCGGCGGTGGTGCTGATCCGCGTTCCTAAAGCGCTGGCACTGTTGGAACAGCAGCTGCGTGCGTTGCGTGATGTAGTGGCACCGGACACGGTGATCATCGCCGGGGCCAAAGCGCGCGACGTGCATACCTCTACCATGCAGCTGTTTGAAAAGGTGCTCGGCCCCACTCGCACCAGCCTGGCATGGAAGAAAGCGCGGTTGATCCACTGTGAAGTCGCAGACATCGTGCCACCGGCAGCGCCGGTAACCACCAACTGGGTGCTGGACGGCACCGATTGGGTGATCCACAACCATGCCAACGTGTTCTCACGCAGCAACCTGGATATTGGCGCACGCCTGTTCCTAGATCATCTGCCGCATGACATTGAAGGCCACATTATCGATCTGGGCTGCGGTAACGGTGTCATCGGCATGGCCGCATTGATGCAGAACCCGCAAGCGCAGGTGAGCTTTGTTGATGAGTCCTATATGGCGGTGGCCTCCAGTGAACTGAACGTGGAGCATAACCTGCCGCAGGATATGGATCGTTGCCAGTTTGAAGTGAACAACTCGCTGGCGGGGATTGAGCGTGAAAGCGTGCAGGCGGTGCTGTGTAACCCACCGTTCCACCAGCAGCATGCGATCACCGATCATACCGCCTGGCAGATGTTCTGCGACGCCAAGCGTTGCCTGCAGGTGGGCGGCGAGCTGCGCATCGTCGGCAACCGCCATCTGGATTACCACCAGAAGCTGAAGCGTTTGTTCGGTAACTGCACCCTGATCGCATCCAACAAAAAGTTCGTGATCCTCAAAGCGGTGAAATCCGGCGCACGTTACTGATTGGCGGAGCGTAGAGCCAGCCATTTCCCATCAATATCTCGTTGAATCTCTTTGGCTAATGCGGTTGGTAACCCGACCGTATTAGCCTGTTGTTGGAAATGGCTTACCACGCTGTAAATTTCTTCGGCCACATTCATTACGGCCTTGGCGTTGGCCAAACCGGCCTGCCCGGCCATCATCGTCATTGCTGATGCGGTGATTTTCGAACCGTTACCGTTAAAAGCCGTCATATGCTGACCATAAGGCGAAGGGCTATAAACGATGTCATAACAGGGGGATAGCCGCCAGTTGTCTTGATCATCCGCCAGAAAAGCAAAGTTTTTGGCGTGGTCGTCCTGATTTACCGTCAGATAATTGAACAGGGCTCGGCGTAGTAATTTTCTGGCTTCTTCCACACCGCAGAGTATTCGGGTCGCTTTAATCAGATCGACATAATCCAATGAAGGCTCACGAAAAGGGGCATCCAATAATCCGCTGGCAGAAATCATGTGCCGACGGCCATGGTCACCCACGCAGTCAAAGCGTTCTTGCTCAAGCCAATGACGGTCTTTGCCAATATCGATCAAAGTAAAGTCTGCGACTTCAATACCGGCTTGCCGCGCCATCATCATATAAACGTATTCGATCTGGCTTTCACGATGCCCAAGGGCAAATTTCTCGGAGGTTAGCTTTACCAAAAGCTTCTTGCCGACAGCATCCTGTTGGCTAGAAAAAGTACCATCAGCTAAGCGAGTGACGCTTAATTTTGGCCGCGCGCCCCCCGATCCCCCGGCAGCCATCAAATGAGCAATCAGGTGTGACTCCGTCCCTTCAAACTCCTTAACGGCCTCATTCCCCAGTGTTATCAAGGTTAAATCTTGATTGTTCTCCTGACGGGATAATGGCAAGTCAGGCTCATAAAACAAAGCACCAAACCCACGTTCACCGGTGAAGGCCAACCTTTCCAATACGCTAATTGTTCTGGGATTGTAGCCATTTTGTCGAAATACACGGTCCATCAAATAAAGCCCCCAACCGTCCGGCAGGCTATCGGCAAAAACGCCCTCTAACCCGTAATGCGGCTGTTTTGGTGCCTGATGCAAAAAGTTATCCCAGGGCAAATTGAAGGGGGAAAGTGAACTCTGATGCGAGGCTAAATAGCTTTCGTCGTAACGGAAATAAACACCGGTGGCATTTTCTGCCAGTTGCCCCACATTTTGTACATTGCCATCGCTCAGGCGACGTTTTACCAGCAGAGGAATATCAAGCATTTTTCAATACCTCCTCAATAGTTTGCGGTCTATTGCGGGTTCTGGTCAGTTGATGAAGTTCATTCAGATCACCAAGAGCGTCATAGAGCATCAGGAACTGACGCAATGAGATATTGCCGTCGGCTTCAAACTTACGGATGGTACTATTAGGGACGCCAGAAATTTTAGCCAAGGCGGCGACTGATAATTTACGGCGTTTACGCAATTGCTTCAGGTAATCCTGCAGGGCGAGTTGCGTATCGTAGGGAGTATGTAGGGAAATCATGGTGCACCTATGACAACCTTAATTGCTACTATTATAGCAATTAAGGTCATATATAGGTGTTTTTTGCCACTATAGTGGCAATTTTTTACAGAGCCATCGCCAGCCGCGTGCCCTGATCGATAGCGCGGCGGGCATCCAGCTCGGCGGCCACGTCCGCTCCGCCAATCAAGTGCACCGTTTTGCCCATCTCCAGCAGCGGCTGTTGCAGCTCGCGGCGCGGTTCCTGCCCGGCGCAGATAATCACCGTGTCTACCGGCAGGCAACTTTCCTGTTCGGCTCGTGAAATATGCAGGCCTTCATCATCAATGCGTTGATAATTCACGCTGTTGAGCATTTTTACGCCGCGCATCGCCAGACTGGTGCGGTGGATCCAACCGGTGGTTTTCCCCAGGCCTTCACCCACTTTGCTGGTCTTGCGTTGCAGCAGATAAATCTGCCGAGCCGCGTGCGTCGCCACAGGCCCTTCGGCTGCCAGACCGCCGCGATGGTTAAGCTGGTTGTCGATGCCCCATTCACGGTTAAACTCCGCCTGATCCAGGCTGCTCGACACGCCGTGCTGGCTGAGGTATTCGGCGGTGTCGAAGCCGATGCCGCCAGCACCGATAATCGCCACCCGTTGGCCGACCGGTTTTTTGTCGCGCAGCACGTCCAGATAGGTCAAGACTCTGGCGTTATCGATGCCTGGGATCTCCGGGGTACGCGGCACGATGCCGCAGGCGAGGATCACTTCGTCAAATTCTGCCAGATCGGCCGCCGTCACCCAGGTACCCAGTTTCAGCGTCACCTCCAGCAGCGCCAGTTGGCGGCGGAAGTAGCGCAGGGTTTCATGGAATTCCTCTTTGCCGGGGATCTGTTTGGCAATATTGAACTGGCCGCCAATCTGATCGGCAGCGTCGAACAGCGTCACCCAGTGGCCGCGGCTGGCGGCGGTGGTGGCAAAGGCCAGCCCGGCTGGCCCGGCGCCGATCACCGCCAGTTTCTTCGGTTTTTCTGCCGGAACCAGTGGCATTTCGGTTTCGCGGCAGGCGCGTGGGTTAACCAGGCAAGAGGTGAGTTTGCCTTCAAAAATCTGGTCGAGGCAGGCCTGGTTACAGCCAATACAGGTATTGATTTCGTCGGCGCGACCTTCGGCGGCCTTTTGCACAAAGGCGGCGTCGGCCAGGAACGGACGGGCCATCGACACCATATCGGCGCAGCCGTCTGCCAGCACCTGCTCGGCAACGGCCGGATCGTTAATGCGGTTGGTGGTGATCAGCGGAATGCGCACTTTGCCCATCAGCTTACGAGTTACCCAACTGAAACCGGCACGTGGCACCATGGTAGCGATGGTCGGGATACGCGCCTCATGCCAACCGATACCGGTGTTGATGATGGTCGCCCCCGCCTGCTCAACTGCCAGCGCCAACTGTTCGATCTCCTGCCAGCTGGACCCCTCTTCCACCAGATCCAGCATCGAAAGGCGGTAAATCAGAATGAAATCGCTGCCGACCGCCTGTCGCACCGCCCGGACGATCTCCACGGCAAAACGCATGCGGTTGCTGAAGCTGCCGCCCCATTGGTCGTCGCGCTGGTTGGTGCGCGACACCAGAAATTGGTTGATCAGATAACCTTCGGAACCCATCACCTCGACGCCATCGTAACCGGCCTGCTGCGCCAGTGCCGCACACTGGGCGAAGTCGGCGATGGTCTGCACGATCTCCGCCTCGCTCAGCGCAGTGGGAGCGAAGGGATTGATCGGTGCCTGCAGCGCGGAGGGGGCGACCGGCTGCGGCTGATAACTGTAGCGACCGGCATGCAGGATCTGCAGCGCAATTTTACCGCCGGCCTGATGAACGGCCTCGGTGACGATGCGGTGGTGGCTGACCTGCTGTGGGTGGCTGAGGGTGGAGCCGCCGCGATACACCACGCCCTTTTCATTGGGGGCGATCCCGCCGGTGACGATTAGCGCTACACCGGCCGCCGCGCGTTCGGCATAGAAAGCGGCCATGCGCTCGGGGCCATTGGGCAGTTCTTCCAGGCCGGTGTGCATCGATCCCATCAGCACCCGATTTTTCAGGGTAGTGAAGCCGAGATCCAGCGGCGCCAGCAGGTGTGGGTAATTGCTCATTGCAGTCTCCATCGCGTCTTTCATCGTTATTATTATGTACGACCAAGTGGTCGGATGAGATAAATCTAGCCGTCTTCACTGCGGTTGGGAATCTGCATTGCGCTGAATGTGATAGATGTCATGAATCTTTATTGCTGTTTGCATCGTGAACAGTAAATCGGTTAGCATTTGCGCGTTGAAATACCTTCTCTCTGCGGAGCCATTACCGAAAATGAACACACACGCCTGCTGATATCTTGTCCCACGTTGCGCACATCGGTGCCTTGTGGGGATGTTTTGATCTCATTCAGGAGTGCTTATGGCTCATTTTGCGCAGTCACCTCATCTTGTTTTACATCAACTGAGCTGCCAGTTTGCTGACGGCGAAACGCTGTTCGGCCCATTGGATCTGACTTTCGATCAACAACGCTGCGGCCTGGTTGGGCGCAACGGCGTCGGCAAAACGCGTCTGCTGCGGCTGATTGCCGGGCTGGACTTGCCGGGTAACGGCCATGTTGAATCCCATGCTTCACTGGCCTACGTGGCGCAGCAGTCGGATCTCGCACCGCGGACCACGCTGGCGCAGCTGCTCGGCTACGGCGAGACCTTTGCCGCGTTGGCCCGTCTTGAGCAGGGACGACCGCAGGCGGACGATATCGATCGTCTGGAAGGGCAATGGGATCTCAGCGATCGTCTGCAGGCCGCTTTTACCTCCGCCGGATTGCCGCCGTTCGATCCGCAACGGCCAGCGAGCGATCTGAGCGGCGGTGAACGGATGCGTGCCGCCTTGTGCGGGGCGATGCTCGGTGGCGCGGACTTCCTGCTACTGGACGAACCGACCAACCACCTTGATACCCGCGCCCGCGACTGGCTGTATCAGCAGTTAGAAAACTGGCGTGGCGGCTTGCTGGTTGCCAGCCACGATCGACAACTGCTGGCGCGTATGCAGCGCATTGTCGAACTGACGCCCGGCGCACTGCACAGCTACGGCGGTAATTATGATGATTATCGTCACCAGCGTGATCTGGAGCAGCAGGCTGCGCGTGCCGGACTGGAACATGCGCGTCAGGAACGTCGACGCACCCGCGCCCGGCAGCAGAAAGAACACGACATCAGCCAACGGCGCTCTGCGCAGACGCTGAAAACCGTCGATACGCTGAATATTGCCTCCTTTGAACGCGTGGCCTACAAGGCGGCGGCCAAAGAGAGTTTGGGTACGCTGCGCAAGCAGCATCAGGAGCAGAAAGGCTCCCTTGATGCCGCAGTGCGTGAAGCCTGGCAGCGGGTGGAGGAAGACAGCCCGGTGATGTTGACTCTACCAAGCAGTGCAGTGGCGGCGGGCAAACAGGTATTGGTGCTGGAACAACTGCAACTGCCCTTTATCACTATGCCGCCGCTGGATTTACGCATCGATGGCCCGATGCGCGTGGCGTTAACCGGCCCGAACGGCTGCGGTAAAACGACCTTGCTGAAGGTGATCCTCGGGCAGTTGGCCGCCAAAGCCGGTCGTTGCCATTGCTTGCTACCGACGGCTTATCTCGATCAAAATCTTTCGCAGCTCGATCTGTCGCTCTCGGTGGTTGAGCACCTTGGCCTGCAGGATTCGCCGCTAAATGAGGGCAGGATGCGCAGCCAGTTGGCACAGTTGCAGCTAAACGCCGAGCGCGTACTGTTGCCCCTGGCGGCGCTGAGTGGCGGTGAGCGGTTGAAGGCGGCGCTGGCCTGCATGCTGTGGCGGCAGGAACCGGCGCAGTTGCTGCTGCTGGATGAGCCGACCAACCACCTGGATCTGGCATCGTCACTGGCGATCGAGGCCGCACTGGCCAGTTTTCCCGGCGCGATGCTGGTGGTCTCCCATGATGAAGCGTTTTTGCAGGCGCTGAAATTAACTCACCGTTTGCAATGGCGGCAGGAAGGGTGGCAATTGCAGAGCCTTTGATGGAAAACAGCGCTCAGGGACGGATGCATTCCAGCAGCAGGGTAAAGGCGGCGGCCATTTGTTCTTCTGGCACGCAGGCAAACCCCATCAGCAGGCCACGGCGATGGTTGGGCAGCATGTAGTAGCGCGACAGCGGCCGCACCAGCACGCCGCGTTCGTTGGCAGCGGCGGCGATAGCCACGTCGTCCGCCTCGTCAGGCAGGTTTAGGATCAGGTGCAGGCCGGCGTTGTTGTTGAACTCGCTCAACGCCTGCTTGCCCAGATGCTGCTCGATCAATGCGGTCAGAAACGCCCGGCGGCGGGCATACAGCAGCCGCATGCGGCGAATATGCGCGGTGTAATGGCCTTCTTGAATAAACTGCGCCAATGCGGTCTGGATCAGCAGATGACCGCCGCGGTACAGCTCGGCATGGGCGGTTTTCAACGCCGCGACCAGCGGCTTTGGCAACACCACGTAGCCCAGCCGTAGCGCCGGGTACAGCGTTTTACTGAAGGTGCCGATATAGATCACCGGTGCGTCGGCTTCCAGCCCCTGCAATGCCGGGATCGGCTGGCCAGAAAAGCGGAATTCACTGTCGTAGTCATCCTCAACGATCCAGCTGCCGCCGTTGCGTGCCAGTGCCAGCAAGCGTTGTCGCCGCGCCAGGCTCATCACCGATCCCAATGGATATTGGTGCGACGGGGTGACAAATATCAGTCGCGGTGCGCCGCTGGGCTGCTCCGGCGGCACCATGCCGGCCTCATCAACCTCCAGCGGGCAGATATTCACGTCGTTCATTCGCAGGATATTGCGGATCCCCCAATAGCCCGGCTCTTCAATCCAGGCATCGTCGCCCGGATTACACAGCAGCCGCGTCACCAGATCTATCGCCTGATGGATGCCCTCGGTAATCAGAATCTGCTCCGGCGAACAGCGTACCGAACGCGCCACACGCAGATAATCCACCAGCGCATGTTGCAGTTCCGGGCTGCCGCCCTGGTTGCTGTAGGTCAGTTTCTGCGGGGCTGGGCGACGGCTAATGCGTGCCTGGATCTTGCTGAATAACTGATGAGGGAAGGCATTAACATCGGGCACGCCGGGGATAAACGCGCCCCATTGTTTGGGGCTGGCGCTGGCGTGATGCAACAGAGCGGCGCCGCGCTCTGACAGTTCAATACGCCGCTGTTCCCCGTCACTGCCTGCCGGGGCGCTGGCAGTGGATAAACAACTATCTGGCACGGTTTCGGCGACGAATGTGCCACTTCCTGCGCGCGCCAGAACATATCCTTCTGCCAGCAATTGTTCATAAACGGTTAAAACCGTGTTACGTGAAAGGCTAAGCTCCTGCGCTAAATCGCGTGAGGCGGGCAGGCGACTGGAGGGCGGCAGACTGCCGTCCAGAATGCTGGTACGGATCGCATTATAGAGCCGTTTATGCAGCTTATCATCGGGCTGTTCGCCCAGACGCTGCAATAACAGGTCACCACTCAGTGAGCGCAATTGGATCCCTCAATTAATCGTAACTGGCTCTCGATTATAGGGCCACATCCTGTGTAAATAAACGCCATTGTTTCACGAATGTGAACGAAACGTACAACTGGCATCGCTCATCGACCGGAGAGAACAACATGAAAAACGCAGAATTGAATCAACGTCGTCAGGATGCCACCCCGCGTGGGGTAGGCGTGATGTGTGGTTTTTACGCAGAGCGTGCAGAGAACGCCACGCTGTGGGATGTCGAAGGCAATGAAGTCATCGATTTCGCGTCTGGTATTGCGGTGTTGAATACCGGTCACCGCCACCCGAAGGTGATCGCCGCGATTGAAAAGCAACTGAAGGCCTTCACCCACACCGCTTACCAAATTGTTCCTTACGAAAGCTACGTCACGTTGGCGGAACGCATTAACCAGCGCGCGCCAATTGAAGGCCCATGTAAAACCGCATTCTTCACCACCGGTGCCGAAGCGGTAGAGAACGCGGTCAAAATTGCCCGTGCTCATACCGGTCGTCCAGGTCTTATCACCTTTGGCGGCGGTTTCCACGGCCGTACCTATATGACCATGGCGCTGACCGGCAAAGTGGCTCCTTACAAACTGGGCTTCGGGCCATTCCCTGGTTCGGTGTTCCACGGTCAGTACCCAAATGCGCTGTACGGCGTGACCACCGAAGACGCGATGAACAGTCTGGAACGTATCTTTAAAGCGGATATCGATCCCAAGCAGGTTGCGGCCATCGTGCTGGAGCCGGTGCAGGGTGAGGGTGGTTTCAACATCGCACCGGCCGAGTTTATGCAAGCGCTGCGCACGCTGTGTGACGAGCACGGCATTCTGCTGATTGCTGACGAAGTGCAGACCGGTTTTGCCCGTACCGGCAAGCTGTTCGCCATGGATCATTACAGCGTGAAACCCGATCTAATCACCATGGCGAAAAGCCTGGCGGGCGGTATGCCGCTGTCGGCGGTGGCCGGGCGTGCCGAAGTGATGGATGCCCCGGCACCGGGTGGGCTGGGTGGCACCTATGCCGGTAACCCGCTGGCGGTGGCGGCAGCGTTGGCGGTGTTGGAAGTGATTGAAGAAGAGCAACTGTGCCAGCGTTCGCAGCGCCTGGGGCAGCATCTGGTGGAGGTGTTGCAGCAGGCGCGCCAGACCAGCAAGGCGATCGTGGATATCCGCGCGCAAGGTTCGATGGTGGCAGTGGAGTTCAACGATCCCGCCACCGGCAAGCCTTCGGCGGAGATTACCCGTCAGGTACAGCAAAAAGCGCTGGCAGAGGGCCTGCTGTTGCTGAGCTGCGGCGTCAACGGCAACGTGATCCGTTTCCTGTATCCGCTGACCATTCCGGAAGACCAGTTCACCAAGGCGCTGGGCATTCTTTCCCGCGCGCTGGCCCAATAAGGAGTGCGTGGCAATGAAATTGAATAATCCCGAGCTGCTGCGTAGCCAGTGCCTGATTAACGGTGAGTGGTGCGATGCGCTGAGCGGCAAGCGTGAAGCGGTGATCAACCCGGCGACCGGCGTAGAACTGGCCAGTATTCCGCTGGTCAGCGGCGAAGAAACCCAGCAGGCGATTAACGCGGCGCAGGTGGCGCAGCAAGGCTGGAAGCAACTGACCGCCAAGCAACGTTCCGCACTGTTGCTGGCCTGGGCCGATAAGATAATGGCGGCGCAGGAAGATTTGGCGCAGTTGATGACCGCTGAACAGGGCAAGTCATTGGCGGAAGCGCGTGGTGAAGTGGCCTATGCCGCTTCGTTTATCACCTGGTTTGCCGAAGAGGCCAAACGGGTCGACGGTGCGGTATTGCAGGCACCGCTGGCCTCACAGCGCCTGGTGGTGGTCAAGCAACCGATTGGCGTTTGTGCGGCGATCACCCCGTGGAACTTCCCAGCGGCGATGATCACCCGCAAGGTCGCGCCGGCGCTGGCGGCAGGCTGCGCGATTATCGTTAAACCGGCCGAACAAACGCCGCTGACCGCGCTGGCGTTAGGCAAGCTGGCGCAGGATGCCGGCATTCCTGCTGGCGTATTGCAGATTGTCACCGGTGATGCCGCTCAGGTGGGCAAGGTACTGTGCGACAGCCCGGTGGTGCGCAAACTGAGTTTTACCGGTTCGACCGAGGTCGGCCGGATCCTGATGGCGCAGTGCGCACCAACCATCAAAAAACTGTCGCTGGAACTGGGCGGCAATGCGCCGGTGATCGTGTTCGACGACGCCAACCTGGACGCGGCAGTCGCCGGCATTATGGCCTCCAAATTCCGCAACAGCGGCCAGACCTGCGTCTGCGCCAACCGCATCTACGTGCAGGACGGCATCTATGACCGTCTGGTGGACAAGCTGGTGGCGGCGGTCGAGCAACTGAAAGTCGGCGACGGCAGCCAGGAAGGGACCACTCAGGGCCCGCTGATCGACCAGGACGCGGTGGAAAAAGTGCAGAGCCACATCGACGATGCGCTGATCAAAGGTGCGCAGATCGCTATCGGCGGTCAGCCACACGCGCTGGGACGTACCTTCTTCCAGCCCACGGTAGTGACCGGCGTGACGCAGAAAATGCGTTTCGCCAAAGAAGAAACCTTTGGCCCGGTGGCGCCGTTGTTCCGTTTCCATGATGAGGCGGAAGCCATCGCCATGGCCAACGATACCGAATTCGGCTTAGCTGCCTATCTGTTCACGCAGAACGCCTCACGCCAGTGGCGAGTCCCGGAAGCGTTGGAATACGGCATGGTTGGCATCAATACCGGGCTGATTTCCAACGAGGTCGCGCCGTTTGGTGGCGTGAAACAATCAGGGCTCGGGCGTGAAGGATCGCGTTACGGGATTGAAGAATATCTGGAGTTGAAATACCTGTGTATCGATGTGAGCTGTTAATCACTGGGAAATTAACCTCTCCCGGTGGCTCGCACCGCCGGGAGACAAAGGATGCTGCATGTCTTCTGATAATACCTATATTCCTCCGGCGCTTAGCGCCGGGGTGCGAAAGCCTGCACCCGCCAAATCACTGAGTTTTCTCGAAGGGGTGGCGATGATTGTCGGCACCAACATTGGCGCCGGCGTGCTGTCTATCGCTTACGCTTCCAGCAAGGCCGGTTTTTTACCGCTGTTGTTCTGGCTGGTGCTGGTGGGCAGCCTGACCACTATCACCATGCTTTACGTCGCCGAATCCACTCTGCGCACCCGTGCTCACCTGCAATTAAGCGGGCTGGCGAAACGTTATGTCGGCGGTATCGGTGCCTGGCTGATGTTTGCTTCGGTCTGCGTCAACAGCGTCGGGGCGCTGACCGCCTATATGACCGGCAGCGGTAAACTGCTGCAATCCCTGTTTGGTATCTCACCGGCGATCGGCAGCCTGCTGTTTTTCGTGCCGGCGGCGGGGGTGTTGTACCTGGGGCTGAAGGCGATTGGCCGTGGCGAAAAGTTTATCAGCATTGGCATGGTGGTGATGCTGACCGCGCTGGTGGCCGCCACGCTGCTCAAAGACACCACTCAGATGCGCAACCTGCTGGACGGTGACTGGCGCTTTATGGTGCCGGTCTTCAACGTGGTGGTGTTCTGCTTCTCGGCGCAGTATATCGTGCCGGAAATGGCGCGCGGTTTCTCGGACAAACCAGAGCAACTGCCCAAGGCGATTATGGTCGGTATGGCGGTGACCTTTGTGTTGCTGGCGGCGGTGCCGATGTCGGTCATTGCTCTCAGTGGATTGGATGGCATCACTGATGTGGCGACCATTTCATGGGGCCAGGCGTTGGGGCAATGGGCGTTCTTCTCCGCCAACATCTTTGCCCTGTGCGCGATGTTGACCTCTTACTGGGGGCTGGGCGGCAGCTTCCTGACCAATATTTTCGACCAGTTCAGACTGGGTAATGACGAACAGCCGCTGCGCCGTTTCGGCGTGCTGATGCTGGTGGTATTGCCGCCGTTCGCGCTGGCTTACAGCGGGCTGGTATCATTCGTTAACGCGCTGTATTTCGCCGGGGTATTCAGCGGGGTGATTCTGTCGATTATGCCGATGCTAATCCTGCGCGGAGCGCGCAAGCACGGTGACCAGACGCCACGTTGGCAGTGCAGCTGGATCACCCATCCGTTGTTGCAGATCAGTATCGTATTGCTGTACTTGGGCAGTGCGGTGTATGCCATTGCGTCGCTGTTCGGCTATCTGCCCTCTGGATGGTGAATTGCCTTCCCTCAAGAAGTGATGTTGTTTCTCGATAATTGAGAACGGCGGCGTCGTGGCCGCCGGTTTTTTTAGCCGCGCATTTTCTCCGGCAGTGCCAACCAGGCCTGCACCGAAGGACGTTGCCACTGTTTCTGCGCATAGTGGCGAATGTTTTCCGGCACCGCATCACCGTGTATCACCAGCCGATTGAGCATCAATGCCAGATCGGTATCGGCAATGCACCATTCCCTGAACAGATTATCCTGGCCGTGGCTCAGCATTTTTTCGACGGCGGCGATCAGCTTGTTGGCGTCAGCCTGTGCGGCGGCGGACAGCGGGGGAAACTTGCCTTTGCCGAAAACGGCCTCGGTCGAGCGTTCGGCGCGAAGGTTCTGCAGATCGCTGCGTAGCCATGCCTGGACTTCCCGGGCCTTGGCGCGTTGTTTAACGTCGCGCGGATACACCGGGTGAGCCGGGTGGATCTCATCGAGATATTCATCAATGGCCGAGGACTCCGAGAGTTGAAACTCACCGACCACCAGCGCAGGGACTCTGCGTGTCAATGACAGCGCTGCATAGGTTGCCGCTTTGTTTTCTCCCTGTGACAGGTCGACCGGTTTAACGGTAAAGGGAATGCCTTTCTCCGTCAGGGTAATAAACGCCGACATGGCATAGGGGCTGAAAAATTCGGCATCGGTATAGAGTTCGGCAATCGGCTGAGACATTGGGTTTTCCTCAAGGCAAAGGGATGCGAACTTTGATAATTGCCGAGCAGTGGCTAAAAATCAATCTGTTAGCGGAAAGTTATTTCAACGGCGACCCGCACTGCGGGCGGTGGCTGCCGACGTTGTGATATATTTGTTGCTATTAAGTTGGTTTTGGCAGCGCGAAGTAACATGAAGAAGCAGTGGATAGAGAGTTTGAAACTAGGGTGCGCTCGTTTGTGGCCGCATCCCTTAGCCGTAAGCAAAAAAGAGATATTGCTTTCCAGCGTTGGCGCCGGATTGGGGCTGATGATTTCCGGTTGGATCAGCCATTTTGTTCTGGGCGAAGTGAACCTGTGGTTTATTGCGCCGATGGGGGCTTCCGCCGTGCTGCTTTTTGGCGTGCCGAACAGTCCGCTGGCGCAGCCATGGTCCATCGTCGGGGGCAATATGTCGGCCGCAGCGGTGGGGGTCAGCACCAGCCTGCTGATAGCCGATCCCGGCCTGGCCTGTGGAGTGGCGGCGGCATTGGCGATTGGGTTAATGTTTAAACTGCGTTGCCTGCATCCTCCCGGCGGCGCGGTCGCGCTGACTGCGATCCTCGGTGGGCCGGGCATTCATCAATTGGGCTATAGCTTCGTGCTGTACCCGGTGCTGTTGAACTCGGTGTTATTGGCGCTGCTGGCGATTATCTTCAATAACCTGGCCGGACGACGCTACCCGCACCCTCTGGCCTCGGCCGAGGCCAAGCCAGCCAATCTGCCGATTGATGCGGTGTCTATCACCCGCGCTGACTTGCATGAGGCACTGATGCAGGGCGAACTGTTTGATATCGACGAAGACGACCTGCAGGAAATCCTGCTGCGTGCCGAACAGTTGGCTCACCAGCGGCAGAACGGTGGCGCCTGATTAAGCTATCGCCATTTCATCGCCATGAAAATCAGGGCAACAAAAAAGCCACTTCGTGTGAAGTGGCTTAATGTGCTGTTATATCAGCTAAATTTGGTGGCCCCTACTGGACTTGAACCAGTGACCAAGCGATTATGAGTCGCGTGCTCTAACCAACTGAGCTAAGGGGCCAAGCGGCGAGATTATACGGTAATCCTCCGGCGCAGGTCTACTGTTAACCATCTGTATGTTGCTTTTATGCGCAGTTCTAGCCTGTTGTAATTGCTGGCGGATTTTGCGATAACCGCTGTAAATCCCTTTAATGGACTCTCGAACCTTATGGAACTCCTGGCACCCAACCTGCGGGTCGTGTTTTGCGGCATCAACCCTGGCCTGTCCTCGGCCCATCAAGGCTACCCCTTTGCTAACGGCAGTAACCGATTCTGGAAGGTAGTGCATCAGGCCGGTTTTACCGATACTCAGTTAGCGCCTGAGCAGTGGCAACAGCTGCAGGATACCGGTTGTGGCATCACTGCGCTGGTGGCGCGGCCCACGGTGGCGGCCAGTGAGGTAACGCGTGACGAATTGCTCAGCGGCGGTGAGGCGTTAAAGGAAAAGATCCTGCGTTACCAGCCGCGTGCGCTGGCGATTTTGGGCAAGCAGGCGTTCAGCAGTGCCTTTGGGGTGAAAAATGCGGCCTGGGGCCGTCAGGAGATGACGATTGGCAAAACGGAGGTTTGGGTATTGCCTAACCCCAGCGGATTGAACCGTGCCACGCTGGAGCAGCTTACGGAGAGCTACCGCGAGTTGTTCCTGGCTCTGAAATAATTTTTATTGCGGGCATGAGATCGATAATAAGGCTGTGGGGACTGTCAAAGAGCTGCCCCGGCTTTTGCCGCGAGCAGCTTATACTGACTTAATTCAAACCAAACTAATAGAGCAGCGACTACCCTGGATAGCCGTTACGTTTGGCATTGGCAATGCAATCGGAACGGTTCTTATAACCCTCCGTAGATGCGCCGACAATCTTACCGTTAGGTGCCGTACGGCGCCAACGCCATTCATTGCGATTGTCTTGATAAAACTCCCATTTATCATTCATCAAAATCATTCCTTTTATTTGATATCTCTCAGTAATGTTCTTAAGACAATTACCTCGTGTTTTAACGGAAACCGTAAAACACTATTAATATGGTGTTTTTTTGACCGCCGCTCAAGACCTTTTTTATTGTAGGGTTACTGGTGTTTTGAGGCATAAAAAAACGGCTTCCTGTTAAAGAAGCCGTTTATTGTCAAAGCTTAAAGTTCGATCAACCAAACCAAAGCTTAGTCGTCCAGGAAGCTACGCAGCACTTCGGAACGGCTTGGGTGACGCAGTTTACGCAGCGCTTTGGCTTCGATCTGACGAATACGCTCACGGGTAACGTCGAACTGTTTGCCCACTTCTTCCAGCGTGTGGTCGGTGTTCATATCGATACCGAAACGCATACGCAGCACTTTCGCTTCACGGGCGGTCAGGCCGGCCAGAACGTCGTGCGTGGCAGAGCGCAGGCTCTCCGAAGTAGCAGAATCCAGCGGCAGCTCGAGGGTGGTATCCTCGATGAAATCGCCCAGATGTGAATCTTCATCATCACCGATCGGCGTTTCCATGGAGATCGGCTCTTTGGCGATCTTCAGCACTTTGCGGATTTTGTCTTCCGGCATCAGCATGCGTTCAGCCAGCTCTTCCGGCGTCGGTTCGCGGCCCATCTCTTGCAGCATCTGGCGCGAAATACGGTTGAGTTTGTTGATGGTCTCAATCATATGCACCGGAATACGGATGGTACGCGCCTGGTCGGCGATAGAGCGGGTGATAGCCTGACGGATCCACCAGGTGGCATAAGTTGAGAACTTATAACCACGGCGGTATTCAAACTTGTCTACCGCTTTCATCAGACCGATGTTGCCTTCCTGGATCAGATCCAGGAACTGCAGACCACGGTTGGTGTATTTCTTGGCGATAGAAATAACCAGACGCAAGTTGGCTTCAACCATCTCTTTCTTCGCACGGCGGGCTTTCGCTTCACCGATAGACATGCGACGGTTAATGTCCTTCACCTGCTCGATGGTCAGGCCGGTTTCTTCTTCGATCTGACGCAGTTTCTGCAGGCTGCGCTGCACGTCATCCGCGACGTCTTTGAGCTTTTCTGACCATGGCTTGGCCATTGCCAGCGCTGCTGCGAACCAGGTATCACTGGTTTCGTTGCTGGAGAACAGGGTAACGAAGTTTTTCTTCGGCATTTTGCACTGCTCAACGCACAGCTTCATGATGATACGTTCTTGAGTACGAACGCGGTCCATCATGATGCGCATGCTGTTGACCAGGAAGTCGAACTGTTTTGGCACCAGGCGGAACTGCTTGAACACTTCAGACAGCTTCAGAATTTCTTCTGCTGCGCTGGCGTGGCTGCGGCCGTTCTTTTTGATGACTACACGAGTCGCTTCATACTGATCGCGCAGATCGGCGAACTTCTGACGAGCCAGCTCTGGATCGATGCTGTTGTCATCTTCTTCTTCGTCTTCGTCGTCTTCTTCTTCGTCATCTTTCTGCTCTTCGGTCGACAGCTCAGAACCGACGTGCGTTGCGGTAGGAGCGATGTCTTCTTCCGCGTTAGGATCGACGAAGCCGGTGATCAGATCGGACAGGCGAGCTTCGCCCGCTTCGACGCGATCGTACTGCTCCAGCAAATAGGTAATGGCTTCCGGGTACTCGGCAACCGAGCACTGAACCTGGTTGATGCCGTCTTCAATGCGCTTGGCGATGTCGATTTCGCCTTCGCGCGTCAGCAGTTCAACGGTCCCCATTTCACGCATGTACATGCGCACCGGGTCGGTGGTACGGCCAATTTCAGACTCAACGCTGGACAACACTTGAGCAGCCGCTTCCGCCGCATCATCATCGGTGTCGGTGGTGTTCTCGGCCAGCATCAGGTCATCGGCGTCCGGTGCTTCTTCCAGCACCTGGATGCCCATGTCGTTAATCATCTGGATGATGTCTTCGATCTGGTCGGAGTCGACGATATCTTCCGGCAGATGGTCATTGACCTCAGCATAGGTCAGATAGCCTTGCTCCTTACCACGGGTGACAAGTAGCTTTAGCTGTGACTGCGGGTTTTGCTCCATAAGACGGTATCCACACTTCAGAGTATTGGGGTTGGTGTCGGTCGGCGAAACCGCCAACAATAGCATTTGGGGCGTTTTTGTTGTTGCCGCGGCCCACTGTGGCGGCATATTGCAGGGCTCTGCCCTCGCATTTATCGGCACTTAAGCCGTTTAGGTATTCAGTTTTTCTTCGCTAGCACTTGGTTAAGAGAACGGACTTCTTCACGTTCTTCCGGGCTGAGGCCATGTGTTCTGGCCTGGGCGATCAATGTCTCCAGCCGTTGCTCCAGTACCGAGTCATATAGGCTGGCCAAGGTGTCCAAAAAGGTCTGTTCGACCCTTTCCTCAACGATCATATGGTTCCATGTCGCCAGGGTTTCAAGCTGCTGGCTCAATTTGTTGTCGCGATACTGCTCCAACAACTGGCCGGTAGTCAGGCCTGGCTGAGCTAAACAGGTCTGCACCAACTCGACAAACAGCGGTAAACCGGCCTGTTTGGTCTGCTCCAATCCCTCGAGTGAAGGGATAAGTGTAGCCAACTGCGGATTTTGTACCAGTAACCCTATTAGTATACGCATGGTTGTGCGTTTTAGCTGGGGTGCCTGATAGGTATTCGCATTTTCAGCCTGTTTGGGCATCAGCTTGTCTAGCTGGCTGTCATCGAGCAGGCCAAGCTTGCTGCCGAGCTGTTGACGCAGGTACAAGCGCAACGTTTCGCCCGGCACCTGAGTAATCAGCGGTAGCGCCAGCGTGCTCAGCTTGGCGCGGCCGTCCGGGCTGCTCAGATCAACCTGTGGCATCAGGGTTTCGAACAGGAAAGTGGAAAGCGGCTGCGCCAGCTCCATCCGTTGTTCGAAGGCCTCTTTGCCTTCTTTGCGTACCAATGTGTCCGGGTCTTCGCCATCAGGCAAAAACATAAACCGCAGCTGACGCCCGTCATTGAGATAGGGCAGCGCGGTTTCCAGTGCGCGCCAGGCCGCTTCACGACCGGCCCGGTCACCGTCATAGCAACAGACCACGTTGTCGGTGGCGCGGAACAGCAGCTGAATATGTTCAGCCGTCGTTGAGGTTCCGAGCGAGGCGACGGCATAATCAATGCCGTATTGCGCCAACGCCACCACGTCCATATAGCCTTCCACTACCAGCAAACGCTGCGGGGTAGGGTGGTTCTGCTGCGCTTCATACAGGCCGTACAGTTGACGACCCTTGTGGAATACTTCAGTTTCCGGCGAGTTCAGGTATTTCGGCATGCCGTCACCCAACACGCGTCCGCCAAAGGCGATCACTCGCCCACGCTTGTCGCGAATAGGGAACATTACGCGTTCACGGAAACGATCGTACGAGCGTCCTTGATCGTTAGTCACCAGCATGCCGGCATCGTTCAATGCACTACGGCTGTCGGCGTCGCGACCAAAACGCTTTAAGGCATTATCCCAACCGGCAGGTGCAAAGCCGATGGCAAAATGGCGGATAACATCGTCACTCAACCCGCGCTGTTGCAGATAATTACGCGCCGGCGCACCGGAAGGTTGATGCAGTGACTGTTGATAGAACGAACTGAGCTGTTCCATCAGTTGATACAGGCTTTGGCGCTGATGACGTTCGATTTGGGTCGGCCCGGAACCTGCCTCGTAAGGCACTTCCAGTCCGTGCATGGTTGCCAGCTCTTCGATGGTTTCGACAAACTCAAGTCGGTCGTAATTCATCAGAAAGTCGACGGCGTTACCGTGCGCACCACAACCAAAACAGTGATAAAACTGCTTTTCACCATTAACGGTAAATGAAGGCGTTTTTTCGTGGTGGAACGGACAGCACGCGTGATAGTTCTTGCCCTGCTTCTTGAGCTTTACCCGGGCGTCGATCAGATCGACGATGTCGGTGCGAGCCAGCAAGTCATTGATAAATACACGCGGAATTCGTCCAGCCATAAGCCCTTACTTTACTAGCCTATAAACGAGAACAAGCCGCGCATTCCTTTCGGAAAGCACGGCCTTCGTATGCAACTACTCGGTCTGCGCGATTTTTAAAATCAGAAATTCACGCGGCGGGGTTGCCCCCGAAGAATTAATACAGACGAGTGCGGCGTGCGTTTTCGCGAGCCAGTTTCTTCGCGTGACGTTTCACAGCAGAAGCTTTAGCGCGCTTACGTTCGGTAGTCGGTTTTTCATAGAACTCACGACGACGAACTTCAGCCAAAACGCCCGCTTTTTCGCAAGAGCGTTTGAAACGACGCAGAGCAACGTCAAATGGCTCGTTTTCACGTACTTTAATTACAGGCATGTGCCTCTCACCTCAATAAAATTCGGTTTGCTGCTGGCCAAGCGCCAGCAATTTCAAAATGGTGCGGAATTTTACTTCAACGGATGCTGCTTTGTAAAGCACCACAGCAAATTGAACCTGCGGCCACCCTGGTAAAACATGCGCAATTTTGCATCGGGCGCTGATTATAGACTAATCAGAAAAAAATGCTCGTTTTTAATCAAACGGCATTTATGGCTGGAATCATCAACATAGCCCAGGGGAGCCGACAAGATGCGCCGCACTGGCGGTAAACCGGCCTGTTTGTGCTAAACTGGCGGCCGCACGTGAATGATGGGAAATGTAATGCGAGTACTGGGTATAGAAACCTCCTGCGATGAAACCGGAATTGCAGTGTATGACGATCAGGCCGGTTTATTAGCGAATCAATTGTACAGCCAGGTGAAGCTGCACGCCGACTACGGCGGTGTGGTGCCGGAACTGGCTTCCCGCGATCATGTGCGTAAAACCGTGCCCTTGATTCAGGCGGCATTGAAGGAAGCGAACCTGACCGCGGCCGATATCGACGGCGTTGCCTATACTGCCGGGCCGGGCCTGGTGGGGGCGCTGCTGGTCGGCGCGACCATTGGTCGTGCGCTGGCGTTTGCCTGGGGCGTGCCGGCAGTACCGGTGCATCACATGGAAGGCCACTTGCTGGCACCGATGCTGGAAGACAATCCACCGGCGTTCCCGTTTGTCGCGCTGCTGGTTTCCGGCGGCCATACCCAGTTGATCAGCGTGACCGGCATTGGTCAATACCAACTGCTGGGCGAATCGGTCGACGATGCGGCGGGTGAAGCCTTCGACAAAACGGCCAAGCTGTTGGGGCTGGACTATCCCGGCGGGCCAATGCTGTCGAAAATGGCGCAGCAGGGTGCCGCAGGCCGTTTCACCTTCCCACGGCCAATGACCGATCGGCCGGGGCTGGATTTCAGTTTCTCCGGGTTGAAGACCTTTGCCGCCAACACCATTCGTTCCAACGGTAATGACGATCAGACGCGTGCGGACATTGCTCGGGCGTTTGAAGATGCGGTAGTGGATACGTTGGCGATCAAATGCAAACGTGCGCTGGAGCAAACCGGTTTCAAACGGCTGGTTATGGCCGGCGGCGTCAGTGCCAACCGCACGCTACGCACCAAAATGGCGGAAATGCTGCACAAACTCGGCGGTGAGGTGTTCTACGCCCGTCCGGAATTCTGCACGGATAACGGCGCAATGATCGCTTATGCGGGTCTGGTACGGTTGCAGAGCGGTGCCAATCCGGAACTGAGCGTTTCGGTGCGACCGCGTTGGCCGCTGGCTGAATTGTCTGCGGTATAAATAGTCGAAGGCCGGAGAGCTCCGGCCTTTTTGATTACTCTTCTTTTTTTTCTTCCTGCTCTGCCGCGTCGTTTTTCTTCTTGCGGAAGACACCCCAGATTTTTCCTTCCTGGCCACGCCACAGGCGCTGAATATTGTCGTGGTGCCGCATCAGGATCAGGCACGACAGCATCGCTACCGGGAAGGTGAACTGCGGTTTGAACCACCAGACGTAGAACGGAGCAATCAGCGCGCTGATAATCGCACCCAGCGAAGAATAGCCGCTGAGCAGCACGGTCAGCAGCCAGGTGCCGGTCATCAGGCCGGTAAGATCCCAGCCGATCGGTGCTATGGCACCAAACGCCGTTGCCACGCCCTTACCGCCGCGGAAGTGGAAGAACACCGGGTAGATATGTCCCAGACAGGCGGCGATCGCCGTCAGGCCCAGATACAGCGGCGGGACATCAAGTTTGTATGCCAGCCAGACCGGCAGCATCCCTTTGAGAATATCGAATACCAGCACCGCCGCCGCAGCTACGCGCCCGCCGATACGCAGGACGTTGGTCGCTCCTGGATTCCCTGAGCCATTTTCACGCGGATCGGGCAGCCTGGCGATCCGGCAAACCAGGATCGCACTGGAAATTGAGCCACACAGATACGCGAAGATAATCATGCCAAGCGCGGTAGCACTCATAACGCGGTTCCGTTTAATAAGGGTCGTTTTACTCGCAACATATATGGATAATACCCATATTCCGCTGGAAGTGGTATCCGGCAAGGCCAAAAACAGAGAATGACGTGATGGATATCGTATTTATAGAAGAGCTTACCGTAATTACTACCATTGGCGTTTATGACTGGGAACAAAACATTCGCCAGAAGCTGGTGTTCGATATCGAAATGGGCTGGGACAATCGCCAGGCGGCCGCCAGTGACGATGTGAATGACTGCCTGAGCTACGCCGATATCAGTGAAGCCATCATCCAGCACGTGGAGCCCAATCGCTTTGCGTTGGTGGAGCGGGTTGCAGAGGAAATATCTGAAATATTACTCCAGCGCTTCAATTCCCCGTGGGTCCGTATTAAGGTCAGCAAACCGGGCGCTGTTGCACATGCCAGCCGGGTTGGGGTGATCATTGAACGTGGCACCCGGCCGGTGTGACGTTCTGTCATACCTGTGCAACTAAAGGTCATTAAATTGGTCTGAACCTGAGAATTGTTTTAGCGGCAATGTATTGAACACTGCCGCTTTTTTATGTTTATAGCCGTAAATTTATAGGGTGATCGAAGCACATGGCGGACATGCATTCACTGTTTATTGCGTTTGTTCTTGGGGTGGTCGAAGGGTTAACTGAATTCTTACCGGTGTCTTCAACCGGGCACATGATTATTGTCGGCGAGTGGCTGGGTTTTACCGGCGATAAGGCCAAAACCTTTGAGGTGATCATCCAGCTGGGGTCGATTCTGGCGGTGGTGGTGATGTTCTGGCGTCGCTTGTTCGGGCTGATCGGCATTCATTTCGGTGGTAAGCCGGTTGAGCATGAAGGCAAAACGACGGGCCATTTGAAACTGGGCCATATTCTGCTGGCGATGATCCCGGCGGTGGTGCTGGGGCTGCTGTTCCACGACGTTATCAAGTCGCTGTTTGCACCGAAAAACGTGATGTATGCGCTGGTGGTGGGTGGTTTCCTGCTGCTGGCAGCGGAATGGTTGAAGCCGAAAAAGCCGAGTGCTGAAGGGCTTGATGACATCACCTACCGCCAGGCGTTTATGATTGGTTGCTTCCAATGTCTGGCACTGTGGCCGGGCTTCTCCCGCTCAGGTTCCACCATTGCCGGTGGCATGCTGGTGGGCGTGAATCGTTACGCGGCTGCGGAGTTCTCATTCATTCTGGCGGTGCCGATGATGATTGGTGCCAGTGGGCTGGATTTGTACAAGAGTCTGCATTTCCTGACGATGGGCGATTTACCGATGTTTGCAGTCGGCTTTGCCACGGCCTTCGTGGTAGCGCTGATCGCGATCAAGACCTTCCTGACGCTGATCAAACGCATCTCGTTTGTACCGTTTGCCATCTATCGCTTTATCGTGGCCGGCGTGGTTTACATGGTCTTCATGTAAGCCGAGCTGCAATAAGAAACCCCGCGCTGCGGGGTTTTTTTATGCCTGATCGAGAGGGATATCCTGAGTTTGTTTCCACTCGGCCAATGCTTGTTGGCGGCGGCGTTTTAGCTCGTCGCGGACAGCCAGCCCTTGCAGGCCGCTGGCCACCACCTCTTTGACCGATACCGCATTCGCCACCTGAAACGCCTGGCGCAGATAGTCGCCCTGCGGATAAGGGTTGTTTTCAAAGCCGGTACGGCCTCGAGCGTCGGCTTCGCTGGTGAGGATCATCTGTTCCAGCCGCTGCGGTTTGCGCCAAACATCGACCGCATCAAACAGTTTCAGCAAGGTCTCAGGGCGCAGTTTGTTTACCGTATGGATCAGATCGTGATATTCGGCAACCAGCTTGGCCAGATCGCGCACCGGATTGGGGACTCGCAGCCGCCGGCACAGTGCTTCGACCAACAGAACGCCCGCCGGTCCATGACCGTGGTGATGCGGCCATAGCTCTTTTGGCGTCTGCCCCTTGCCGAGGTCGTGACAGAGTGCGGAGAAGCGTACGTCCACTTCAGGGCTGAGCTGGGCAGCGATAGCCAGCGTCATCAGGGTATGAATGCCGGTGTCGATCTCCGGGTGCCATTTGGCGGGGGCCGGTACGCCGAACAGCGCGTCGATCTCCGGGAACAGCACGCCCAGCGCCTCGCAGTCACGCAGTACCTGAAAATAGACCTGTGGACTCTGGCTTTGCAGCGCCTTCTCGGTTTCTTTCCATACCCGCTCGGCCGTCAGCGCTGCCAGTTCACCACTGCGTGCCATCTGACGCATCAACTCGGCGGTTTCCGGGGCGATGCTAAAACCCAAATGGGCGAAGCGGGCGGCGAAACGCGCCACGCGCAGTACACGCAACGGATCTTCACCAAAGGCATCGGACACGTGGCGCAGCACTCGCGCTTGCAGGTCGGCCACGCCGTTGAAAGGGTCGATCAGCTCACCGTCGTCGCTGCGGGCAATGGCGTTGATGGTTAAATCACGACGTTGCAAATCTTCTTCCAGCGTTACGTCCGGCGCGGCGTAGCAGGTAAAACCGGTATAGCCCTGGCCGGATTTTCGCTCGGTGCGCGCCAGCGCATATTCTTCATGTGTCTTGGGGTTGAGAAACACCGGGAAGTCTTTACCGACCTGTTGATAGCCCAGGGCTGTCAGCTCGGAAGGCGCAGCACCTACCACCACCCAGTCGCGGTCGACTACCGGTATCTCAAGCAAGCTGTCGCGGACGGCACCGCCGACCAGGTAAGTCTTCACTGTTAACTCCTGAATTTATCCTAAGGCTCTGTTGACCAGATTACCTCAATTAGCGGGGCGCTGCCGAAACCAATAAAAAGGGCGCCCCGCAGGCGCCCAATCTCAAACCGAACGATACTTTAATCAGTTCATCCAGCGGTTGTTGCTTTTACGACGCGGGATCAGGTGTGGTAACAGCAGACCCAACAGCAGGCCTACGCCGGCCACGCCGCCGCCGTACATAAACCACTGCAGGATAATGGTGCGCTGTTTGTCGTCGAGCTGCAGGTTAACCGCGTTAACCTTTTTCTGCGCCACTACCAGCTGGTTTTTCAGATCCTGGTTTTCCTGCTGCAGGCCGCTGATGGTGCTGTCGCTGCCGGCCACTTTCTGCTGCATTTCAGCGGTACGCTGGTTCCAGCTGTTGTCGATATTGGCCAGTTTATCGGTCAGGGTTTTGACCTGCTGCTCCAGCGCGGGCACCTGAGTGCGCAGGCTTGGGGTCTGGCTAAGCTGATCCAACGGGATCCAGGTGTTGCGGCCCTTGGCATCGCGGATCTGGCCATAGTTGGTGCTGTCGTTTACGCTCAACAGGGTCACTTCTTCACCGGCGTTCAAGGTGCCGACAATACGGTACTGATTACCCGGGCCGCTGTGGACGTAAGTATTCAATTCATCGGAGATATAGCGTTTATCTTCGGCATGGGCGCCCCAAGTGATGCTGAAGCTCAGCACGGCAAGGCAAATCAGGCGTAATTTCTGCATTAGTTCATCGTTTCTGTGTGAATTTATGGGAACGATAGTAGAGCGTTCAGTCTGACGACGCAACGCTAAAACCGGAATGAGAACTATCTTACTGTGGCAGATTCTGTGAGTTGCGCAGCGTTTTATAACGTAACAGGTTTTTTCTGCAGTTAGCAGGGTTAAGGCGCCGGGAATCGCGGTAAGATAACGGCAACTGTGCGTCACCGGGCAGAACGTGGCAGGCCAGGCCCGCCGCCGTGAAGGCTGACGCGAATGCGTAACTTATTGGTGTAAAAGACTTATGACCGTTGAAATAGAACTGAAATTTATTGCCACCCCGGATGCGGTTGCCGCCTTGCCGCAGCAACTGGCTGCCTGGCCGAATCAGCATTCCGCACCGCAAAAACTGACCAATATTTATTTCGAAACCGCCGACAATTTCCTGCGTGGTCAGGATATGGGGCTGCGTATCCGCGGGTTCGACGACAGTTATGAAATGACTATCAAAACCGCCGGCAAGGTGGTGGCGGGCTTGCATCAGCGTCCGGAATATAATGTGGCGATTGCCACGCCGGAGCTGGCGCTGGATCGGTTCCCGGCAGATATCTGGCCGCAGGGTTGTGATATCCCGGCGTTGCAGCAGGCGTTACAACCGCTGTTCCGCACCGATTTCGTGCGTGAGAAGTGGGTGGTCACTTACGGTAAGAGCGAGATTGAGGTTGGTCTTGACCAGGGTGAAGTGCGTGCCGGGGAACTGAGCGAAGCACTGTGCGAAATCGAACTGGAATTGAAAGAAGGCAATACCGCCGATTTGCTGGCGTTAGCCAACCAACTGGCGGAGCACGGCGGCCTGCGTCAGGGCAGCCTGAGCAAGGCGGCGCGGGGTTATCATTTGGCGCAGGGCAACGTCCCGCGCGAACGTCTTCCATTGGCGGTGTTGAAGCCAGCCGCCAAATCCAGCGTTGAGCAAGGGATGATCGCCAGTTTTGAACTGGGTTTGAGCCATTGGCAGTATCACGAAGAACTGTGGTTGCGTGGCGATACTCAGGCCCGTCGTTCCGTGATGGAGGCGATTGCGCTGATCCGCCAGGCACTGGTGATTTTCGGCGGCCTGGTCCCCCGCAAGGCCAGCGCCGATCTGCGCGCCCGGCTGACTGCACTGGAGCCGCTGCTGATTGATAAAACTACTCAGCCACAGGAGTTGTGCTATAGCGCGGAATATCTGCAATGTAAGTTGGCGCTCACATCGTGGTTGGTGACCGCTGCCTGGAAACCTTTTATCGATGCCAAGGCGCAGGCCAAGCTTGACGGTTCCTTCAAACGTTTCAGCGACATTATGCTGGGGCGCAGCGCCGCCGAGTTGAAAGAAGCCTTCACCCGCACGCTGAACGATGACGAATACGAGGAACAGCTGCCGCGTCTGACTCGTCAGGTCTCGGCATTTATCCTGCTGTCTGGGGCTTACCCTGACGACGAAACCGGCCCCTACATTGACGGCTGGCGCGAGCTGCAACTGGCGGTGGCCGAACGGCGCCAGGGCTGGTACGAAGGCAGCCGCAAGCAGGCCTTATCGCATGCGCCATTCTGGTTAAACGGCGCGCTCCGCTAACTAAGCTGGCCTGCCAGGCGCAGGCCTTCGATTGGATCATTCACTATGTTGCCACTTTCAGCAGCGTTACAGACTCAGGCACAGAACATCGTGCAGCGTTTTCAGGAAACTCAGGGCGCGGACTGCGCGCTCAGCAGCCAGGAACTGTGGGTTTTGGCGTCGAGCGACTTTGTCTGCGACATGTTGCAGAGCCAGCCGGAATGGCTGGCGACGCTGCGCAAGCAACCGCCGGTGGCGGACGAGTGGCAACATTATGCCGCCTGGCTGCAGGATGATTTGGAAGAGGTGCGTGACGAAGCGCAACTGATGCGTGCACTGCGCCTGTTTCGCCGCGAGACGCTGGTCAGGATCGCCTGGGCGCAGGCGCTGGGCCAATGCAGCACGCAAGAAACGCTGTTGCAGCTGAGTGGGCTGGCGGAAACGCTGATTGTCAGCGCCCGCGACTGGCTGTACCAAACCTGCTGCCGTGAGTGGGGCACTCCATGCAATGCTCAGGGCGTGCCGCAGCCGTTGCTGATCCTCGGTATGGGGAAATTGGGCGGCGGTGAGCTGAACTTCTCGTCCGATATCGATCTGATCTTTGCCTACCCGGAAAACGGCCAGACCCAGGGCGGGCGGCGTGAGCTGGATAACGCCCAGTTCTTCACCCGTCTGGGGCAGCGGCTGATCAAGGCGCTGGATCAGCAAACCATTGACGGTTTCGTCTATCGCGTGGATATGCGGCTGCGGCCGTTCGGCGACAGCGGCCCACTGGTGATGAGCTTCGCCGCGCTGGAGGATTATTACCAGGAGCAGGGCCGTGACTGGGAACGTTATGCGATGGTCAAGGCGCGGCTGATGGGCGGCTCGGAAGACGCCTACAGCGAAGAGCTGCGCAAAACCCTGCGGCCGTTTGTCTTCCGTCGCTATATCGATTTCAGCGTGATCCAGTCGCTGCGCAATATGAAAGGCATGATCGCCCGTGAAGTCCGGCGGCGCGGGCTAAAAGACAATATCAAACTGGGTGCCGGTGGCATCCGCGAAATTGAATTTATCACCCAGGTATTCCAACTGATCCGCGGTGGCCGCGAGCCGGCGTTGCAAGGGCGCTCGTTGCTGCCGACGCTACAGGCGGTGGGGGAACTGGGGCTGCTGGAGCCGCAACAGGTACAGGCGATGAGTGCCAGTTACCTGTTCCTGCGCCGGCTGGAAAACCTGCTGCAGGCGATTGCCGATCAACAAACGCAAACGCTGCCGCAAGATGAACTCGACCAGGCGCGGCTGGCCTGGGGCATGGGGTTCGACGACTGGTCGGCCCTGCTGCTGGCGCTGGATCACCATATGCAGGCGGTCAGGGCGGTATTTAACGACCTGATTGGCGATGATAGCCCCGACGTTGGCGAAGATCCTGATTATCAGCACTATCACAGTCTGTGGCAGGACGCGCTGGAAGAGAACGAACTGGCCCCGTTGACGCCACATCTGGATGAAGAGGCGCGCAGACAAATGCTGCGTACCATCGCTGAATTTCGGCATGACGTCGACAAACGCACCATCGGCCCACGCGGTCGTGACGTGCTCGATCAACTGATGCCGCGCCTGCTGGCGGAAGTCTGTCCGCGTCAGGATGCGCCGACCGCACTGCTCAGGCTGACCCAGCTGTTGCTGAGCATCGTGACCCGTACCACCTACCTTGAGCTGCTGGTGGAATACCATGCGGCCCTTAGCCATTTGATTCGCCTGTGTGCCGCTTCGCCGATGGTGGCCAACCAGCTGTCGCGTTATCCGCTGCTGCTCGATGAGCTGTTGGAGCCGGCGACGTTGTATCAGCCGGTGGCCCCGGATGCCTACCGCAGCGAGCTGCGCCAGTACCTGCTGCGGGTGCCGGAGGACGACGAAGAGCAGAGGCTGGAAGCGCTACGCCAGTTCAAACAGGCGCAGCAGCTGCGTATTGCCGCCGGGGATATCTCTGGTGCGCTGCCGGTGATGAAAGTGAGCGATCACCTCACCTATCTGGCGGAGGCGATTATCGACACCGTGGTGCAGCAGGCGTGGAACGATATGGTCGTACGCTATGGCCAGCCAACCCATTTGCAGGAGCGTGAAGGGCGCGGTTTTGCGGTGATTGGCTACGGCAAGCTGGGCGGTTGGGAACTGGGTTACAGTTCCGATCTTGACCTGGTGTTTATCCTCGATTGTCCGCCGGAGGTGATGACCGACGGCGATCGCAGCATCGACGGCCGTCAGTTTTATCTGCGTCTGGCACAGCGGGTGATGCACCTGTTCAGCACCCGTACCTCGTCCGGTATTTTGTATGAAGTGGACGCCCGCCTGCGGCCGTCGGGTGCGGCCGGCATGTTGGTCAGCACCGTCGAAGCCTTTGCCGATTATCAGCAGAGCGAAGCCTGGACCTGGGAACATCAGGCGCTGGTACGGGCACGCATCGTGCATGGCGATCCGCTGTTGCATCAGCAGTTTGATGTTATCCGCCGGGAGATCCTGTGCAAACCGCGTGACCTGGAAACGCTGAAACGCGAGGTGCGTGAGATGCGCGAGAAAATGCGCAATCACCTTGGCAACAAGCAGCGTGAACTGTTTGATATCAAAGCCGACGAGGGCGGGATCACCGATATCGAATTTATTGCCCAGTATCTGGTCTTAGGCTATGCGGCCGCCGAACCGCGCCTGACGCGCTGGTCTGATAACGTGCGCATTTTCGAACTGATGGCCAATTACGACATCATGCCGGAAGAGGAAGCGCGTGCGTTGACTCAGGCTTACGTCACCATGCGCGATGAGATCCATCATCTGGCGTTGCAGGAGCATTCCGGCAAGGTTGGCAATGGGCAATTCGCCGCCGAACGTGAACAAGTCCGCGCCAGTTGGGCGAAGTGGCTGGGCTGAGCAGGCCGGTTGCGCAATACGTTTTGCAGCTATTACAGACGTCTGTGGTAATATCTGCGCCACTAAAATTTTGTACTTTTTTGGAGTTATCGGATGAAAGTTACACTGCCTGATTTTCGCCGCGCCGGGGTATTGGTGGTGGGTGACGTCATGTTGGATCGCTATTGGTATGGGCCGACCAGCCGCATTTCACCGGAAGCGCCGGTGCCGGTGGTCAAGGTTGAAACCATTGAAGAGCGTCCCGGCGGTGCGGCTAACGTAGCGATGAACATTGCTTCGCTGGGCGCCAATTCACGCCTGGTGGGCCTGACCGGTATTGATGATGCCGCGCGGGCGCTGAGCGCCAAGCTGAATGAAGTCAACGTGCGCTGTGATTTTGTCTCGGTGCCGACGCACCCGACCATCACCAAGCTGCGCGTGCTGTCGCGTAACCAGCAATTGATCCGCCTCGATTTCGAAGAAGGTTTCTCAAACGTCGATCCGCAGCCGCTGTTGGAACGTATTCAGCAGGCATTGCCGCAGATTGGCGCACTGGTGCTGTCAGATTACGCCAAAGGCGCGCTGAGCCAGGTGCAAAGCATGATCCAACTGGCGCGTGCCGCCAAGGTGCCGGTGCTGATCGATCCAAAAGGTTCTGATTTTGAGCGTTATCGCGGTGCAACGTTGCTGACGCCAAACCTGTCCGAATTCGAAGCGGTGGTCGGTCACTGTAAAGACGAAGCCGAACTGGTTGAGCGCGGCATGAAGCTGGTGGCGGATTTTGAGCTTTCTGCACTGCTGGTCACCCGTTCCGAGCACGGCATGACGCTGCTGCAACCGGGCATCGCGCCGCTGCATTTGCCCACTTTGGCGCAGGAAGTGTTTGATGTTACCGGTGCCGGCGATACCGTTATCGGCGTGTTGGCCGCGGCACTGGCTGCCGGTAACACGTTGGAAGAGTCCTGTTTCCTGGCCAATGCCGCCGCCGGCGTGGTGGTAGGCAAACTGGGGACTTCGACCGTTTCACCAATCGAGCTGGAAAACGCGGTACGCGGCCGGGCCGAAACCGGCTTTGGCGTAATGACCGAGGCGCAATTGAAAACCGCCGTGGCGCAAGCCCGTCAGCGCGGTGAAAAAGTGGTGATGACCAACGGCATCTTCGACATTTTGCATGCCGGTCACGTCTCTTATCTGGCCAATGCCCGCAAGCTGGGCGATCGCCTGATTGTGGCGGTGAACAGCGATGCTTCCACTAAACGTCTGAAAGGCGAAACCCGTCCGGTCAACGCGCTGGAAAACCGCATGATTGTACTGGGTGCGCTGGAAGCGGTGGACTGGGTGGTGCCGTTCGAAGAAGACACGCCACAACGCCTGATCGCCGATATCCTGCCGGATCTGCTGGTGAAAGGGGGCGATTACAAGCCTGAAGATATCGCCGGTAGTACCGAGGTATGGGCCAATGGCGGCGACGTAAAAGTGCTGAACTTTGAAGACGGCCTGTCGACCACCAACATCATCAAGGCAATCAAAGACGGGCGTGGCTAACGTTCGCTGAAAACGGCGGTGGGCAGTGAGTGGACTGAAGCAAGAGCTGAGTTTGGCGCAGGGCGTTGGGCTATTGTCCACTTCACTGCTGGGTACCGGCGTATTTGCCGTTCCGGCTTTGGCAGCACAGGTGGCACAGGGCGATAGTCTGTGGGCCTGGCCGCTGCTGATTATCCTGGTTTTCCCGATCGCCATTGCCTTTGCGGCTTTGGGCCGCCATTTCCCCAGTGCGGCTGGTGCCGCGCACTTTGTCGGGCTGGCCTTTGGTCCGCGCATGGCGAAAGTCACCGGCTGGCTGTTTTTGTCGGTTATTCCGGTTGGCCTGCCGGCGGCGCTGCAGATTGCCGCCGGTTTTTGGCAGGCCACTTTCGGCTGGAGCGCCAATGGCCTGCTGTTGGTGCAAATTGCCACGCTGGTGATGATTTGGTTTTTAGGCACGCGCAGCGCGGGTTCCAGTGCCAATATTCAAACGCTAATCGCCGTTCTGGTGGTAGCGCTGGTGGCCGCTATCTGGTGGCGTGGCGACATTTCACTGTCCCAAATTCCCTGGCCGGCAATCAACGAAATCTCCTCGCCCAATCTGTTCCATGCGCTGGCAGTGATGTTCTGGTGCTTTGTGGGGTTGGAGGCGTTTGCGCATTTAGCGACCGAGTTCCGTAACCCTGAACGCGATTTTCCGCGTGCACTTCTGTTTGGCATGTTGGTCGCCGGGGCGGTGTACTGGGGCTGTACCGTGGCGGTGCTGCATTTCCACGCCTACGGTGAGCATCAGGCGGCGGCTGCGTCATTGCCGGGTATCGTGGTGCAACTGTTTGGTCAGCATGCGCTGTGGGTGGCCTGTATCATTGGCTATCTGGCCTGCTTTGCCAGCGTCAATATCTATACCCAAAGCTTCGCCCGGCTGGTGTGGTCGCAGGCGCAGGATCGTCCGTCCAGCGCACTGGCCAGGCTGTCTGCCGGACAGGCACCGGTCAATGCATTAAGCGCGGTGGTGGGCAGCTGTTTGCTGTTCACCTTGCTGATTTATACGCTGAAGCTGCCGCTGGATACGCTGCTGGTGTATGCCAATGGCATCTTTGTGCTGATCTATCTGTTGTGTATGCTGGCGGGCTGCCGAATTTTACACGGGCGTTCGCGGCTAATGGCGGCGACAGGATTAGGGCTGTGTGTGCTGTTGATGGTGATTATCGGCTGGAAAAGCCTGTATGCGCTGGGAATGTTCGCGCTGATTTGGCTGGTGTTGCGGCTTAAGGCTCAGGCGGCGCTCAAACCGCAATAAGGGCGCAGTATCGCGCCCTTAACGGTAACTTATTCGGCGTCTGGCTGTTGCGCAGCAGGCGTGGCGTTCAGCTTGCTTTCCAGCTCGCTCATACGCTGTTCCAGCAACGCCAGTTTTTCACGGGTGCGCAGCAATACCTGGGTCTGCACGTCGAACTCTTCGCGGTTGACCAAATCCAGACGGGTGAGCTGTGACTGCAACACCTGACGGATTTTCTTCTCAACGTCTTCCCCGAATTCGCGCACGCCTTTAGGCATGGACTCATGCACCTGACGTGCGATCTGTTCAATTTTTTTCGGGTCAATCATGGCGTATCCCTTTCAGAGTTTAATAGCTGTCGCCTAGTGTAATGCGAGTTGCCCGCCGGATAAACTATTTAACCGCATTCCCTGCGGCTGGCCGAATTGTGCTTTTGCCAATTGCCCTGATTAATCATTAGCGTTATAGTCGAGAGGCTTATTCTCAGGGCGGGGTGCAAGTCCCCACCGGCGGTAAATCACCTTCTACGGTGAAAGCCCGCGAGCGCTCAGCCAGTCTCTTGCAGTTTGGTTAGAGGTCAGCAGATCCGGTGTAATTCCGGGGCCGACGGTTATAGTCCGGATGGGAGAGAGTAACGGTATCTGCCGGGTTTGCGCCCGCTTGCGTTATTTTTTTAGCTATTGCTAGCTACTCCTCAAGATCGCCCTGGTTCTGGTAATCCATAATTTTCTAATGAGGTTTTTTACCATGAATCAGACCCTACTTTCAGATTTCGGCACGCCGGTAGAACGCGTAGAACGCGCTCTTGAAGCATTGCGCAATGGGCGCGGTGTGATGGTGCTCGATGATGAAAATCGTGAAAACGAAGGTGATATGATCTTCGCCGCAGAAACCATGACCGTTGAGCAGATGGCGCTGACCATTCGCCACGGTAGCGGTATTGTGTGCCTGTGTCTCACCGAAGAACGCCGTCAGCAGCTTGAGCTGCCGATGATGGTGACCAACAACTCCAGCCAGTTCCAGACCGCCTTCACCGTGACTATCGAAGCGGCGCAGGGTGTGACGACCGGTGTTTCCGCGTCCGATCGCCTGACCACCATTCGCGCGGCGGTAGCCGATAACGCCAAGCCGAGCGATCTGAATCGTCCTGGCCACGTGTTCCCACTGCGTGCGCAGCCGGGTGGCGTCCTGAGCCGTCGTGGCCATACCGAAGCGACTATCGATTTGGTATCTATGGCCGGTTTCAAACCTGCCGGCGTGCTGTGTGAACTGACCAACGATGACGGCAGCATGGCGCATGCGCCAGAAGTTATCCTGTTCGCCAAACAGCATGATATGACCGTACTGACCATCGAAGATCTGGTGGCTTATCGCCAGGCTCACGAACAGAAAGCCAGCTGATATCGGACTGATTTTCTGAATATAAAAAAGCCGCGAATGCGGCTTTTTTTGGCTTAAAAGGTTTAACCGATCCCGCTGCTTTGCAATAACGTCAGGCTGAATCCCATCACCGCCATTCCGCACAGCACGCCGTAACTCGGGTTATTGTTCGGATCAATTTCTTTCGCCAACGGCATCAGCTCATCGACCGACAGCGCCACCATAATGCCGGCGACTGCCGCCATAATCGACGCCATCACCACCGGCGATATCATCGGGCCGAGCAGCAGAAATGCCAGCACGCCGCCGAGAATTTCCGCCATGCCGGAAATACCCGACCACAGCAACGCCTTGGTCTTTGAGCCGGTCGCGGCATAAACCGGCCCGGCGACCGCCAGACCCTCAGGGATATTGTGAATGGCGACGGCCAGCGCGATACCCATTCCCAGCTCCAGATCGGCGCTGGCGGTCACGAAGGTGGCGATGCCCTCCGGGAAGTTGTGCAGGCTGATGCCTAGCGTCAGCAGCACGGCAGTACGTTTCAGGTTGTGCGGCTGGAGTGGTTTTTGCAGTAAATCCTGTGGATGCTGATGTGGCAGCATCCGGTCCAGCGCAAAATAACCCAGCAGGCCAAGCATGAACATGCCGTAGCCCAGCATGGGTGACATACCGACGGTGTGCAGCGCCGCTGGCAGCATTTCCATCAGCGATATCAACAGCATAATCCCGGCCGCAAAGCCGAGAGCAAACGCCAGCATTCGGTTGGATGGCTTCTGGCCGATAATGCCGAACAGGGCACCGACAAAGGTGGCGCCGCCGGCCAGCAAGGTCAGGAGCAGCGGTACGGACATAGTCTTCTCCTGTACGTTGAAATTGTTGTTTATTTTCTGATACTAACAGAGTAAAGGCATAAATCGAGTGGATTTGGCTGATTGCTTCCATTGTTTTAACCATTCAAATTTATTGAAGATCATCATCATGGTTATCCGGCTGTTTTACCTCGGCAAACGGCGTAGTCTGGTTTATAGAATGTATTGCGACCAACCAAGGATCCTCTATGAAAACCTCTCGTATGCCAGCACTTTTCCTCGGCCACGGTAGCCCGATGAACGCGCTGGAAGAAAACCGCTACACCCGGGCATGGCGTACGTTGGGTGAAACCTTGCCACGTCCGAAGGGCATCGTTGCCGTATCCGCTCACTGGTATACCCGTGGCACCGCCGTTACTGCGATGGAAAAACCGAAAACCATCCATGACTTTGGTGGTTTCCCACAGGCGCTGTTTGATACCCAGTATCCGGCTCCCGGCTCTCCCGAATTGGCTGCGCAGGTCCAGCAGGTGTTGGAGCCGACTCGCGTCAAGGCTGACGTCAGTGAATGGGGGTTGGATCACGGTACCTGGGGCGTGTTGATCAAAATGTACCCTGAGGCGGACATTCCGGTGGTGCAGCTCAGCATCGACGGTACTCAGCCGGCAGAATACCATTATGAGCTGGGCCGCAAGCTGGCGGAGTTACGCGAACAGGGGATTATGATCGTTGCCAGCGGTAACGTGGTGCATAACCTGCGGATGGTGAAATGGCAGGGTGACGCGACGCCTTATCCGTGGGCCACGTCGTTTGACAAGTTCGTGCGGGATAACCTGAATTATCATGGCGATAACCACCCGCTGGTGAACTTTATGCAGCATGAAGGCGCGGCGCTTTCGAACCCGACGCCGGAGCACTACCTGCCGCTGCTGTATGTGCTTGGCGGTTGGGACGGCAAGGAAGCGATCACCGTGCCGGTAGATGGCATTGAGATGAGCTCATTGAGCATGCTGTCAGTGCAGATCGGCTAGATCATTCACGCCAGCTCAGGCTGGCGTGGATTTATCGGCAAAACCGCAGGACTCGCGGATCACCAAAGAAGGCGGCAGGATGATACGTTTTGGCGGCTCATCATTACCCTGAATACGGCTGTACAACAGTTCCCCGGCTTTACGGCCAATCTCGCGTGAAGCCACCGATACGGTGGTCAAACCCGGCTGTACCAGCGAGGCTTCGGTAATATCATCAAAACCAATTAGCGCAAAATCACGGCCAATCTGGCGGTTGAGTTTGCGCAATGTCTGCATCACCCCCAGCGCGACAATGTCCTGATAGCATAAGGCCGCAGTGATTTCAGGATGGGCTTTCAGTAACTGTTCCGCCGCCATGGCTCCGGAACTCTGGCTGGCCTCGCTATCCACAATCCATTCCCCGTTGACCGCGATACCGTGCTCTACCAGCTTGCTGGTGTAGCCGCCCAGCCGTTGTGCGCGGGTAGTCGAGCTGATGGATCCCCCGATAAAGGCGATATGGCGATGCCCCAGATTCAGCAGATGCTGAGTCGCCAATTGAGTGCCCAGGAAGTTATCGGTGCCGACGAAGTCAAAGTGCGCATCGGCCACCGGGCGGACTACCATAATGGCCGGTATCTTGCGGCGTTTCAGCGTTTCAAAAAACAGCGGTGGTGTTTGTCTTGCGGCGCACAGCACCATGCCGCTGGTATTGTTCTGCAACAGGGAGTCGACAAATTTTTGCTGCCTGTCGGCAGACTCTTCGCTGTTGGCCAGAAACAGCATCAACTGATGGCGCTCCATCTCCTGGCTCAGCCCGGCGGTCATCTCCGCATAAAACGGATTGGTGATGTCGTGCAGCAGCAGGCCGACCTGATTGCTGCTGCGATTGCGCAGGTTAGCGGCGGTCTGATTGTAGACATAGCCCAGCTCATCAATGGCGCTCAGCACGCGCTTGCGGGTGGCATCCGATATGCGACCACGATTGCGCAATACCATCGATACCGTCGCGGTGGAGACTTTTGCAAGTGCGGCGACGTCCGCCAAGGTTATTGTGCTCATTTCATCTCCTGTCGGTGCCGACTGTCATAGCAAGGTATAACGATTAACCTTATTTTGTAAAACCCTGCCGATAAATCGTGATTCGCGTCACGAAAGTTTGGTTTTTTATGGGGTTATTATCGATTGTAAGAGGTTAATCTCGTTAATCAGCCTATTTTGTCTTCGGTTAATCGATTAATCTTTTTCTATGTATTCAGTTCATAGGCAGAAGAATATGACACAGCAACAGCATAAATCAACAAGCTATGACAAGTATCCGGAAGTGGCAGTGCAGGGATTTGATCATGCCGCCTGGCAGGGCTGGCAGGCAGTGGCCGCCGCCGTCAGCCACAAGATTGCCACTCTTGGGTTGCGCAAAACCCTGTTGGTGGTGGATTGCTACCATGGGGTGAGCCTGGCAGAGCTAACCGAGAATTTTATTCATCCTCTGCAACCGGTCAGTAGCATCAACGCCGAGTCGGCTAAATACGATGAGCCGCACATCCACGCGATGATTGAGCGCAATTTAACGGATGACCGTGTGTTTGGCGTGCTGTCGTGCCATGAAATGCCCGAGTTTTTTGATGCCGAGCGCGTCCGGCAATTGCGCGATCAAATTGCGAGCGTAGACAGTGGGCTGGTGGTGGTTTACGGGCCGGGCGCGGCGCTGATCGCCGAAGCCGATGTGCTGGTGTATGCCGATATGGCCCGCTGGGAAATACAGCAGCGTTTCCGTCGCGGCGAACTGGGCAACTGGGGGGTGAATAATGTGGACGAAGACGTGCTGCGCCGTTACAAGCGGGCATTCTTCGTGGAATGGCGAGTCTTCGATCGTCATAAAACCCCGTTGCTGCAGCGTGCCGATTTTGTGTTGGATACCAATCAAGCCGGTCAACCCAAGCTGGTGACCGGCACGGCTTTCCACGCCGGATTGCAGCAGGCAACCCAACGCCCATTCCGCGTGGTGCCTTTTTTTGACCCTGGCATTTGGGGTGGCCAGTGGATGAAACAACAGTTCGATCTCGACCCGACGGCAGCCAACTACGCATGGTGTTTTGACTGCGTGCCCGAGGAAAACAGCCTGCTAATGCGTTTTGGTGACGTTCGGGTCGAGATCCCCTCACAGGATTTGGTGCTGTTATATCCCCGCCCCTTGCTGGGTGAGCAGGTGCATGCCCGCTTCGGCGCCGAATTCCCGATCCGCTTTGACCTGCTGGATACCGTCGGTGGGCAAAATCTCAGTTTCCAGGTGCACCCGCTGACGGAATACATCCAACAGCATTTCGGTATGCATTACACCCAGGATGAAAGCTATTACATTCTGGCGGCAGAGCCGGGGGCTGAGGTGTACCTGGGAGTGAAAAACGGCACCGAACCGCAGGCGATGATGGCCGACCTGGCCGCTGCCCAAAGCGGTGAAAAGCCCTTCGATGACCAGCGTTTTGTTAATCGTTTTCCGGCGCGTAAACACGACCATTTCCTGATCCCTGCGGGGACGGTGCACTGTTCCGGCTCCGGCTCCATGGTGCTGGAGATCAGCGCGACGCCATATATTTTCACCTTCAAACTGTGGGACTGGGGCCGCCTGGGGTTGGATGGTCAGCCACGCCCGGTGCATCTGCAGCATGGCGAACAGGTGATCAACTGGCAGTGCGACACCACCTGGGCGAAGGAGCATCTGGTGAACCGTATTGAACAGGTTGCTGAAGGTGCGGGCTGGCAGGAAGAGCGAACCGGTTTGCACGAGCGCGAATTTATCGAAACCCGTCGTCACTGGTTCAGTGAACCGGTGCTGCACCATACCGAAGGCCGGGTGAACGTACTGAATTTGGTTGAAGGGGAAGAGGCGGTAATTGAAAGCCCTGAGGGCCATTTCGCGCCCTTTGTGGTGCATTACGCCGAAACCTTTATCGTACCGGCCGCCGTGGGGCCATACCGTATCAGCCCCCATGGTCGCAGCCTGGGCAAGACCATGGGCACCATCAAAGCCTGGGTAAGGGGATAAGCATTATGTTGAAAGTGATAGTGACCTCCCATGGCCCGCTGGCCGAGGCGCTGATGAGCAGCGCACGTATGGTTTACGGTGATCTGCCGGGGACCAGCCATGTAGGCCTGAGCGAAGGTGCCGGTATCGAAGCCTTTAAACAGGAGTTTGCCGACGAATTGCAGCGCGTGAGCGCAGGGGCCGACGGCGTACTGGTGCTGTGCGACATGCTGTGCGGTACGCCCTACAACGTGGCCTGTCGCCACGCTTTTGATCCCCAAACGCCGGTGCCGATGGCCGTGGTGACCGGCGTGAATTTCCCGATGCTGTTGATGAGTGCCGAATTGCTGGAAGAAAAGGACGTTCACCAGGCGGCACAGGAGCTGGTAGCGCTGGCGGGTGAGGCGATTGCCGTTGCCCGTCCGGCGGTAACGGCGCAACTGGACGATTTCTGAGGAGAGAAGATGGCCATTTCATTTGTACGTATCGACGACCGGGTCATTCACGGTCAACTGGTCACCCGTTGGGCGAAGGAGTTGCCTTGCGACGGTATTGTGGCGATCGATGATGAGGTGGCGGCAGACCCGTTGCTGTCATCGGTGATGAAGGGGGCGGTGCAGGACACGAAAGTGTGGCTGTTTACCGTGCAGCAGGCGATAGAAAAACTGCCGAAGGTGATCGCCAGCGACAAGCAGTACTTTGTGATTGGCAAGTCGCCGGTCACGCTGCGCAGGTTGATAGAGGCAGGGATCGATCTGAGTAATCGTAACAAGAAAATCAACGTCGGGCCGATGTCTGCCCGCAAGGAAACGGTGACCATCGGCCCGAATCAATCCGTGAACGCGGCAGAGACAGAGGCCTTTGATTTCCTTGCTGAACAAGGACATGCCATCGAATTCCGTTTAGTCCCAGACGCCAGCCATTTCAGCTGGCTGGACGCAAAAAAGAAACTCAAATAAGCCTGAACGGCGGGAGTTAACTATGTGGTTTGAAGCGACGCTTATCGGGATACTTTGTTATCTCGGTGCGCTGAGCAGCCCCTGGCTGCTGGGACTGACCGGAGGCTGGTATATCCTCAGCCGTCCGCTGGTTTCCGGCATGCTGGTGGGGGCTATCCTCGGCGATGTACAGACCGGCATTATCATCGGTGTTGCGGTTCAGGCGGTGTATATCGCCATGGTAACACCGGGCGGATCGATGCCGGCCGATCTCAATTTTGTGGCGTTCCCGGCGATTGCGTTGGGCATTCTTTCCGGTAAGGGAACCGAGGTGGCGGTGGCGCTGGCGGCGACTATCGGCATCATGGGCACCGTGCTGTTCAACGCCATGATGGTGCTCAACTCTTACTGGAATCACCGAGCGGATCTGGCGGTAGAGCGCGGCGATGAGCGGGGGATTTACCTCAATAGCGCCATCTGGCCGCAGGTCACCAACTTCCTGTTGCGGTTTATACCGACGTTCATCGCGGTCTTTTTCGGGGCGCGCTATATCAATGCCTTTATGGACAGCCTGCCGGCGCTGGTGTTGACTACCATGAACGTGGTGGGCGGTATTCTGCCTGCGGTCGGCATCGCTATTCTTCTCAAACAGATAATTAAAAGCTACAGCATGCTGATTTACTTCCTGGTGGGGTTCATCTGCATCGTTTTCCTCAAGCTGAATATGGTGGCGCTGGTGATTGTCGGCGCACTGCTGGCACTTATTCACTACAACTATAAGCCAGAGCCGCAGGTGGCCGCCGCACAGGGCACGCCTCAGGCTGATGATGAGGATGAATTCTGATGGATACGCCAACACCAAAATTGAATAAGCAGGATCTGCGTCGTTGCTGGCGCAGCTGGATGATGTACAACCTGTCATCGATGAGTTTCGAACGCCTGGAATCTTACGGTTTTTGCCTGAGTATGATGCCGGCGCTGAAAAAACTGTATCAGGATAAACAGCAGCGTATTGAAGCCATTCGCCGTCATACCTCGTTTTACAATACCGAGCCACAGCTGGGTGCGATTGTTAACGGCATGGTGATTGGGCTGGAAGAAAAACGCGCCAACGGCGAGCCGATCGACGGGGAAACCATCAACACGCTCAAGGTGGGGCTGATGGGGCCGGTGGCCGGCATTGGCGACTCGATGGTGCCGGGCATGCTGATCCCGATTTTGTTAAGTATCGGCATGGCGCTGGCGGCCGGCGGCAGTGTGATTGGCCCGCTGTTTTACATCATCGCGTTTAGCCTGATCGTCATTCCGGGGTCTTACTGGCTGTTTATGAAAGGCTACCATATGGGATCCGGCTCGGTGGAGATGCTGGTCAGCAGCAAGTCCTCACGGCTGCGGGAAGCCCTTTCTCTGCTGGGAGTGTTCGTCATGGGCGGCGTCGCGGCGAGCTACGTCAAACTGGGGACTGGGCTGGAGTTTGTGACCAAAGACGGGGTGAATATTCACCTGCAGCAAATGCTGGACGGCATTTTCCCTAACCTGATGCCGCTGATCGTGGTGCTGGCGACCTGGTATCTGATGGCCAAGCGCGGACTGTCACCGGTGAAGGCGATGCTGGGGTTGTTGGTTTTGGCAGCGGCAGGGGTAGCCTGCGGTCTATTCTCGTAAGCTATCAATGAGCTACACGTACGGGGCGAATATATTCGCCCCGTTCTTTTTTACGGCTCAAATCGTTGCCATTTTTCCGCTACGCTGCCCGGTTTGGAAATGAACTGGAAGCGCGCCGGGTCAGCTTCAAACTGTGAGTATAAGGGAGCGTCGCTCAGACCGAATTCGTGGTATTGGCGCGGCCCGATGGCGTGCAGCCTGCCGGATTGATAGCGTGGATTCTGCTGCCAGACAATATTGTTGCCCTGCAACAGCGGGTACCAGGCCAGCCCTTTATATTCACGTACGGCATCGTATTCAAAGCCATATTCACGATCGCACCAGGCGGCGAAGGTCAGCGGCTGATTGGCATCGGCGGAAATCGTGGCGTGCGCCCATCCTGGCGGTACCAATACTTTCTCACCCGGGCCGGCATGCACGGCAAAGCAACGTCCCGGCTCACGCTCAACCCTTTCTTGCATGTAAATAATGGCCTTCCCTTGCCAGATTTCGTACAGCTCCGGCGGTGACCAGCCACTGTGTACACTGATGCGATGCACATGACCCTGACTGCGTACTGGCTCCTGACCTAACTGCCCTTTGGCATAGGTGACAATGCCGAACAACAACATGCGTTTTTTTAATTCGGCTAAATGCTGCTGTTTGGCGACGTCCATGGCGATGGCATAGACCTGTTCTGGCCCACTGCAGTCAGGGTCGCGCAGAGAACGGCGGATTTGTTCCAGCGTCCGAATCTCCGGCAAGGGGCCAATCACCTCTTCGCCATAGGCAAACCCCATCGGATGGTCGTTAATGGAGACATCCAGGCCAAATCTAAGCATCGAATCACTCATATTGCGCCTCCGCTTTCCAACCGCTGCCATCGGCAAACACCCGCAGTTTGAAGCCCTGTGGCTGTAGTGCGTCGTAGTTGTGTCCAGCCACCGTTGGCCAAACCGCCAGTGCGGACAGTACCTCAGTACCGGTGTTGATCAGGCGATGAGCGGTAAAGGAAGGGATATGGTGCACGCTGCCGGGGGATACCTGTTCCAGCATGCAAGCACCGTCCCGGTGTTGCAGCAACAGCAAACCCTGGCCACGCAGACCAAAATAGAATTCCGCCTGTTCGGGGCGCTGATGAAAGTGCCCGCGGGTCATAAAGAATTCGTTGCCCACCCGGCCAGGTTGCAGGTGAGTGGTGCCGACAAATAGCTCACCTTCCTGTTGCTCGGAAGGCAGCATTTCTACCTGATACACGGCAAGTTCTGCTGGCATCGCGCGCCATGCGGCAGGATCGGAAAAGATCCCCGTCAGACTGCCCAGGGTGGTAGATTTTCGTTGAATATCAGGTGCAGTAAAGCATCCGTCCGCCAGGTTGACCTGCGGTGGAATAATGGACGTCAGTTTCATATCTGGTTGCTCCGCCCGAGGAGAACAGACGCTTCGAGTATAAAAGGTTAATCGATTAATCACCAGCCGGAAAGCATAAAAAAAGCGCGATATGATCGCGCTTGATATCAACCAATTTGTTCGTTAGCCGAGGATGATGTGCGGATAGAAACGCGACAGATCCTGGGTGATCAGCTCGCGATCTTCACGCAGACCGATGCCGCAGGGTTGATCGTCAACCAGCCAACTGCCGATCAGCGTATAGCTGCCTTCGAACTGTGGCAGTGGGTGGAACTGCTGCACGATCATGCCTTCTTCGCCGTAAGGGCCATCGACGCGTGCCACTTCCTGACCGTTCTGCACGATCTGGATATTGGCACCTTCACGTGAGAACAGCGGCTTGGTGACGTAGTGATCGAGCTGTGGATGATCGTCTTCTGCAAAGTACGACGCCAGCAGATTAGGGTGATCCGGGAACATTTCCCACAGCATCGGCAGCAGGGCCTTGTTGGAGATAATGCTTTTCCACGCCGGCTCCAGCCAGCGCACGCCGGCATCTTCCAGCTTGGTGGAAAACATCTCGCGCAGCATGAATTCCCACGGGTAAAGCTTGAACAGGTTACCGATGACCTGATTTTGCAGGTCGGTAAACTGGCCTTTCTCACCCAGACCAATCTCTTCCATAAACAGGAATTCGGTCGGGACTCCGGCTTCCAGCGCGCAGTCTTGCAGGTATTGCACAGTACCGCGATCTTCCTCACTGTCCTGGCAGCAGGCCAGGTGCAGCAGGCCGAAACCGTGGTGTGCTTTCAGATCGGCGAAACGCTCGATCAGTTTTTCCTGCAGACTGTTGTACTGATCGGACTCCGGGCTGAGCTTGCCGGCGTTGATCTGGTCTTCCAGCCACAACCATTGGAAAAAGGCCGCTTCGTACAGCGAGGTCGGGGTATCGGCGTTGTTCTCCAGCAGCTTGGGCGGATTGATACCGTCGTAGGCCAGATCAAGACGTGAATACAGTGACGGTTGGCTGGTGCGCCATGAGCTGCGTACGAACTCCCAGGTGTGTTTCGGGATGCGGAACTTGGTCATCAGCGCATCGCTGCTGACCACTTTCTCTACCACCTGCAGACACATCTGGTGCAATTCGGCGGTGGCGTTTTCAATTTCTTCAATCTGCGCCAGCGTGAATTGGTAATAGGCGTCCTCACACCAGTAGGGTTCGCCATACATGGTGTGGAAGCGGAAGCCGAATTCGGTGGCTTTTTCGCGCCAGTCCGGGCGCTCGGTGATCGCAACGCGTTTCATGCATTAACCGCCCATGCTGCGTGAGCTGGAGGTCGCGCTGCTGCGCTGCATGCTGGTCTGCTTGGCGACGGATTCGCCAAAGCCACCACGGGTGACGGTATTGGTCACTGCCGGTTTCGGTGCCATGGCGGTTTTTGGCACCGTCATGGTACGGCCGCCTGCGGTGGCCGGGCCGTAGCTCTTGCCAGAGGCATCAACGAATTTGCCGTTGGCCGGGCTGGCGGCGTTTTTAGAGGTGAACAGCGGCTGTTGAGCAAAGCCGGAGCCGCCCATCATGCGGCCCATCATGTAACCCGCCATCAGCGGCATCCACATGCTGCCGCTGCTCTGTGACTCTGCAGCCATGCCGGCCTGTGCCGGAGCCGGTGCCTGAGTACACTGCGCTTCACCGAACTCGGCGACACAGTCTTCACGAGTCGCGTATTTCGGCGCGGTTTTTTCGGCTTCTTTCAGGGCGTTGTTATAGGCAGTGGTGCACTGCTCGCTCATCGAAGGGTTGGTGCGCGAACAGTCGTCGGCATTTTGATACATAGAGACCGTTTCATCGCTCTTCTCGCAGCCGGCCAGCATAAAGACTGCGCTGATCGCCAAAGCTACGGGCGCAACGCGGTAGTCGCGCCAGGATTTGCGGAACGTCTCTCGGTTGATGTTTTTTGTCCGTTTCATCGTTATTCATCCCATCAGTCGGGCTGTATTCGCCCATTCCCAGTAATGGCGGTAAGGATAGGGTAAAGATGGTTAAAATTAAAGCTGAAATACTTAAGGAATCCACTCTTTACGCAGCTATACGTTGGGTTGTGCGCCAGTTCGCTTTACCGGCTAAAAAAGCCTCGTCAGAGTTTCATTATGAAACGTCATGGGTAAAGTAATGTTCCATAATGAAACGAAAATACCGGAGGTCGCAAAGCCTTCGACAAGCCCTATAGTCAGTCCATAACAACGCGACGGCACAAGACCGACGCACTATCACCTGATATCTGAACGTTACCATCGCCAATTTCCCTACAAGGATCCGGTTATGTTGAGAATCATCCAGTCTCCAGGCAAGTACATCCAGGGCGCCAACGCATTGGCCGCCGTGGGCGAATATGCGAAAGCCCTTGCCGACCATTATTTCGTGATCGCCGACGACTTCGTGATGAAGCTGACGGGCGATACCCTGATGGGCAGCCTGCACCAGCACGGGGTGAAGCATCACGCCTGTGTGTTCAACGGCGAATGCTGCCATAAGGAAATCGACCGGCTGGGCCAGGAACTGAAGGCCCATGGCTGCCGCGGTGTGATTGGCGTCGGCGGCGGTAAAACGCTGGACACCGCCAAGGCTATCGCCCATTACCAGCATCTGCCGGTGGTGCTGATCCCGACCATTGCTTCCACCGATGCGCCAACCAGCGCGCTGTCGGTGATCTACACCGAGCAGGGCGAATTTGACGAATATCTGATCCACACCAGTAATCCGGACATGGTGATAATGGACAGCTCGATTATCGCCAAGGCGCCGGTGCGGCTGCTGGTGGCAGGCATGGGCGATGCGCTTTCAACCTATTTTGAAGCACAGGCCTGTTTCGATGCCCAGGCGACCAGCATGGCGGGCGGCAAGTCCACGCTGGCGGCATTGAGCCTGGCGCGGCTGTGCTATGAGACGCTGCTGGCAGAGGGCGTGAAGGCCAAGCTGGCGGTCGAGGCCGGCGTGGTGACCGAGGCGGTCGAGCGCATTATCGAGGCCAATACCTATTTGAGCGGCATCGGTTTCGAAAGCAGTGGCCTGGCGGCCGCGCATGCCATTCACAATGGTTTTACCGTGCTGGAAGAGTGCCATCACCTTTATCACGGCGAAAAGGTGGCGTTTGGCACGCTGTCACAGTTGGTGCTGCAAAACAGCAGCATGGCGCAGATCGAAACGGTGCTGGATTTCTGTCAGCGTCTCGGCCTGCCAATTACGCTGGCGCAGATGGGCGTTAGCGGCGACCCGGCGGAGAAAATCATGGCGGTGGCCGAAGCCAGCTGCGCGGCAGGCGAAACCATCCACAATATGCCGTTTGAGGTCACGCCTGCCAGCGTACAGGCGGCCATTCTGACGGCAGACCGGCTGGGCAACGCCTGGCTGCAACAACACTCAAGCTGATAGAACAGGGGCGCAGCACGCTGCGTCCCGTTGGCCAAACGAGGAAATAACCGTGAAAAAACTGATTAACAAGGTTGAGTCGGTACTGGAAGAGCAACTGCTGGGGTTGGCAGAGGCTCATCCTGAGCTGTTGGTGCATCAGGAGCCGGTGTTTGTCACCCGCGCCGATGCGCCGGTAGCGGGCAAGGTGGCGATCCTGTCCGGCGGCGGCAGCGGCCACGAGCCGATGCACTGCGGTTTTGTCGGCGAAGGCATGCTCGACGGTGCCTGCCCGGGGGAAATTTTTACCTCGCCCACGCCGGATAAAATGTACGAGTGCGGCCAGGCGATCGACGGCGGCGCCGGGGTATTACTGCTGATTAAAAACTACACCGGCGACGTACTGAACTTTGAAACCGCCACTGAGCTGCTGCATGACAGCGGTGTCCAGGTGGCGACGGTGCTGGTGGATGATGACGTGGCGGTTAAAGACAGCCTGTTCACCGCCGGGCGACGCGGGGTGGCCAATACCGTACTGATGGAGAAACTGCTCGGTGCGGCAACGGCACGTGGCGACGATCTCGATAGCATCGTGACGCTGGGCCACAGCATCAATAATCACGGGCATTCGATCGGTATCGCGCTGGGGGCCTGTACCGTACCGGCTGCCGGTAAACCGTCATTCGTGCTGGCGGAAAACGAGATGGAATTCGGCGTCGGTATTCACGGTGAACCGGGGATTGCGCGGCGCCCGTTCACCACCCTGAATGCGGCGGTGGACGACATGTTCCATACCCTGATCGACCATGGTCATTACCAGCGCACCATCCGCGTCTGGGATCGTCAACAGGGCGAATGGCGTGATGAAGTGCAGACCAAACAACCGCTGACGCGCGGTGACCGGGTGATCGCACTGGTAAACAACCTGGGTGCGACGCCGCTGTCCGAACTGTATGGCGTCTATCACCGGCTGGCGGAGCGTTGTGCAGAAGCGGGCATGATTGTTGAGCGCAGCCTGGTGGGTTCCTATTGCACATCGCTGGATATGCAAGGGGTCTCAATCACGCTGCTGAAGGTGGACGACGAACTGTTGTCCCTGTGGGATGCGCCGGTGAAAACGCCTGCGCTGCGTTGGGGTTGCTGAGGAGGAATCATGGCGTTAACCAAACAACAAGTGGTCGACTGGCTGATGCGCTGCGGCGAGGTATTTACTCAGCAGCGTGATTTTTTAACCCGGCTGGATACCGAGATCGGTGATTCCGACCACGGGCTGAACATGAACCGTGGCTTCAACAAGGTAGTGGAAAAACTGCCTTCGGTGGCAGACAAAGACATCGGTTTTATCCTGAAGAACACCGGCATGACGCTGCTGTCCAGCGTCGGAGGAGCCAGTGGTCCGCTGTTCGGCACCTTCTTCATCCGCGCTGCGCAGTCGACCAATGCCAAGCAGAGCCTGGATCTGGCGGAGCTGCATCAAATGATGCAGGAAGGCGTCGAAGGCGTGGTGATGCGCGGCAAGGCGGAGCCGGGTGATAAAACCATGTGTGACGTCTGGTGGCCGGTGGTGGAAAGCCTGGGCCAGTCGGCCGAGCAGCAGCTAAGCGTGGCGGAGGCCTTGCAGCGCGCCAGTGAACGGGCGGAGCAGGCGGTTGAAAGTACCATCACCATGCAGGCACGCAAAGGGCGGGCCAGTTACCTGGGTGAGCGCAGCATCGGCCATCAGGATCCGGGTGCCACCTCGGTGATGCTGATGATGAAAACGCTGGCAGCGGTCGCCGGCCAATAGCAGGAGGCGAGATGATCAATATCGTTGTAGTTTCACACAGCGCGCTGTTGGCGCGCGGGGTTGAAGAGCTGGCGTTGCAGATGATGCGTGGCGATGGTTGCAAACTGGTGCTGGCGGCGGGGGTCGATGATGCGGAGCACCCGATAGGCACCGACGCTGTCAAAGTGATGGAGGCGATTGAGTCGGTGGCTGACGGTGCGGGCATTGTGGTGCTGATGGATTTGGGCAGTGCGCTGCTGAGCGCCGAAACCGCCATCGATCTGCTGGATCCGTCGTTGGCCGCCAAAGTCCGGCTGTGCTCGGCACCGCTGGTCGAAGGGACGCTGGCCGCGGTGGTGGCTGCCAATGCCGGAGCCGGGCTGGAACAGGTACTGGCCGAGGCGCAGGGCGCATTGCAGGCCAAACAGGCGCAGTTGGGGGAAGCCACCGCGCCGGTTGCGCAAAGCGTTGAATTGCCGCTTGCTCAGGGGAAAAGTGTCAGTTGGACGGTACAGAACCCGCATGGCCTGCACGCCCGACCGGCGGCGCGGCTGGCGGAAGCGTTGGCCCCCTTTGATGCCGAGCTGGTGCTGGAAAAACAGGGCCAGTGCGCCAATCCGCGTAGTCTTAACCAGATTGCGCTTTTGCAGGTGCGCCATGGCGACACCATTCGGCTGATTGCGGACGGACCACAGGCCGAACAGGCGCTGGCGGCGTTTAGCGCACTGGCGGAGCAGCACTTTGGCGAAACGGTCTCCGAGCAGAGCCTGCCGTCGCTGCACGGTATTCCGGTGGCGGAGAGCGTGACCAGTGGCCCGGTGTGGCAAGCACTGAGCTTCTGGCCGACAGTGGTCGAGCGCACTATTGGCGCTGACGACGTGCTGAACGAACAACAGCGGCTACGCCAGGCGTTGCAGCTCACGCTGAGCGATTTGAACCGGCTGGCGGAGCGCACTGGCTCATTGATTGGCAAACCGCAGGCGGCCATATTCGGCGCCCACAGCATGCTGCTGGACGATCCAGATCTGCAGCAGGCGGCCTATACCCGCATCGCCCGCCAGCAATGCAGCGCCGAGCAGGCATGGCGGCAAGAGCTGGAAGCGATTGCCGGGGAGTATCGTGAACTGGATGATGAATATATGCGGGCGCGGGAATTGGACGTGCGCGACATGCTGCGTCGCACCCTGAGTCATCTGCAACAGCAGCCGTTACCGGTGATTACGCTAACCGCGCCGTCCATTCTGGTGATGGATGAACTGATGCCGTCTGACGTGGTGATGCTCGATCGTCGTCTGGTGCTCGGCATCTGCTTAAGCGGCGGTAACGCACTGTCGCACAGCGCCATTTTGGCGAAGGCGATGGGCATGCCGATGGTGGTGGGCATGAACGATTGCATCAGCAAAACCCGCAACGGCCAGAAAGCGATGCTGGATGCGGCGCGCGGTGTGTTGCAACTCAGCCACTGACGGCGTGCCCTCAGGCGCGCAGCTTAAACTGGCGAATATCAATCTGATACTGTTTGATTTTTCGCCACAGCGTGGTGCGACCAATGCCCAGCAGCTGCGCCATTTCGTTCAATTGTCCGCGGCTGACGTTAGCCGCGTGAATGATCGCCTGACGTTCCATCTCCGCCAGTGTTAATAGCGGTATGCCCGGTTGCGGTTCACTTTCCAGCAGTGGCTGGTGGCTGAGCAAGTGCTCGGGCAAGTCCGCCAGTTGCAGATGGTGGCCGTGGCACATCATCGCGGTGCGCTCCACCACTCCCTTCAGCTCCAGATCGTTGCCGGGCCACAGATACAGACCGAGCTGGACCATCACTTCGTCATCCACCCGAAAACGGCACTGGAAATGCTGTTCCAGCGTGCGCAGGTGGTGCTTCACCAGCAGCGGAATATCACTCAGCCGTTGGCGCAACGCCGGGATTTGGATCTCGAACGCCTGCAGGCTGTAGAACAGTTGGCGGCGAAAGCGATTCTGTTGCACCAACAGCGGCAGATCGGCGGCACTGCTGGCGATCACCCGCACATCGACCGGGATCACCCGATTGGAATTGAGCCGCATGACTACGCCGGTTTTCAGCACCTGCAGCAGCGCAGACTGCATCTCCGCCGGCAAATACTCTATTTGTTCCAGGTACAGCGTACCGCCATTGGCCAGTTCAAACTTGCTGAGCTGGCCCGCCTCTTCCTCGTTGGCATCGCTGCCGAGCAGCTCCCGCAGCCCCTGAGCCTCCGGCAAGAGCTGGCAGTTGAGGGCGATGTAAGGCCCGGTGGCGCGCTCACTGGCGTTGTGGATCGCTTGGCTGAGTAGCTCCTTGCCAACACCTTCTTCGCCGCACAGCAGGATCGGGTGCTGGCCCTTCGCCGCCTGTTGGCCATAGCGAATCAACCGCCGCATCTCCAGCGAGGCGGAAGGCATCTGTTCAAAACTGTGGCTGACGCGCCCCAGCTGGCTGCTGACATACTGATGCAGTCGTTCGAGCGGATGGAGCAGGGCAATAAAGCTGCAGCGCTCACCGTCGAAGATTGGTTTGAGGGTTAACAGCGCCGCAATAAACTGCCGCTGGCTTTCGAAGGTCACTTCAACGTGTTGCAGTGGCTGCCGCTGGGCGATGGCCCGGTTGAGCAGGGCGGGCAGCGTCAGTAACTGGCTCAGGGGCTTGCCCTGACTTTGTTGTTCATCCAGCTTGAGCAAGGAAGCGGCGCGCTGATTGATGTACTGCAGGTAACCGCGATGGTCCCAGGCCATGACGCCGTCATCCACTCCGTCGAGCAGGCCGTATAGCTGATTCAGATGGCGGTTGGATTCCGCCAGCAGGCTGTCGGCGTTGATTGAATTACCTATCTCACGTGCCAGCGCCAGCGTCAGTGACAAATCGCCGGCGGCACAGTCGGCAAGCAGGCAGCCTAATGCGATCGAGCCGCGTTGGCGGCCACTGTTGTCATAGACCGGCGTGGCGCAGAATGACCAGTCGTGCAGCGCCTCGCGCACATGTTCGCTGCCGCGGACCTGCATTGGGTGGCCCTCCGCCACCGCCAATGACGGTGCATTGGTGCCGATGTCACCTTCGGCCCAATAAGCGCCAGGCATAAAACCCAACTGTTGCAGACGTTCGCGCGTTGGGGCATCGCCACACAGCCACAGCATGCAGCCGCTTTCGTCGAGGATCATCAGCAGGCAGCGCCGTTGTTCCATGTACTCGCAAGCGTCTTCCAGCGCCGCCTGGCCGAGCGTCAGCAGATCGTTCTTACGCTGGCAGATGGAGTTAAAGGTAGCGCCGAGTGCGCAGTGGGGGGCTTTCCACACCGCGGGCTGCATCAGGCTGCGGCAGCGTAGCCAGGAAGCATAGATTGCCGGCGCAGGACGTTGTTCGGGTGGCAGGTTGCCTTCGATCAGGCGTTGCCAGCTTGAGGTGTTTTCCATTGGATCCCGTCCAGACGAGATAAAGCGATAACCTGGATGATACCACCCCAGGGTGGGGGAACGGCTGTGAGGCGGTGGGCAGAACCGATGAGCAGGCAAAAAAAACGGGGTGCGGCAGATGCCGGACCCCGTATTCAGCGCAGTACGGCAATCAATTACGGAATGGATTACCGCTGGTGCGTGCAGGCTGGCTGGTGGTGGCCGCCGGCGCGGAGGCGCGGGTGGCAACCGGTGCTGCAGTTTGTGGAGCAGGGGCGTTGCCGTTATAGCCTTCAGCGTAAGCGTCCTGTGCGGTAGTCGGTGGCGCTACCACGTCTTGCGAGGTCGAAATCGGTTTACCCAATGCGCCATTCAGCATCATCAGATCGTTCTCGTTCAGGGTACCGAGTGCCGACTTGATGTTCAGTTGGTTGATCAGGTAGGTATAACGCGCGCTGGAGAGCTGTTGCTTGGCGTTATACAGCGTACTGGTCGCATCCAGCACGTCGACGATGGTACGGGTACCTACCTGGTAACCGGCCTCGGTCGCATCCAATGAACTCTGGGCAGACACTACCGCTTGTTGGTAGGCGTTGATGCTGCTGATCGAGGCATTCACGTTATTGAACGAAGAACGCACGGTCTGCACTACGCTGCGGTGGGCGCTTTCCAGTTGCTCACTGGCGCCAACGAAGTTGTACTGCGCCTGCTGCACCTGTGAGTTGGTCTGGCCGCCGCTGTACAACGGCAAGTTAAAGCTCAGGCCCACTTTGTTCTGACCAATATCAGCGTCGTTGTTCACGTTGCGAGAACCGCTGTAATTAGTATTGCTCACCGCGGTGGATGCGCTGAAATCAACGGTAGGCATATAACCGGTCTGTGCGGAACGGATCTGCTCACGGGCCAGATCCTGGCTCAGGCGAGCGGACAACAGGCTCAGGTTACGGCTTTCGGCTTCTTTCAGCAGATTATTGACTGCATCCGGGCGTTTGGTGTTGAAACGGTCGGTATTCAACGAGGCCAGTTCCGGATAGAAGGTACCGGTGACCTGGCGCAGTTTTTCCAGCGCGTTGTCCAGGTTGTTACGGGCGGTGACTTCGGCCGCCAGCACGGTATCGTAGGACGAACGGGCGTTTTGCACGTCGGTGATCGCGACCAGGCCCACGTTAAAGCGTTGGGTGGTCTGGTCCAGGGTGCGGTAAACCGCTTGCTTGTTCGCCTGGGTGTAGGACAGCGTATCGATGGCGCTCAGCACGTTAAAATAGGCGGTAGCGGTATCGAGGATCAGTTGCTGTGACGAGGTTTGGAAAGTCACGTCGGAAATGCCGGCGGTTTTTTCCTGCAGCGTCAGCGCACGCCATTTGGACATGTCGAAGATAGTCTGGGTCAACGCCAGGGAGCCACTGGTGGCATCGCTGTTGGCATCTTTGCTGTCACGGTAGCCATTGGTGTAAGTGTAACCGGCGCTCAAACCCAACTGCGGCAGCAACGGGCTGCGTGCTTCGTTGATTTTTTCGAATGCGGCGTCACGGTCAGCGGCGGTTTTGCGCAGATCCGGGTTACTTTCCCTGGCCTGTTTGTAGACCTGCAGCAGGTTCTCTGCCTGGCTCATTGCACTGAAGCCGCCCAGGCTCAGTCCGATAAGAAGGGGGAGCAGTTTCTTCATTTGCATTCCTTGTTGTGCAGCAATATTGCGGAGTTAGCTGACGATAGACGAAATAGTTGCCGATTCTAGCAGAGTCTGTTGTACGCCTAAGGTGGCTGAATGTGCCATCTCGCGTAACTTTTACCTTTCAGGCCGCCTGTTTACATTAGTTCAACTGGTCGCACACGTCACACCTGATATCATGGCTCACAATCTATCATAAAGCCGCGGAAGATTATCCCGCCGTTTCTGTCATCAAAACTGTTTATTTTATCGGCATACTCATGCAGGAGAATTCACTTATGAGCCACTCGCTTCCGTCGCCCGTTACTCTTGATGAAAATGATGTAGAAATTATTGCACGGGAGACGCTTTACCGTGGTTTTTTTTCACTCAATTTATATCGTTTCCGCCACCGCCTGTTCAACGGTGACATGAGCCCAGAAATTAAACGTGAAATTTTTGAGCGTGGGCATGCCGCGGTGTTACTTCCCTATGACCCGGTGCGTGACGAGGTGGTGCTGATTGAACAACTGCGGATCGCCGCGGTCGATACCAGTAACTCACCCTGGCTACTGGAAATGGTGGCGGGTATGATCGAAACCGGCGAGAGCGTTGAAGACGTGTGCCGCCGTGAAGCGCAGGAAGAGGCCGGCGTCGATGTCGGGCGGTGCAAGCCGGTGCTGAGCTACCTGGCCAGCCCCGGTGGTACCAGCGAGCGCCTGTCGATTATGGTGGGCGAAGTGGACGCGACTACCGCAGTTGGCATCCATGGACTGGAAGAAGAGCATGAAGATATCCGTGTCCATGTGGTCAGCCGCGAACAGGCTTACCGCTGGGTTGAAGAGGGCGCGATTGATAACGCGGCATCAGTGATTGCATTGCAGTGGCTGGCGTTGCACCATGAATCGTTAAGAAAAGAGTGGGCCAATTAATGAAACAGCGCTATACCCCTGATTTCCCCGAAATGATGAGATTGTGCGAAACCAACTTCGCGCAATTGCGCCGCTTGTTGCCGCGCAATGACGAAGTGGGTGAAACGGTGACTTATCAGGTGAGCGGCGCCAGTTATCGTCTGACCATTATTGAATCCACCCGCTATACCTCGCTGGTGCAAATTGAACAGACCGCCCCGGCGGTCAGCTACTGGAGCCTGCCAGCCATGACGGTGAGGCTGTATCATGACGCGATGGTTGCGGAAGTGTGTTCAAGTCAGCAGATCTATCGCTTTAAAGCGCGTTATGATTATCCCAACAAAAAGTTGCATCAACGCGACGAAAAGCATCAAATTAACCAGTTTCTTGCTGATTGGTTGCGCTACTGTTTGGCGCATGGAGCGATGGCGGTTCCGGTTTGTTAAACAGACTGAGATAACAAAGGACACCATTTGGAAAGCCTGTTTAAACCGACCGTGGCAAGTGGGGCCAGGGTCAGGATCCTGCAAATAACAGATACCCACCTTTTTGCCGGCGAAAATGAGACTTTGCTTGGCATTAATACCTATCGCAGCTATCACGCGGTGTTGGACGCTATCCTGGCGCAGCAGCGTGATTTTGATCTGGTCGTCGCCACCGGTGATTTGGCTCAGGATCATTCATTGGCTGCCTACCGGCACTTTGCCGAAGGTATTGCACGACTGCCGGCGCCTTGCGTTTGGCTGCCGGGCAACCATGATTTTCAGCCGGCGATGGTCGACGCACTGGCCGACGCCGGGATTGCCCCGTCAAAACAGGTACTGGTGGGCGACCACTGGCAGGTGCTGTTGCTCGATAGCCAGGTGTTCGGCGTGCCCTACGGCGAGTTGAGCGACTATCAGCTCGAGTGGATGGAGCGCTGCCTGCAAGCCTATCCCGAGCGCTATACCTTAATGCTGTTGCATCATCATCCGCTGCCTTCCGGCTGCACCTGGCTCGATCAGCACAGCCTGCGCAACCCGCATATGCTGGGTGCGGTGCTGCTGCGTTACCCGAAAGTGAATACCCTGCTGTGCGGGCATATTCACCAGGAGCTGGATCTGGAGTGGCAGGGCAGGCGCCTGCTGGCCTCGCCGTCCACCTGCGTGCAGTTCAAGCCGCACTGCACCAATTTCACCATCGACGAGGTTTCACCCGGTTGGCGCTATATTGATTTACTGCCGGACGGCCGCGTCGAAACGCAGGTTTTCCGCTTGGAAAACGACGATTTCCGCCCCGACATGGATTCGGAAGGGTACTGATGCCTTCGACACTGCTCTATCTGCACGGTTTTAACAGTTCGCCGTTTTCGGCCAAGGCAACGTCTTTCAAGGCGTGGCTGGCCGAACATCATCCGCATATCGAGGTATTAGTGCCGCAGCTGCCGGTTTTCCCGGCGGAGGCTGCCGAGATGATCGAGAACATGGTGATGGAGCGCGCCGGGCAGACGATAGGCCTGGTCGGCTCCTCACTGGGCGGGTACTACGCAACCTGGCTTTCACAGTGTTTTTCACTGCCGGCGGTAGTGGTTAACCCTGCTGTGAAGCCGTTTGAGCTGCTGATTGACTACCTCGGCAAAAACGAGAACCCCTACACCGGCCAGCAATATGTGTTAGAGTCTCGTCACGTTTACGATCTGAAAACGATGCAGATCGATCCCTTGGAGTCACCGGATTTAATCTGGTTGCTGCAACAAACGGGCGATGAAATTCTCGATTATGGGCAAGCGGTGGCCTATTACACTGCGTGCCGTCAGACGGTGGAATCGGGTGGAAACCACGCTTTCGTCGGTTTCGAGCACTACTTCCCCCAGATTGTGGATTTTTTAGGGCTCAACGCTGTCTGAGCAGGCGGTTCCGGTTCCTTCCTTTAACCACGAAAAATTCAACGATGACTCAATCCAGCTATAACGCTGATGCCATTGAAGTACTCAGCGGTCTAGAACCAGTGCGCCGTCGTCCCGGCATGTATACCGACACGACGCGCCCCAATCACCTCGGCCAAGAGGTGATAGATAACAGCGTCGATGAAGCGTTGGCCGGTCACGCCAAGCGCATCGACGTGATTCTGCACGCCGATCAGTCACTGGAAGTGATCGATGACGGCCGCGGTATGCCGGTGGATATCCATCCTGAAGAAGGCGTTCCTGCGGTTGAGTTGATCATGTGTCGTCTGCACGCGGGCGGTAAATTCTCCAATAAAAACTACCAGTTCTCCGGCGGCCTGCACGGCGTGGGGATTTCGGTGGTTAACGCCCTGTCGACCCGGGTGGAAGTCAACGTCAAGCGCGACGGTAATGTCTACAGCATTGCCTTCGAAAACGGCGACAAGGTGCAGGATTTGGCGGTGACCGGCAGCTGCGGCAAACGCAATACCGGCACCAGCATCCACTTTTGGCCTGACGAGAAGTTCTTCGACAGCCCACGTTTCTCGGTTTCGCGTCTCAGCCACCTGCTGAAAGCCAAAGCGGTACTCTGTCCTGGAGTAGAAATCTACTTCATCGATAAGCTGAACAATACCGAGCAACGCTGGTGCTATCAGGACGGTCTGACCGATTACCTGATGGAAGCGGTTAACGGCCTGATTACCCTGCCGGAAGCGGCGTTTGTCGGCAACTTTGCCGGTGACACCGAAGCGGTAGACTGGGCACTGCTGTGGCTGCCGGAAGGCGGTGAACTACTGACCGAAAGCTACGTGAACCTGATCCCGACCATGCAGGGCGGCACCCACGTTAACGGCCTGCGTCAGGGGTTGCTGGATGCGATGCGCGAGTTCTGCGAATTCCGCAATATTCTGCCGCGCGGCGTGAAGCTTTCCGCTGAGGATATCTGGGACCGTTGCGCCTATGTGCTGTCGGTGAAGATGCAGGATCCGCAGTTCGCCGGGCAGACCAAAGAGCGTCTGTCGTCGCGCCAGTGTGCAGCCTTCGTCTCCGGCGTGGTGAAAGACGCCTTCAGCCTGTGGCTGAACCAGAACATACAGGCGGCGGAACAGCTGGCCGAGCTGGCTATTTCCAGCGCCCAGCGCCGTTTACGCGCCGCCAAAAAAGTGGTGCGCAAGAAACTGACCAGCGGTCCGGCGCTGCCGGGTAAACTGGCCGACTGCACCTCGCAGGACTTGAACATGACCGAGTTGTTCTTGGTGGAAGGGGACTCGGCGGGCGGTTCAGCCAAGCAGGCTCGCGATCGCGAGTATCAGGCGATCATGCCGCTGAAAGGTAAAATCCTCAATACCTGGGAAGTGTCTTCGGACGAAGTGTTGGCTTCGCAGGAAGTGCACGACATCTCGGTGGCGATCGGTATTGATCCGGACAGCGAAGATCTCAGCCAATTGCGCTATGGCAAAATTTGTATCCTGGCGGATGCGGACTCAGACGGCCTGCACATTGCCACGCTGCTGTGCGCGCTGTTTGTGCGCCACTTCCGTTCGCTGGTGAAGGGGGGCCACGTGTATGTGGCGATGCCGCCTCTGTACCGTATCGACCTCGGCAAAGAGGTGTTCTATGCGCTGGATGAAGAAGAAAAGGCCGGCGTACTGGAACAGTTGAAGCGCAAAAAGGGCAAGCCTAACGTTCAGCGCTTTAAAGGGCTGGGTGAGATGAACCCGCCACAGCTGCGTGAAACCACGCTCGATCCCAATACCCGTCGTCTGGTGCAGTTGACAGTGAGCGATGAAGACGTGGATCAGACGCTGGCGATGATGGACATGTTGCTGGCCAAGAAGCGTTCGGAAGATCGCCGCAACTGGCTGCAGGACAAAGGCGATATGGCCGAGCTGTCTGCCTGACAGACCCGGCGAAAGACTGACTGACCCGGCTTCCCCGCCGGGTCTTCTTCCCGCAGGGGGACCGCGTGCGGCACCCGACCACACTGGGCGGAATCCATGAAAATCACCCTCGAAGAGTTACTGGCGTTTACCACCGTTGTTGATAGCGGCTCCATTACTGCCGCCGCCGAACAACTTGGCCAGACCACCTCCGGCATCAGCCGTGCCCTCAGTCGGTTGGAAAAAAAGCTCGATACGACCCTGATGCGCCGCACCACGCGCCGGTTGGAGCTGACCGAAGAAGGCCAAAGTTTTCTCGGCCATGCGCGTGAAATTATCAACTCGGTGGAGAATGCTGAAGAGCAGATGGCGCTGCGCAGGCTGATCCCGGCCGGCAGGCTGCGGGTCAATGCCGCCGCCCCCTTTATGGAACACGTGATTGTGCCGCTGGTGGCGGGCTTTCGCCAAAGCTACCCGCAAATTGAGCTGGAACTGAATACCGATAACCTGATCATCGATCTACTGGAGAAACGCACCGATATTGCCATTCGCATCGGCGCGCTGCGGGATTCGACCATTCATGCACGCCTGCTGGGTGCCAGCCGTTTACGTATTCTCGCCAGCCCGGATTACCTCGCACGTTACGGTACACCGGCCAGCGTCGAAGCGCTGCGAGATCACAGCCTGCTGGGTTTCACCCAACCGGAGTCACTCAATCTGTGGCCGCTGCGTTATCAGCAGGCACAGCACTTTGCTATCACGCCGACAATTTCGGCATCCAGCGGCGAAACCTTGCGGCAGTTGGCGTTGCGGGGTGAAGGGATTGTGCAACTGGCTGATTTTATGACCCGTGACGATCAGCGTAGCGGGCGGCTGGTACCGTTGCTGGAACAGGAGACGTTGGATGTGCGCCAGCCGATTAATGCGGTCTATTACCGCAATACCCAGCTGGCGGCGCGTATTACCTGTTTCCTGGACTACGTCAGCGCGCATATTGATGCGCAGATGCTTTAGGGGTCATAGGGCGGCCCCTCAGGGGGATTACAGTGCGTTACCCAGTACGTGAATGGTCACGCCCAGTACGCTGTCCTTGATGGTGTCACGATGCCGATGCATGTGAGCGATATCCAGATGTTTTTCCAGGTGCGCCTGGCTGGCCCATTTTTCCAGCATAAACACCGAGTCCGGCGACAGTTTTTGCCAGGGTGCCTGGGTGTGGCTGTCGATCATCGGCGTATATTCGCTACAGCCGTCTTCTGCCAGCACCAGCGGGATCAGTTTCTCAATCGCCTTCAGGACCGTTTCACGGTGGCCCGGTTTGGTTTTGATTTCTGCAATTACGGTGATCATCACTACCTCATTGATTGACGTGCATAGTGCCAGTTAAGCAAAAATTTCGGCCAGATGCTCGCGATAACGTGCGATGTCGCTGTCGATATCCGGTTGTTTAATCACGTCATTACAGATAAAGGTCGGCAGCGCTTCCATGCCCAGAAACTCATTGGCCTTGTGGAAGTGCAGATACACGCCGTCAACGCCGACGCCGTGGAAGAACTGTTCCGGGTCGGTAAAGGCTTCCAGCGGGGCGTTCCAGGTCAGGCTCAGCATGTACTTTTTACCCTGGATCAGGCCACCGGAACCGTATTTCTTACCCGCGTCCGAGCGGGTGCGACCATCGCTGGCATACAGGCTGCCGTGCCCGGCGGTGAACACTTCATCGATGTATTTTTTCAGGATCCACGGCTCGCCCATCCACCAGCCTGGCATCTGATAAACTACCACGTCGGCCCACAGATATTTTTGCACTTCGGCTTCGATGTCGTAACCGTCATCGACCACGGTAACCTGTACCTGGTGTTGCACATCGCGCAGATAGGTTTCCGCCACGTCGCTCATGGTTTGGTTGAGTTCGCCGTTGGAATGGCCGAACTGTTTTTTAGCATTGATAATCAGGATATTGCTCATCTTTCGCGGCACCTGTCAGAGTTAAAGTCTATGATGCCCTCCGCGCCAGGGGGCGGAAAACATTTCGCTGACAGGGAGTGTAATGCTTGGCAATGTAAGTAAAAATGGGATCCAGCGCACAACAGTGTTGACTGTGAGTCAATAAATGCGCCGTGGGATAGCGAAATTTTGCATAAAATCGGCCGATGGACCCGCGACACCGGACGATTGCTGCGCCATCTGTGACAGCCACCCCGCTGATGAGTTACTATCGCGGACAGAATCAACCCTTTGTCGTCCAGGGATTGCCAAGCCACGGTCTGAGGATAATTGAGTAATGAGTGATCTGACTCATGACGGTGTAGAGCGTTTACCGCTGCACACATTCACTGAAAACGCCTATCTGAACTATTCCATGTACGTCATCATGGATCGGGCGTTGCCGTACATTGGTGACGGTTTGAAGCCGGTACAACGCCGCATCATCTACGCCATGTCTGAGCTGGGGCTGAATAACAGCGCCAAATTCAAAAAATCTGCCCGTACCGTGGGTGACGTGCTGGGTAAATATCATCCGCACGGCGACAGTGCCTGCTATGAAGCCATGGTGTTGATGGCGCAGCCGTTCTCATATCGCTATCCGCTGGTAGACGGCCAGGGGAACTGGGGGGCGCCGGATGACCCGAAATCCTTCGCCGCGATGCGTTATACCGAATCCCGCCTGTCCAAATATGCGGAAGTGCTGCTGGCCGAATTGGGTCAGGGCACGGTTGACTGGGTGCCGAACTTTGACGGCACCATGCAGGAGCCGAAGATGTTGCCGGCCCGCCTGCCCAACATCCTGCTGAACGGTACCACCGGTATTGCCGTGGGTATGGCGACCGATATTCCACCCCACAACGTGCGTGAAGTGGCCGCCGCTGCGGTGGCGTTGATCGACAAGCCTGGCGCTTCGCTGGAAGAGTTACTCGAGTTCGTACAAGGCCCGGATTACCCGACCGAAGCCGAGATCATTACCCCGCGTGAAGAAATCCGCAAAATTTATCAGAACGGTCGTGGCTCGGTCCGCATGCGCGCCGTCTGGAGTAAAGAAGACGGCAGCGCGGTGATCACTGCCTTGCCGCACCAGGTTTCCGGTGCCAAGGTGCTGGAGCAGATTGCCAGCCAGATGCGTGCCAAAAAGCTGCCGATGGTCGAAGATCTGCGCGATGAATCCGATCACGAGAACCCAACGCGGCTGGTGATTGTGCCACGCTCCAATCGAATCGATCTCGATCAGGTGATGAATCACCTGTTTGCCACGACCGATCTGGAACGCAGCTACCGCATCAACATGAACATGATTGGTCTGGACAACCGCCCGCAGGTGAAAGGGCTGGTGGAAATCCTCACCGAGTGGCTGGCATTCCGTCGCGATACGGTGCGTCGCCGCCTGAACTACCGTCTGGAAAAAGTACTGAAACGCCTGCACATCCTGGAAGGTTTGCTGGTGGCGTTCCTCAATATTGATGAAGTGATCCACATCATCCGTAGCGAGGACGAACCCAAGCCGGTGCTGATGCAGCGCTTTGGTATTTCCGATACCCAGGCCGAAGCGATCCTCGAACTGAAACTGCGCCATTTGGCGAAGCTGGAAGAGTTCAAGATCCGCGGTGAGCAGGATGAGTTAGCCAAAGAGCGCGATCAACTGCAGGCGTTGCTGGCCTCCGAGCGCAAGCTGAACACCCTGATCAAAAAAGAGATCCAGGCCGATGCGCAGGCCTATGGCGACGATCGTCGCTCGCCGATTACCGAGCGTGCAGAAGCCAAGGCGATGAGCGAGCATGACTTTGTGCCGTCGGAGCCGGTGACTATCGTGCTGTCTGAAATGGGCTGGGTGCGCAGCGCCAAGGGCCACGATATCGATCCAAGTGGCCTGAGCTACAAGGCCGGTGACAGCTTCCGCAGTGCGGCACGTGGCAAGACCAACCAGCCGGTGGTGTTTATCGACTCCACCGGGCGCAGCTACGCGCTGGATCCGCTGACGCTGCCTTCGGCGCGTGGGCAGGGCGAACCGTTGACCGGCAAGCTGACGCCACCGCCGGGCGCGACCATTGAACAGGTGCTGATGGCTGCGGACGACCAGAAGTTGCTGATGGCTTCCGATGCCGGTTATGGCTTTGTCTGTACCTTCAACGATCTGGTGGCGCGTAACCGTGCCGGTAAGGTGATGATTACTCTGCCGGATAATGCCAAAGCGCTGGCGCCGATGGAAATCCACGGTGAAGATGACATGCTGCTGTCGATCACTGCTGCCGGGCGCATGTTGTTCTTCCCGGTTGCCGACCTGCCGCAACTGTCGAAGGGCAAGGGCAACAAGATTGTCTCCATCCCGTCGGCACAGGCCGCATCCGGTGAAGACAAGCTGGCATGGCTGTTCGTGCTGCCGCCGCAAACCTCTGTAACCCTGCACGTGGGTAAACGCAAGCTGACGCTGCGTCCGGAAGATTTGCAGAAGTTCCGTGCGGAACGTGGCCGTAAAGGCACCTCACTGCCACGTGGCCTGCAGCGAATCGATCGCGTAGAGGTTGATGCCCCGGCACGTGCGCCTGGCGGTGACAGCGAAGAATAAGCCTGTGAAGGCTGGATAACCCCACGGGCGCAGCATGCTGCGCCCGCTTTATTTCCCACCACCGGCAATTATTTTCAAATAGTTAACATTTCCCGGCATAAAATTATTGTGCGTTTCGTCGGCTGGCGGGAAAATAGCAAAAAAAGGCAGGGCAGGTTTTCGAACCCTGCAAGCAAAGAATGAGTAAAGGGATCTGCGCAGCGTTTCAGGCTGCGCCGGCAGTGTGCTAATGAGGTTGTTATGTTATTAATTTTACGTGCCGTGCTCGCCACTCTGTATTGTCTTCTGGTGTGCATTTTCGGTTCTATTTACTGTTTGGTATTCCGCCCCCGCGATCCCCGCCATGTGGCGACGTTCGGTCATTTGTTTGGTCGCCTGTCCGGGTTATTTGGTCTGAAAGTGGAAGTCCGGGTACCGGCCGATGCGGCCAAAAACGGCAACTGCATTTATATTGCCAACCACCAGAATAACTACGATATGGTGACGGCCGCCAAAGCGGTGCAGCCGCGCACCGTGACCGTGGGTAAAAAAAGCCTGCTGTGGGTTCCGTTCTTCGGCCCGCTGTATTGGGTGACCGGTAACTTGCTGATTGACCGGGATAATCGCGCCAAGGCGCACGGTACCATTGCCCAGGTGGCTGAACAGTTTAAAAAACGTGATATTTCGGTCTGGATGTTTCCAGAAGGTACGCGCAGCCGCGGGCGTGGGTTGATGCCGTTTAAAACCGGTGCATTTCACGCGGCAATCGCTGCCGGGGTGCCGATTGTGCCGATCTGCGTTTCCACCACCAGCGGTAAAATTAATCTTAACCGTTGGGATAACGGTCATGCGATCGTAGAAGTGATGGAACCGATCGATATCAGTAATTACGGTAGAGAAAATGTGCGTGAGCTGGCAGCCCATTGCCATGAGCTGATGCTGGCGAAAATTGCCGAGCTGGACGCAGAAGTTGCCCAGCGCAATGCAGCCGGAAAATAATATTCCTACCGGCTTCAAAGAATGAACTTTTAAACGGCGTAAAACGCCGTTAACGCCTGGGCTCCTGCTAATCTGATTAACAGGAGCCCGGTCTTTGCACACGGTTTAGTCATTGCTTTTCATGGAGAAAATATGTCACTCAGTCGACGTCAGTTTATTCAGGCATCGGGCTTGGCGCTGTGCGCAGGAGCCGTGCCGCTGAGGGCTGAGGCGAGCGGAATGCAGACCCCATTACCTATTCCCCCGCTGCTGGAGTCCCGCCGCGGCCAGCCGCTGTTTTTAACCTTGCAGCGCGCCCATTGGGCATTTATGGATAACCGCAAGACGTCGGTGTGGGGCATTAACGGCATGTACCTTGGGCCGACGGTGCGGGTTTACAACGGTGATGACGTCAAGCTGATCTACAGTAACCGCCTGCCGGAGCCAGTGGCGATGACCATCAGCGGTCTGCAGGTGCCGGGAACCCTGATGGGTGGCGCACCGCGCATGATGTCTCCTAACGTTGACTGGTCGCCGGTGCTGCCAATCCGTCAGAGTGCCGCCACCTGCTGGTATCACGCCAGCACGCCCAACCGCATGGCACCGCATGTTTACAACGGCCTGGCCGGGCTGTGGCTGGTCGAAGACGAAGTCAGCAAGGCATTGCCGCTGCCCAACCACTATGGCGTCGATGATTTCCCGTTGATCATTCAGGACAAGCGACTGGATAACTTCGGTACACCGGAATACGCTCCCCCGTCGCAGGGCGGCTTTATCGGCGATACGCTGTTGGTTAACGGCGTGCAAAATCCTTATGTCGAAGTGTCACGCGGTTGGGTGCGCCTGCGCCTGCTCAATGCCTCCAACTCACGCCGCTACATGCTGCAACTGAGTGACGGTCGGCCGTTAAATGTGATCGCCAGCGATCAGGGTTTCCTGCCGGCTCCGGTAGCGGTACAACAGCTGTCACTGGCTCCTGGTGAGCGCCGTGAAGTACTGATCGATATGTCAAAAGGCGATGAAGTGACGATCAGCGCCGGCGAGGCTGCGGGCATTATGGATCGCCTGCGTGGCCTGATTGAGCCTTCGAGCATCCTGGTTTCTACCCAGGTTCTGACGCTGAAACCGACCGGGTTGTTGCCGCTGGTGACCGATAACCTGCCGATGCGCCTGCTGGCGGATGAACTGCTGGACGGCAGCGTCAGCCGCACCCGTGAGTTCCGTCTGGGCGATAGCCAGGCCGGGATCAACGGGGCTATCTGGGACATGAACCGTATCGATGTGCAAACCCAGCAGGGCAGTTGGGAACGCTGGAATATCCATGCGGATACGCCGCAGGCGTTCCATATTCAGGGCGTACGTTTCCTGGTGAAACGGGTCAACGGTGCGCAGCCGATGGCGGAAGATCGCGGCTGGAAGGACACGGTATGGGTCGACGGCGACGTCGAGCTGCTGGTTTACTTCAACCAGTCCACTTCGGAACATTTCCCGTTCCTGTTCTACAGCCAGACGCTGGAGATGGCGGATCGCGGCAGCGCCGGCCAGTTTATGGTGCAGCCGGCGCTTTAAGCTCGTTGCACAGACTTGTTCTGGGGAGCTGTACGCAGCATCTCCAGAAACGCCTGCACTACCGGCGTTGCGCTGTCGGCATGATAAATAGCGTAAAGATCCGCTGACGGCGCCTGCTGCAGCGGGCAAAAACGCACGCCGGGCCAGGGAATACGGCCGTAACTGTCCGGCAGCAGCGTGATGCCATAGCCTTCGGCCACCAGTGCCATCAGCGTTTGCGGCTCGTTGACCTGATAGGCGATATCCGGCTTGAAACCCTGCTGCAGACACAAATTGTGCAGATAGAGACCCAAACTGGCTTCGTGCGGCGGTAGGACAATGAATTTTTCATGCCGCAGCGCGGCGAGCGGCAGGCTTTCCGCCTGAGCCAGTGGGTGGCCCTGCGGCAGCACCAGCGCAATATTCTCCCGTGCCAGCAACTGACTCGCCAGCCCCGGCAATACCTGCTCCTTTGCCTCGCGCCAGACGCCAATATCGATATGACGCTTTTGCAGCGCAGCAATCTGCTGGCTGGGTGTCAGTTCGTTTAACGCCCAGGTGACGTTGGCCGTTTGCCCGGTAAAGCGTTTCAACGCCGGGATTAGCCCGCCCCAAACCGAAGTGCCGACCATGCCGATCACCATATGCCCGGCCTCGCCGCGCCCCAACTGCTGCACCTGATTGAGCGCATGCCCGGCCTGATCGAGCAGCATTTCTACATTGTGAAACAGCGTGCGACCGGCCAGCGTCAATGCCATCGATCGGGTGGTACGCTTGAATAACTCCACGCCCAGTTGGCTCTCCAACTCTTTAATATGTTTGCTGAGCGGCGGCTGCGAAATATTCAGCCGCAGCGCCGCCTGAGTGAAGTTCATCTCCTCCGCTACCACGCGGAAATAGTGCAGCAGGCGGAAGTTAATTCGGCTGGGATCGGGCAGTGGCTGGGGCTGTTTGATGCTGATGATCGCCTCCTGGGGCTACCAATTTATAGGTAAATGGAATAAATCGGCCGCCAATAATGTATTGGTCGCCGCCGCGCCTCGCTCTCTACTATGGGGATAACCTCCCCCCTCATAGAAGAGAATACAATGTTTAATCAAGAAGATGCTTTTTCCTGTGCCGAAGTGATCCGCACCAGGCTGCCGGACTTCCAGCCGCACGCTGCTTTGATACTGGGCTCCGGGCTGGGCGCGCTGGCAGAGGTGATGACCGACACCCTGACCATCGACTACGCAGAGCTGCCGGGTTTCCCGGTCAGTGGCGTGGTGGGCCATGCCGGGCAACTGGTTGCCGGTTGGCTGGAGGGCGTGCCGGTGCTCTGCATGAAAGGGCGCGGTCACTACTACGAAGGGCGCGGCATGCAGGTGATGACCACCGCTGTGCGCACCTTCAAACTGCTGGGCTGCGAATTCCTGCTGGCCACCAATGCTGCCGGCTCGCTGCGTCAGTCGGTGGCACCGGGCAGCCTGGTGGCACTCACCGACCACATTAATTTTATGCCTGAGTCGCCGCTGGTTGGCGATAACGACGAGCGTTTTGGCCCGCGTTTCTTCAGCCTGGCCAACGCTTACGATCGCGAGCTGCGCGGCCAGTTGGCACAGGTGGCGCAAAGCGTAGGCATTCCGCTGGCCGAAGGGGTATTTGCCGCTTACACCGGGCCAAACTTCGAAACCCCGGCGGAAATCCGCATGATGCAAACGCTGGGCTGCGACGTGGTCGGTATGTCTATCGTGCCGGAAGTGCTCTCGGCACGTCACTGTGGGCTGAAAGTGCTGGTAGTGTCCGCGATGACCAATTACGCCGAAGGGCTGTCCGATACGCCGCTGTCCCATGAGCAAACCCTGAGCTGTGCGGCGTTGGCGGCAGAGGACTTTATGCGCCTGATCCGCGAATTCTTCAAAACGCGGTAATGCCGTAAACCTCCCGACGGCAGGGTGCAGGGGCCCTGTCGTGCGAATCATCGTTTTAATCAGAATAATAAGGTGATGGTGATGGCAATAAAAACGCGACTGAAGGTGATGGTTTTTCTGCAGTTCTTTATCTGGGGTGCCTGGCTGGTTACGCTGGGATCTTACATGATTAACACCCTGCATTTCAGTGGGATGCAGGTGGGTATGGTCTACAGCGCCAAAGGCATCGCGGCGCTGATTATGCCGGGATTGGCAGGCATTCTTGCCGATCGCTGGATCAAGGCCAACTACCTGTACGCGCTGTGTCATTTGTTTGGTGCGCTGGCACTGTACTGTGCCGCCCAGGTTGAGCAACCTATGGTGATGTTCTGGGTGATGCTGTTCAACGCCATGGTGTATATGCCCACGATTTCGCTCTCCAACGCCATTTCTTATTTCTGCCTGGAGAAGCACGGTTACGATACGGTGAAAGATTTTCCGCCGGTACGGGTGTACGGCACCGTCGGCTTTATAGTAGCGATGTGGTTGATCGGTTTTAGCAGAATTGAACTCAGCAATTTGCAACTCTATCTGGCCTCCGGGGTGTCGTTGTTGTTGGCGGGTTATTCGCTGACGCTGCCGAATTGCCCGACCAGCAAAGTGGAAAAATCGAAAAGCTGGTTCAGCGTTTTGGGGCTGGACGCGCTGGTGCTATTCCGCCAGCGGCGCATGGCGCTGTTTTTCCTGTTTGCCATGTTGTTGGGTGCCGCACTGCAGGTCACCAACACCTTCGGCAATCCCTTCCTGCACGATTTCGCCAATAACCCGTTGTATCAGGACAGCATAAGCGTCAGGTACCCCGCGGTGCTGTTGTCGCTGTCACAAATCTCCGAGGTGTTCTTTATCCTCACCATTCCGTTCTTCTTGCGTCGATATGGCATCAAACAGGTGATGTTGATCAGCATGGCGGCCTGGACCCTGCGTTTCCTGTTCCTGGCCTATGGCACCCCGGCGGGTTTCGGTTTTGTGCTGCTGCTGCTTTCGATGATCGTCTACGGTTGCGCCTTTGATTTCTTTAATATCTCCGGGGCTATTTTCGTTGAGAAAGAGGCCGATCACCGCATTCGTGCCAGTGCACAAGGGTTGTTTATGACCATGGTGAACGGTATCGGCGCTTATCTGGGGGCGATTGCCAGCGGTGAGGTGGTGGACTTCTTCACCCACAACGGCGTCAAGGACTGGCAAAGTATCTGGCTGATCTTCGCGTTATATACGTTGGTATTGGGAGTGATTTTCGCACTGACCTTCAACTACCAGCATCGGCCGGAGGAGCTGCCTGGGGCGGCGCAACGGGCACATTAAAACCCTATGGGCGCAACTCGATTTGCGCCCATTTTACTTTATGGCCTCTCGCCTTGCCGCTGCGCTATTTCCCAGTTTTACCCCGGCAGGTGATATTTCTATAAATTGCTCTGGTTTATTATTATTGCTTTTAATAACGCAGATATTAAATAATGCACAACAAGATAAAACATCGATACAACAAAGTTGGTGAGGATTGTTTTATATAATGAATTTTAAGCGCCGATAGCTTATTGCTCTCGGAGTTTTTAGTCGCTAACCCTTGACTGCTATCGGGCTATGTGGTCTCTTATTCATAACGAGGAATAATGGATTATTGCTGAAGGGTATATTTTAGTTATGACACTCGCAGAGAAAAAGTTGTCTTTGGTTGAAAACGATTTTCTCGTTCTGAACAGTAAAAGTAGCACCCTAATTATCAAGCCGAAAAATATAACCATTCATCTTACTGAACTGCAGAGACGACTTTTTTGTATTTTGCTCAGTGGCGTAACCAAGAAGCAAGAAGTGATAGAGTCAGTATGGGAAAATAACTACGTTACTATCACTGACAACAACTATCATCAATTAATATATCAATGCAGAACGTTGCTTTCCCGCCATGGTATACCTCCTGAAGTCATCAAAACCATCCCCCGATATGGCGTGAGATTCAACTACTCGCCTCTGGAAGAAGTCCTGAGCCAGCGCACCGTCAAGTTGCCTAAATGGCATAAGAAACTTGCCGGAATGCTCAGTGAACGGCAAAGGTTGGTTCGCAATGTTCTGCTTCTTGTCGTTATTAATTATATAGTTATTGCCAGTGTCGTGGTTTGAGTTCGATAGGCATGCCTACATTCCATTACGACGAGTGAGAGACGCTGCATGAGGTTTGGCATTGTTTATGGCGACCTGCCAATCATCGGCCGTATTGACAAAGAAGCATGGCCGACAGTGCTGGGGTATCTATTTCTGGTGTTCGGGGTGCTGTCGGTATTTTGGGTCGGTTACGAAATTCCGAGTGCAAAAGAAATTCCTGAAGCCAATATTAAAGAATTATCCCAGATTATAGTCAGCAAACCCATGGAATTGGAGGCTAACCCATTACTGACCCTGTTATATTCAAATGCTCACGCCAACATGCCGATAGAGCAAACTCGTTTCCGTATTACCGAAAAAAAACTGAGTAATGCCCTATTAATTGCGGCGCCTGTAGCAAAGTTAGCGGTAAAAGTGGTGGGGTTGCTGTGCGATAAGGATGACCATGCCGGCATGGTGATTATTGAACGCTCAGGTCGGCAGCAGAGTTATGTATCAGGCGAAAAAATAAATGACACTTATCCGATAGTGAAAATATTGGCAGACCGGATCATTATCAATGAAAACGGATTTTATGCTGCATTAATGCTCGAAAATTGAGTGTAAACACAGCGGTTGCATGACAGCAGGCCGCAATCGGATACAGATATGTGCAACCTCGACTTATTTCCAGGCAGGCATTGGTACATGCGCGCAAAAATGACAAATATGCTCTTCTCGAAAATGATCGCATTAATGGCAGTGCTCATCATGCTGCTGTGGGTGACCGCCCCCGTTCAGGCCGAGGCGTTTTCCGCCAATTTTAAAGGAACGGATATACACGAATTTATCAGTACAGCCAGTAAGGCGCTGGGGAAAACCATCATTATTGACGATGCGGTAAAAGGCAAGGTTACGGTGCGCAGCTATGAGCCGCTGGATGCCGGGCAATATTACCAATTTTTCCTCAACGTGCTTGATGTCTATGGTTATGCGGTGATCAGCATGCCCAACAACGTTCTGAAGGTGATCCCGGCGAAAGACGGCAAAAGGGCGGCGCTCAACGCCCTGAATACCCCAGCCGAAGGCGATGAGCTGATCATGCGGATTGTGCCCCTGAACAATATCGCGGCGAAAGAGGTGGCGCCGTTGATGCGCCAGTTTAACGACAGCATTGGTATCGGGAACGTGGTGTTCCTGGAAAGTGGCAATGCGTTGTTGATCACCGGCCGTGCCGATGTGGTCAATAGTCTGGTTGAGCTGGCCCATGAAATGGATCGTACCGAACAGGCCGGCGTGGTCTCTGTCGCCTTGCAACATGCCTCCGCCTCCGATGTGGTCAGCATTGTCACTACGTTATTTCGGGATGAAAACCGTACGAAAAAGGGTGCGCTTCCCGGCATGAAAGTGGTTGCCGATGAACGGACCAACACCGTGCTGATTGCCGGTGAACCGAGCCTGCAGGCGCGCATCGAAGGGATTATCCAGCAGTTGGATCAAGAAAAAGCCAGCCAGGGGAATACCAAGGTGATCCGGCTGAAATATGCCAAAGCGCAAGGCCTGCTTGAAGTGTTGTCCGGCGTCAGTGCCAATCTGCAAGACGAGAAAAAAACGGTCGGCAACAACGTTTCCGTCATGAAGAACATGGTGATCAAGGCAGATGAACAGACCAATGCGCTGATCATCAACGCCACACCGGACGTGATGAGCAACCTGGAAAAAGTCATTGAGCAGCTTGATATTCGCCGGGCCCAGGTACTGGTTGAAGCGGTGATTGTCGAAATGCAAAACGCAGACGGTCTGAACCTGGGTATCCAATGGGCCAACCGTTACGGTGGCGGTACGCAGTTCGGCAACGCTCAGGCGCAGATCGCTCCCGGCTTTAAAGGGGGAATGACGGAGGTGTTTAAAAACGCCAACGGTCTGGTCACGGGTTTTTACAGCGGTAACTGGGCCGGCTTGCTCACCGCCATCAGTAACCAGAGCCAGAACAATATTCTCGCCACGCCGAGCATCATGACGTTGGACAACGAAGATGCCGAGTTTAGCGTGGGTCAGGATGTGCCGATTCTGACCGGCTCGCAAACCACCAACAGTGACAACGTGTTTAATACGGTGGCGCGCAAAACCGTCGGCATCAAGCTCAAGGTCAAGCCGCAAATCAACAAAGGGCAGTCGGTACTGCTGAAGATCGAACAGGAAGTTTCCAGCGTGGCGGAAAACAGCTCGGTGGATAAGGATAACCTGGGCGCGACTTTCAATATCCGGACGGTGAATAACACGGTGCTGGTTGAAAGTGGTGAGACCGTGGTGGTCGGCGGTTTGCTGGACAAGTCGCAATCTGACAGCAAAAGTGCGGTGCCGTTTTTGGAACGCATACCGCTGCTTGGGGCCTTGTTCCGCTCTACCTCTCATAAAGAGAGCAAACGGAATCTGATCTTGTTTATTCGCCCGACGGTCATACGCTCTACCGAGGAATACGCGCAAGAGAGTATGCGCAAAGCGGCCCGTTTCCGATCACTCGACGCGCAACCCCTTCCGTTAAAAACCCATGCGGAGGCGCAGCTCGATAGGGTCGGTTCCACCGCGAATGGCACCTTCCAGCGAGTCCAACGGCAAATTGATGCATTTTACCCGCGGGGGGAGCCGTGAACACACCCTGCTTGTCTTATGCCTGGGCCCGTCAGCATCACGCTGTACTCACCAGCGAAGAAAACCAATACACCCTGTGGTGTCGACAGGACGTGGGCCTGGCCACGTTGGCCGAGCTTGCGCGTCTGCTGGAGGCCGACATTCCGCTGTGTTTGCTGGACGAAAATGCCTTTGAGCAGAAGTTGCTGGAACATTACCAACAGGGCAACAGCAATACGCAAAAGACCATGGACGACCTGGGTAAGGAGCTGGATTTCTACAGCCTGGCGCAGGCGCTGCCGGCCACCCAGGATCTGCTGGATGAACAAGACGATGCGCCGATTATCCGTTTGCTTAATGCGATGCTCAGTGAAGCCATTAAAGAGCGGGCCTCAGATATTCATATCGAGACCTATGACAGCGAACTGGTGATCCGCTTTCGTATTGATGGGGTGCTGAAAACCATTCTGACTCCCCAGCATCAACTGGCGGCCTTGCTGACCTCTCGCATTAAGGTGATGTCCAAACTGGACATTGCCGAGAAGCGCATCCCGCAGGATGGCCGTATCACGTTGAAGATTGGCGGCCGGGCCGTCGATGTGCGGGTGTCCGTGCTTCCGACCAATCACGGCGAGCGGGTGGTGATGCGTCTGCTGGATAAAAGCAGCGTCAGTCTGGATCTCGCCAGGATGGGCATACGCTCGGTGGAGTTCGCGGCGCTGACGCGACTGGTTCATCAGCCCCATGGGGTGATCCTGGTGACTGGCCCGACCGGCTCGGGCAAAAGCACCACGCTTTATGCGTTACTGATGCAGATTAATGACGGCAATCGCAACATCATGACCATAGAAGACCCGGTGGAGTTTGAATTAAAGGGCATTTCGCAAACCCAGGTCAACACGCGGGTTGATATGACGTTTGCCCGCGGGTTACGCGCCTTGCTGCGGCAAGATCCGGATGTGGTGTTGCTGGGCGAAATACGCGATACCGAAACCGCACATATCGCCGTACAGGCTTCACTGACCGGGCACCTGGTGTTATCCACGCTGCATACCAATACCGCCATCGGCGCCATCACCCGCCTGCGTGACATGGGGATCGAACCCTTCCTGCTGGCCAGCTCGCTGACGGGCATTCTCGCTCAGCGGCTGGTGCGAAAATTGTGCCCGCATTGCCGCCAGGCTTATGTGCTTTCTGCAGAGCAAGCGCTCTCGCTACAGCTCTCTGTCGAGATTGAGCAGGTCGCGTGGCGTCCGATCGGCTGTGAAAAATGCAATGGCCTGGGCTACCGTGGGCGTCTGGGGATCCATGAACTGCTGCTGATTGATGACGCTATCCGCAAAGCCATTCATTTGGGCAGCAGTGAGCAGGAGATAGAACAACTCTGCGGCCATGCGCGACACACCCTGCGGCAAGATGGCGCGCGCAAACTGCTGACCGGTGAAACCAGTATTGAGGAAGTTCTGCGGGTCACCGGGGGGGATCATTGCGGTGAAGTTTAACTATCACGCATACGATGCAGCCGGCAAAGGCGTCAGAGGGGTACTGGAGACGGATTCTTTGCGCAGTGCCCGACAACGGCTCCGTGAGCAAAATCTGACGCCCTCGCATATTGCGCCGCAGCGAAACGGCGTGGCCGCCACTTTGCTGGCCGCCAGGCCCCGACATCGTTTGAGCAGTGGCGAACTGGCTCTGGTGACCCGGCAGCTCGCCACCCTGATCGCGGCGGCTTTGCCACTGGAAGAGGCACTATTAACCGTCGCATGTCAGTCAGAAAAAAAAACCGTTATCCAGTTAATCACCCGCATACGCAGCCATGTGCTGGAAGGCTTGTCGTTGTCGCAGGCATTGATGCAATTCCCCTCGGTTTTTGACCGTCTGTTTTGCGCCATGGTGGCCGCCGGAGAGAGCAGCGGCCAATTGCCGCTGATCTTCACCGAGTTGGCGGACTATGTCGAACAGCGGCAGAAAATCAAAAATAAAATGACTCAGGCAATGACTTACCCCGTGATATTGACGCTGGTCGCCATTGCGGTGATCGGCGTGCTGTTGGTGGCGGTGGTACCGAAGGTGATTGAACAGTTTGTGCATATGAAACAAACGCTGCCGTTAACCACGCAGATCCTCCTGCTGTGCAGTGAAGGCGTCGGTCGGTGGGGGCCTTCTGGCCTGACGGTGGTCGTGCTGAGCTTGCTGGGTTTTCGCTGGCAGTTGAAAAAACAGCGGTTTCGCCTGGCGTGGCACCGTTATCTGTTGCGCATGCCGTACCTGGGAAGCCTGTTCCTGAATCTGGATACGGCCCGTTATGCACACACTCTCAGCATCCTGACGCTCAGCGCGGTGCCTTTACTGGACAGCATGAATATCAGTGCTGCGGTGTTGAATAACGAGGAGGCCCGGCGTCGGTTGCTCGAGGCGATGACGCAGGTACAGGAGGGGGGATCTTTGCATCAGGCGCTGGCGGACAGCGATCTTTTTTCCCCGATGATGCGCCACATGATCGCGGCGGGCGAACGCAGCAGTGAACTTGGCAGCATGTTGAAACGGGCCGCCGCTATGCAACAGGACGCCCTTAATCAGCGCATTGCGTTGGTCCTGAGCCTGTTTGAGCCGGCGCTGGTGATCAGCATGGCCGGCATTGTCCTGTTCATTATTCTGGCGATCCTGCAGCCGATCTTACAGCTCAACAACATGATGGGTTAACTCAATGGAGAACCGTATGCGAACCCCAACAATGGCAAGGAACACCCGGCAGTCGGGATTTACACTGATGGAAATCATGGTGGTGATTGTGATCCTGGGCCTGCTGGCCAGCTTTATCATCCCCAATCTGATGGGCAATAAGGACAAGGCGGATCGGCAAAAAGCCGTCAGCGACATTGTTGCGCTGGAGAATGGGCTGGATATGTACCGTCTCGACAATGGCCGCTACCCCAACAACGAACAGGGGCTGGAGGCGTTGATTGCCAAACCGGTGACGCCACCGCTGCCCCGTAATTATCCGGAAGATGGCTACCTGCGCCGCCTGCCGCAGGATCCCTGGGGGAGCGATTACCGTTTGCTTAATCCGGGGAAACACAACCGGATAGACATTTCGTCAGCCGGACCAGATGGCCAATGGGATAGCGAAGACGATATCACCAATGGCTCCTAGCGGCAGGCCGCATCAGCGTGGGTTTACCCTACTGGAAATTATGTTGGTTCTGGTGCTGATTGGCCTCACCGGTGCGATGTTAGTTCCCCATGGGCGTTCAGAGCGGGCGCTTTTTTCCACGACCATGAGCACGTTGATTCTGGCGCTGGATGCCGCTCAGCAGCGCGCAGAGCAAACGGGTTTGCCCGTGGGCATTGCCGTTTCCGAGCAAGGATGGCAGCGGATGATCTACCGTCTGAGGGACCGGCCAGAAGCAACCGAAGGTTGGCGAGCCGATGGCGTTCATACCGTCATTTTGCCTGAAACCCTCAGCCTTTCATTACGTCTGGAGTTGCAGGAGATCGCCTTGCCGCCTTCCCTGACCCCCGACGTGACACCGCAGCTTTGGTTCTATCCCGGTGGTGAAATGTCGGTTTTTACCCTGAGGCTACGACAAGGGGCATGCGAACGGGTCCTGGAGACGAGCGGTTATATGAGCTTTAGCTCGGGAGATGAAAGTTGTGATGATGCGCAAGCACCCTAACGGCATGACTTTGCTGGAAGTTCTGTTGGCGATGGTGATTTTATCCGTCGGTTGCATGGCGGTGATCCGCACTACCGGGCTACAGGTGCGCAATCTTGGCACGCTGGAGGAAAAAATGGTGGCCGGCTGGGTGGCGGATAACCAACTGACGCAGCTCTATCTGGGGGATATGACCTTGTCTCCGTTATGGCAGCAGGGGAATAGCATGATGGCTAATCGACAATGGTTCTGGCGTTGTCGCAGTCGGCAGACCACCGACAGCCATCTGCAGGCTATTGATATTGAAGTGGATAGTGAACCTGAGTTCAGGTCCCCGATCTTGCGCCTGCGAACCTGGAGGATAAGCGATGCCAAACCCTGAGCAAAAGGGGTTCACCTTAATCGAAATGATGCTGGCGATCGCGATTTTTTCCTTGATGTCGCTGATGGCGTCACAGTTGCTGAGCAGCATCGTTAAGAACAATGCCATAGTGCAAACTCAGGCCAACGCGCTGACCCAGATACAACAGGCACTGGCTCTGATGGAGCGGGATGTCCGCCAAACCCTGTTGTTCCTGCCTGATCATCCGCTCAGGACCAATCTGGGGACTGCCCAAGTGGGGGAAGCCTCGCCGACGCTGGCGTTACTGCGTAGCAACTGGCTCAACCCTGGGGGCTTATTGCCTCGTTCCTCCCTGGAGCGCGTCAGTTACCGTCTGCATGACGGGCAGTTGCAGCGCCTGAGCTATCCGACCCCCGATGCCCCGGAAGACAAAGCCAGAGTCGTCACTTTGTTACAGGGTGTAGAACGTTTCCAACTGCGTCACCGGCTTACCGGACGTTGGCAAGAGGGGGCGTTTAACGGTGCCGGTTTACCTCAGGCGATAGAGGTGTCCGTGACCTTGTTCGACCGGGGGGAACTACAGCGTATTTTCTTGACGGCCGATGGAGAGGCGGCATGAAAAAATCACGGGGAATGGCGCTGCTGATCGTCCTGTTATTGCTGGCGCTGATGGCCACTTTGTCGATGGGCATTCATCAGTTTTGGCAGCTTACTTTCACCCGAACATTGCACGCGCAAACGACTTTTCAGGCCAAATGGGATCTGTTGGCGGGGGAGCAATTTGTTCGGCAGTTATTGGTGGAAAGTTTGCAAGAACAGACCTCCGTTAATCTGGGGCAGCGATGGGCAACGCCTGGGATGATACACATGGAAGACAGGGGGATTTCTTATGTTATCAAGGATGCCCAGGCCTGTTTTAACATCAATACGTTACGCTACCACTACTTGCCGGATAAGCAAAAATCGCCCCCGCAGGACCCGCCGCCGGCCCCACCGTCCGAGGTTAAAATCGACAGAGATATTGCCCGTCAGGTGTTCGGTGCTCTGTTATCGAATCTGGCGTTCACCGATGATGAAATCAAAGGCATCGGCAGTGCGATAGAACAGCGGCTGATGCCGGAGAATTCGCTTTTTACTGACGTTTCAGAATTGCGCACATTTCCCTTCATTGGCCGCCAGCAGTATCTGCGTTTACTGCCCTGGTTATGTGCATTGCCTGAACGCAAGCCGGCAATCAACATCAACACGCTGGATGAGGCTCACTTACCTCTGCTGCGCGCCTTGTTTCTGAACCAGGCCAGCGACACTCAATTGAAGAAATGGCTCAATGCCCGTCCCGAGGCAGGTTGGCGCGCGCTGGACGATCAGGATTGGCAAAAAGCACTGGCCGGGTTGCGCCTGCCCTCGTCGGCGGGGGAGAAAATGTTGGTGACGGAGAGCCGTTATTTTAACGTCCTGCTGCTGACTCAAGATGCAGACGCCGGTTATTACCTGCGCAGCAAATTGCATTATGAAAAAGGAAGGGTGACGGTGAAAGGCCGTCAAACCGGGCAGGGAGAGAAGGTTCAATGACGTGTTCAAAACCCTTGTTGGTGCTGGCATTAGGGGAGGCCGGAGCGCCAATCCTATGGTGTCAGGGGGATCCGAGTGAATCGCAATGGCGGCATGCGGGGGCAGATACCTTGCCGCCGACGCTGCCGATAAAGGCATCGCAATGCAGAGTCGTGGTCTGCGTGCCGGGCCAGTCGGTGACATTGCAGAGGGTGACATTCTCTGGCCCCAGCCGCGCGGCAACGCCTCTGGCCCTGGCTTATCAGTGTGAGGATAGCCTGCTGGAGGAGGTTGAGCAGTTGTATTGGGTAATCCTGGGTCGGCAGGACGACGACTATGCTCTCGCCGGTTATCGTCATGTGGATATGCAGCGCTGGCTGTCGCAATTGGAACGCTGGGGCATTGTTCCCGACAGCCTGTTGCCAGACACGCTTTGCGGACCGGTCAACGACCGTCATTTCTACCGTTGGCGGGGAAGGTTGTTGCGCAGGACGTCGCCGTGGTCAGGCTATTCGCTGCCGTCACAGTGGCTTTTGGCTCCGTCCGACGTCGTCGACGCCGTTCCCCTGTCACCTTGCGATGTGTTGTGGGACCGGGTTCGGGGAGAGGCCGAAACGGCGGTTTCACTCCTGCAGGGTAAATATAAGGCGCCGCCACGCTGGCAACGAAACCCGTTCTGGCGCCACTGGCCCAGCATCGCTGGGGCGGTGTTAACGCTATGCGCCCTGGCGATCGGTGGAGCGCATTATCACCAGCAGGTTAAGCAGGCCAACCAGCAACGTGACGCTTTATATCAGCGGCTTTTTGTTGGCCAGCCGATACCGGCGGAACCTGTGAGTGAGAGCGCGCGTTATATCCGAGCGCTACAAGAAGCAAAATCTCCGCGCCAATTCTTCGAACTTGCCGCGCAGGCGCAACGGGCCCTGCAGGGGATCCCGAAACACCGGGTCATTGGCCTGACTTTCGACGCCGACAGGTCAATGCTGGCCATCAGATTACAGGCGCCTGAATTGCAGCCCTCCACGCAAATAAATGATGAAGGTAACACCCTGGAGCTGCAGGTTAACCCGGCCAAACAGCAGGGGACGCTTACCCTGAAGGAAACTCAATGATGTCTCCAACAATGCGGCAGCGTGCGGGCAAAAAGAGCACGGCGCTTATCTTTTGCGGCATTCTCGTCGCGGTCAGCATTTTAGCATTTTATCTTCAGCAAAAAGGCCAGGCTCAGCAGGCGAACGCTGAACTGGCTCAAATGCAACGCAATGCGCAGCGCATTGTCATGCTGCGGCACCCTTTACCCCCGCCGCCGCCTGAAGGCACATCGCTCCAGACCCTGCTTAAGACCAGCGCTGAAAAACTCGGGGTGCGATTGGGGACCGTCCGCTCAGACAAAAATAACCTGGATGTGGCATTGCCCCCGCAACCCGTCAAGCCACTGCTGTTGTGGCTGGAGAACCTGCAACAGGCATATGGCATGGGGGTCAATTCGATTGATCTCAGCCTGCATGGGGATGAGGTCAGGGTGCAGGCATTGACTCTTCAAGTCATCTCAGTTCATTGATCAATAGGAATGACCATGGCGTTTTACACGGATACCTCTCTTTGGCTGGCGTTCTCGGGGCTGGTGGGGTTGTGCGTCGGCAGCTTGCTTAATGTGGTGATCTATCGCTTGCCGCTGATGATGCAGCAGGAAGAAACAACCTTCGTGATGGATTATTTGACCCGACACCCCAGCGCCGTACCAACGCCCGCCGGAAAGAGCATTTTCCCCGATAAAAACCGTGCAGCCCTGAACCTGTTTTTGCCGCGTTCACATTGCCCCAACTGCAAACATACCGTCGCCTGTTACGATAATATTCCACTGCTCGGTTGGTTGCTTTTGGCCGGGCGTTGTCGCCATTGCCGGCAGGCTATCGGTTGGGCGTACCCGGCGGTTGAGCTGGCGATGGCGGTTATCGCCACCCTGTTGGCCTGCTTTCTGCCTCCCGGAGCCGGCTGGGTGATGATGATGGTTTCTAGCGCCTTGCTGCTCTCGCTGGCCATCATCGATTTTCGCCATCAAATATTGCCGGATATCCTGACTTTGACGTTGTTGTGGTGCGGCCTGTTTTGGCACTGGCTGGAGCAGCGTGATTTTCTGGGTGATGCGGTGCTCGGCGCTATCGCCGGTTACCTGGTATTGTGGTTGCTCTATTGGAGTCTGCGGCTGATGACCGGGAAGGAAGGGCTGGGGTATGGCGATTTCAAGCTGCTGGCGGCGCTCGGTGCCTGGCTTGGCTGGCAGAAGTTGCCGGAAATCCTGCTGATAGCTTCGACGGCAACGCTGTTTGTTATCCTGTTGTTCGCGAAAAAACGAGCAGATAGCTGGAGCCAGCCCCAACCTTTCGGTCCGGGGCTGTGTGTTGCAGGGGCGATTTGCCTGATCTTACAGCTGAAATAGCGTTATTGTCGGCGAGAGGCCTCAATAAAAGCGGCTAACGATGAGTTAAAATAGGCACACTTCTGGGCAACCGGCGTGGGGTCTTGGTTCAGCTTGTTAATAATTTCACGGGCATTCAGCGGTAATGCGTCAGACAGGGTTTCATTGACCGGCCATTTTTTATTTTTCGCTTCTAATATCGCCGTTTTTGTTAATGCCGAAATAGCAGGAATGTCATTGCGTTGGCAATTTTCTTTTAGATACTGACTTCCGGCGATTAATGCCGCCAACTGTTGTTGATGTTCTGCATCCAGCTTGGTGGTGGGGTTATTGTCAGAACTTGTCGAACAACCCGTTAATAATGTGTTGCACAAAATAAAAGATAATAAAATCTGTTTTTTTACCACTGATAGGCCCCATGAAATTTCATAATGTCTGCGTCTTCCATGTCGAAAGACACGGAGGTGGAAGGTATTTTACGTCAGGGGGTATTATGGGCCGTCAGCGGCATTATGTCACTTATACTCCCTTATATTCAGCCTTTTTAAGGTGCCCGTGGCAGAAGAATAACTATGATATCGGCAGAGTAAATGAGCGGTTATCGGTGTATGGGATATACACCGTTTAACCAGTTAAATTTGAATGATAACTCTGGTGATAAAATGGAATTGAAAAAAATCGCGCTGGCAGTAGCTGCATTAACTCTCTCCAGTGGTGCTCTGGCGCATGGTTATGTTGAATCGCCGCAAAGCCGGGCCTATAAATGTAATTTGCAGGAAAATACCGATTGCGGCGCCGTGCAATACGAGCCGCAAAGCGTTGAGAAAGACTCCGGCTTCCCGACCGGGCCTTTACCGCGCGATGGCGAACTGGCCAGCGCCAGCATTCCTCATTATTCCCCGCTTGATAAGCAAAGTATGAATATGTGGGCAAAAAATCCCATCAAGGCGGGAATGAATACGTTTACCTGGTTCCATACTGCCATGCACAAAACCAATAACTGGCGGTATTACATCACCAAACAGAATTGGGACGCCAATCAGCCGCTGACTCGCGCGGCATTCGAAGCGACGCCTTTCTGCCAAGCTGAGGGCCATGGACAGATGCCGGCCCAGCGGGCAGTTCATGAATGTAACGTGCCGCAGCGCAGTGGTTATCAGGTGATTTACGGCGTCTGGGAAATTGCCGATACCGTAAACAGTTTCTATCAGGTCATTGACGTCGATTTTGGCGGAGGTGAAGGCATCACGTCACCATGGAGTAAGCAGCTTTCAGGGCAGGTGTCTGGTAAGGATTTGAAAAAAGGCGATAAGGTTATAGCTCGATTCTTTGACGATCAGGGAGAGGTAACGTCTCTGCGCAGCGAAATGACCATTGATAATCAGAAGCAGACGGATAAAAACCGTTGGTCACACGATCTGGCGGTATTGATTAATGCGAAACATGATGATGTACGTATTGGCGTAAAGGACACACAAGGAAGTGTGAATCCGGTTTACGGCAACAACAGTGCTTTCGTCAAGGATGACAGCCGTTTGAGCAAGGTGGTCATGTCTTATGAAGAACAGGCCCCAGGCATTGAAGAAGAAGTGGAAATCTCCGGCGTTCAGGTGGATAAAATCCAGGATGGTCACGCCAACGTGAGTTTCAACGTTAACGTCAAGGGGGAAGTCACCTTTGAAGCCCGGGTGTTCGATCACCATGGCAGTGAGAAAGGCTACCTGAAGCAAAGCGTAACCGATGACCGCCTATCGATGACTCTGCCGCTGAACGACGTTACTGCCGGGCACCATATGCTGAAATACTTCGCGACCAATAAAGAAGGTCAGTTGGTTAAACAGGATGTGATTAACCTGCAATTAGAAGATGCTTCTTCCGGCAACTATCAATATATCTTCCCCGAAGGTCTCGATAGCTACACGGCAGGGACGGTGGTGTTACAACCTAAAAATGGCAAAACCTATCAGTGCAAACCTTTCCCTTACAGCGGCTATTGCACACAATGGGCTAGCGGTAAGGCGCAATTTGAACCGGGTATCGGTGAACACTGGCAACAAGCCTGGATATTAAAAAACTAATAGCAACACTACTTTTTTGTCGGCCTGCCCCGGGCCGACTTTTTTTTATCAGTAATAAGGATATTAATGACCATGCAGAATAAGGCACCTCGCTCCCGCTACGATCGTTTTTCTCGCATATTACACTGGGTGCTGGCCGTCGGGATTATCTACGCCTCGCTGGTGGGATATGGCCTGCACTTTATTTCGGACCCCAAGATTTTCACCTTCTTCTCTGAGCTTAATATGTCATTGGCAACGGTGATGACGCTGCTGATGATTGTGCGTTTTACCTGGCGTTTTTTCAGACCCTCGGTGCCCTACGGTGAGCATATTCAGGGAAATAAAAAAGGATTGGTTATTTTACTTCATGAAATTTTCTACCTGATCATCTTTGTTGTTTTGATCAGTGGCTTCTTAATGTTGAAAGATGGCTACCTCTTTTTTGGCCTGTTGCCTGTCCCTCAGCCGCTCAATAACCTTGAAGTGAACCTCTTCTTTTTCAACGTTCATCGGTACAGTTGCATTGCTCTGGGGCTGATGTTGTTAATGCATGTCGCTGCGGTGATAAAACATCAGTTATTTGATAAGAAAAACATTCTCTCAAGAATGGTCTGACTGCCCTCTATCCATTATTTATCCGGGTTATGTACAACAGAAAATATTGTTTGTTCATTTCAAAAGGAAAAAACATGTTTAGCAATAACCTCACTTACCTTATTCCTTTGACTTTATTTATCCCTTGTTTGTCCCTGGCTTCGCCTCTGACGCCCGAATACACCCCTACCCAGGTGATTGACGGTGGTGATGTTGGCATCTTTAACGTGGTGTGCGACTATTCTCATACGTTGGCCGATGACGCGATTGTCATGCCGGGCTTGCCAGGGTTCTCGATGATCCATGATTTTTTTGGCAATACCGAGGCGGATGCGATGAGCACGACCGAGTCATTGCAAAAATCCCCGACCACCACCTGTACCTCGCCCTATGACAGCTCCTCTTATTGGGCGCCGCAGCTAAAACTAGCGGATGACAGCGTTGTTACACCCAGCTATATCAAGGTTTATTACCGTAACAATATACCGGAGCAGGCCGTTGCGCCTATCCCGCCGGGGTTGCAACTGTTGGTAGGTAACCACCATAGGTCGCCAGACGATTATGATCCTTATATTTGGTTTTACTGCCGCACATCGCTTGAGGGCGGGGTGCATTCCAACGATCCACCGGAGAGCTGCCCGCAGATAGCCGGGTTTGACGAAGGCGCAGAATTCAATATTTCGCTTAACTTCCCGGACTGCTGGAATGGCACCAGCCTGACCACTAACCCGCACAAACGCAATGCGGCTTACAGCGATAAATTAACCGGTCTATGCCCTGCGGCATATCCGGTGAAGCTCCCGCAGCTGAATATGCGTATCCATTATGCTTTGGGTGAAAATAGCAATCTTAAAGGGGCCAAATTGTCCATGAACCCCGTTTTGCAGGCTGACGGCAGTTTACTCCCTAAATGGGGCGATCTATATGCTGCGCACGCGGATTTCTTTGCCGCCTGGAGCTCGCGCGCCACGCGTTACAGCGTGGAAGAGTGCCTTAATCGCAAGATTGCCTGCGATAAGGATATTCCGGGCGATTTCGAGCGTAGCAGCGATGATGCCTGGGTTTCGGTGACCGATGGGCGTCTTCATGGTGATGAGGCGGTGATCAAGGTCGGGGGAGAGCAAAATATCGGCTTAATCAAATTTGACCTGCCGGAGCGTCTCGACAACCTGAATATCACCAAAGCCGACCTGCGTCTCTATGGCCGTCAGGTTAGCGGCGAAACCGGGCAGGTACGGTTATATGCACTGCCGGGAGTGAATTGGGATGAAAATCAGGGGCAACATGCCATCAAGAACTGTCCATCGGCCCAATTGGATCACGCGCAGATGTGGACCGATTCGGTGCAGAAAACCTTTGACGTCACTGCCGCCGTCACGCAAGCCCTACAGGCCGGGCAGCGTGAGGTGAGTTTTTGTCTGAGCGGCAGTCAAGACGCGGATGCCGAATTCAGCAGCAAAGAGGGGCCTCGCGGGCCGGTGTTGCGTTTCTATTTTACCCCCGAAAATAGCCATCAAAACCCTTAACCTTTTGCCGTCGCTAGGGACGCAGGGACGAAGGAGACCGGCCGAACTGGCGACGGAAGTGGGTACTGAATTGCGCCGGGGCGCTGAAACCGCATTGGGCGGAGATCTCGGTCAGAGATAACCGGCTGGTGATGACCAGTTGATAGGCTCGCTCCAGCCTTCGATGCAGAACATACTGATAGGGTGGCAGGCCAAAAACCTGTTTAAAAACCCGGGAAAAATGGAACAGGCTCAGCTCGGTGAGTTGAGCCAGAGCCTGAAGAGTGATGGTCTCACCCAGGTTATCTTCGATGTAGCAAGTCAGTTGCTCCATCTGCGTTTTGGTGAGCGCCTGGTGAGCGAGCGCCTGCGAGGACAACACTTGCAGGTGATGTGAGGTTTCAGTCAGCATCGTCAACATCAAGGACGTTGCATGTAATTCATCCGTACTGGTTTTCAGGCTGGCGCACAGTTGTCTGATTAACGGGCTGCGGATATTGGCGTTAGGCTCAATATTCAGCCCAGTGGCACCACCCGGAAGCGACGCGATGAGCTCGGGGGAAACGGAAATAGCGGTGTATTTGAGCGTGCCGTCGATATAAGTCACCGCCTCAAAACCGCAGCCGCAGGGGACGATATCCGCGACCTGGCCGATTGTGCGTCTGCAGGGAACCCGTTTGTGGTCAAACCAAATGTCGCCATGGATGGTGCTACCGCCGTCAGCAGCGTGAAAACTGTCATAGACAATCAGCGTGTGGCTGGGACGGGAAAGTTGAGCTTGATGAGCCCCGCTGACCGCAACGTTATCCACCTGACCGTATTCCCAATGCGTAGAGCTAACGGTTAATTCTGTCTGGTGACGGTAAACAAGCCCATTGTTATCTTTAGTCATGGTGTCGGAGGCCCTGAAAATTTTAAAAGCGACGGGTTAATGGTGAATAATCCTGTATCGGATGAATAAGTCCTGCGGTTGATTCATCTAATCTATGGATGCGAACTCAGGATGCGTAGGGTAGTAATGTGTTTCTAGTCACTTTAGTTATTAATAGTTCAATTTGGAAATATACTTTATTTCTATTTGTGAAGCGTTGTTATTATTTCTTGGGGAAATGAATCAGAATTCAATAGCCTGAAATCGCATGGCATTACTGGCGGTATAGAGTACGGTGTGGTGAATGTTTCGATGCCCAAGGTAGTCCTGAATCAAGCGGGTGTCCATGCCCAGATTTGCCAGAAAGTAGCCGCAGGCATGGCGTAACATATGAGGATGTGTCGGAACCTGGATGTTGGCGTTTTTACCGTAATCACGGATCAGACGGTAAATTTGCTGGCGGGTTATTGGCCCGCCTTTTCGTGAAAGAAACAGCCAGGGCTGATCGGCATAGTGCCAGCTTTTCCTTATTTCCAACCAATGATTCAGCATGACTATCTCATTTTCATGTAAAGGGTGTTGTACGGAAAGACCATTCTTCAAACGAGGGATGTAGATCCTCTTCGCATCCAGCTCGATATTATCTAATGTCAACCCCCGCAACTCACTGGCGCGTAAGCCGTGAATAAAGCACATGCTGATCATGCACCTGTCGCGCCAGGCATTCAGGCCTTTTTTAATATTCTCGATCATGCTGTTTATTTCTGACTCATCCAGATATTTTCTGATGTTCGGTTTCACACAGACCTCCGTTGTACTTATGTGTGGTGAGATTAAATGATCGAGTAATTATAAAATTTTTCTTAATGAACGTTCCGACTTAAGATAAATCTTATGTCGTTATGTTTGCATAAATAGACTCCCATCTTCTACTTGATTATTGCTGTGGCATTGTGATTTTTGCCATGCTTCGACCCTTGTCATCTATGTTATTAAAAAACAATTAGTTATGTGTTATTTATTTTTGCTTAATTTATTTTTTAATTATTAACATTGCTTGTGTTGATTTTTTGTTTAATAAGAATGCCTTTTGTTAAGTGCGGTTAATTATTTAATTGTCAGTATTATTCAGCGTTTTTTATTAAAATTGAGTAATGCGTTACGAGAATGAAGCACAGTGTGAGGTCCATTGCGGCCATCAGTGGCCTTAAAGGCCACTCTGACAAACCTGAGGGCTCGTTCCGGCTTGCCTTTCACCGGCGTAGCCCGCGCCGTGATGTGACCGATGTGTGAAATAACCATGCTCTTTTTGCAACTAGTGCGTATAATCGCCGCCCGGCGATTAATTAACCTGTGAAAGAGCACCAGAATGAGCACTACCAGTCTGATCCAACCCGACCGTGAATTGTTTTCCTATAAGCCTTATTGGGCCGAATGTTATGGCACCGCGCCGTTTTTACCGATGTCGCGCGAAGAGATGGATCAACTGGGCTGGGACAGCTGCGATGTGATCATTATCAGTGGTGACGCCTATGTCGATCACCCAAGTTTTGGCATGGCGATCATCGGCCGTATGTTGGAAGCGCAGGGCTTCCGCGTCGGTATCATCGCGCAGCCGGACTGGAGTAATAAAGAAGATTTCATGCGTTTGGGCAAACCGAACCTGTTTTTCGGCATCACCGCCGGCAATATGGATTCGATGATCAACCGCTATACCGCCGACCGCAAGCTGCGCCACGATGATGCCTATACCGCCGGCAACGTGGGGGGCAAACGCCCGGATCGCGCGACGCTGGTTTACAGCCAACGCTGTAAAGAAGCCTATAAAGATGTGCCGATCGTACTGGGCGGCATTGAAGCCAGCCTGCGCCGCATTGCTCACTACGATTACTGGTCGGATACCGTGCGCCGCTCGGTGCTGGTGGATTCCAAAGCCGACATGCTGATCTACGGCAACGGCGAACGGCCGTTGGTGGAAGTGGCGCACCGTCTGGCCGCCGGCGAAAAAATCAGTGAGATCCACGATATCCGCAATACGGCAGTGATGCGCAAGGGCGCGTTACCAGGCTGGACTGGCGTAGATTCTACCCGTCTGGATAAGCCGGGCCGCATTGAACCCATTCCAAACCCTTACGGCGACGATCTGCCCTGCGCCGACGGCGGCAAGCCGGAACCGGAAGCCAAGCCGGTCACCGTGCGCGCCGCCAAGCCCAAGCCGTGGGAAAAAACCTACGTGTTGCTGCCGTCCTTTGAAAAGGTGAAGGCCGACAAGGTCTTGTATGCGCACACCTCGCGTATTTTGCACCATGAAACCAACCCGGGCTGTGCCCGCGCGCTGATGCAGTCACATGGCGATCGCTACGTGTGGATCAACCCGCCGGCTATTCCGTTGACTACGCCGGAAATGGACAGCGTGTTTGCCCTGCCGTACCAGCGTATTCCGCACCCGTCCTACGGTAAGGAAACCATTCCGGCCTATGACATGATCCGCTTCTCGGTCAACATCATGCGCGGTTGCTACGGCGGTTGTTCATTCTGTTCGATCACCGAGCATGAAGGACGCATCATCCAGAGCCGTTCGGAAGACTCTATCATTCGTGAAATCGAAGAGATCCGTGACAAGGTGCCGGGCTTTACCGGCGTGATCTCCGATTTGGGTGGCCCGACGGCCAACATGTACATGCTGCGCTGCACCAACCCGCGCGCAGAGCAGACCTGCCGCCGCGCCTCGTGCGTGTATCCGGAAATCTGTACCTACATGGACACCAACCACGAGCCGACCATCAAGCTGTATCGCCGTGCGCGTTCACTGGAGGGCATCAAGAAGATCCTGATCGCCTCTGGCGTGCGTTACGATCTGGCGGTAGAGGATCCTCGCTATATCAAAGAGTTGGCTACCCATCACGTTGGCGGCTACCTGAAAATTGCCCCGGAACACACCGAGGAAGGTCCGCTGTCGAAAATGATGAAGCCGGGTATGGGCAGCTACGATCGGTTTAAACAACTGTTCGACCATTACTCCAAACTGGCGGGCAAAGAGCAGTATCTGATCCCGTATTTCATCTCCTCGCATCCGGGCACCCGCGATGAAGATATGGTGAACCTGGCGCTGTGGCTGAAGAAAAACCGTTTCCGCCTCGACCAGGTGCAGAACTTCTACCCGTCACCGATGGCTAACTCCACCACCATGTATTACAGCGGCAAAAACCCGTTGAGCCGGGTTGGCTACAAGAGTGAAGATGTGGTGATACCGAAGGGCGATCGTCAGCGTCGTCTGCACAAGGCGCTGTTGCGTTATCACGATCCGGCCAACTGGGCGATGATCCGCACCGCGCTGGAAGAGATGGGCATGAAGCACCTGATCGGCAGCCGTCGCGAGTGTCTGGTTCCTGCGCCAAGCATTGACGAGCAGCGTGAAGCCAAGCGTTTGCAGCGCCATACCCGCCCGGCGTTGACCAAACACACCGACATCACCCGTCAGCGTACGCCGTCCAATAAGCCGCCGCGCAAGCCTATCCGCAGCGGTAAACCCTAACGGTCGGGCAGTGCTCTTAAACGAAAAGGAGAACCCCCGGGTTCTCCTTTTTGCTGTTGAAAATCAAAGCTGCTCGTAGGCCGCTTCTACTTTCATCAAATGGCGCGGTGCCTGCGGGGCGGGATGATACTTGCGGACATGCCAGTTAAAGGCTTCCGGCGATAGATTGTTAATCATCGAAATGGCTTGCTGGCGGTTGCTGGAGAAGGTCCGCAGCAGCGCACCCGTGCCGTTTACGTACGCGATGATGGTGGCGTAACGAAGCGTGACGGGATCGTCGATCCCCTTAAGCTGCTGTTTTTGCAATACGGCAATATAGGCGGCACCGAGATCGATATTGGTATCCGGATCCAGCAAATCGTCTTCGTCCGGGCAGCCGCGTTTGCCTTTGTAGCGATAGGCGTCGCAACCTGCGGTATCGGCTTTCAGCTGCATTAACCCTATGGCATTTGACCGGCTGATTGCAGCCGGGTTAAAGCCGGATTCCACCTTAATCATCGCGGCGATCAGCTTTTGATCGACATCGTATTTATCCGCAGCATCTTCAATTGCGTCATCAAAAGCGTGAGCATCATAGCTGGTACGCGGTTTTTTGCTGGAACAACCGGCCAGGATCAGCATCAGGCAGACAATGCCTGCGCGTGACCAGAGTCGTAGAGTGGGGTTCATGGTGCTCCGTATTGTTTTTACTGGGATAAAGTCGGGCATCATAGCATCTCCGTCAGTGCCTGTTCGACATACAGATAGCCTATCCCCGTCACCTGCTGCGCGCGCGTCAGTTGGCCAAAGCCGATATGCGTGGCCTGGGCCTGGATCTGGTCGTGCCGGTCGAAAGGGTTAAAACCGGTCTGACTGATGATGGTGTCCAGCCAGACCTGACCAAATCCACAGCTGCGCCCGTACAGATAGATACGGTTGATATTGAGGATATTAAGGAAGTTATACAGGCTCAGGCCAATCGCCTGGGCGGCGCGTTGCACCAGCACCTGCAACGCAGCATCGCCCTGATGATAACGGGCAATCAGGTCGGCGGTGGTGGGGGTTTTAATCCTTTCGCCTTCCTGTTGTGCCCAGGGAGCGACCTTGAGCTGAATGCGGGCCTTTTTCTTCAGCGCCGACAGCGAAGCGATGGTTTCCAGACAGCCGTAACGGCCACAGGAGCAAAGGCCGCCATCGGGATCGACAATGGTATGGCCGATTTGACCGCTGCCAAACAGGCTGCCCCGGTAAATCTGCTGGTTAATCACAAATGATGAACCTATGCCGTAATCGACGTTAATCACGCAAAAGTCCTGCAGATTGGCGTTATTTTGCCACTTTTCCGCCAGCCCCAGCATCACGCAGTCGTTATCGATCAAAACCTCGGTCTTCAGACGCTCTTCCAGCAGGTATTTTATCTCTACCGGGCCTTCCCACGGGGCCTGCGGCATACGTTGGGACACCCCGGTCAGCGGATTGACCTGGCCGTGGATCGACAGCGCAATCTTCAGTGGCATGCCCTGCTGGCGGCTGTGCAGATGATAGATTTGCACCATTTCCTGCAGCATCGCCTGCGGCGTAGTGGCGACGATCGGCTGCGGGGTGAAGGCGCTGCAAGGTGTCATCAGGCCATCCACCACGATGCTTTCAATCAGATAAGGGGAGACATTCAGGCACAGGATGCGTTGCCCGGCGGCGGCGATGCGGTAACTGCCGCCACCCAAACCGCGGCTGTGCAGGTTGTGCGGGTCGTGTTCTACCCGCTGCTCTTCCTGCAGTTCGTCGAGAATTTTGCCGACCGCAGGAATAGACAGCTGCGAAAGCCGCGCCAGCGTCGACTTACTGGCGACCTTTTCCCGGTACAGCAGTGCACATAACACCCGTTTATTAAAATTACGCACCCGCTGGTTATTCAAACCTTGCAATGCCATTTATTAAACCCCGTTTAGTGTATTGCGTGATGGTAGCGCATAAAGTCATCAATTCCGTCATCTAGACTGCCTGAAACGCAATGTTCAGTATTTTTAGAGAGGAAAGCATGCACGGGACAGTCAAGGTTTGGCAAGAACAGGTTGAATTACCCACCTACGGTACCGGTGAGCAGGACTCGCACCCGATGTTCCTGGAAAACCGTGTCTATCAGGGATCTTCCGGCGCGGTTTACCCTTATGGCGTGATTGATACCCTAAGCGGTGAGAAAACCTTGCGCCGTTATCAGGCTGTCTATCTGGAAAACGACTACCTGCGCGTGATGCTGTTACCGGAGCTGGGTGGGCGCATTCATCGGGCCTACGACAAAGTGCAGCAGCGTGATTTTGTTTACCACAACGAGGTGGTCAAGCCGGCGTTGGTGGGGCTGCTGGGGCCGTGGATCTCCGGGGGCATTGAGTTTAACTGGCCACAGCACCACCGGCCGACCACTTACATGCCGGTGGACTGCCAGATTCAACAGCATGAAAACGGAGCGCAGACCGTCTGGCTGGGGGAAGTGGAACCGATGCGCGGCCTGCAGGTGATGGCCGGTTTCACTCTGTATCCCGACCGCGCGCTGATTGAAATCAGCGCCAGGATCTTTAACGCCAACCCGACACCGCGCCATTTCCTCTGGTGGGCCAACCCGGCAGTGAAGGGCGGGGACGATCACCAGAGCGTGTTCCCACCGGATGTGACCGCCGTTTTTGACCACGGCAAGCGCGATGTCTCCTCGTTCCCCATCGCTACTGGCACCTACTACAAGGTGGATTACTCGGCCGGTGTGGATATTTCACGCTACAAGAATATCCCGGTGCCGACGTCTTATATGGCGTATAAGTCGGACTATGACTTCGTCGGGGCCTACAGCCACGATGAGCAGGGCGGTTTGCTGCATATCGCCGATCATCATGTATCACCCGGCAAGAAACAATGGAGCTGGGGCCACGGCGAATTTGGTCAGGCCTGGGATCGCAATCTGACCGACAACAATGGCCCGTACATTGAGCTGATGACCGGGGTCTACACCGATAACCAGCCGGATTTCACCTGGCTCGATGCTTATGAAGAAAAATGCTTCGTGCAGAATTTCCTGCCTTACAACACCCTGGGCATGGTGCAGAACGCCAACACCCGGGCGGCGCTAAAGTTGGAAAGCGACGGACGACAGCTGGTGTGGGGGCTGTATGCGGTCGCGCCGCTGGCGCAGCATCGGCTGGTGGTCCGCAGCGATAGCGACCAACAGTTATTGCTCGATCGTCGTATCGATCTCAGCCCCGGAGCGGCCTTGATGGAGACCATGACCGGTGATTTCTCTGGTCGTCTGACGATTGAATTGTTGGACTCGCAGGGGGGCCGCGTACTCAGCTATCGTCAGCATCAGGCCGATCCGGCGGCAGAACTGCCGCAGCCGGCCAAAGCACCGCCGCTGGCCGGGCAAATTGACAGTGCCGATGAGGCCTGGTTTATCGGCCAGCATCTGGAGCAATACCATCACGCCAGCCGTTCGGCGTTCGATTACTACCAGAGAGGCTTGGCGCTGGATCCGCTCGATTACCGCTGCAATTTGGCCCTGGCGACGCTGGAATATAACCGCGCCAATTTTGCACGCGCCATTGCCTATGCTGACGAGGCGCTGGCACGTGCTCACCACCTAAACCGTAACCCACAGTGTGGCTTGGCCAGTCTGATCCGCGGCTGCGCGCATGAACAATTGGGTGACGACAGCGCGGCCTATGAAGATTTCTACCGCGCCATCTGGAGCGGCAATGGTAAACCGGGCGGCTTCTACGGCCTGGCTCGGGTCGCGGCGCGGCGCGGGAATTATTCGCAGGCGCTGGAATTTTGCGAAAGCAGCCTGAGCGTTAATGCCAGCCATTATCCGTTGATCGCTCTCAAGGCATGGTTGTTGCAATGCCTGGGGCAAGGGGAACAGAGCCTGGCCTATATTGCGCAGCAACTGGCTGTCCGCCCGTTGCATTACAGCCTGTATTACCTGCGTTATGCGCAAACCCGTGAGGCTGCCGATTTACAACGCTTGCGTGCGGTGACCGGTTGCCGTGGCATTAATGCGCTGACCATGGCCAACCAATTCTGTGAATGGGGGGCCAAACCGCAGGCGATCGAACTGCTGACGCTGCTGGACAGCCAGGAAAGCCTGCCGCTTTATCTGTTGGCCAGCTTGCGCAAGGGCGAGGCGGGCGATAGCGAATACCAGCAGTTGCTGGCGCAGGCGCGTGACAGCTTTAGCCGACAGGTACGCTTCCCCAATACCCTGAACGAAGTACAGATGCTGAGCCAATTGCCGGAGTGCGATTTTGCGCAGTACCTGCTGGGGTGTTTTCATTACAGCAAACGCAACTACTCGCAGGCGGTGGCACTGTGGCAGCGCTGCGTTGAGCGGCAGCCAGGGTTTGCCGATGCCTGGCGCAACCTGGGGATCTACAGCTTCAACAAGCTCCAGCAGCATGATGTTGCGCTGGAGTATCTGCAACGAGCGTTCAGGCTACAGCCCGACGATGCCCGGTTATTGTTCGAGCTGGATCAACTGAATAAGCATCTGCGAGTGGCTCCTGAACAACGGCTGGCCTTGCTGGAACAACATTTGGCGGTGGTGGCCAGGCGTGATGACCTCACAGCCGAACTGCTGAGCCTGTACAACCAGTGTGGCCGGTTGAGTGAGGCGCAACAGACTCTGCAACAGCGGCAGTTCCACCCGTGGGAAGGCGGTGAAGGCAAGGTCACCGGCCAGTACCTGATCAACCTGCAGCGCTTGGCGTTTCAGGCGCTACAGCAGGGGGATCCGCAGCAGGCGCATGAGTTGCTGCAGTCGGCGTTGCACTACCCGCACAATCTGGGGGAAGGCCGGCTGGCCGGGCAAAGTGACAACGATCTCTACTATTGGCTCGGCATCAGTGCCGCCCGGCAAGGTGATCTTGACGCTGCCACCGGCTACTGGCAGCAGGCCTGTGCCGGGCAGGGTGACCTGACGCAAAGCCGCTACTACAACGACCAACCGGTGGACTATCTGTTCTATCGCGGTATGGCACTCAAACAACTGGGGCAGTCGGCACAGGCCGAACAACAGTTCATGCAAATGCAGCAATGGGTGCGGCAACAGTCAGAGCTGGCGCCGGGTGCCGATTTCTTTGCCGTTTCGCTGCCGGATTTGATGGCGTTGGACAACGACCTGAACCAGGCGCATCAACAGCACTGCCTGCTGGTGACTGCTTTGGCGCTGCTGGGGTTAGGGCAGTTAACGGCGGCGCAGCAGACATTGGGCGAGTTGCTGGTGGTAAATCCTGCGCATGACAAAGCGCGTTTATTCAGCGTACTGGCCGAGGTTTTAGCCAACTGATGCCGCAAGGGGACGAATGTGACGAATAAACTGAACATGCCCTATGTCTGGACTATCTGCCTGGTCGCCGCTTGCGGTGGCCTGTTATTCGGCTATGACTGGGTAGTGATCGGTGGTGCCAAGCCGTTTTACGAGGCTTACTTCGGCATTACCGATCCTGCGCAGTCCGGCTGGGCGATGAGCTCAGCGCTGGTAGGCTGTATTTTTGGTGCCCTGATCTCGGGCCTGTTGTCGGATCGTTTTGGCCGCAAGTTGCCGTTGGCGATCGCCGCGCTAACCTTCGTGATCTCCGCCTGGGGCACCGCCATGGCCACCAGTTTCGACGCCTTTATTGTGTATCGCATTGTCGGTGGCGTCGGTATTGGCCTGGCCTCGGCGCTGTCGCCGATGTATATCGCCGAAGTCAGCCCGGCAGCCCAGCGTGGCCGCTTCGTGGCGGTGAACCAATTGACCATTGTGATTGGGGTGCTGGCGGCGCAGTTGATCAACCTGTTGATCGCCGATCCGGTGGTGGCCAATGCCAGCCAGGCCGATCTGTTAGCCAGCTGGAATGGACAAATTGGCTGGCGTTATATGTTCGGCGCCGAACTGGTTCCGGCACTGGCTTTCCTGCTGTTGATGCTGGTGGTGCCGGAATCCCCGCGCTGGCTGGCAAAAGCCGGACGTCATGAAAAGGCGCAACGGGTATTGCGGCGTATTGGCAACGAGCAATACGCACAGCAAACGCTGGCGGAGATCCGTCAGACTCTGGGCAAGGACAGTGGCAAGGTACCGTTCCGTGCGCTGTTGCGCAGCGACGTACGACCGGTGCTGGTGATTGGCATTGTGCTGGCAGTCTTCCAGCAGTGGTGTGGTATCAACGTGATCTTCAACTATGCGCAGGAGATCTTCGCGTCGGCAGGGTTTGATATTAACGACACCCTGAAATCGATCGTCGCCACCGGGTTGATCAACCTGATCTTCACCTTGCTGGCCCTGCCACTGGTGGATCGTATTGGTCGTCGCCGCTTGATGCTGATCGGTGCCTGTGGATTAACGGCGATCTACCTGCTGATGGCGGCGGCTTACGCCTATGGGCTGCTGGGTTTGCCGGTCCTGCTGCTGGTGTTGGTCGCCATCGCTATCTATGCCGTCACTCTTGCGCCGGTCACCTGGGTACTGCTGTCTGAAATCTTCCCCAACCGCATTCGCGGCGCGGCAATGGCCGCGGGCACTTTTGCCCTGTGGGTGGCCTGCTTTGTGCTGACCTACAGCTTCCCACTGCTGAATGCGGCGCTGGGTGCGGCGGGCAGTTTCCTGCTGTATGGCGGCATTTGTCTGGCCGGTGCGGTGTTTATCTACGCCCGGGTCCCGGAAACCAAAGGCATTACCCTGGAGGCGTTGGAAGAGCGGCTCAGCGCAGCAGGCGCTAGCGTCGCCAAGGCGAAAGAGTTTACTTAACGCCGTTTAGTTTAATGCGTGATCCTGTGGCGGTAAGTAATCAGCTTGATCATTTAGTGTAATGAGTCTGTGCCCCGTTGGATGGCAAACTGCGGTAAATCCCTCCGACGGGATAATAAAAATAGGCAGCAAGAGGTTAATGAACATTAACTGGAGAATAACGATGTTGCTAAAAAATATAAAACACATGCTGTTAGCCATTACCGGGGGCCTGATTATTTTCAGTGCAGGCGCACAGGCTAAAAACGATAAAACCACCATCGGCGCGATTTATCTCGATACCCAGGGGTATTACGCCGGGGTCCGCTGGGGTGTGCAGGATGGTGCCGCCAAGGGCGGAGGGAAAATCGAAATCATAGAAACCAATGCGCAGGGGGATGTTTCTAAAGAGAGTTCGTTTATCGATACCATGATCGCACGCGATGTAAATGCCGTGGTGCTTTCCGCCGTTTCGGTCAATGGCAGCGTGCGGGCCATCAAGCGTGCCAACGAAGCGAATATTCCGGTGATTTGTTACAACACCTGCATTAACGAGAAAGGCGTAGATAACTATGTTTATGCCTATCTGGTCGGTGATCCCTATGAGTTTGGCAAAAAACTGGGCAATACCGCCGCCGATTACTTTATAGAAAAGAAAATAACCGAACCCGCGATTGCGGTAATTAACTGCGAAGCCTTCGAGGTTTGCGTGCAGCGGCGTAAAGGTTTTGAAGATGCGCTAAAAGCGAAAGTGCCGGGCATGAAAATCGTCGCCAATCAGGAGGGTACCGTGCTGGATAAGGCGATCTCGGTCGGCGAGAAACTGTTGATCTCCTCCGGGAATGTCGATGCCATTTTCGGCGAGTCCGGCGGTGCCACGCTCGGCGCGGTTAAAGCCGTGCGCAATCAGAACAAGGTCGGGAAAACGGTGGTTTTCGGCTCGGATATGACCACTGAAATCGCGCAGGAGCTGGTTAACCGTCAGGTACTGCAAGCGGTGGTGGATATCTCGGGCAAGAAAATGGGGGCTTTGGTCTTCACGCAGGCAATGAATGCAATTAACCGCCAGCCGGTCGGCCAAAAGGTGGTGCAGGTACCGATAGATCTCTATGCCTCATCGCAGAGTGCCACTGATTGGCTGGCGACTCACAAAGACGGCTTACCTTAATGTCGGCGGCTACCCTGAGCGACAGGGCCTTAAACGAATTGGCGCAGCAGCCGGTGGTGGCCCGCATTCAATCCGGGCATAAGCGTTACCCGGGGGTAGTGGCGCTGCAAGATGTGAATTTCACCCTGCGGCGAGGTGAGGTACGTGCCCTGCTGGGGAAAAACGGCGCGGGCAAGTCTACCCTGATCCGCATGCTGACCGGCAGTGAGCGACCGGATGCCGGGCAAGTCTTTATCGGCGACCGGTTGTTGGATGGGCCAGAGGCGTTGTTGACGCGTCGTGCCGGTGAGCTTGGCGTGCGGGCGGTCTATCAGGAACTCAGCCTGGTGCAGGATATGAGCGTGGCGGAAAACCTGTGCCTGGGCGCCTGGCCACAGCGTGCCGGAGTGATTGACGTGCAATGCATGATGGCGCAGGCACGTGCTGCGCTGGCACTGCTTGGGGTAGATATCGATCCTCAGCAATGGGTACGCGATCTCAGCCCGGCGCAGCAGCAACTGGTGGAGATAGCCCGGGCCTGTCAGGGAGATCCCAAAGTGGTGATCCTCGACGAGCCGACCAGTTCGCTGGCCAACGCCGAGGCGGATCTGGTGGCTGCGGCGGTGATGCGCCTTTCTGCGGCGGGGATTGCGGTGGTGTATGTCAGCCACCGGATGAATGAAATCCGCCGGTTGGCGTCGTCCTGCACCATTATGCGCGACGGCCGCGTGGCGGGTGACGTGACGCTGGACAACACGACCACCCAGCAGATTGTCGATCTGATGCTGGGCCATCAGGAGCACCATACGCAAACCGTGACTGTTCCGGCGGGGGGCGAAACGGTATTTGAGGTAAGGCAGTTATCGCTGCCGCCCAAATTGCGGCAGGTCAGTTTTGAGCTGCGGCGCGGTGAGGTGCTGGGCATTGCCGGGTTGCTGGGGGCGGGCCGCAGCGAATTGCTGAAGGCCATTGTTGGCCTGACGCCGTTTACCGATGGCGAACTGGTGCTGGACGGGGAGACGCTGATCTGCCCGAATTATGCCGACATGCTCAAACGGGGTATGGCCTACACACCGGAGAACCGCAAGGCCGAGGGCATCATGCCGCTGCTGGGGGTGGATGAGAATACCGTGATGACCGACAGCCGCTCGGTAAGCCGCTTTGGCGTACTGAACTGGTCGAAGATCAAACAGGCAACCTCGGCCATCGTCAGCCGCATGCGGGTGAAAACCGCTGAAACCGGCACGCCGATCATGACGCTCTCCGGCGGTAACCAGCAGAAGGTGGTGATTGGCCGTTGGGTTTACGCCAGGAGCCGCATCTTGTTGCTGGATGAGCCGACGCGCGGCGTCGATGTAGAAGCGAAAAATCAAATCTATCGTATTGCGCGCGAACTGGCGGCCGAAGGGAAAAGCATTATTTTCGTGTCGAGCGAAGTGGAGGAATTGCCTCAGGTCTGCGATCGGATCTTATTGTTACAGCAGGGAACGATAGTGAAGGAGTTTATCTCGCCCGTGGATGTTGAACAGCTGATGTCCGAAGTGCTGATGATCCAATAATTCTGCCCGCATGTGAAGGCATCGGAGGTAATGACAATGTCCACTTTGGTACCGGATGTAAAAATAGCAAAAGCCCGTAAATTATCGAAGCACGCTAATGAACTTGGCCTGTTGGCAATTATTATCGTGCTGTACCTGGTGTTTTCCATTTACGCCACCGGGTTTATTTCTCTCAATAACCAAATGAATATTTTACGCGACGCCGCCACTATCGGTATTGCCGCCTGGGCAATGACGCTGATTATTATTTCCGGTGAGATCGACGTCAGCGTCGGCCCGATGGTGGCGTTTATTTCGGTGATCCTGGCTTATTTAATGCAATACCAAATCCCGCTGGCGTTCGCGCTGATACTGGCTCTGTGTCTGGGGGCGGCGTTGGGGTCGGTCGCCGGAGCGCTGCGCGGTTGGTTTAACGTGCCGAGCTTTGTCGCCACGCTGGGGCTTTGGAGCGCCTTGCGCGGCATGGGGCTGTTTATGACCAACGCCTTGCCGGTACCGATTGACGAAAACGCGGTGCTGGACTGGCTGGGCGGGCAGGTGTTGGGCCTGCCGGTTTCGGCGGTGATTATGCTGATCCTGTTTGTGGTCTTTCAGTTTATCAGCAAGAAAACTGCCTTTGGTCGCTCGGTGTATGCCATTGGCGGCAACGCCGGTGCCGCCCAGCTGTGCGGCATTAACGTCAAACGCATTCGCGTGCTGCTATTTACCCTGGCCGGCTTGCTGGCCGCCGTCACCGGTATTCTGCTGGCGGCGCGTCTTGGCTCCGGCAATGCCGGGGCGGCCAGCGGCCTGGAGTTTGACGTGATTGCCGCCGTGGTGGTGGGCGGTACCGCCTTGTCTGGCGGACGCGGTTCGATGCTCGGCACCCTGCTCGGCGTGCTGGTGATCACCCTGATTGGCAACGGCCTGGTCTTGCTGGGGATTAACTCCTTTTTCCAACAGGTGGTCAGAGGGGTGATTATCGTACTGGCGGTGCTGGCCAATATTATCGTGATGCAAAAGAACTCTAAGCAATAGCCTCACATGCCACACAAATAACTGATTAAAGCTGGAGGGAAAATAGTATGGGAAAAATGTTGGCGGCTTATTTGCCCGGAAACGCCACGGCAGAACTGCGTGAGGTGGATATTCCGCAACCGGGCATTGGCCAGGTATTAATTAAAATGAAATCGTCCGGTATTTGCGGCAGCGATATTCATTATATTTATCATCAGCACCGTGGTACGGCGGCCGCACCGGATCAACCCTTGTACCGGGGGTTTATTAACGGTCACGAGCCTTGTGGCCAGATCGTGGCGCTGGGGGCCGGCTGCCGCCACTTCCGCGAGAGCGATCGCGTGCTGGTGTACCATATTTCCGGCTGCGGCTTTTGCAGCAACTGCCGGCGAGGCTATCCGATTTCCTGCACCGGCGTTGGCAAGGCCGCCTATGGCTGGCAGCGGGATGGCGGCCATGCCGACTACCTGTTGGCGGAGGAAAAGGATTTGATTCATCTGCCGGATTCGCTCAGCTATGAAGACGGCGCTTTTATCTCCTGTGGGGTCGGCACGGCTTATGAAGGCATCGTGCGTGGCGAGGTCTCCGGCAGCGACCACGTACTGGTCGTGGGGTTGGGCCCGGTCGGTATGATGGCGATGATGCTGGCGAAGGGGCGTGGGGCAAAAACGGTGATTGGCGTTGATGTTATCCCGGAGCGTCTGGCGACCGCGAAACGCCTGGGGCTGATGGATCACGGCTTCCTGAGCGGTGACGACGTGACAGAACGCATTCGCCAATTGACCGCTGGCGGGGCCAACGTCACGCTCGACTGTTCCGGCAACGCCAAAGGGCGCCTGCTGGCGCTGCAGGCCTCTTCGGACTGGGGAAGAGTGATCTACATTGGCGAAACCGGCAAGGTGGAGTTCGAGGTCAGCGCAGACCTGATGCATCACCAGCGGCGGATCATCGGCTCTTGGGTCACCAGCCTGCACCACATGGAAAAATGCTGCACCGACCTGCACGACTGGAAAATGCACCCGCATCAGGCGATCACCCACCGTTTTAAACTCGGGCAGGCTGCCGAGGCCTATGCTCTGATGGCTTCTGGCCAGTGCGGCAAAGTGGTGATCAATTTCGCCGATTAATATCCGGGGGCACTATGGCATTGTTTGATATGGATAACGGCTGTCTCTCGCTGGTGGTTTCGTCGTTGGGCGGCAGCGTGTTGAAATTGGCCGCGCACGTGCCAGAGGGAGAGATCCCTCTGCTGCGGCCTGCGGTGTTGAGTGATACCACGTCGGCGCTGCAATCGGGGTGTTTTCCTCTGGTTCCTTTTGGCAATCGGGTGAATCAAAACCGCTTCAATTTCGAGGATCATGAATATCAGCTCAGCGCGAATACCGATTGGGATCGGCACTATCTGCATGGCGACGGTTGGCTGCAGGAGTGGCAATGTGTTGAACAGGGTAGCAATCACCTTCACTTGCGTTATCAGCATGAGGATGGCCCTTACCGTTATCAGGTAGAGCAATATTTCACCCTGCAGCAACATCAACTCAGTATTGAATTGGCGGTAGAACACCGTGGTGAAAGGCCGATGCCCTATGGGTTGGGTTGGCATCCGTATTTCCCGTTAACGGCGGATACCCGAGTACAGGCATCCGCCGGGGCCTACTGGTTGGAGGCCGAAGACTGGCTGGCGGGCGAGCAGGCGGCACTGACCGAGGAGTTGGATTTCTCCCAGCCAGGCCCGTTGCCGCGTCACTGGGTGAATAACGGTTTCAGCGGCTGGAACGGTGAGGTGCGGATCCAGTGGCCGGAACAAGGCGCTCGGTTACGGATGAACACTCAGCCGGCTTGCCCGGTTTACTTCCTGTTCGTCTCGGATCCGGCGTTTGAGCCGGGTTATCAGTTCGACTTCTTCTGCCTGGAACCGATGTCGCATGCCGCTAACGGCCATAACATGGCTGACCTTGGTGGGCTGCGCCGCTTGGCTAAAGGGCAGCGGTTTAGCCAGACGATGCTGCTCAGTTATTCCTCGTTTTAAGTCCGGAAATTAAAATTCGGATCTCCTTCACAGAACCCGTTTAAACCCTGCAACCGGTTACTGAAACCGGTTGCTGTTTTTTCGTTTTTGAAACCATACTCATTCATCGACTGTATGATTTGCACCTATATCTCAGGAGAGCGGATGAAAAAAATATTCTTATGCTGTGCCGCCGGAATGTCTACCAGCATGGTGGTAAATAAAATGAAAAAGTCGGCAGAACAACAGGGGATTGAGGTTGATATTATTGCCGTCGGTATGGATGAATTTGAATCTACGCTGGCAAATTATCAATGCTGCCTGCTTGGGCCGCAGGTTAAATATAAACTGGCCGATTTTAAAAAAATCGCCGACAGGGAAAATAAGCCCATTGCGGTTATCAACAGCATGGATTACGGCATGATGCGCGGTGATAAAATCCTCGCCGAAGCCTTACGGATGATCGCACAACACTAATTCCGCCGGGGCCACCTGCCGCCGCGCGTGGCGTCGGTTTGTTCGCCCCGTGACCATTGACTCAGAACGTCCCGAGGGTTGAACCATGAGTATCAGCCAGGCCGCATTCAATTTTATTGAAAACCGTATCAGCCCCATTGCCGGTAAATTATCGACCCAGCGACATATTATGGCGATCCGCGACGGTTTTATTTCCGCGATGCCCTTTATGATCGTCGGCTCATTCTTATTGGTATTTGCCTACCCGCCTTTTTCGGCCGACAGCAGTTGGGGAATAGCTCAATGGTGGCTGGGTGCTGCGGAGAAACATCAGGTCGCTATTCTCACCCCGTTTAATATGACCATGGGGATTATGTCGATTTATATTACTGCCGCCATCGCTTATAACCTGGCGCAGAGTTATAAGCTCGATCCCTTTATGGCGGCCATGCTGGCGCTGATGTCATTTTTGCTGGTCGCCGCGCCGCAGACCGAAAAGATGCTGCCGACCGCTGCGTTGGGCGGCGTGGGGATCTTCACCGCCATTTTGGTGGCGGTCTATACCACCGAACTGATCCGCTTTCTCAAGCAGCACAATATCGGTATCTCACTGCCGGAACAGGTGCCGGCCAAGATCAAACAGTCGTTTGATCTGCTGATCCCGATCCTGGCGGTGGTGATCACCCTGTATCCGCTCAGCCTGCTGGTGCAGCATCAGTTTAATTTACTGTTACCGCAGGCGATCATGGCGCTGTTCCAGCCGCTGATTTCCGCTGCGGATTCGCTGCCGGCGATCCTGCTGGCGGTGCTGATCGGCCATTTATTGTGGTTCGCCGGTATTCACGGCGCGGTGATCGTCTCCGGCATGCTGCAGGCATTCTGGCTGACCAATCTGGGCATCAATCAGGATGCGTTGGCCGCCGGCCACCCGATGCCGCACATCTTTATGGAGGCTTTCTGGACCTTCTTTATTGTCATTGGCGGATCCGGCGCCACCTTTGGGCTGGTGCTGCTTTATCTGCGCAGCCGTTCGGCGCACCTGCGTTCGATCGGCAAGCTGAGCCTGGTGCCGAGCTGCTTCAACATCAATGAACCGGTGATCTTCGGCACGCCGATCGTCATGAACCCGACCTTCTTTATCCCGTTTATTACCGCGCCGATCGTCAATTCGATCATTGCCTATGCGGCCGTGAAGCTGGATCTGATTGGCCGCGTGATCTCGGTAGTGCCCTGGACGGCACCGGCACCGATTGGCGCTGCCTGGGCCACCGGTTGGGACCTCCGTGCCGCACTGTTGGTGCTGCTGCTGGCGGCGGTATCGGCACTGATTTACTACCCGTTCTTCAAGGTCTATGAGCAGCAGTTGCTGGATCAGGAAGTGAGTGAGGCGGAGCAGATCGAACAGACACAAGGAGTCACCGAATGATCGACATGGAAACGGCGGTAATGGAATTGATCATCAACGCCGGTGAGGCTCGCAGTTGTGCCATGCAGGCGTTGTACGCAGCGCGCAAATACCAGTGGGATCAGGTAGATATTTTGCTGGCGGAGTCGCAGTTGGCGGCGAAGCGAGCGCATGCCACTCAAACCGAGCTGATCGGTTTTGACGAGGGGGAAGGCAAGCTGCCGGTCAATCTGATTATGGTGCACGCGCAGGACCACATCATGAACGCCATGCTGGCGCGCGATCTGGTGGAGGAACTGGTGAGAATTTACCGATTACTGGAGCAGAACGGGGTGAAAAACCAATGAGCGTATTTCCGAAGGATTTCCTGTGGGGCGCGGCGACCGCGTCTTACCAGGTTGAGGGCGGCTTTGATGCCGACGGCAAGGGCCTGTCCAACTGGGATTTGTTCTCCCACCTGCCCGGCACCACTTATCAGGGTACCAACGGCGACGTCGCGGTCGATCACTACCATCGCTTTCGCGAAGACGTAGCGCTGATGGCCGAATTGGGGATGCAGACCTACAGATTTTCGATCTCGTGGCCACGGTTGCTGCCGCAGGGGCGGGGCGAGGTGAATGAGGCCGGGATCCAATTCTACAGCGATCTGATCGACGAACTGTTGAAGCACAACATCAAACCGATGATCACCCTGTACCACTGGGATCTGCCGCAGGCGCTGCAAGAAGAGTTTGGCGGTTGGGAATCGCGTGAGATCGTCGATGCTTTCGATGAATATGCCCGTCTGTGTTATCAGCGTTTCGGCGACCGCGTCGAGCTGTGGTCCACCTTTAACGAAACCATCGTGTTTATCGGCATGGGCTATATCACCGGGGCGCATCCGCCCAAGTTGACCGATCCGAAGAAGGGCATTCAGGCCTGTCACCATGTGTTCCTGGCCAATGCCCGCGCGGTAAAAAGCTTCCGCGAAATGAAGATCAACGGTCAGATCGGCTTCGTCAACGTGCTGCAACCTAACGATCCGATCAGCGACTCGCCAGAAGATCGCCGCGCCTGCGAGTTAGCCGAGGGGATCTTCACCCACTGGCTGTACGATCCGGTGTTGAAGGGCGAATACCCGGCAGAGCTGTTGGCGATGGCGCAGCAGGCCTTTGGCGTACCCTATTTTGCACCGGGCGATGAGGCGTTGCTGAAGGGCAACATCGTCGATTTTATCGGTCTTAATTACTACAAGCGCGAAATGGTGGCGCATAACGACGACGTCGAGGGCTACGCGATCAACACCAGTGGCCAGAAGGGCAGCGGGCGTGAACTGGGCTTTAAGGGGCTGTTCAAACTGGTGCGCAACCCGAACGGTGTTTATACCGACTGGGACTGGGAGGTTTATCCGCAGGGGCTGACCGATGCCATTGGCCGCATCGTCAAACGCTACGGCAACATTCCGATCTACATTACCGAGAACGGGTTGGGTGCCAAGGATCCGATCGTCGAGGGGGAAGTGCGCGATCAACCGCGCATAGACTATTTGCGCGATCATATTCAGGCGATCGGTGCGGCGATCGAGCAGGGTGCCGATGTGCGCGGTTACTATCCCTGGTCGTTTATCGATCTGCTTTCCTGGCTCAACGGCTATCAAAAGCAGTACGGTTTTGTGTATGTCGATCACGACAATAATTTGGCCCGCAAGAAGAAGCAGAGTTTTGGCTGGTATCAGCGGGTGATCGCCAGCCACGGTGAGCAGCTGTAACTCGCGAACGGGGGGGCGGTTCAGTACAGCGATCCGTGCTCCTGATCCAGGTACAGTAACTGTTGCTCGATCACCAACAGGACTTTTTTCAACTGCTGCGAGTTCAGATTGCCAAAGCCAAAGAAAATGGGCGACGAGTGGCCACCCGCTCTCCAGGTGGTTTCCGAGCCGTTTTCCAGCTCACGCAAGGTGTCGAAGCGGACCCCGGCCTGGAGGCAGCGCTGCCGAAGCCGTTGAATAACATCGTCGGTCATGGATGTGATCAATGTCAGATGCAGCCCGGCGGCGTGACCCCATAGTTGCCCTTCGGGAAACAGACGTTTTAGCCCTTTACGCAATAGGGTCTGGCGCATCTCGTACTCGCAGGTCAATTTGCTCAAGTGGGTATAAAACACCTGACTGTGCATAAACTCCGCCAGGAATTGCTGCAATAACCAATTACTCCCGCTGTTGCTTAGTGCCTTCATATTCTGTACTGAGGGCAAAATGGCATCGGGACAGACCAAATAGCCCAAGCGGATCCCTGGCCCCAGGGTTTTTGAAAAGGTGCCGGCATAAATTACCCGATCCTGGCTGTCCATCGCTTTCAGCGGAGGCAGAGGTTTCTGTCCCCAGGAAAAAACCGCATCATAATCATCCTCGATGACGTAAGCGCCCACCCTTTGTGCCCAAAGCAGCAAGGTTTTGCGCCGCGAGAGAGAAAGTTGGCTACCCAGAGGATACTGGTGCGAGGGCGTGACATAGCACAATTGTGTGGAACGCTCCGGAAGATGTGATACGCACATGCCCTGTTTGTCGACGTCCAGCGTGGTGACCTGCGCACCGTAATAATTGAACAGATGCCAGGCGCCGGAATAACAGGGCGATTCGGTCACAATATGGCAGGGGATATGGGACGACGTCGTTCGCTTGAGAACAAAGAGCTGGCTCAAGAGTGATAACCCTTCCTGAACGCCATTGGTAATGATGATATTTTCTGGACGGATCTCGATGCTGCGAGAGAGGTGTAAATAGCGTGCGATCTCCTGGCGTAACGGCAGTAGCCCATGAGGAGAGTGATAGCGCGTCACCAGTTGTTCTTTGAGACAGGACGGTGAGTTGTTCCATTTGCGCCAGCTTGCCCAAGGGAAAGCGTTTGGATCGGGAATGCTCATGCGGCAATAAAGTTCGGACGTCGGCTGACTGTAGAGATCGCCGGGCACCTCTGCGGTCAACAGACGGGTGGGGGCCGGTCCTTTGAAGTAAGAGGGAATGTGCCGGACGGGTTTTACCTGACGGTCAAATACGACCTGGTAACCAATGCCCGGTCGGCTTTTAATGTAGCCGCCAATCACCAACTTTTCATAGGCCAGCACCACGGTGATGCGTGCAACCTGCAGCTTGCCGGCCAGCTTACGAATAGAAGGCAGCATATCACCGCAAACGTAGTTACCACGTGTGATGGCCTGATAATAGTATTGAAAAATCTGCAATTGCAGGGGCGTATCACAGACTCTGTCGAGCTCTAATTCCCACATAAAATCCCTTTGTCGCAAACTTTCAGCTCCTGCACCTTACGCTAACCGCGTACGGCAATAATTGACCCTAAACAAAATGTGTCATCTGGCCTTATTACTGAAACTGGCCGTATCTATTTGGCCACCTGCATTTTGCTTTAGCGTAGCCACTAAATAACGAGAATCGAGGCAATCTCATCATGTTGTGGATACGCAAGAAATCACTTTGGCTGATGGTAGCTGGGGCAGGGGTCATGTTGCTTCTGCTGTGGGCGGGATGGCAGGGCGTTCACCAAACCAGTTCGACGGCGTTCTGTTTGTCCTGCCATTCGATGAGTACCGTCGGGCAGGAATACCAGGAGAGTATTCATTTTAAAAATGCTTCCGGTGTGCGTGCCGAGTGCAAGGATTGCCATATTCCACCAGGGGTCATCCCGACGGTGGTACGCAAAATCGCCGCGCTGAACGATCTCTACCACGAGTTTATTTCCCCTTCTATCGCGACGCCGGAGGCGTTTGAGAGCAAACGCGCTGAACTGGCGCAGCGGGAGTGGGCGCGCATGACCGAGAACCGTTCTGCCGCTTGCAAGGCCTGTCACAGTTACGACGCCATGGATCACGATAAGCAATCTTCCGAAGCGGCAGCACAAATGACCGCGGCCGCGTTGAAAGACAGCAACTGTATTGATTGTCACAAGGGGATTGCGCACCACAAACCGGATATGAGCCAGGGATTCCGCAGCCAATTTAAAACGCTGCAGCAGCAAAGTACGGCTTTGCCTGCGGCGACCACGTTGTATTCCCTTGGCGAAAAATCCTTGAGCGCATCGGCCGACGAACCGGCTGACAAGGCACTGCTGATGCCCGCCACGCAGGTCAGCGTGCTGCAAAAACAGGGTGACAAAGTGCAAATCCAGATTGTGGGATGGCGTGAGAGCGCCGGTCGTGGGCGCGTGATCACGCAGTATCCAGGTAAACGGGTATTCGCCGCGGTCCTGGATGCTTCATTACTCCCCACGATCAAGATCCTGCAAACCCAGGTCGATCCGGCCTCACATCAGGAATGGCAGCAAATCAGCGTAGCAGCCTGGACCTCCAACGACGGATTTAATGCCAGCCTTGAGCCCGTGTGGCAATACGCCGACCAGATGCTGCAATCCACTTGCAGCGCCTGTCATAGCGTACCGCCCGCAACCCGTTATACCGCCAACGGCTGGATCGCCGGGCTAAAGGCCATGTCCACCTATTACCGTCTCAGTTCGCAAGAAGAGCGAACCCTGCTGAAATATTTGCAAACCCACGCCAGTGATACCGCTGACAGCGCAAAAAAATAGAATAAGGAGTCATCATGGATATTCACGATTTCAACCCTTCTCGCCGACGGTTTATAGCCGGCGTACTGGCCGCGGGGACTGCCAGCATGCTGGGCCCCAATCCTCTACTCGGCAAGGTGTGGGCGGCAGGCGAAAGCCCTGAGCGCTGGATCCAGTCGGGATCGCATTTTGGGGCTTTTGAGGCCAAGGTGGTCAACGGCGAATGGATCGACACCCGCCCGTTCAAACACGATAAATATCCGTGCGATATGCTCAAGGCGGTGCGCGAAATCGTCTATAACCCGTCGCGAGTACGGTACCCCATGGTTCGGCTGGACTGGTTGCGCAAACGCGAGCTGTCCGACCGCAGCCAACGTGGCGATAACCGTTTTGTGCGTGTGAGTTGGGATCAGGCGCTGGACCTGGTCTATCAGGAGTTGGAGCGGGTGCAAAAAAACCATGGCTCATCCGGCGTGTTTACCGGGCTGGCCGATTGGCAGATGGTGGGCAAGTTGCATAAGGCCGGGGGCGCAATGGATCGCGGGCTTGGCCTTCATGGTAGCTATGTCACCACCGTAGGTGACTATTCGGCCGCGGCGGCGCAGGTGATCTTGCCCCACGTAATAGGATCATTGGAGGTGTATGAGCAGCAAACCTCGCTGCCTTTGGTGATTGAAAATACCCAGACCATCGTGCTGTGGGGCTGCGATCCGATCAAAAACCTGCAGATCGAATACCTGGTTCCCGATCACGATCCCTTTGGCTACTGGCAGCAGATTAAAGAGCGCGTGCAACAAGGCAAAATACGGGTGATTAGCGTCGATCCGGTGTGCAGTAAAACGCAGAACTATCTCGGTTGCGAACAGTTGGCCTTGAACCCGCAGACGGACGTGGCCCTGATGCTGGGGCTGGCGCATACGCTGTACCAGGAAAAACTCTATGACGCTTCATTTATCAAAGATTATTGCGTGGGTTTCGAGCAGTTTCTGCCTTATTTGATGGGGGAGACGGATCAACAACCTAAAGACGCGGAGTGGGCCGCAGGCCTCTGTGGACTCACTCCCGAGCAGATCCGCGAATTTGCACGGCTGCTGGTCAAGGGGCGTACCCAGTTTATGGGGGGCTGGTGCGTTCAGCGCATGCATCACGGGGAACAATATCCGTGGATGTTGGTGATACTGGCCAGCATGGTGGGGCAGATAGGCCTTCCTGGCGGCGGTGTCGGTTTTGGCTGGCATTACAACGGTGGTGGCACTGTGACCTCATTGGGCCCGGTACTTTCCGGATTAGGTAGTCTGTCCAACCCTCCTGCACCCATCCATGCCGCCGATTTCCGCGGCGCTTCCGAGCATATCCCCGTGGCACGTTTCATCGATTGCCTGCTCTCGCCCGGCAAGACCCTGGCGTTTAATGGTGAGACGCTCACCTATCCTGATATCAGGTTGGCGCTCTTTAGTGCTGCCAATCCGTTCCATGCCCAACAGGATCGCAACCGAATGATCGAAGCCTGGAAGCGGCTGGAAACGGTGGTGGTGTTGGATCACCAATGGACGGCGTCCTGCCGTTTTGCCGATATTGTGCTGCCGGTGACCACGCGTTTTGAGCGTAACGATATCGAACAGTTCGGTACGCATTCCAACAAAGGGTTGATGGCGATTCGCCAGGTGGTGAAGCCGCAGTATGAGGCTCGCCACGACTTTGACGTGTTTAGCGAACTCTGCAAGCGTTTTGGCCGCGATCAGGTTTACACCGAAAGGCGCAACGAGATGCAGTGGATCAAGGCTATCTATGAAGAAGGGGTGAAGCAGGGGGCCGCGATGGGAGTGAAGATGCCCAGTTTTTCCACCTTCTGGGATGGGGAAGGTTATATCGAATATCCGGCAGGCCAACCTTGGGTGCGTCACGGTGATTTTCGCGAACAACCCGACCTCTATCCTTTGGGGACGCCATCCGGCCTGATTGAAATCTACAGTAAGACCATTGCCGCTTTTAACTACCGGGAATGCCCTGGCCATCCGCTGTGGATGGAGCCTTTTGAACGCAGCCACGGAGGCAAAGGTTCAGAGAAATATCCGCTGCACCTGCAATCCTGCCACCCGGACAAGCGGCTGCATTCGCAACTGTGTTCCAGCGATAACTACCGCGCGACCTATGCTGTAGCGGGGCGTGAACCCTTATATATAGGCCCAGAGGATGCTAAAGCTCGCGGTTTGAAAGCCGGTGACGTAGTACGCGTTTTTAATGCGCGCGGGCAAGTGCTTGCCGGGGTAGTCATTAGTCCAGACTACTCACCTGGCGTTGTGCGTATCCATGAGGGGGCATGGTATTCCCCTCTGGTGGGGGGGAAAGCCGGAACGCTTTGCACCTATGGCGATCCTAACGTCTTAAGTGCCGATATTGGAACGTCTCAATTGGCACAAGGGACTTCGGCTCATTCTGCGTTGGTTCAGGTGGAGCTTTATCAGGGCGAGCTTCCGCCGGTAACGGGTTTCGGTGGGCCACAGGAAATTAAACCGGACACCAAAGAGGCCTCTCATGCCATTACTTAACGAGGTGGCCCGGCAACGGGCCATCATTTACCGTTGGTTTTCTCAGTTGCTGTTTCAGGAACTGTCTGACGAAGGGCTGCTCAGGCTACGAGACAAAGAGAACCTGGCATTATTGAACGCCCTAAAATTGATTCCCGAACTTTCGTTGCTCGTTACGCATTTTCAGCGACGGTTACGGGCGATGTTAAAGCGGGAAGAGTGCCGACTGGAGCTGGCGGCCGATTTCGCCTCCCTGTTTTTACTGCCTGCCCCTTCGGGAGTCTCGCCTTATGCCGGGCATTATCCGCATACGAACTCACCCGAAGAGCGACAAGCGTTGCGGCAAAAGCTGGTTGAACACCGTCTTGCGCCACAAAACAATGAAGCAGTTGACCATATCGCTATCCAACTTGCATTAATGACAGCGTTGATCGAAGAGGGCGTTGAACGGGAGCAGCAGGATCTGTTTTTGAATCGGCATCTGCTGAGTTGGTTGCCACTTTGTACCAAACGTTGCTACCAGCGCGATCGTTTTGGTTTCTATGCTGCCGCTATGGGGTTGCTGACCGGGTTTGTGCAGCAAGATTCCGAATGGCTTATTGCCTGCCGACTTGCTACCCATCCAGCACGGCCTGGACAATCATAACCCCCCTTTACGGGGCCATGCAGCGCCCGGCGGAAGCCGGGCGCTGGGACATTACAGTGAGTCGGGATCCGGCCCCAGACGGTTGCCGATATCCAGTTGGGCGATATCGCTCAGTTCGTCTTTATCCAGTTTGAAATCAAACACCTCGAAGTTCTCGCGAATGCGTGATGGTGTGACCGATTTCGGGATCACGATAAGACCGCTGTCCAGGTGCCAGCGCACCACGATTTGCGCCGGGGTCTTCTCGTATTTTTCCGCCAGCTGTTTGATGACCGGCTGGTCGAACACCCCTTCGCCGCCCTGCGCCAGTGGGCTCCATGATTCGGTAGCGATATGATGCGTTGCGTTCCAGGCGCGCAACTGACGTTGTTGCAGCAACGGATGCAGCTCAATCTGGTTAATCACCGGTGCGATATTGGTTTCGTCCAGCAGGCGCTGCAGATGCGGGGTATGGAAATTGCAGACCCCTATACTCTTCACCAGCCCCTGTTCGCGCAGCTTGATCAGCCCGCGCCAGGCTTCCACGTATTGATCCTGTTGCGGTTTTGGCCAGTGGATCAGATACAGATCGACGTAGTCCAGCTTGAGTTTTTCCAGGCTGGTTTCCAGGGCGGCCTGTGGGTCGCCCTGATCGTCGTTCCACAGTTTGGTGGTAATAAACAGTTCATCGCGCGGCACCGAGGCGGATTGCAGTGCAGCACCGACCCCTTCCTCGTTCTTGTAAATCGCAGCGGTATCGATCGAACGATATCCCACCTCCAGCGCCTTGAGCACCGCCTGGGTGGTGTCTGGAATACTCGCCTGCCAAACGCCGAGACCCAACTGCGGCATCAGATTACCATCGTGGAGTTTGATGATGGGTTGTTGCGTTGTCATGCGTATCTCCTTGTTAACGGATTGCCCGGTGCTGCATGCACCAGGAACGGCTATCAATAAATTCTAGTTGGCAAACTGGGGTGGTGCTGAGTTTGCTAAGCAAATTTCAGCGATATCAGAATAGTGCTTGGCACTGCGCCCGAGGACAGCTCGGGCGCAAGAGACTGAAATTAAAGCCTGACAGGTAACCGCGGGTTTGCGATTAACGTGCCGCCTCATAAATACGTTGGCTGACTTCCAGGGTGATGTCCTGATGCTCACCCAGCGCGGTCATGCCGTGCTGATGCAGCTTATCAAGCAGTGCCGGGATCGAGCTGCCGTCGAGCTGGTAATCGGCCATGCGGGTTGGCACGCCCATCTGTTCGAAGAAGGCACGGGTGGCGGCAATGGCCCCGTCAATACGGTTGTCTTCGCTGCCCTCACGCAGACCCCAGACGCGGTCGGCGTACTGCAGCAGTTTTTCGCGTTTCTGCGCTTTTTTCTCGTTCAGCAGCGCCGGCAGGACGATGGCCAGCGTCTGGGCATGATCCAGACCGTGCATGGCGGTTAACTCGTGGCCCAGCATATGGGTTGCCCAGTCTTGCGGCACACCGGCACCGATCAGACCGTTCAATGCCATGGTGGCGCTCCACATCACGTTGGCGCGTACGGCATAGTTTTCCGGCTCGGCCAGCGCACGCGGGCCATCTTCCAGCAGCGTCAGCAGCAGGCCTTCGGCAAAGCGATCCTGCACTTTCGCATCGACCGGGTAGGTCAGGTACTGCTCAATGGTGTGGATAAAGGCATCGACCACGCCGTTGGCGATCTGGCGCGGTGGCAGCGAATAGGTCACTACCGGATCCAGTACCGCAAACAGTGGCTGAACGTATGGCGAGAAGAAATGCTGTTTGTCGCCGCTGCTTTTACGGGTGATCACCGCGCCGCTGTTGGATTCAGAACCGGTAGCCGGCAGTGTCAGCACGCAACCCATCGGCACTGCGCCTTTGATTTCGCTGCCGACGGTTTTCAGGATATGCCATGGATCGCTATCCGCCTGATAATGGGCCGCTGCGGCGATGAACTTGGTGCCATCGACCACCGAACCGCCACCGACGGCCAGCAGGAAATCGATGTTCTCTGCACGCACGACCTCGACCGCTTTCATCAGCGTTTCGTAGGTTGGGTTAGGTTCAATACCGGAGAACTCCTGCACGTTACGACCCGCCAGTGCGGAATAAACCTGATCCAGCACGCCGTTCTTCTTCACGCTGCCGCCACCGTAGGTGATCAGAATGCGTGCATCGGCAGGGATCTGCTGCGCCAGGCCGGCAATTTGGTCTTGACCGAACAGGATTTTGGTTGGGGTATGGAGAATAAAGTTTTGCATGGCTGATTTCTCTTCTGCATGAGGCAAGCGCCGGATGGCGCAAAATATCTGGGGTGTATTGTCAGTAACCTGGCCCCGCAGCACAATGCTCATTCCTGCCCGAGTCTTGCCTATTCCTACAAAGCGTTGTAGAAAAACAGAGTTTTAAACTATTATTTATGCCGAATTGTTCTTAGTGTAAGAGGGTTTTTTCGTGAGTGAAATCGATGAACTGCGCGGCCGGATGGCGCGCCAGGCGGCCGGCTTTGCCGAGAGTAACGGTTATACCCCTTCGCCGGTGCCACTGGTGAAAATCCTCTATGTGGATCGCCATTGTCCGCGTCAGCCGGTGATGTACGAACCTGGGGTGGTGATCATTTTCCAGGGCCACAAAGTGGGTTACTGCGGCAATCGGGTGTTTCAGTACGATCCGCGTAACTATCTGTTGATGACGGTACCGCTGCCGTTCGAATGTGAAACCTTTGCCAGCCCGGAACTGCCGCTGGTGGGGCTGTCAGTGAATATCGATAGCCAAATGCTGCAGGATTTGTTGATCGACATCGGCGATGACGACTACCTGATGAAACCGCGCAGAGAAAGCAGCGGGGTTAATCTGGCCGAGCTGTCGGAAGAGTTGTTGTGCGCCACCGAACGCCTGCTGGACGTGATGGGCAAACCGCTCGATGCACGGGTATTGGGGCCGCAGATTGTGCGCGAAATTCTGTACCACGTGCTGCGTGGCAGCTGCGGGACGTCGTTGCAGGAACTGGTCAATCGCCATACCCACTTTAGCCAAATCGCCAAGGCGCTGCGACGCATCGAGAACCAATATGCCGACAGCCTCAACGTTGAGCAGTTGGCGGGGGAGGTGAATATGAGTATTTCGGCGTTTCACCATAACTTTAAGGCGGTGACCAATACCTCGCCGTTGCAGTATGTGAAGTCCTATCGGCTGCACAAGGCGCGCCTGCTGATGGTCCACGACGGTCTGAAGGCCAGCACCGCTGCGCTGCGCGTCGGCTATGAGAGTGCTTCGCAGTTCAGTCGTGAATTCAAACGCTTCTTTGGCGTGACGCCAAGCGACGAAGTGGCCCGACTGCGTGATAACCCTCCTTTAATGATGGAGGGTTAAGCATGCAGCCGGGGCGGCAATTCAGCGCGTCAGTACAATTTTGCCAAACGCCCCGCGATCGAGATGGTCGAGTGCCTGCTGCAGTTGGTCAAAGCGATAGCGTTGATCAATCACCGGTTGCAAGCCATTGGCATCCACCGCCCGCACCAGATCTTCCAGTGCGCGGCGGTGGCCGACGCCAATTCCCTGGATCACCGGTGATTTTAGCAGCAGCGGTCCGGCAGGGGCTGAGACCTCAAAGCCCTCCAGCGCACCGATCACCGAGATGCGTCCCTGCACGGCGACGGCACGAACCGAATTACCGAGGTTAGGGCCGCCAACGGTGTCGACCACGTGGTCTATGCCGTGATCCTGTGTTAACCGATACACCGCCTCCACCCAATCGCCATCCAGGCGATTAATGCCGTGATCGGCCCCCAACGCCTTGGCACGCGCCAGTTTTTCGTTGCTGCTGGAAGTGACGTACACCTCGGCACCCTGCAGTTTGGCGATCTGCAGCGCGAACAGCGCCACGCCGCCGGTGCCCTGTACCAGCACAGATTGGCCAGAGAACAGGTGGCCCTGTTCCACCAAAGCGAACCAGGCGGTCAGCCCGGCGCAGGGTAGGGTGCTGGCTTGCGCGTCGTCCAGCGAGGTGGGGGCCGCTACCAGCCAGTCCTCATGCAGCACCACATATTCCGCCAACATGCCCTGATAAAAACCGCCCAGCGTACGGTAAGGCGGGGTGCGCGCATTGCCATACGGCTTCTGTTTGCCATCTATCCAACCGGGGCTAAAGGTGGAAATTACTCGTTCACCCGGTTGGAAACGGCTGACATCGGCACCAACTGCGTCGACTTCACCAGCCATGTCGGAGGCGGGAGTAAACGATTGTGGCAGTTCCAGCCCCATACCAGTTTCGATCACCAACTTGTCGCGGTAATTAAGCGCTACCGCATTCACTTTCACCCTAATCTCATGTGGCCCCGGTTGCGGAATGGCGCTTTCGCTCAGTTTCAGGTGCTGACGCCCGAGGGCATCCATTGTCCAGCGTTGCATTGTTTCGGCCATGATTGACTCCAAAGTCAGTGATAAACAGACCTTTGGATATTATCGTTGATTGAGGTTCGCCAGTGGCGATAAGATTTCCATTGATTGTTTCTCTAAAGGCTACAAATCATGACCGACCGATTGAACGGTATTTCGGTGTTTGTCACCGCCGTGGAGGCGGGCAGCTTCGCGCTGGCGGCCAGTCGGCTGCACCTTTCACGATCGGCGGTGGGGAAAACCATCGCCCGTCTGGAGCAGCGATTGGCTGTGCGCCTGTTCCACCGAACTACCCGCAGTTTGAGTCTGACCGACGACGGCGCTCTGTTCTATGAACGTTGCTTACGGGCGCTGGAGGAGATCCGCACCGCAGAAACGCTGCTGGAGTCGGGCAAACAGCAAGTCAGCGGCAGGCTACGGGTGTCGATGCCGGTGCTGTTTGGCCGCATGTGCATTGCGCCGCTGTTGACCAGCCTGGCGCGTGAGCACCCGGGGCTGGAGCTGGAACTGTCGTTCAACGACCGCGTGGTGGATCTGATTGAGGATGGTTTTGATCTGGCGGTCCGTAACGGGGCGTTGCCCAGCAGCAGCGGACTGGTGGCGCGGAGCATTGGCGATCACCGTATGACGTTGTGTGCGGCGCCGGAATACCTGCGGCAGCATGGCGAGCCGAAAAACCTTGAACAGCTGACTCAACATGATGCGGTGACCTACATGCGCGCCGGTGTGGTGCGTAATTGGCTGATCCCGGATAGCGACGGCAAAGTGCAGGAAGTGATGCCGAACAAGCGGCTGCAGATGGATGACCTGCAGGCGATGGCGGACGCCACGGTGGCCGGGTTTGGTATCGCCTGGTTACCATGCTGGCTGGTGCGAGAAGCGTTGTTGAAAGGGGAATTGGTCAGGCTGATGCGCGATCGGCCCGGCATGTCATTTGAGGCGCACGCAGTATGGCCGCAAACGCCACATCTGCCGTTGAAGGTACGACTGGCGGTGGATACGCTGGTGAGCAAGTTGCCCCCCAGTCTGGCACAGGTTGAAAAAGCTTTGTAGGGGCGGCTACTGCCGCCCGCAAGCCGATCAGGAAGAGGCGGCGCGCTTTTTACGCCAGATAACCAGCATGGCGCCTAGCAGACCCACCAGCAGCAGTAGCAGCGGCAGGATCATCAGCCCGGTCATTACCTGGCTTTCGTAGCGTTTCACCAGTGGGATCTGGCTGAAAGCGTAGCCAAGACCGACCACCGCGCCAACCCAAATCACGGCGCTCAGCCAGTTAAATATCTGGAAACGCGTGCTGTTCAGGCCTGAGATACCGGCCATGGTCGGCAGCAGGGTACGAACAAAACCCAGAAAACGGCCGATCACTAATGCCATTAGCCCATGACGGTTAAACAGATTATGCGCACGTTGATGATATTGGGCAGGCAGTTGCAGCAGCCAGCCTTTGACCAGACTGGTGTGACCCAGCCAGCGCCCTTGCACGTAGCTCAGCCAACAGCCGAGGCTGGCGGCAACGGTTAAAATGATCAGCGTTGGCACAAAGGCCATCACGCCTTTGGCGATCAGGGCACCGGATAACAGCAGCAGGCTGTCGCCGGGCAAGAAGGAGGCTGGCAGTAGTCCGTTTTCCAAAAATAGAGTGGTGAAAAGTACCGCATAAACCACCCAAATTACGCTGGGATCAGCAAGGGCAATAAAGTCCTGCTGCCAAAGCGCATGAACAATCTCTCGTAATACATCCATTATATATCCTGTTGCATGCCGGTTGCGCCTGGGGTTGGCTTCCCCAGGATGCGGTGTTGACCGTATCTGACAGTTACCCGGCTAGTGTAACGCTAATAGCTTAAGCACACATTAAACAAGGCGAATAAAGTTGCCATTGCAACAGGTGGCGCGTCAGTGCGCGTTGGCGATACGCTCGAATCCGGCGGCGAGGTCGTCAATCAGATCCTGCACGTTCTCCAGTCCGATATGCAGGCGCACCAGGGTGCCGGAGAAGTCGACGCCGCCGGCCGGACGGATGGCTTCCAGCTCTTCCGGTTGGTTGGCCAGGATCAACGATTCATAACCGCCCCAGGAATAGGCCATGCTGAAATGGCTGAAGTTGTCCAGATACGCGGCCAACTGTGCGTCGCTCAGACGTTGTTTCAGCACGAAAGAGAACAGGCCGTTGCAGCCGCTGAAATCGCGGCGGTAAAATTCGTGGCCCTTGCAGCTGGGCAGCTCCGGGTGATTGACCACCGCCACCTCCGGCCGTTCGGCCAGCCAGTTGGCGACTTCGATGCTGCCTTGCTGATGTTGCTTCAGGCGTACGCCCAGCGTGCGCAGGCCACGGCTGGCCATATAGGCGGTATCGGCGTCCACCATCTGGCCCATCAGATAAGAGTATTCGCGCAGTTGATCCCAACAGCGCTGGTTTGCCACGGCGGTGCCGAGCATGTAATCGGAGTGGCCGATAATGTATTTGGTCCCAGCCTGAATCGAAATATCAATGTCGAAGTCCAGCGCCTTGAACAGCACACCGGCCGCCCAGGTATTGTCGATCATGATCACCACTTCCGGTGCCACCGCGCGAATGGCCTGCACCATGGCCGGGATATCCTGAACTTCCATGGTGATCGATCCGGGCGATTCAAGGAACACCACGCGGGTATTGGGCTGAATAAGCCCGGCGATATCGGCACCGATCAGCGGGTCGAAATAGGTGGTTGCCACGTTCATGCGGCTCAGAATATGGCTGCAAAAATCCTGCGTGGGTTCATACACCGAGCCGGTCATCAGCAGGTGATCGCCGGCGCTGACAAACGAAAGGATAGCGTTGGAGACCGCAGCCGCGCCGCAAGGGTAAAGGACACAACCTGCGCCGCCTTCCAGCTCAACCATCGCATCCTGTAACGCGAAGTGGGTCAGGGTGCCGCGCCGGCCATAAAACAGTTCGCCATGGGCCCGCCTGGCAGTGGCGTGCTTTTTGGCCGCCACCGAATCAAATACCAGTGAAGAAGCGCGTTGGGTGACGGGATTGACGGAGCCCTGGGTATAGCGCTTGCTGCGTCCTGCGCCGATCAGGGTGGTTTCGATGTTTTTTGACGTCATAGGAGCAGGCTCACCTTTGGCTGGGTCTTCACGGGATGTTTGCGATAGCCCTTACGTTAGCATGACATATGATAGCCATCCAGACGTTTTAACCGCCAAATGTAAAAGCGTTGCCGATTTACCCGTTCTTGGCACGTCGTTTTGCCGATTATTTGGTAAATAATAATGAGAACTACTATCAATCCCTGATTGGTTTGATATGATCGCACGCTGAATTATTCCTCAATTTTGATCGGTAACGGGTGGAGGCACAGCGTGAAAACGGCTGGCAAGAATTTAAATCAAGGATCGTTCGGTCAGGGCCGGGCGCAATGGGGCCAGGCATTTGGCCGCGGTCTGTTAGCTTCAATGGTATTGGTAGTGGGTCTGGCCGGTAGCGCTCAGGCTGCTCCGGCGACTAATCCGGCCGTTACCCAGAGCGTTGCTCCGGCCTCTGCGCCTGCCGCAGCCGCGCCTGAAAGTATCACTCCGCTGAATCCGCAACCGACCATCCTGCCGCCGGAAACTCGCGGTATGGACCTGTCCGTCTGGGGCATGTACCAGCATGCGGACATCGTGGTGAAAATCGTGATGATCGGCCTGGTGCTGGCGTCTATCGTCACCTGGACCATCCTGTTCTCCAAGGGCAGCGAACTGTTCCGCGCCAAGCGCCGTCTGCGCCGCGAACAGCTGGCGCTGGCCAATGTGCGCTCGCTGGATGAAGCCTCCGAGCTGGCACAGAACTTCTCGGACGAGAGCATCAGTTCCGTATTACTGAATGATGCGCAAAACGAACTGGAGCTGTCGGCAGAGTCTAACGACAACAACGGCATCAAGGAACGTACCGGTTTCCGTCTGGAGCGTCGCGTTGCGGGCTACAGCCGTAACATGGGCCGTGGTAACGGTTTCTTGGCAACCATCGGTGCCATTTCGCCGTTTGTCGGCCTGTTCGGCACCGTCTGGGGCATCATGAACAGCTTTATCGGCATCGCCCATTCGCAAACCACCAACCTGGCTGTGGTTGCACCCGGCATCGCAGAAGCGCTGTTGGCAACCGCATTGGGGCTGGTGGCCGCTATCCCGGCGGTGGTGATTTATAACATCTTTGCCCGTGTAATCAGCGGTCATCGCGCTCAGGTTGGCGACGTGGCTGCTCAGGTGCTGCTGCTGCTGGGTCGCGATTTGGATCTGGCCGCCACGGCACAAGCCAAACGTTCACAGCATTCACAGCAACTGCGGGTGGGGTGAGTTATGGCGATGCGCTTAAATGAAGATCTGGACGACAGCGGCGAACTGCATGAAATCAACGTGACGCCGTTTATCGACGTCATGCTGGTGCTGTTGATCATCTTTATGGTGGCCGCGCCGCTGGCAACGGTAGATATCCGTGTCGATCTCCCGGCTTCCTCAGCCAAACCGCAGCCGCGCCCGGAAAAACCGGTGTTCCTGTCGGTGAAAGCGGATAAGCAGCTGTACGTTGGCGAACAGGCGGTCAGTGCAGATCAACTGACGTCGGTGCTGGATCAGCAAACTCAGGCTAACAAAGAGACCACTATCTTCTTCCAGGCGGACAAGACCGTGGACTACGAGACGCTGATGAGCGTGATGGATACGCTGCGTAAAGCCGGCTACCTGAAAGTGGGGCTGGTGGGGATGGAAGGCACCGCCAAAGCGGGCTGACATCACCAACGATAAAAAAGGCGCTCAGGCGCCTTTTTTATTGGCCGAGTTTTTTACGAAGAAAAGCCTAAGGCTGGCCGAGCAATGCCTTCGAACCGGCGTGGCGCCAGTGGATGCTGCCCGGCAGGTACAGCGCGTTTTGCTCTAATGGCCGCTCGTCAATCAGCGCACTAACCATGTCGAAACTGTGTTGGGCCAGGGCGCGGCAGTCTTGCGCCACGGTGTCGATTTTCAGCGTCAGTCCGTCGAACAGGTAGTGGTCGTCAAAGCTGCACAGATGCAGATCGCTTTCCATCAACTGGTGCTGATTCAGGTAACGCAGCACCCCTTCCAGCAGGCCGCAGGCGGCGGTAAACAGCGCCTTGGGCGGTCGGCCCAGTTGCGCGCAGAGTTGGGCGAACATCTCGTAGCCGGAGCTGGGGTGATAATTACCGTTGATGATCCACTCCGGTTTACACACCACCCCGGCACGTTCCAGACCGAGTTGGAAACCGGCCAGCCGATCGCGCGTGGGTGAAATGCGGGGTTGGCCGCCAAGGAAGTAGAATTCGTCCGGATGCTGACGCGCGACGTTTTCCACCAGCGTGGCGGTCGAGGTCAGCGAGTCGGTGATCACCAGCGGCAGGTCGGAGCCGACGATCAGACGGTCCATCTGCACTACCGGCAGGCCGGCGTTAATCTTTTGGTATTCCGCATCGTTAAGCTGGCTGGAGGCGACGATCAGACCGTCGACCTGACGTTGTACCAGACTGTTCACCGCCATCATTTCCTGAGCCGGGTTTTCATCGGTACAGGCGATCAGCAACTGCAAACCGGCCTCGCGGCACAGGGTTTCCAGCTCGCGTGAAATCACCGCAAAACCGTAGTTGGTCATTTCCGGCACCACCAGCCCCAGGGTATGGCTGCGGGAAGAACGCAGTGAACGGGCGTGGAAGCTGGGCTGGTAGTGGTGCTCACCGGCCAGTGCCAGGATACGATCGCGGGTGTCGTCGGACACCCGATATTCCTTGCTGCGACCGTTAAGCACCAGGCTGGCGGTCGATTTCGACACGCCGGCCAGTGCGGCAATATCACTGATGGTAATGCGTTTATTTTTTTTCACTGACGGCATCTGAATTCATCGAAGGATGCGTCATTCTAGCATGCATGGCGTCAGCGACCAGTGCTCGAGCGCCAGTTGGGTTTTACCGCTCAGGTGCAGTTGTGGTTGTGGGCCGGGGAAGTAGCGTGAGCTCATCACTGCCTCGCCGTGGTTGATAAAAATCTCCACGCTGGAGCGGTCAAACAGGATCTGCAGCTGGCTCAGGTTGCCGCGCCAGTAGCGATGTTCCGGCTGCCCGTTACGCAGATTATTACGCGTCAGTCGTAGCAAGGCACCGTCCCAGAGCAGCATCATTGCCCCGCCAAAATCGGCGCTGAATGCCCCTTCTGGCGTTAGCAGCAGTTCCGCGCTGCCGACGGGCCAACATGGCGCTTCGTCGGCGATCCCCTGCCATTGCCGGCTTTCACCGCGCAATTGTTGCAGTTCGCGCGCTGGCCGTTGGTAAAGCTTGCCCTGATGCAGCGACAGTTCGCGCGGGCAGGTCAGGATGTGGATCCAGCCGTACTGCAGCGTCGGGTGATAATCCTCGTCCTGCTCCGGCACGCCCATCCAGCCGACCAGCAACCGGCGGCCGTCTTCGGCCTGGGTGGTCTGCGGCGCATAGAATTCGAACCCGAGATCCAGCTCGTGGAAGGCGCCATGTTCGAAACTGGCCTGCCGATAATCCAGTTTGCCAGTGAAATAGCCCGCCTGATAAACGTTGAGATACAGCTCGGCCTGCGCCGCCAGCCCCTGTGGGCAACAGATCAGTATCTCGACCCCGTCCAGTGTGAACAGGTCCGGGCATTCCCACATATAGCCGAAATCGCCGATGCCATTCAGCTGTGAACCGGTAATCTCTCCCAGCAACTGCCAACCGCGCAGATCGGCGGAGCGCAACAGCAGCACTTTGCCACGGTCTTGCAGGTCGCGAGCGCCGAGCACCATGTACCAGTCGTCCTGATGACGCCAAACCTTCGGATCGCGCACGTGGCCGCTATAGCCCGGCGGCAGCGGTAATACCGGGCCAAGTTTGTCATAGCCACCCTGGGTATTTTCTTGCGCCAGGCACTGGTAGGCGGTGCGGGAGCCGTCGGGGTATTTGACGTTGCCGGTATACGCCAGCATGATTTTGCCGTCCGCCACCACTGCCGATCCGGAATAACAGCCGTGGCTGTCGTAGCAGGCTCCCGGCACCAGTGCCACCGGCTGATGCTGCCAGTTGACCAGATCCGTCGACTGCCAATGGCCCCAACACTTGTTGCGGTGATCGCAACCCAGCGGGTTCCACTGATAAAACAGGTGGAAGACGCCGTTATGCTGAATGAATCCGTTGGGATCGTTGAGTAACCCGACGCTGGGCGCCAGATGCCACGCCGGGCGGTGCGGCGCACGCAGTACCTTTGGCATGTCGCGCATCAACGCCTGAACGGCCTGTTTCATCAAATTCAATTCTTCCATTATTCGCTGTCCGTTTTGTATTTCAGCAGCAACGAGATAATAAAGGCGCTGCCGAAGGCGATCACCAAACCAATGATATAGCTGACCAGCGAACTGGCCTGCACAATGGCCATCCCCGGGATTGCCGTCAGCCCGACCGCGTTCATGCCGACGTGATTGGCCACCACCCAGGCACCGCCGAGCGCTCCGCCGGCCAGCGCCGCCAGGAAGGGTTTCACAAAGCGCAGGTTAATGCCGAACAGTGCCGCTTCGGTAATGCCGAGCATGGCGGAAAAGGCCGAAGGCACCGCGATGGCTTTGATCTTGGCGTCGCGGGTTTTGAAATAGACCGCCAGACAGGCGCCGCCCTGAGCGATATTGGCCATCGACCAGATCGGCAACAGGAAGTTAACGCCGATATTCGGGTTGCCGAGCAGTCCGGCTTCGACGGCATGGAAACTGTGGTGGATACCGGTGATGACGATGGCGGAATACAGGCCACCGAACAGCAAGCCGGCAAACCAACCGGCGTGGGCGATCAGCGTGCTGAGCACCAGGGAGATGCCATCACCCAGCGCGCGACCGGCCGGGCCGATAAACAGCATGGCGACGAAGCCGGAGATCACCACCGTCAGGAACGGCGTCAGGATCAGATCCAGCGAATTGGGGATCACTCTGCGCAGCTGTTTTTCCAGCATGCTCATAAACCACACCGTCAAAAGCACCGGGAACACCGTGCCCTGATAGCCGATCATGGCAATCTGCAACCCGAAGAAATCCATGGTGTGAAAACCGCTGGCGACGCCCCAGGCGTTGGTCAGAGCCGGATGGGTCAGAATGCCGCCGAGCGTAGCGCCCAGATAGGGGTTACCACCAAATTCACGCGCGGCGGTGAAGCCGATCAGGATTGGTAAAATAATAAATGCCGCCGAGCTGAACATATCCAGCATCACGAAAACGGCGCTGTTGGCATCGGCCCAGCCGTAGGTTTTCACCATGCCGAGCAGACCCATCAGCAGGCCGGAGGCGACGATAGCCGGGATGATTGGCACAAAGATATTCGACAGCAGGCGGGCAATGCGCTGCAGCGGGTTGAGTTTTTTCGCCGCGATATCGGCGGCCTCAGACTTGCTGGACTCGCTGACGCCGGCCGCCTTGATAAACTCCGCGTGCACCTTGTTGACCAGCCCGGTACCGAAAATCACCTGGATTTGCCCGGCGTTGCTAAAGCAGCCTTTCACCCCTTCCAGCTTGCCGATCGCCACTTTGTCCACCTTGCTGTCATCGAGCAACACCAGGCGCAAGCGTGTGGCGCAGTGGGCGGCACTGGCTATGTTTTCTTTGCCGCCGAGCAACGGCAATAGCGCGTTAGCGGTTGCGGTAATGTCCATGTTCACTCCCTTAATCAATAAAAATGCCGCCGCGGTGTTTCGCGGCGGAAATCAGTTCATCAGCGTCAGAAGAAGTACTTGAACCGGGCACGTACGCCGTAGCGCTGATCGTTGCTGGAGTTGGCAATTTTGTTATCTGCATTGGCCTCCAGCATCGAGACGTAGGCCCCGAGATACAGGTTAAAGTTCTTCATATTCATGATGTTTGGTATTTGGTACGAGGTATGAATGGTATGAATATCATATTTGCCCGGCTCGCTGAGCGGGTTGCTGATGTCGGCGCTCATACCGGCGGTATTGAACTCTTTGATGTTGTTGTGGGCATAGATGTAACCCACTTCAAAGCGACGCCACAGTACGTTGATACCGGCGGTCAGGTCCTGCTCGCCGGAGGCGTCCAGGTAGGCGGTGCTCAGGTTGGCAACCACGCCGTTGTCCGGGTTGGCGGCGGTATTGTTCCAACTGAGAGTCATGCCGTAGCCGTTACGTTTGGACTGGTCGACGAATTGCCCCTGGCTGTCGTGATAGCCGTAGGCATTGTTGACCACATTGCTTTCCATCGCCACTGCCGCACTGAGCTGGTCTTTTTTCCAGGCGATCACCGGCCGCAGGTAGGCGACATTTTTCTTATTATCCAGGCTATTGCCGTGGTAGGCGTCGTCCTGGAACAGGGAGGTACCGTCCTCCACCAGCGTATTGAGTTCGAAGTAGAAGTTACCGGCATACTTGCTCAGCATCAGGTTGCCGCCGCTGCTGCTACGCCCACGACCTTCTTTCATCATGTAGATATAGCCAAAACCGTCGGCATACAGATCGTTGGCGGTATTGCCGGAATACTGGATGAAGGTGTCCTGATTGAGCGGGAACATGTCGTAGGCTTCAAAACGGCCAATCTTGGTCTGCCAGTTCTTTTCGTTACCGAAGAAGAAGGCGGCATCGTCGAGGTTCATTTTACCGGTCATGTCGGCCAGCGGCTGCACGCTGAAACCGGAGAAGTTGCCGTCCGGGTTGCGTCGGTAGCCGTCTACACCGACCAGAATGCGGCCGTTGATATCCCAACGTTCTTTGTTGCCCGGCTTCCAGTCTTTGTTGTCGCTGCTTTTCAGCGAGGTGAGCTGGCCGCTGCGGCTGGCGCCGTCCAGGTTGAACTCGACGTCGCCGTACAGTTTCAGGTCGGTTAATCCGGTGAGTTGCAGCTTGCCGGCCGGTGCGGCGTGGGTTTCCAGCGTCGCGGTGCGCTGAACAACCTGTTGGGTTTGCTGCTCGGTGTTGGCGGTACGTAATTCCAACTGTTGTGCCTTGCGTTCCGCCGCCGTGGCACGCGTTTCCGCCTGGACAGCTCGCTGCTCGGCCTGTTGCAGCCGTTGTTCCAGCGCATTCAGACGGGCTTCGATACTGGTATTGGTACCAGTCGCGGCCGCAGAGGTAGAGATGAGAAGCCCTGTAGTGACTGCCAGATAGCCAAGTTTTTTCATGATTTTCTATCATCCGGGGTGGTTGTTATTATTTTTTGCTAAATTGCTAAACCGGTTTTTCAGGATGAAAGATAGTGAGTTGAGCGACGGCTGGCAATCAAGTTTGCTAACCCGATTCAGCTATTGTGATCAAGTCCGCAAATTATGTTCCGGAGATGAAAAGTGGGGAGGTACCCAATGCCCTGTGGCATTGGGCCTGAATCATAGCTATCGGGTTAGCGTCGCAGGAAGTCCTGCAACTCGTCGGCATGCGGCAGGGCGGTCATCGCGCCTTTGGCGGTGGTGGCCAGCGCCCCGCAGGCCTGGGCCTGGGCGATCACTGCCGGCCATTGGGCTTCCTGCGGTAAAGCGCCCAGGTGTGCCAGTGCGGCCAGCAGACCGGCGACAAAGGCGTCACCTGCACCGGTGGTATCGACCGGGGTGATTGAAGGGGCGCGGAAATGGCGGATCTGTTTGCCGTCATGCACGCAGACACCGTCGCCGCCCAGCGTCACCAGCAACAAACGCAGCGGATAGCGCTGCATCATCCAATCGATACCGCTCTCCAACTCGCCGATATTGCTGATAAAACTCAGTTCTTCCAGCGAGATCTTCACCACATCCGCCAGCAATAACGCCTTTTGCAAGCAGGGGCGCAGCGCTTCCGGCTGGCGCCAAACGTCTTCACGAATATTTGGGTCAAAGCTGACCCAGCCACCGGCCGCCTTGATGTTCTCCATTGCGGTGAAGGTGGTGCTGCGGCTGGGTTCCTGTGACAGAGCGATAGAGCAGACGTGCAGCCATTCATCCGCTTTGAAATCAGGCAGATCCTCGGGTTGCAGGAACAGATCGGCGCTTGGGCTGACCATGAAGGTGAAGGAGCGTTCACCCATCAGATCAAGATCCACCACCACGGTAGAGGTGTGGTGGTCTGGATCCTGTGACATATGGCCGATGTCGACCTGCTCTTCGCTCAGTACCTGCTGCAGGAAAGCGCCGAAACTATCTTGGCCTACCCGGCCGATAAAGGCGCTGTTGCCGCCCAGGCGGGCGATGCCGACCGCCACATTGGCCGGAGCGCCACCGGGGCATTTAAGGTAACTGTTTGAATTTTCAGGTACCAGGTCGACAACTGCATCACCCAGCACCCATACGCGATTAACCATGTTCGATCCCCGTTTTCATCGGTGTCTGATGGCGAGCTAAAATAGAAGAACCGGTTTAGCAAAGCAATAAAATAATGTTTCGAGTAGCGAAAGGAAGGGGTAAAGAGTAGCGACAGCGAGCAAAAGCGCAGGAGGGAATGCCCGCCCTGGTGTGGTTCAGGGCGGGGTCAGCAGGGTTACCCCATCTTTGGATAAACCCCCGGGCCAATCGGCAGGCCGAGCGCGTACCAGGCCAGCAGCAGCAAAATCCACACGGCAAAGAACACCAGCGGATAGGGCAGGATCAGCACGTAATAGGTGCCGAGCTGGGCGTCTTTGCGGTAACGCTGCAGGAAACCGAGGAACAGCGGCAGGAAGGGGGACATCGGTGCCAGCGGCAGCACCGAGGAGTCGGCGATGCGGAAAATCATCTGGGCGAAAGCCGGATGAAAGCCCAGCAGCATAAACATCGGTACAAAGATCGGCGCCAGAATCGACCAGATGGCAGAGCCACTGGCGATAAACATGCACAGGAAGGCCGAGAGGAACATCAGCCCGAGAAACGCCGGGGCACCGCTCATACCGGCGGCCTCCAGCATATCGGTCAGGCCGATGGCCATAAACTTGCCCATGTTGCTCCAGTTAAAGAACGCCACGAACTGCGACAGCGGGAACACCATCACGATAAAGCCGGCCATGCTTTTCATCGGTTCTATCAGGTGGTTGGGAATATCGTCCGGCCGTTTGATCTGTTTGGTGACCACGCCATAGGTAATGCCAACGGTGAAGAAGAACAGGATGATGATCGGCACAATGCCTTTAATAAACGGCGATGGGATCACCGAGCCGGTTTTCGGATCGCGCAGCGGGGCCGCTTCGGGTACCACCAGGGCGGCGATAATCGCTATAAACACCAGCGCGGCAATGCCGCTCATCATAAGCCCACGGTTTTGTAGTGGGGTTAGCGTCTCAATTTTGTCCTCGGCGCTGCCCTGCCATTTGGGCAGGCGCGGTTCGATAAACTTATCGGTCAACAGTGCCCCGGCGAAGGTCAGCACTACGACCGAGGTGGCCATAAAGTACCAGTTGTCGATCACGCTGACGTGAACGGCGGCGTCCACCGCCTTGGTGGCCTCGGTACTGATGCCGGAGAGCAGTACGTCGGTGGTGACGATCAGCAGGTTGGCGGTAAAGCCGGAGGCAACCCCGGCAATCGCGGCCAGCAGCCCGGCTACCGGGTGGCGGCCCACGGCCAGAAACATCAGCGCGCCGAGCGGCGGCATCACCACCAGTGCGGCGTCAGAAGAGATATGGCTGAAAAAGGCGATAAACAGCACCAGATAGCTGGCATAGCGGGCGCTAACGCGTGAGGCCATCTTGTACATCAATGCCTGTAGCAGCCCGACCTTTTCGGCCAGCCCGGCACCGATCACCAGCGCCAAAATTGCACCCAGCGGGGCAAAACTGCTGAAGTTATGAATGATATTCGGGAAGATCCACTGCATGCCCGCCACGCTCATCAGGTTATTTACCTTGATCAACTCGCCGGTGGCCGGGTTTTTTACCGCCATGTCGAGCCAGGAGAACAGCGCGGTAGCCAGCATTAAAACAACGATTAAATAGACGAACAGTAAAAATGGATTGGGGATTTTATTCCCGATGCGCTCTACCCAGTAAAAAACGCGACCGGGGCTTTTATTGGCTGAAGTTGTGACCTCACTCATTGTCTTACCCTCTGTGTTTGTCCTGTTGTGTTTATTTTTTATTATTTGATTTAATTATAATTATTATGACTGGCCCGCTATTGCGGGCCTTGGCAGCATAGTGGTTACTTTAACGGTGAAGGCTTGATGTCTTTAGGGAGCGGGCAGCTATAAGGCTGTTCGGCGCGCTGGCGTTCGAACTCGCGGCGGCAGTCCGCCAGCAGGGCGCTGTCGCTCAGCAGTTCGACAGCGGTGGCCGCCATCACCTTGCCGGCCAGGCACATGCCTTTGTGGGCGATCGAAGTGCGACCCTGTGCCACCAGTTGCCAGGTATGCAGCGGAGTGCCGAACGCAAAGCAGGGGCTGAAGCACTGGGCGGTCGGCGCGACCCAACTGACATCGCCGACGTCGGTAGAGCCGTACAGCAGATCTTCCGATGCCACATAAGGGGCGACCTGGTCCATCAACACCTTGTCGCCCAAATTCTGAACCCACTCGCGGCCCGCCGCGCCGCCGGTACGGGCGATATTTAACCTGGCATTACGCAGGTCGTCTTTGTCGAGCGTTTGGCGGATTTCCGTGGCGAATTTGCGTTCCGCCTCACTGTATTCCGGCAGGCCGAAGTCGCAGACATAGCGATACATCACCTGCTCCATGCTGCGGTTTGGCACGTAGTTGGAGCAAGCCTTGTCGAAACGCACCGTCATCTGGGTATCGGTCATCAGCGCTGCGCCTTTGGCGATGTTGATCACCCGTTGGTAAATATCCTGCGCCTGATCGAGCTGTGGCGCGCGGATCAGGTACAGCACCTCGGCATCGGCTTGCACCACATTGGGTGAACTGCCACCGGTATTGGTGACGGCATAGTGCAGCCGGGCTTCCTGTACGATGTGCTCACGCAGGAAGTTGGCACCGGTGTTCATCAGCGTTACCGCATCCAGCGCGCTGCGGCCAAGGTGCGGTGAGTTGGCGGCGTGAGCAGCGATGCCCTTGAACTGAAACGCCGCCTGAATGTTGGCCAAAGTGCTGGTATTGAACATGCCGCTGAAGCCTTCCGGATGCCAGGTGAGGGCGGCATCAACGTCATCGAACAGGCCTTCACGCACCATAAAGGTTTTGCCGGAGCCGCCTTCTTCACCCGGGCAGCCGTAGAAACGCACGGTGCCGGTCAGGTGCTGCTGTTGCATCCAGGCCTTCACCGCGAATGCCCCCGCCAGCGCGGCGGTGCCCAGCAGATTGTGGCCGCAGCCGTGGCCGTTGCCGTTTTCCACCAGCGGCTGTGGCGTGGCGCAGCCGGCCTGTTGGCTCAGTCCGGCGAGAGCGTCGTACTCGCCCAGCAGCGCGATCACCGGCTGGCCGCTGCCGTAGCTGGCGATAAACGCGGTTTCAATGCCGCCAACGCCGCGCTCAAGCCGAAAACCTTCCTGCTCCAGCGCGTCGGCCAGCAGATTGGCAGAATAGGTTTCGGTAAAGCGCGTCTCCGGGTGATCCCAGATGCTGTCGCTCAGTGCGCTGAACTGCGGCTGGTGTTGGTCAATGTACTGATTGATAAACGTAAGCAGTTGCGGGTTACTCATGCTTTGCTCCCGAAAGTCGGCAGGTTCAGTGCCAGCGACGCCAGCGTTTTCACCGCCACCGCCATCACCTGTTCGTTAAAATCGAACTTCTCGTTGTGGTGCCCGGCGCTCAGTTCGGTACCGAAAATCACGTAAGAGGCCTGGCCGCCGTGGGATTTCACCCGTTCCATCATATAAGTGGCGTCTTCGGAACCGGCGGCCTGCTCGCGGCGATCGACGACCGAAGTCAGTTCGGCTATCTCCTGCGCCTGGCGGTGAATGTAGTCCACCCAGGGCTGGGTCGGTTTACTGCTCTGCGCTGCCCCCATCAGGGCGATGTCGTATTCCACGCCGTGCATTTTGGCCGCGCCTTCGATCACGTTCAGCGCCTGCTGGTAAACAAATTCGTTGATGGCGTTGGTGGCCCCGCGGGTTTCCACCTTCATAAACGCCCGATCGGCAATCACGTTGCGGCCGGTTCCGCCCTGCAGTACGCCGACGTTAATGCGTGAGCTGCCCTCGCTGTGGCGTGGGATGGCGTACAGCCCCACGGTGGCCTGCGCCGCCGCCAGTAGGGCATTACGGCCGTCCTCCGGTTTGGCACCGGCGTGAGAGGCAACGCCACGGTAGGTGACGTCCAGCTTGCTGGTGGCCATAAAGCTGTCGCTACCGCACACCAGTTCCCCGGCCGGTACGCCGGTGCCGATGTGTACGGCGGTGAAGAAATCCACGTCGTCCACCACGCCGGCTTCCACCATGGATTTTGCGCCACGGGTGCCTTCTTCTGCCGGCTGGAAAATCAGTTTGATAGTGCCGCTCAGCTGCGCCTCCAGGCTCTTGAACACCCGTGCCAACCCCAGCCCAATGGTGGTGTGGCCGTCATGACCGCATGCATGCATCATGCCGCTGTTGCAGGAAGCGAAGCCTTCACGGAACGGCAGGTGATCCGGCTGCAGTTTTTCGTTGAGATCGAGCGCATCCATGTCAACGCGATAGGCGATCACCGGGCCGGGACGGCCGGTGTCCAGCGTGGCGACAATACCGGCGAAGCCGCCGGAAAAGTGTGGTAACCACTTCTCCAGTGCCCCCTGTTCGCGGGCGCGCTGCTCCTGTTGCTGCAGAGCTTCGGCGGAAGGCAACCCCATGCGGGCATCGGCATTAATGACTTCGCGGCCCAGTTGCAGGCGGTAGCCCAGCCGATCCAGTTCTTCCGCCACCAGCGTAGCGGTGCGGAACTCAAACCAGCCGGACTCGGCATAGCGGTGAAAGTCGCGGCGCCAGGCCTGCAGTTGCGGGGATAAATCTGACACCAACATCGAAAGCGGATTATTCATTGGGAGATCTCATTGGTTATCGCGCCCAGGCAAACGCCGGGCAGCAGTGGTGCGCTGAACTGAGGTCAGACGGTGGAACTGTTTAATGAAAAAGACGTATTTAGTGACTAACTGCCGTGAAATGCGCTTATTGGCGCAGAAAATGCGTTTAATTAAGCGAAATAAGAATTTGGTTATTTATTATGTTTTTTTCGAATGTACACAATGGAATCGGGCTAAATAAGATGCCAATATCTTGCTATTGATAAACAACGGTTATCACCATTCGCCTATGCCAGCCTCAATAAAATTGCACCAATTACGTGCGTTTGTAGAAGTCAGCCGTCAGGGCAGTATTCGCGCCGCCAGCCGGACTTCACAGCTTTCGCAGCCTGCGCTGACCAAGTCGATTCAGGAGCTGGAGACGGTGCTGGGGGCCAAGCTGTTTATCCGCCGTAGCCAGGGCGTGGTGCTGACCGACTGCGGCGATAACTTTTTCCAGCATGCCAGCCTGATCCTCGAAGAGCTGCGGGTGGCACAGGAGGATATCCAGCAACGGCTGGGGCTGGCGGGCGGCTCGGTGAATATCGGCGTCGGCGGCAGCATTGCGCGCACCGTGATGCCGCAGGTGATCAATCAGTTCCACCGTGAATACCCAAAGGTCAAAGTGCGGATTGTCGAAGGGCAACTGGTGTCGATGATCCCGGAACTGCGTCAGGGGGAACTGGATTTCACGGTCAATACCTATTACCCCAGCAGCCTGGACAATGAATTGCAGTACGAACGGCTGATGGAGAAAGAATACAAGGTAGTGGTGCGCAAGGGGCATCCGATGGAGGGGGCGACGTCACTCAGGCAACTGCAGCACTGCGACTGGACCATGCCGACGCCAAAGGGCAGCTACTACCGGCTACTGCACGACTTGTTCGGGGATTTGGGAATGGCGCCGTCTATCAGCGTCACCTGCGAGACTTTTATGGCCTGCACCAGCCTGGTGGCGCAGAGCGACTTTGTCAGCATTCTGTCGGTAGATGTGATCTCCGACCCGATATTGGGTAAACATCTGGTGCCGCTGGCGCTGGAGGAGAGCCTGCCAAAAGCGACGTTTTATCTGATCCAGCGTAAAGACACCACGCTGACGCCGATGGGCGCACACCTGGCGCGCCTGTTCCGCTTGTACTGCCGCTAAAGGGAATTCTCCTTTCGAACACCCTGCACGGAAATCTCAGGCTTTACCCATTAACGGATCGCTGACGCTGTGGTCGCCGTTCTCCAGCCGGCCTGCCAGTCGGCGTTGCCAGCCCTGTGACCCCTGTAGTGAAAGATCGTACCAGCCACCGCTGGATTTGGTAGCAAAGGCCTGCTGATGGCGGCCACCCGCCGGCAGTTCAATCTGCCACGGGCCTTTTTGCGTATAAGGGCAGCGGGCGATGGTCACGTTCGTCGCCTGAGCGCCGGGATTGGTCAACGTCAGCGACAGGCGGTCGCTCTGCGGGGTCAGCCGCACTTCCGGCTGCGGCTGTTGAACGCTGCCACCCAGCTCACGATGGAAACCATTGGGGCCTAGCAACCACAAGTGGTAGCGATCCGCCGTTAGCCAGTTATCACTGACCGCTTTACCGGCCTCGACGGTATAGCGCCGTGGGATCTGCTCCAGACTCAGCAGGTCATACACATGAAAGACCGCGCCCTGTTCGCCAGTGTTGTACAGGTTGAGCGTCAGCATTTTTTGCTCGGGGTTACTGCTGGCCTCAACGTGCAGCTGGTAAGGCAGCGCACGCGATGGGCGTGCCAGTCGCGACTGATGCGGTAACTGTTGCCTGTCCACCGGCGGCAAGGGCACCTGCGGTAACTGTTCTTGTCGCTGGCGCAGACTATCGGCGGCGTGGCGACTGGTGGTGGGCAGACGAGGCAAGGTTTCCTCATTAGGGTCGACAAAGTTGAAGGCGGAAGTGAGGTCACCACAGACCGCCCGTCGCCAGGCGCTGATGTTCGGTTCATGCACCTGGAAACGTTTTTCTAAAAATTGCAGTACCGAGGTGTGGTCGAATACCTGTGAATTGACCCAGCCGCCACGGCTCCAGGGAGACAGCACCAACATCGGAACCCGTGGGCCGGGGCCATAGATACGGCCGTCCGGTGGGGGTTGCTCCTGAGAACCGGGTGGGGCGACATGCTGAAAGATTTCACTGTCGAACGGCACCGTCGATTTACCGGCGAAGCTGCCGTCTTCACGCAGTGACGGGGCCGAGGGCGAAGGCATATGGTCGAAGAAACCGTCGTTTTCGTCGTAATTGACCAGCAGCACGGTCTTGCTCCACACCTCCGGGTTATCCGTCAGCGCATTGAGGATCTCCTGGGTAAACCAGCCGCCCTGCACCGGACTGGAAGGCCCGGGGTGTTCCGAGTAGGCGGCCGGGGCGATAATCCAGCTCACCTGCGGCAACTTGCCCTGCTGTACGTCGTTGCGAAAGCCGGTCAGCATCGCATCCAGATCGTTGCCGTCGGCTGCCGGCAGCGTATTGCCATTGCCCTTGTACAGCGGGGCTTCAACGTTCAATTCATCGCTATAGGGTACAAAAGCGGTGAAGTCTTTTGGCGGCTGTGCCGGGTTGCCGACCTTAACGCTGGCGGCACGGTACTGGCGGAATCCCGCCAGTGGGTTGTCGGTGAAGTTATCAGGCAAAAACTGATAGACCTTCCAACTGACGCCGCCGGCCTCCAGCCGCTCCGGATAGGTCTGCCACTGGTAGCCGACTTCCGCCGGGCCGGGGCTGTCCCACTCGTTGACCACCACCGCGACCTCGGCCGCCGTCGGGCCATTGGTGCCGGTCCAGTGGAACAGGCGGTTGGTGTTAGTCCCGGCGTGGATCGAGCAATGGTAGGCGTCGCACAGGGTGAAGGTTTCGGCCAGCGCAAACTGGAACGGCAATTCGTGCCGACGGTAATAGCCCATCGAGGTGGGCGTTTTGTAGGTCGGCCAGGCGCTCATGCGGCCGTTATCCCAGGCGGATTGTTCATCTACCCACGAATGCGGCGTGCCGCTTACCCGTTGGGCATTGCCGAGCTTGCTGTCGAGATGATAGGGCAGCACCAGCCGATGTTCCCCCTGCTGTTGCCAGACGTGACGGCCGCCGGGCAAAGGAATGGTGATGCGATCGCTAAAGCCGCGTACGCCGGGCAGAGTGCCAAAGTAATGGTCGAAGGAGCGGTTTTCCTGCATCAGGATCACCACGTGTTCGACATCGTTAAGAGTACCGGTGCGATTATTGGCGGGGATTGCCAGCGCTTTGCGGATCGAGGCGGGTAACAGTGAAAAAGCCGATCCGATGGCGGCAGCCCGCAGTATTTCTCTGCGCGAAAAATCAGGCATGCGTCGTTAATCTCCCTGAGGGTTGTTTTGAAGATAGTTGTTAACGACGGTAATGGCGAAAAATAACAGGGAGATGACGGGGAGAAATAATGCCCCCGGGCGGGGGCATGACAAGTGGAGCGTTATTGCCTGATCAAACGGCCCAGGGTCGGCGCCGTTTCAAAATCGCTGCGGAACGGGTTGATGTCCAGACCGCCGCGGCGGGTATAGCGGGCGAACACGCTGAGTTTCTCCGGCTGGCAGCTTTGTTTAATGTCGTTAAAAATACGCTCGACACACTGTTCGTGGAACTCATTATGCTGGCGGAAGGAGATCAGATAGCGCAGCAGGCGCTCGCGATCGATTTTACGGCCCTGATAGTGGATCACCACGCTGCCCCAGTCCGGCTGATTGGTCACCAGACAGTTGGATTTCAGCAGGTTGGAGGACAGTGTCTCCGTCACTATTTCCGCCTGTTCGCTGGTGGCACCAATCAGATATTCCGGCTTGAAGTCAAAATCATCCACGGCGATATCCAGGTCATCGATATTGATGCCCGGCAGGGCGTCGATCTGCGCTGAATAACCGTCCAACCCCGGATACAGCTTCACCCCAACCTGACCATTGGCGGCCTGCGACAGATCTTTTTGCATCGCGGCGCTGACCTGTTCCACGCTGTCGAAGCGCGTCTGGTTAAAGCTGTTGAGATAAAGTTTGAATGATTTGGACTCGATCAGGTTGGTGGACGAATGGGGCAGGGTAAATTCACCAATACCCACCACCGGTTTGCCTTTGGCGTTGAGCCAGGAAAGTTCGAAGGCGGTCCACAGGTCGAAGCCGCTGAATGGCAGTTTGCGTTCATCCACGCCGATCAGATCGCGACCGCGTGCGCGCGGCAGGGCTTCGAGCAATTCGGGAGCATACTGGTCCGGATAATCGGAGTTGGCGCCAAGATGGGTGATTTTATCTTGTTTTTTGATATGCATATTCATTGCTCCTTGCAAGATCGGTATTGATATAACGGTTAAACAGGCTACGGGCGGCGTATATCGGCCCGACGCCCACCAGGGCGTAGACCACCTTAATCAGGAACTGCGACAGGATCATGGTTTTGATGATGTCCCAGCTCAAAACGTTGTAGAACGCCAGGGTACAGAACACCAGGCTGTCGATGGCCGAGGCCACCACGGTGCTGGTGATTACCCGTACAAACAGATAGCGGGAGTTGGTCAGCTCTTTGATTTTGCACAGCAGCCAGGAGTTGACGTTCTCGGAGATTAAATAGGCGGCAGATGAGGCTACCAGCACCGCCATGATGCTGTGGACGATACCGTCATAAGTCTGGCTGAACTCCCACTGTGGAATGCTCGGTACCAGCGTGGTTGCCCAAACGCCCAGCACAAAAATCAGGTTGGCCATAAACGAGATGATAATGGTGCGCCTGGCCAGCCGCAGCCCATAAAATTCGTTCAGAATATCCACCAGGATAAAGGTCAGGGGGTAAATAAATATCGCCGGGGGCGTGATGATGTTCAATGCAGCAATTTCAATCGGTTTGACGCCGCACAGGGTTGAGAAGATATAAATCACGCTGAGCGCCACGGTAATAATCAGATAGGCATACCAGGAGCGTTCATGACGATCGCTGAGCTCATAGGCGGTTTGCTGCTGATTGTTGCCGTAGATTTTGCGATACAGCGCCTGTAGCTCATGGCGGCTCAGATCTTCCGATATGTCGCTGTCGGCCAGTTCATTGAGCCCCATGGTAATGGTTTTGCCGGTGGCTAATACCATGACATTGGCAGCCAGAGTGCCATGTCGGGTAAAGCCCAATAGCTTGAACTTTTGATTCGGTTCCATTTATAGCCTTTCTCCAAAGATATAACCCAGGAATTGCACGGTATCCTGATGATTTTTCTCCATGCTGCTTTCTTCTTTGTCGTTAACCACAAAGAAGCCGTATTTTCCCGAGTGATACAATAAAGGCGAATCGCAAACTAATACCGGCGGGCGTTTTATAATAATGACCTCGCCTGGGATAAATGAACCTTTTATTTCGGTCTCTATGCGCATTGCTACCATATTTGACTCATCGCCGAAGAAATAAGTCAAAGGGAACTCTGTGACCAGTTGGCCGATCTTCTTGCCGGCAACCGCTAAATAACGCGACTGCGGAATAACAGGAATTGCGGAAGGATTTTTATTACCTTCGGTGGACAGGGTTTCATTGAGCAGCTCCAGTTTTTCCAGATCATAGTCTTCGATCTCTTCGCAGGAAACGCCGAAGAAATCTGAAATCCGGTTAACCGTGGCTTGCTGCACATTGTTGACCCGTCCATCGAGGATCTTGTAGATAGTGGTACGCGTCAGGCCAGTACGGTTAGAGAAGGATGCCTTGGTTTCGCCACGGGTGCGCATCAGATATTCAATATTCTTAATGATGTTGCTTTTGCGCTGGGCGTTAGTGGTCTTCATAAGCATTCCTTACAATATTCTGGCCGGCTTTACTATATCGTACGCGCTGACATTGTCCAGAATTGCCATTGGAAGAGGGAGGGTAACCGGCTGATTAATCTTTGAAAACGTATGTTAAACGGCTCCGTATCACCCCTAATGATACTTTCACCCTGTTGAGTGAAAAGTGGAATGAAAGTAATTAAATACAAATCAATCGCTTAGATGGTGAATCCATAAAAGTGAACACAAAAGTGGGTTTTGTGTCTACTTTTGTGTTGACCATGGTGCTTTTTGTGAGCTACTGTTCATCCATACTGAAGTGTTTCTTGACGGTCAAAACAGTTAATAACCGATTGTCTGACAACTTCTATAATAAAAAACTCAGGGAGGGAGGCGTTTCCATTCTCTGGGTAATAAAGGATGTTTTAGCTACCGACACCAGGGAATTCCAATCAGGTTTCAGTTTTAAAACCGCAGTTTTTAGTCCACTAAATCCTCATTCTATAGTATTACCACTCACCCGTTGCAGGAGAGTGGTAATAGCATTTCGTCGCTGGCAACCGAATCAGCTTTGCGCCGGGGCCGGTTTCTGCGAACGATTCAGCGCCAACTTGAATACCCAATACAACAGGCTGGCGGCCAACAATGAGTTGATGGTCGGCACGCCCCACTCGGTCACTAACCCGACGATGCTGCCGGCAATGCTGGCGACGATCGCTGCCCAGCCAATGGTCGGCGTCTGGTCGGGCAGTTTGCCTTCCCGGCGGCTGTCATCCAGAATTTTACGGTGAGTCCGCAGTAAGTAATAATCCACCAGCATCACGCCGATAATCGGCGGGAACACCACGCCCAGTACCGTCAGGAAGTCGACGAACCGATCCAGGATCCCCAGCACCGAAAGCGTTGTGCCCAACACGCCAATCACCAGCGTGGTGGCGGTGTATTTCAGCCTTTTACCGGTCATGCCTTCAACCGCGTTGACGATGCCCAGTGAAGATGAGTACAGGTTGAGGTCATTGACCCTTAAGGTGGAGAACACCACCACCAGCAGGCCAGCCCCTCCGGCGACTTGCGACATGATGGTCACGACATCCGCCGTGCCGAGCGTTTTGGCGATCAGCAGCGCCAGACCGTTAACCACGAACTCCCCGGCGACAATGGTGAGCAGGGTCACGCCAAACACGTGCTTGCCGTTTTTGGAATAACGCGTCAGATCGGGGGTCATCAGGCTGGCAACGATGGCGCCACCGACCACGATGGTGATGCCGGCACTGATCGACAGTGGCTCACCTGGCGGCATTAATTGAATAATTTCCGGCAGATTATGGCCGGTGAGGGTGATGTAAGAGATATAGGCTACCAGCATAATAAACATCGGTACCGCAATTCGGGCGGCGATACGTAATGCCTTGAAGCCAAAGGCCACCAGTATGGTCAGCAGGGTACCGGACAGGCCAGCCGCCAGCCCAAAGCCCAGCTTATTGCCCAGCGCGAAATCCAGCGACTTGGCGAAAATGGCGTTCTGTATGCCAAACCAGCCCAGCAGGCTGACGGCTACCACCACGCCGATCAGCACCGAACCCAGTCGGCCAAAGCCGCACCAGCGGGCCAGCAGGCTGCCGGAGATCCCTTCGCGCATCCCCGCCAGCCCGAGGCCGTAGGTGACTACGCCAAAGATCAGGCTGCCGACGAAAATGGCGGTAAAGGCATCGAACAGCGTCATTGAGTGGCCCAATACGGCGCCGAGCATAAACTGATCCAGCGCGGTCAGCATGCCCATATGCACAATGGCCACGCTTAAAAACGAGACTCTTTTATCCTGAGGTACCCGGGTTAACGGATAGTCTTCAATTTTGATCACGGTGAGGTATTCCTTGCTATTAAATAAACTGAATGCCTTTAGCTATCAGGCGATCGGGAATGTAATTGTCCAGATGCGCATATTTGCAAAATTCTTCAAACTGCTGCTGTGTATGGACGTCAGATTTTTGATAGATGTTATATATTCTGTTTTCTATGGTTTTATTGCTGATATTGTATATTTTGGCGATCTCTTTCACCGACAGCCGTTGCAACATTAAAAATATCACGTCAAGTTCGGCTCGGGTGAAAATAGTGCTATTGGTTTCTGTGGTCAGAACGCTGGGTTTTTGTTGATTGATAAATTTCAGCGGAGATAAGGTGTTGAGCGGTTTGGCGTTCCACATCACCCCAACCACTTCTTTTTTATCGTTGTAGATCGGCAGTTTTTCGCTGATAAACGGGGTCAGACTGTCTTTCCCGTACCAATAATGCGTTTCTATCACCGCAACCCGCTCCCGCGAGACCTCTGTCATTTTGTCATGTTCGACAAAATCAGCCGCGCATTCGGCCCAGTCGGCGGGAAACTCGTCGTCCAGCTTACCGGCTACATCAAAATCAAGCGGCGTATTGGTATAGAGGTAAGCGGCGTGGTTCATATAAATATGACGGGATGCCAGATCCTTAATGCCCCATGGCTCACTTAAGTGCTCCATCATGGCAATCAGACCTTTCAAATAAAATTCATTATTTTTATCGGACGAATCCATTCTGACCTCTCCGATGACAACCGGATTAAATCTCTTTTGCCAGGTAGTGGCGCGTATGCTTCTTGGCATAGCCGCCCAGGTTGCCGTACAGCTGATAGCCCAATTTTTCGTAAAAGCCGCGGGCCTGGAAGTCGAAGGTATCGACATAGGCCATGTGGCAGCCGCGCTTCCTGGCCTCTTCTTCTGCCTGGAGCATCAGTTGACGGCCATAGCCGCTTTTACGATGCTGGTCGCTGACCCAAAGATATTGCACTTCAAGCCCGCCCCACCAGGTTCTGGCCACCAGTCCGGCAACGATTTTACCTTGCTCATCGGTCACGGTCAGGAACAAGGGGTGGATATCAACGTGTTCGGTTTTTTCATTATGAGCCCAAAGGCTGTCGATAACGAACTCTTCATCCTGTGGATTTGGCTGGTCGGTAATATTGATTTTCATGGATGTGATATGATTCCCTGTGATAATAATGTCTTATGGCAACTAATTTGGGGCTTGCCAACGGCTTTAACTATCACTTTTCGTAATGTATTTCAAGGGTGTTTTTCACCCGTTCCCGTCAGGGGGCCAAACGTTTATATTAACTGTGACGAGGCTAGAAAATAGCGTAATACGTGGTAATAAATAGCCGTTAGCCTTGCTCAGTCAATCTATTCCTATTGTGCCTCACCAGGGCCCCATCCAGGAAATACATTAGCCTTTCAGGCTCCACCGGTAGAGCAAGTCAACTTGCCAAAGGGGAGCCGCTATCTTCAGCCTTCCGATGAATCTGCGTTGAAATTTGCTGCTGTGCGTCGTCGACCGTCGGTCGAGAAAGTGCAGGGTCTTGGCGGCGGCTTGTCAGAGGGGGAGCAGAGGAGGTTGAGGCTATTGTATTGTTTTAATACGGGGATAACACCGACGGCTCAATTCAGCTCGCCGTATTTCAAAATAACCTGTATGGCTTTATCAATCAGGGCTTGAACGATGTGTGATTCAATCCTTTGCTTTTCCTCCACGTCTTCCAGTTTAAAATCTATATCAATATCCATGGAACACCACCTTATATTGATAATATAAGGGAATGACGCTTATTAGTAATAGAAGCCACTTTGGGTTAATGCAAAAAAATATCTGTTTAACACCGCTAATTAGGAATAATCTTAATTCTGGGTTTGCCAGTCTCCGCCTTTTGAGACAAGGGCTGAGCGCCATAAGGCGTTAGCCCCGCTGGCGCTTGGCCTGAGAGCGCCTGGCGTAGTGGCTGTCTTTTATTCTCTGACATTGGGGAATAATTGTTTCTAACATCCATCTTGCACTGATTAGGTTAATGCGATAGAAAACCTAGACAGATGTATTATCCCCCTTTTTAAGCGCGTTCATTAACTGGCTGCCTAAAGGCGCATTATATGAAGATTATTAAGCCGCTGCGTCTGAGCGTATTAAATCGACCTTTCCGCCAGCAGGGTAAAAATTATCTCGGCGTTTCTGTGATGGCACTGCTGGATATGGGCACAACGCCCCAGCTGCGTCCGGAAGTGGAATTATGGCAACTGGCGGCGGAAGAACTGCAAACCAGTGGCGGCGTCATTGATGTGGCCATTCCGAAAGTCCGGGCTGAATTTCTGGCGACGGGTAATGCTTATACCCGTTATCAGAAGGAAAAAAACAGCTGCGCAGTGCGCATTGACGTGGGCAGCCTCAGCAAAACCCTGGTGGCTTTTGGCGATCGTTTCTGGTCTGGTTCGCAGCCGACCCCGCCACGCAATTTTGAGTCGATGCGCCTTGACTGGAGCCGTGCTTTTGGCGGCGCAGGATACGAAGAGAATCCTCATGGTATTGGCGCCGTGGAAGAGCAGCACAACGGCGCGGCTTATCGTCGCCTGCCGAATATCGAACCGCTACATCAACGTATGACCTCACCGCGGCAGCAGCCCGAGCCGGTAAGTTTTGGGCCGCTGGACATGACCTGGCCGCGTCGTTTTAAGCGCATGGGCAAAGCCTATGATGCCAACTGGCTGAAGAATGACTTTCCAGGCCTGGCCCGCGACGCCGACTGGCGTGTATTCAATGCCGCCAGCCCGGATCAATGGTGGCCGGAACAAGATGAGCTGCCGCCTGAGGCCGAGTGGCGCATTTGGAATATGCATCCGGAAATACCGCTACAGTCGGGCAAACTGCCGCCATGGCGGGCGCGCTGTTTTATCAATCGTCAGCGTGGGGATGAAACGCTGTTTGAAGAGATTAGGTTGCGTGCCACCACGGTCTGGTTCTTCCCGCATCGGCAACAGATGATGCTGATCTGGCAGGGCAGTTGCCGCATTAACGAGGATGATGCGGCGGATGTGCTGCAACTGATGCCGGCGCTGGAGAAAAACGGCGCCACTCGTTCGGCCAATCACTATCGCAAAGTGTTGGCCCAGCGGCTGGATAAAGGGAAGGGGGCGCTGTTTGCCTTCCGTGAAAAAGATCTGTTGCCGGAAGAGCTTATCGGTCCCTGGATTGACAGCGAAATGCAGCAAACAGAAAGCCCGATGCAAAACAATATGCAAAACCGGGTAAGTAAAATACGCGAACAGCACCGCGCCAGGCTTGAGGCTGAAGGGCGGGATGTTAACGAGCTACTGGCGGATATGTCGCAGCCAGAGATGCCGAGGCTGGATGAACTGCCGGAGTTTGTCGAACGACTGGAGCGCCAGGCTGAGGAGATGAAAGCGCAGGCCGAGGCGCGCCAGGCTGAAGTGGAAGCCCGCCAGGGTGCCAAACAGGACTCTCGGCCGCGTGGCCCGGAATCAATGCACCGTATGCAGGAGATGCTGCATCAACATGCGGACAGCATGACGGCGAAGAAATTGGCGCAGAGCCGCGAATCGCTGCACCAGATGTATCTGATGGCAGCCCAGCATCAACCGCCGGCACAACGCATGACGGGGGATATTGCCCGGATTATTCGCCAGCGCGCTTCGAACACCATGGCGTGCGGAGGGGACTTTAGCGAGTTGGATTTCACCGGCGCGGACCTCTCCGGCATGGATTTTCGCGGCGCTAATTTCCGTAAGGCGTTGCTGGAAAGTGCCGATCTCAGCGGTTGCCAGTTGGACGGCGCTGATTTTAGCGAGGCGATGCTGGCGCGAACCGATTTGCGCAACAGTTCGCTGCGTGAATGCAATCTGACCAAAGCCAGCCTGGTGTTGGCCCAGTGCCGACAGACCGATTTTAGCGGCGCTAACCTGACGGAAACCCAACTGGAAGACGCCCTGTTTGAAGACTGTGACTTCAGCCGTGCCACACTAAAAATGCTATTGCTGCGCCAGGTCGGTATTAGCCATTGCCGTTTCCACCGTGCCGAGCTGGAGGAGTGTATCGTTATGAATTTAACGCTGCCGCAGCTCGATTTCAGCGAGGCCAGGCTGCGTAAGACCGTCTTCCAACAGTGCGAGTTGCAGGCTGCGGTCTTCAACGGTGCGTGGCTTGAGAGCTGTAACTGGGTGGAGAGCAAACTGCCGTACGCCCAGTTTAAAGCGGCCAGCCTGCTGACCTGCGCGGCCGTAATGGAGAGTGACTTAAGCGGCGCGGACTTTAGCGAAGCAACGCTGAAAGAAAGTAACCTGCGCCAGGCTTTGCTTACGCAGGCGAACTTTACGTTGGCGAAGGTGGAGAACAGCGATCTCAGCGAGGCGGACTGTCAGAGGGCGAATTTCACCCGCGCCAACCTGGTCGGGAGCCTGTTGATCCGCACTGATTTCCGTCAGGTCAATTTCACCGGAGCCAACCTGATGGGCGCACTGATGCAGAAAACCCAACTGGGCGGCGCGGACTTTACCGCGGCCAATCTGTTCCGCGCCGATCTGTCACAATCCTTTATTAATATGGAGACGCGGCTGGACAACGCCTATACCAGCCGGGTGAAGACTCTGCCGAAGCGGGATGAGGAACTGTCATGACGACGCTGAGCGCGGCAGAGCTACAGCAGAAAATAAAAAATGGCGAGATGATTAACGCCTGCAACCTCGATGGTCTCGAGCTGCAAGGATACGACCTGTCCGGCGGAATTTTTCAGGATGTCTCACTGCTGGGGGCGAACCTGCAGGCGGCCAATTTACATGAAACGGTATTTAATGAGTGTCTGTTGAATGGGGTGACGCTGAGCGGCGCCCGCATGCAGCAGAGCGTGTTTAACGACTGTGAAATGACGGCAATCAGCGCCTGCGACACGCTAATGGCGCAGTGCATCTTTAATCATTGCGAGCTTGGCAACGGCGATTTCTCCCGCAGTAGGTTCGACGCTTGCCAATTCATGCGCAGCCCGCTATCCGGCAGCACCTTCAACCAGTCCACGCTGGAACGTACTACCTTCTTCGAAAGCTCGCTGGATGAGGCGCAACTGGAGCAGTGCCAGTGCCTGCTGACGACCTTTTTCAAAATTGACTTGCGCACGACCCGTTTGGGCCACAGCCAATTCGACCGTACGGTCTTTTTCAACTGCGATCAGCGTGGAAAAAACTATGCCCAGCAGCGCTTTAGCGGCTGTCAGTTTACCGATAATCAGCTCGACGCGGTCGATTTTAACGGGGCGCAGCTGACGCAGTGCAATTTCAAAGGCGCTTCGCTGAGAAAGGCTCAACTCCGTAAGGTGAACGCCAGCCAGGCGCTGTTTATGAGTGCGGACCTTAGCGGAGCCAACTGTCAGGGCAGTTTGTTTGATCAGGCGTTGTTTATCGGTGCCAGGTTACAACAGGCCGATTTTAGCCACAGCCGCCTGTTCCAGAGCATTTTGCAGCAGGTGAAGGCCGAAGACAGCAACTTTGCCCTGTGCGACCTGACCTACAGCGATTTCACCCATGCTGATTTACGCCGGGCCGATTTCCGCAGTGCCACATTTTCCCGCACCCGGTTCCATCGGGCGCAGCAGGAGGGAGCCCATTTTTCCGATCGCCGGGGCATCCTTGAGTATGACGAAGAGTTACTGGCTGCGGAGGCCTGGAGCCTTCAGCATCAGAGCCGCCGTTAAGGAGAGAAGATGAACAATATCAATCACAAACTGCTACAAGCGGCAGCACCGCCACTACAGAGTGCGGGGGTGGTGACCCACTGCTTTTCCAACGGCAGCCTGAGCGTGGAGAGTGAAGGGCGCGGCTGGCACTGCCGGCGTGCTACCAGCTGCGTTATTGCTCCTCAGACCGGGGATCTGGTGCTTATTACCAGCGTGGATAATCAGGTGTGGCTGCTGGCGGTGCTGGAGCGTGCCAACCCGGAAATGGCCGAACTGAGCGTACCGGGCGATCTGCATATCCGCAGCAGCGGCGAAATCAGCCTCAGCAGCGAAGCGTTGCGCGTCAGCGCCAGCCAGGGCGACTGCCATATCAGCGAAATGCAGTACAGCGGCGATAAGCTTTCCGCCTGGGTAAGCCTTTCGCGCATGGTGGGCAAGCACAGCGAGTCAATCTGGCAAACCATCACCCAGGTGAGCCATAACCTGCTGCGCACTACGCGCCAGACGGAGCAGGTACGCGCCGGCCAACTGGATATGCAGGCTGAAGATTACGCGCGTCTGCATGCGCAAAATACCGTTATTACTTCGAAGGCAATCACCAAAGTGGATGCCGAACAGATCCATATGGGCTGAGGAGGCCGCGATGTTTGCCAACTGTCAACTGATGGGCACCGATTTGGCCTTTCCCGACGTCTGCATGACGCCGATGCCGACCCCAACGCCGATACCTTATCCGGATATCGCGCTTGGGCCAACGGCCGTCCCCAACGCGCTAAATATTCTGTTTATGGGCATGCCTGCCCATAACATGGCCACGGTGACGCCGCTGACCAACGGGGATAATCCCGGTGTTGCCACCGGCGTGGCGTCAGGCACCGTGATGGGGCCGTCGCGGCATCTCACCGGTTCCTTCACCGTGCTGCTCAAAGGCACTCCGGCGACGCGCCTGACCAGCGTCAGCCTGCAGAATTCAACCAATGCCGTGGGGATACGTGTGGTACCCAGCCAGTTCAAAGTACTGATGCTGGCACCATGAGTGGCAGAGCGGCATAACGCAGTCTTAGTTACAGGGGTAAGAAGCTATGTTTGACCGTATCACGGCAACAACGCCTGCGGGTGAGGGAACGCTGAAGTTCTGGAAACTTAGCGGAGAGGAAGTGGTTTCACGCTCATTTGAATTGAGCGTGACGATGCTCAGCACCAACGCCCGCCTGGACCGCAGGGCCATGCTTGGCCAGCCGATTACCCTGACTATCCCGACTCAGGGGCTGCTCGCTGCGCCACGCTATCTCAACGGAAAAATCACCAGGGTCAACGTTCATAGTGCGGATATTAATGGTGAGCGCTACGTGGTTTACACGCTGACCATGGAGTCGGACCTGTGGCCGCTGAAGCGGGACCGCAACCAACGGATATTCCAGAACCAGCGGGTGCCGGACATCATCAAAACGGTGCTCGACGAATATGGCGTGCAGATGGAGAACCAGCTCACCGGTAACTACCGCAATTGGGAATATTGCGTGCAGTACCAGGAGAGCAGCTACGACTTTATTTCGCGTCTGATGGAGCTGGAAGGCATTTATTTCTTTTTCCGCCACGAGTCGGGTAAACACACCATGGTGCTGTACGACGCCTCTCAGCAGCACCAGCCGTTTAGCGGTTATGAGGCCATTCCTTACCACGCTACGCCTTCCGGTGGCAGCACCAGCGAAGAGGGGATCGGCCAGTGGGCGATATCCGAGCGGGTGACGCCGGGGATCTACAGCATCGACGACTACGATTTCCGCAAGCCCAACGCATGGCTGTTCCAGGCGCGACAGAACCCAACCTCACCCTCACCGGGCCAGATTGACTACTACGACTGGCCGGGGCACTTCGTGGAACACAGCCACGGTGAAACCTACGCCCGGGTGCGCCAGGAGGAGTGGCAGGCGGAGCATCAGCGCATCGACGCAACGGCTACCGCGCTGGGTATCGTACCGGGGTGTACCTTTGCACTGCTCAACCCACCGTTTGCCAGTGACGGCGGAGAGTATCTGGTGCTGAGTGCGCGTTACGATTTTGAAGAGAACAGCTACGCCAGCGGGGGCGAAGAGGCGGTGCATCGCACCGATTTTGTGGTGATCCCGGCGAGCACGTCGTTCCGCTCAGCGCAGCGTACCCCGTGGCCGCGGACCCATGGCCCGCAAACGGCCCGGGTGGTGGGGCCGCAGGGAGAGTCGATCTGGACCGATAAATACGGTCGGGTGAAGGTGAAATTCCACTGGGATCGCCTGGCGAAAGGGGATGAAAGCAGTTCCTGCTGGGTGCGAGTGTCCAGCGCCTGGGCAGGCCAGGGCTTCGGCGGTGTACAGATCCCGCGAGTGGGGGATGAAGTGGTGATTGATTTTATCAATGGCGATCCGGACCGCCCGATGGTTACCGGCCGGGTGTATAACGAAGCCTGTATGCCGCCGTGGACGCTGCCCGCCGGTGCGACCATGATGGGCTTTATGACGCGCTCCAAAGACGGCCACAGTGACAATTCCAGCCACCTGTTCTTTGAAGATAAGGCGGGCTCGGAGATGGTGCAGCTGCATGCCGAAAAAGATATGAATATTTCGGTGGAGAACGATAAAACGGTGACCGTGGACGGCAATCGCACCACCACCATTCAAAAAGATCAGAAGGATGAGGTGTTCGGTAACGCTATCTTCCAATTCCACGGTATGCGCACCACGACGGTCGACAAACCGGAAACCAAAACCTTTAAGGACGGCGAAAAGGTCACTATCACCAATGGCCGGACGTCGGATATTACCAGCGGCGGAGAAACGCTAACCATTAAGGGAAAGCGGAGCATCGATACGGACGGTACAGAAAATCAACATGTTACCGGCAAGGTAACCCGCACTTATGACGCAGGCATGGACTCCTTCCTCACAGGGGATCGCTATGACAAGGTCACGGGGAAACGCCATAATATCGTCACCCAGGACGTTACTGACGAAATCTTGGGGGGACGGGTACAAACCATCACCAAGGATGCCAAGACGGACATCCTGGGCAGTTGGAAGCAGACGGTGCAAGGCGGGGTATCCATCACCTCACCGAAAATGATCACCATCGACAGTGCGGAAAAAGTGAGCATCAAGACGCCGCATGCTTTTGAATACAAAGATCATAAAGAGTCCGCTTCCATGTTTTCCTTTGATTTCACGGCGGCGAAAATTGTTACGGAAGGCTATTCTATGAGCGTGACTGCGAGCGGCAAGCTCGGGTTGACCAATATGAAATTTGATAAGACAGCCTTTGATCTTACCACCACCGAGGGGCGTGTAGCTTTTATCGATGCGATGGCTCATGTCGGGAAGATAATGTCATCATTTAACGGTCTGACCATGTTCGGCTAAGGGACGAATCGATGAAGTTTGCGATTATTATTTCAGTGATTCTTACAGTAGGCGTCATTGCCTATATTGTTTATCTGTTTAACCGTGACCATAAAATCCAGACGCTGGGGCGGGATATTCAGGCTCGGGTGGAGGAGATCCATTACATCAGTTCAAATGATAACGGGAGCACCAACATAAAATACCGCCTTTCATGGCATGAAAAGGGGATAACCAAGCAGGTAGAAGGCAAGGAAACCATTCCCGCCTTTTACTCTTCAAAGGTCCAGAAAGGCTGTGAGGTTGAGATCAAGTATCTGGACGATGACCATATTTCGTTTGTTTTCGATAAGTAGATAATAAAACTTCTTCGTAAACAGAAAATTAAGATCATCGCCAGATTAGCGGCATGGTGTTATTCAGTCGCCTGCTGCTACCTCATCCAATGCCGGTGCGATGGCCGCATTGAACATGGCACCGTGATCCAGGCCTGGCCATTCCCGGAAATCTACCTTAAGCCCGTTCAGCGTCGCCAGCCGTTCGGCCAGACGCTGAGCGGCGTCGGCGGGGAGAGGTTGCTGTTTGATATTGGGCGGCGCACTACGCATTTTCTCACCGCCGCCGGTCCACAGCCACAGATGGGCGGAGATGGCGGGATGCCGTTCAATAACCCGCTGTGCTTCCTGCAGAATAAAGCCCTTTCCCCACCACAGTGAAGGTTCGACGGCGACGTAATTTTGGAATGCGGTTGGCTGGGTTAACAGAGTATGCAGAACGAACAGACCGCCATAAGAGTGCCCCCACAGCGTTTGCCGTTGAGAGTTAATGGCCACCTTCGCCGCCACTGCCGGTTTAATCTGGCTTTCGATCAATTTCAGAAAGGCATCCGCCCCGCCATTGGCCGGCGTGTAATCTTGGCTGCGGCCTTTGGCATCGATACGCAGATCGTTGTCATAACTGAGCAGCACCAATACCGGCGGCTGTTTTTGCGCTGCAAGCCGGGCCAATAAGCTGGCATTCAATTCCATCAGCACCGCATTACCGTCCAGCAGGTATACCACCGGATAGCCGGCCGTCGGCGGGGCAATACGCGGCAGCGCTATGCGAATGCGATAACGGCGTTGGCCGTCCGCCGAAGTGATCGGCAGGTCGCTGAACTGGTAATCAGGCGAACTCGTATCGGCGACGGTCACGCCAATCTTACGTTCCAGATCGGGCCTGGCCTGCGCCAGCATAGGTGAGCCCACGCCGATAACCAGCATGATAACAAGGGTGAGAAAGCGACGATAAGAGGATGGCATGCTGGATTCGGTTTATGAGAAAAAGGGGATATTAGCATTACAAGAAATGATGTCGTCATTTCTTTTTCGCATTTTTTACCGTCATCAAAACTGTTACCGAACTTTGTCCCTGAGGAGTTAAAATATATCTTCCCGGTGTTGGTTTCTGAAAAACTGGCGGAGCAGATCCTATTCTTTAGCCCGATATCCATGTTTACGCTCACAGTCAGGTTGTATGCGACTGTGGTAGTGTTACGAGCAGGTTTTTATTCTGTGCGCATCTTTCTGAGCAAGCAGGGAATATACAATATTATTGGAGAGAGAGTCTCTGATACTAAATAAGGAAATAAAATATGTTGGGAAGTAGTAAAGACATTGAGGGTGTTTGGTTTGCCGATCCGGCGAAAGGGAAAATTCCGGTTCAACTTTCTGACATAATAAACGATATATTATTGCCTGCCGGAATTCGCATCTCGGAACCCCAACGAGAATCTGAGAGCAGCGAATATGGCGCCTGTCAGTTTGAGGTGGAAGGTAAGCGAGCATTATTCCGTGTCGCCAATACGACTCCAACTAAGCTCGGGCAATTTGTTACTATGTGGAAAAGACCGCATATACAAGATGAGATTATGCCCATCGATTTTGACGATGGCATTGAGTTCGTATTGGTGAGCGTTTTTGATCATACTCATCGAGGATTCTTTATATTCAACAGACATGCGCTGGCGAAAAAAGGGGTCATGTCAGTTAAGGGGAAAGAGGGAAAAAGAGCTATCCGCGTTTATGCCCCTTGGGTTAAACCTATTGTAAAACAAGCTATCACAACGCAAAAGTGGCAGTTACAGTACTTTGTCCCAGTCACTTCTGGTGAGGTGAATGCCAACAAACTTAAGGCGCTTTTAACAATAGATAGCCTTTTCTAACCCTATTTTTTGGAAAAAAGGAAGCGTTAATACGAATTATATCCAGCATAAAGAACAACGAAAAATGACACTGGAGGAGTTGATTGGCGTATATCAAAAAAATACTGTATCGAGCGATTAGAGAGAGAAATGGCGGCAGTTCAGATTGATAGCGAAAAATTAAGTGATGATTATGGTGGTAATAATCTTAAGTTGGTTATTATAAAATCACATATAACGAAGATCCTTGATAATGCTAAGGTATTGCATTGGTTGATGGATAATAATCCAGAATATCTCTCTCAATTGAAAAAACTATCGGAAATACGCACTCTTTGAATTAAATAATCCACTGTAGGCTGCAAACCTCAAAACGCGGGTGAGCAAAGGGCATATGGGCGCGGCTTAGCCGCAAGATGGCTTCTCAGAGAAATGGCATGACAATAAGGGACGCGGACACAAATAACGCACCTTAAAACTAGCATAAACCACCAGTTGCGTGTTTTAAGGTGCAGTCTTGATAATATCCGAACGGCCATCAGAATTCTTTTCGATTGAAATTTCCTCATTAGCACCTAAAATGAAGCGTAATGATATTAATGATTGTTTTAAGGTGCGACGTGAAGCGAAAACAGCAGGAACTACTCTCTTCAGAACAACAACTCCAGCTGGTCACCTTGGGTCGAACGCTGGCACATAGCCGAATTGCACGCAAAATGCCTCAGTCAGAAGCTGCCGTACGTGCAAATCTTAGCCGTAACACGGTGAGCCGCATTGAAAATGGCGATGCAGGGGTTGCAATCGGGCAGATCCTGCGTTACCTCAGCGTTATTCGTCCAGGCGCGACGCTGGCGGACGTTTTGACTCAAAAAGATAACGTGGTCGAGGCTCAGGAAGCCGCGAGTCGCCCCCGTCGTGCAAGGCTGCTAAGTCATCAGGAACTGGAAAAATATGACTTCTGAACAGACGTTAATGGTGCACGCGTTTCTACCGGGATCAACTCAGTCGGTCCCTGCCGGTAAATTGCATTTGCAGGAAGACGGCGTTGATCTCCGGACATCGCGTTTTGTCTATGGTCTGAAGTACCTGAAACGAAATGGGGCAATTGAAGTCGATCCTGTCGGGCTGGGTATGCTGCAAGGGCAGGAAGTGGCCGGGCAGGCGTTGTTTGCGCAAGAATCTGCGCTGTTTGGCGGAATTCGTGATGCCGCACCTGATGCGTGGGGTCGTCGTGTTATTGAAGCCAAAAAGCGGGTTCCGGCGAACTCATTACCAGAATCCGTGTACCTGCTTGAGGCCGGGCCAAACCGGACTGGGGCGTTAGATATCACGCCCGATGGTGAACAGGCCAGAGCGTTGGGCGCGTCGACGGATATCAAATCACTGGGATATCTTTTAGAAGCCGCCGGGAGAATTGAGAACGGCTTGCCTTTGCCTGCAAATCTGCACGGGATATTTGATGCGGGATCCAGCATGGGAGGAATGCGCCCAAAAGCGACCGTGGTGGTTGAGGATGGCAGTCACTGGCTGGCGAAGTTTTCTTCCAGCACTGACCGAGGTTTTTGTTACCCGGCAGTTGAATATGCCACCTTACGGCTTGCACATGCGGCAGGGCTCTATGTTCCGGAAACTCGCCTCGAAGAGATTGGTACGGGACGCTTTGCGATGCTGATTAAGCGTTTTGACCGTGTGGGGGCAGGGGAGATCACCGGGCGACGTCATTTTGTATCGGCACTAACGCTGATGAACCTTCATGAGATGGCATCGATAGAAAGCAGTTATGCGGAACTGGCAGATGCTATGCGCCGCCATCTTTCTGCGGCCAGCCTTGCTGACGATTTGAAAGAACTTTACCGCCGGATGGTCTTCAATATTTTGGTCAACAATGATGATGATCATTTACGCAACCATGGCTTTGTCCTGATGGAGTCACCAGAGCAAACTCCGGTAAAAGGAGCGCAAGAGCCTCAGCGTGTCGTCAATCTCGCATGGCGTATTAGCCCGTTATACGATGTGGTTCCTCACCCCGTTCATTCTCACCATCGTCGCCTGCACCTTGGCGTAGGCGCGTTTGGTAAAGAGGCAACGCTGGTGAATGCGCTTTCCTGGTGTGAGCGTTTTGGTTTAAACCGGATGGATGCTATTGCGGAGATTGACAGTATCTGGAGAGTAGTAAGGGAATGGCGTAATCATTTTGAGGAGCTCGGTGTAGCTGGAAACGATATTGATGCAGTCAGCTCTGCATTTTTGCATGCTCGTTATCTGGGTGGGGGTGAGGCAGGGATCTGCTGAAATATCCTTTATCCAGCTATGCCAGAAGAGGGTAGAAGATAGGGAATACGATGAAATTTACCGAAGATACTCGCGTCAAAATCGCCGTCCTGCTGCATTTGATAAGGCTGGGTTACAGTTACCTGTCGCTCAAAACGCTTCTAAATATGGTGCCCGGACTCGGACAACCGGCGCTTGCGCCGGGTTGAACAACGCTTCAGCGTTGGCCCGCAGGGTGAGGCCTTTGGCCGAATAATCGAACGTGTTCGATGAAGAGTCCCTACGCTAGAAAGCAAAAAACCCGCCATAGGCGGGTTCTTCTAAATATGGTGCCCGGACTCGGAATCGAACCAAGGACACGGGGATTTTCAATCCCTGTGTTTGTTGATAAATTGTTAAAAGATATATAATTTAACCGTTTACACGCGAATTGATAAATTCGAGTGTAAAACATGCATACATTAGCTAAATCCACATCTATGGGTGTTAGCCACCCAGCACCTCGTGTTATCCCTATGGTCTCAACCAAAGGGGGCGAAGGTAAATCTACCCAAAGCGCCAACCTTGCCGGCTTCCTTGCCGATGCAGGTAAAAAGACTCTCCTCATCGATGGTGACCACTCCCAACCCACCGCAAGCAGCATTTTCTCCCTAGAATATGAGGCACCCAACGGTTTGTATGAACTGTTGATGAAGACGGTCGACCTCCATCACCCCGAGCAAATCATCTCCCGTTCCGCTATCCCAAACTTGGACATCATTGTTTCCAACGATCCCCACGACCGTTTATCTTCCGCCATGCTGCATGCCCCTGATGGTCGTATGCGGCTGAAGAATGTTCTGCAGCACCCTTTGTTCAACGAGTACGACGTCATCATCATTGACTCTAAAGGTGCGGCGTCTGTGATGCTCGAACTGATCCTGGTTGCCAGTACGGAATTCGCTGTCGGGGTTATCAAGCCTATACTGCCGGATACGCGAGAGTTTCTGCGTGGCACATTGGGGTTGATGGAAGGATTATTGCCGCTGACCAGCTACGGTATTGCGTTACCCCGTATCCGTATCCTGACCAACTGCATGGAGTACACCAATCTGGACTGGCAGACCCTGAATAGTCTGCGCGGCATTATCGCAAACGGCCAATATCTGCGTGCAGATGCCTTCGATGTCTCCCTCCTCGACACCATCATCCCCAAGCTGGAAATTTACAAAATGGGGCATGCTTCCGGTCAACCCGTTCACCGCCTCGAAAGAACCACCACACGTACATCAACGCTCGCTGCAGCTGACACCATGTATGAGCTGGCTTCCGAACTGTTCCCTCACTGGGGTGCCGACTTCGACGTTCTGCGTCAGGAGGCGAACCAATGAATATTGAACAACTTGTGATCTTTCTTAACGAACAACGCGAATTAGCCGCACCAGTACCCTGGCAGGCTCTTGAGCTCTACAGCGATGCAGTCACTGTCGTGGATGCCAACGGCTTTGAGCATCTGGAAATCCCTAACGTTGCGATTATTCCTGATTGGGAAAAGCTCGGCCTGGAGCACTGGTCGGAGGATGGCGGAAGCCGTGAGGTCAGCGCTGAGGAGCAAAAGGCCAATGGTTATTTGTCCGCCGCTGCTCCGCTGCTATTGGCCCGTATTAATGTTCTTAACCGTGACCTTGAAACTGCGGGGAATGCGCTACGTCGCATGTTGGGAATGCATGAGCTGATGATGGCAAAAATCAATCATGCTGCAAGCTTCTATGATGCCGAATGTCTTCACGAAATGGCCGAGGCTCCATATGAGACCTCCGCGGTTCTTGAGCACATCTGCGGCGCCGATGACGAGAATACACACCTTAAAGAGGCAACTTGCGTAGGGTGTGGTTGTACAGATGGCCACGCCTGCCTGGATGAAAACAGCAAGCCATGCAGTTGGTTTAAGGTCAATCGTGAAACTGGTATGGGTGTATGTTCTTCCTGCCCGACTTTTCTTGAGTGCCCGCTGACAACGGGCAGTGAAGAGCCGGAGGTTCGCCATGACTGACTTGAATATCCCTTATTCCTCCGATGCCGAGCAGGCCGTTCTCGGTGGTTTGATGCTGGATAACGAACGGTGGGACGACGTTATCCCATTGGTTGGCGAGCGTGATTTTCATCTGGCAGCGCATCGCCGAATCTTCCAAGCCATGGCTCGCCTGATGGCTGTCCAGCAGCCGATTGATCTGATTACGCTCCATGAATCACTGGAACAAAATGGTGCACTCGAGCAGGTGGGTGGTTTTGCCTATTTGGCGGAGTTGTCTAAAAACACGCCGAGCGCAGCCAATATCGTCGCCTATGCCGAGATTGTCGCTGAACGCAGTCGACTGCGCAGCCTGTTACAACTCGGGCGTGAATTGAGCGCTGATGCCGCTAATCCCCGTGCAGAATCTGCTGCCCTGACCGAACGAGCAGAACAGCAATTGTTTCAGCTCTCGGAGCAAACCCAGTCACAGCAGAATGTCAGCCTGACGGATGGGTTGAATGCTGTGGTGACCTATCTGGAGACGGTGAACGGCGGCAATGGTATCACCGGTACCCCGACCGGTTTCTCAGAGCTTGATGTGATGACGTGTGGTCTGCAGCCCGGCGATTTGGTTTTGCTTGCTGCGCGGCCGTCGATGGGTAAAACCGCCTTTGCATTGAGCGCTTACACCGGCGCGCTTCGTGGCACGGAGAAACCTGCATTCTTCTTCAGCCTGGAAATGCCGCGGGAGCAACTGCTTCAACGCCTGATTGCTGTAGATGGGCGGGTTGAACTTTCAAGACTGCGCAGTGGCCAGTTGGATGATGAAGATTGGGCGCGTATTTCCAAAGCGCTGGAGCAGTTGTTGCCATTGGAAAATCGCCTGATTATTGACGATGAATCGTATTTGACCCCCGCACTGTTGCGTTCCAGGGCGCGGCGCTACTCCCGATTGTATGGTAAGCCGGGTTTAATCATGGTCGATTACCTGCAATTGATGCGTTGCCCTGGACAGGAAAATCGCACTCAGGAAATTGCGGAAATCTCCCGCAGTCTGAAAGCGTTGGCCAAAGAACTCGACTGTCCCGTCGTAGCGCTGTCTCAGCTGAACCGTCAGCTGGAAAGCCGTGCTGACAAACGCCCGTTCAATGGTGATCTGCGTGACTCCGGTGCATTGGAGCAGGATGCTGATGTGATCGCGTTCATCTACCGTGATGAGGTGTATTACGCGGATTCTGATGATGCTGGCACGGCAGAAATTATCATTGGTAAACAGCGGCAGGGGGCAACGGGTACCGTTCGCGTCAAGTTTGAAGGGCAATTCACCGCGTTTAGTGATCTCCGCGACGGTCAGTATGACCAATACTCGGGGAGGGCGTAACCATGGCGCGTCCTAAAACCAAGATCCTCGATCTGAACAGTGCTTTGCTCCAGCAGGGCAAGACTGCAGCAGGCACACAACCTTTAACCTCCGTGGTGGCGGAGATCCCCGTCAGTGAAATGCCATTGGTGCTGACACTGGATGAGGTCAACCCTAACCCGGATAACCCGCGTACCACCCGCAACCCAAAATATGATGATATTAAAGCGTCAATTCGGGTGCGCGGGTTGGACACGGTGCCAAAAGTAACCCGTGATCCGGAGCGCCCTGAGCTGGGGTACTTCTTCAGTGATGGGGGGAATACGCGTTATGCTATTCTTTCCGAGCTCTGGCAGGAAACGGGGGAAGTACGATTTTATCGCTTCTCTTGTGTGTTCAAACCCTGGCCAGGACGATTATCCTGCGTGATAGGCCACCTGGCTGAAAATGAAGTGCGGGGAGATCTGACATTTATCGAGAAAGCGTTTGGGATCAAGCAGGCACGCACGCTTTTTGAAGAGCAATTGGGCAAAACCGTCTCTTTACGCGAACTTTCAACGCTGCTAGGTGAGTCCGGCTATCCGGTTCATAACTCCAATATCAGTCGTATGGAAGATACGATCCAATATTTATACCCTTATATTCCACGTTTACTCGAGTCAGGTTTAGGACGTCCACAGATTCAACTCTTGTTAGCTTTACGTGGGAATGCTGACAAAACATGGCAGCGTTTTATCATTGATGTTGAAGTAACCTGTACCTTCGATGCGGTCTTCGGATCAGTCTGCAGTCACTTTGATGACCCCGAAGTCTACTCGCTGGATATGTTCCGTGATGAGTTGATTGGGGCACTCATCAACGCATTACCACACCCGTTACTCAATTATGACCGCTGGTTACTGGAACTCGATCCCAAAGAGCAAAACCGGCGCAAGCACCTCGGCGAACCGACGTTAACACCTGAGTTGTCAGGCAAGGGCAATACTGTCGAGTTGGCGCCAGCACTGCAACAGGAAGATACCGATGGGCAAACGGCACCTGAAATGTTGGGTGGTGGAGGTTCTTCTTTGGTGCTGGACAGCGTGTTGCTTGAGTCGACGGGGGATGCTGAGAATGAATCACAGGGTGTTCAGGACGAGGAAATCCCCTCAACCCAAACTGAACCGCGTGTTGAGACTCAACCTGATTTATACGGTTCTCCTTCGGTGTTATCAGGTGACGTTGAAACGCTTGTAGACGGTGAGAATACCACTGTCAATGACCCCCTCCTGCCTGGATCTCATGAGTCGACCGCCCCTCACAACAATACCGAGACACAGCCAAAGCAAGCTGTAGCCCCTGCGGCAGAGGTGCCTTTTGCGGAGGTGGGACTTGAGCCGGTGTCCTCCATTTGGGTTATTTCTGCCCTGCAGGACGATATCGAGCACCTGCAGGTGATCACCTTCCGGTTGGCATTTGAACTGGCCGAAGTGGCGGGTTGCGAGGCTGAAATCAAAGCCGACAAAGCCGACCTGCAGGCTTCCGGCTACGCATTAACTGCCGAACGCCCATCCCGCTTCACCGCGTTACTCCTGACCCTTGCCGGCAACAGCCCGGACGGTGCCTCATCCAGCTCGCTCAATGAGGCCCTTATCGGTTCGGAAAATGCGGCTGACTGGCCTTTGCTTGACGATATTCATGCCGTGAAATTGATGCGCCTCATTCGTGTTTTGCGTCGTTTGCGTGAACTGCAGCGTGACTTACCTGAAACAGAGGAGACAGCCTGATGAGCCATTTACAACGACAGGCACGCCTGGTGAAGCTGGTACGCAAACTGCTTGAGTTGGCCCGCAGCAACAGCAATGCGCATGAGGCTGGGTTGGCGTTAGCCCGGGCGCAAAAACTGATGCAGAAATACGGCATCAGCGAGCTGGAAGCCAGCCTTTCCTCTATTCAGACGGCGCCGAGCCGTGGAGCGCCTTCCGAAGCGAAACAAAAATTGCCTGAATGGATGTCTGGGCTGGCATGGGCGATTGCCCGCGCCTTTGGATGCCGTTTGTATTTTTCCTGGCGGGATACCGCTTCGGGCCCGCGCCGCAACGTGACGTTTTACGGCTTCAGTGAGCGGCCGGCCGTTGCGGCTTATGCGTTCGATGTGCTGAGCCGGCAGTTGAAAGATGCTACTGCAGGTTACCTGAAAACCCAGAATAAGCGCCTGAAAATGAGCACGCGCCGTGCACGAGCAGACCAGTTTCGTGCCGGCTGGGTTGCCGGTGTCCGACGAGTTATCACGACGTTTACCGTTACTGAACAGGAATGTGACCTGATGGGGACCTGGCTGGAAAATCAAAAGATGGGCGAGTTGAAGACGCGCGCTCCGAAGGCCTGCCGCGGTGATGATATTGCCCGTTTACGTGGATACGAGGCAGGTCAGAACGCCCGATTGCATCAAGGTGTTCACAGTGACGGACCTGCGGCTATCGCACACAGAGTTGGGGGGGAATAGGACAATGAGTAATAGCTTATCGCAGGCAACGAACAGCCTGCTCACACAGTTGGTGATGGAGCTTAAATCAGGCTATATCCGCCGTTGTGAGTCCCTGGGGCTGACCACGGAAGAGATGCAACTGCTGCACGGTGTGACCATTGAAGATCTTCATTACCTGATGAACAGCTCGGTATCGGTGCTGACCTTTCAAATCCATCACGAGAATTTCTCATTGATGTTGCAACACGCACGCCGTGAACAGCAGCGCATGCAGCGGATTGACCGGGCTTTGGCGTTGGGGGGCTCTATCGAAATGATGCAGCATTATTTCGGCCTCTCCACCGTTGAAGTTGCCGCCCGCCGGCGTATGACCGGTATCAACATTCGTCAGGGGCGTTGTGCTGCGCTCAGCGACGACGAGAACGCGGCATTGTGGCGTCAGTGGCAAAAAGCGGACATCGATGATGCCTCCAGTGCTGATGGACTGGACGTCATGATGCTGGCCGCCGAGCAGATGGATGTTTCTCTGACGGCTGTCTGGCACGCGGTCCGCAGCTTCGATGCCCCTCAGACCGCTACCGCCAGAAAAGCCATTCAGGCCGTGCGTACGCCACGCGGTACACCGGGAGGAAATGCAAGGAGGCTCGCATGAAGCCCATGATGTTAATGCCGGGTTTGCAGGCCCCCCGTTCGGCCCCGCCGTCCTATCAGAAAAAGGCGAAGGAGCAGGTCAGGCGCTTTCGTCGTGGGGAACGTAACTACAAGCACCTGCATGTTAAAGGCAAGCACGCCCCCGGGCGTGCCTGGATGAAGATTGATATCGGTACCAGTTGGCGACTGCTTAGCCGAAATAGTGGCGATGACTGGGAGTTGTTGACCCACGAACGCTACAACAACGAACTGTGGAAGTGATGACACTCACCCTGTACCTGATTGTCGGGTACAGGCCTGAGTGCCGTTAGGCCGGGTGCAGCAACGTCTGCATGACAATCGCTTGATGTCTTCGCCCTGTGGGCGGGGGCAGCGTAAAAGGATGCGCAAAATCGATGAGCATAAATAAAACACCTGATGACAGCCTGATCACCTTTACGCTCGAACAAATGAATGCCCGCCTGGCGGAACGAATAGGTGCCGAAAAGCACGCGGGGACCACCGATGTCACGAATCTGCGCAGTGGTCTGCTGTTTATGGGCAATGTGCATGATTCCATCCCCCGCCGGTTGCTCCTGGACACCCGTTTGTCACCGCTGGATAAAACCGCGTGGATAATGATCCGTCTGTACGCACAACAGAACCAGGGCGCCGTGTTTCCGACCTATGACGAGCTGCAACTGCAACTCGCCTCGCCGTTTAACGGTAAGGCGTCACGCGAGACCGTCAGCCGCGTGCTGTTGATGTTACGCCTGACCGGCTGGCTCAGCTTGTGCCGGCGTGTGCGTGACGACAAGGGCCGGGTGAAGGGCAATATCTATGCCCAACACGATGAGCCGCTCTCGGCCCGAGATGCGGAGACGTTGGATCCGACCTGGCTGGATACGGTCGCCATGGGTTGCGCGCATAAGAACCGTACCGTCAGCCAGACGGCCTGGTCAGTACTGTCCGATATTCAACATGACCCGACAATGCGTCATCAGCATTCCCAGATGGCGGCGATTGCTGAACGGCTGGGGTCGCCACAAACCCCGCAACAGATGGCTGGCAGAGTGTCTCAACGACAGGAAAATATCCCCAGTTCGGACGCCGAACTCAGTAAAAAATCCCCGGATTCGGATACCGAACTGAGTCAAATTAAGCCCAGTTCGGATACTGAACTCAGTGTAAAACAGGAAGGCAAAACACCGAGTTCGCTTTCCGAACTCATGCTGAAATCAGTCATTTACGGTGCATCAACGAAACCGAACTGTAACGTACGTTCTTTCACACAGAGTGTGAATAAAACAACGTACGTACCTGAGTTACCGGTCGAACTGCAGAACAGCATAGCGATGGATGATCAGCGCCAGATTGGTGTCCAGCTTAAAGCATTGCCTGCAGAGGTTGCCCGTCAGGTGCTGGAGAGTCTTGAGCAGGCGATGGCCAAAGGCAGCCTGAATAATCCCACTGGCTGGCTGCTGGCGGTGATCAAGCGCGCCCGAAACGGTGAGCTGTATGCGAGTGCCAAATTCCCAGAACCTGCCAGGCCTGTACCGCGACGCCAAATACCTTGCTCTGCGTCGCCAGGAAAACCAACAGATCCAGCCCGCCAACACCTGGCGTCGCGGGACCATGTAAGCGGTGTTGTGGCCAAACTGCGCCAGCAAATGATGCGGGCAAAAAATGAGTCGTGAGTGCAAAAAAACTAGGTCTGTTCAAAAAACGCACGCAGCTGACAGTGTCAGCAGTATATGAAAATCGTACAGATTTGTTTGTGGCTCTGCTGAGGAATTTGGCTCTGGTTAAATAATGCTCACTGCTGACAGTGTCAGCACTGACCAAAATATAGGCAATTGTAGGCTTGGGAACTTTTCCTTTAGAAACCAAAAAGAGTTTTGGATTGCTGCGAATGGTGTCTGCCGAGACTATTTCAAGCCACACACGTTCCCGGAAGGATGCTTCTAATGGCTGAATCAGCAAAGAATAATGAACAAAAACCGGCGGCTGCACGCGCTGGTGCATTAAAATCCACTCTTATCGTAGAGCTTCATACCCTCTATGCCATTCGTTTATGGGAAGGGCGACGTAGCCAAAACGCCGATCCTGAAACGTCGGGGAAGCGACGCCCTGATATTTATAGTATGCCCCGCTTTATTCTACGAGCAGGGCAGATCAATGAGGCTTCTGGTGAAGATAACCCTTATGCCGATGCTGCGATGGTCGCCCTGGAAGAGACCTTAAATAAAGGTACGCAGTTACTTCAACAGGCTGTTGCCGAGCTGGACAAAACACTGGCAAACATCCCTGCTCAAATTTCTCTTTCAGACGTTGCGTCTGTGTCTCCTTTAAATATTGGTGTATTTAGCCGCACCCCGGTGGGTTATCGCTGCGTTTTCCTCTTGGTCGGCTATGACCAACTGGCGATGAAAGCCTTTCAGGCCTGGCACTATGGGCTTATATCACGTTCGCAACGTGACACATTATTAGATCGGGGTGGGCATTGGATCCGTAGCGTTTACGGTGTCGTCCAACACTATCGTCCCGTCAATGTGACTCGTGATGATATTCGTCTCGAAACCCCCGCAGGTAAGGACGCGATCATTCGTTTTGGTATGCCTGACGACGACATTATGTCGGGCGCGTCACGTTCCGCCTTTTCGCCGCCACTCAATAAAACGTCGGTGTTAACGCCGTCCACTTCTTCAAAAAAAGGAGCCAAAGCATGAGCATGAATCGACAGGTAAAGTCTCTTTTGATGCCGGGTGTTCTCTGCACCGCGTTATTGTTAACGGGGTGTGCAGGCACCGAGCTGGGTGAATGGAACCAAAAAATCAGTGATGCTGCACATTCCCTGGCAAGCGGTGGCAGCGGTGGCGCCAGCGAAGGCGGTATGCCCTGGATGACCCGTACCGGTATTTCCGGGCCTTGGCAGGATGTGCGTCATACGTATACGCTCCCGGTGGACGTTGATACCGCTGCGGCGCGGCTGAAAAGCCATTATCAGTTTATCTCCTCCGAAGAGCTGGAAAGTCTGCGTCAGCGTGATCAGCACGGCGACTGGAGCGCGAGCTCCATTGATGAAGCGCGCCCGGTCTGGTCAGCAAACCAGGGCAGTTATTACAAGATGGGGCAGGAATGGAAAGGCAATGATCGCCTTGAGCTCGAAGTGGTCAAGTCCGGCGCTGGCAGTCGCCTGAAAGTGACGTACAGCTCACCGGATGCGTCGCACCTGACCGATGCTTACCTCGGGCGTTTGATGACGCAGTTGCAGCAGGTCGCTAAAGGTCAGCTGGGCTGACGGGGGGCTATCTGATGCAACTCTACCTGTGCGAGAAACCCAGCCAGGGTAAAGATATCGGCGCCATACTCGGGGCGACGCAGCGTAAGCAGGGTTACCTGGCGGGCGCCGGCGTCATCGTAACCTGGGCTATCGGGCATCTGCTGGAACAGGCCCAGCCGGAGACCTACGGTGAGCAGTTCGGCAGCCCCTGGCGGGAGTCCGTTCTTCCTATCGTCCCTGCCCAGTGGAAAATGGCGGTCAAAAAAGAGACTGCCGATCAGTTCGCTGTCATCCGCGGGTTACTCAAACAGGTTGATTCTGTGGTGATTGCGACCGATGCGGATCGCGAGGGGGAAGTGATCGCGCGGGAGTTACTGGAACATTGCCACTTTACCGGCCCGGTCCAGCGGCTCTGGTTGTCAGCGCTGGACGAGGCCAGTATTCGGCACGCCCTGGCGAACAAGCTCCCAGGCGAGAAGACTGCGCCCCTGTATGAAGCTGGCCTGGCGCGATCACGGGCTGACTGGATGACGGGGATGAATTTAACCCGACTTTACACGCTCAAAGCCCGTGAGCAGGGATACGGCGAGGTGTTATCGATTGGGCGGGTGCAGACCCCTACGCTGGCGCTGGTCGTGAACCGTGACCGCGACATTGCCAACTTCATTTCCAAACCGTACTGGCAAGTCAAGAGTACCCTGCAGAAGGGCGGGATCGCTTTTCCGGCAAGCTGGGTTCCTGCCGCCAACTACTGTGATGAGGAGAAGCGCTGTATTCAACAGAATGTGGCTCAAGCCGTTGTTCAGCTGTGTCAGCAAACAGGTCATGCCGTTGTGCTTGAGGTGGGGACCGAGCGAAAGAAAGAGTCCGCGCCGTTGGCCTTTGACCTGGGCACCCTGCAGCAGGCTTGCTCACGCAAGTGGGGGATGAGCGCCAACCAGGTCCTGAGTATCGCGCAATCACTGTATGAGACGTACAAGGCCACCACGTATCCCCGGACGGATTGCGGCTATCTGCCGACATCGATGCGGGAAGAGGTTGCCGACGTGCTGAGCGCTGTTACCCGCACGGACCCAACGCAGAGCGAAAGCGTGGCCGGGCTCGACAGGACTTTTGTTTCCCGTATCTGGAACGACAAAAAAATCACGGCGCACCACGGGATTATCCCAACCAAACAGCCGTTCGACCTGAGCAAGCTGTCTGCCGACGAGCTCAAGGTCTATCAGCTGGTCCGTCAGCATTACCTGGCACAGTTCCTGCCGTTACATGAAGTGGATGTCACGGAAGCGACATTCAATATCGGCGGGCAACTGTTCCGCACCCGCGGCAAGATCGAAGCGGTAGCAGGATGGAAAGTGCTGTTCCAGCATGACGCGAGCGAGGCGAAAGAGGAACCGGCTGACACGGATGATGTTCGGCTGCCAGCCCTGGTAAAAGGTGAAACCGTCTCGGTTGCCGGCGCTGAGCTCAAAACGCTGCAGACGAAGCCCCCAGGACATTTCACCGACGGGACACTGATCGCCGCCATGAAAAATGCAGCGGCGTTCGTCAGTGATCCGCAACTGAAGAAAGTGTTGAAAGAGAACGCAGGGCTGGGTACTGAAGCGACGCGTGCCGGTATTCTGGAAACGCTGTTTAAACGCGGGTACCTGGAGAAGAAGGGCAAATTTCTACTTTCCACGCCGATCGCCGGCGAACTGATTGATGCGTTACCGACTGCACTGACCAATCCAGGGATGACGGCGTTGTGGGAGCAGGCGCTGGACGAGATTGCCCAGGGGCAGATGACACTCGACACATTCATGAGCCGTCAGGCCCAGTGGACAGGGCATCTGGTGGAGAAAGGAAAGGCGCAAGCCGTGAAGTTTACCGCGCCACCTTCCCCACCTTGCCCGACCTGTAGCGGCACGATGCGCCGGCGTGCCGGCAAGAAAGGCAGTGGCGCTTTCTGGGGCTGTAGTAATTACCCCACTTGCCAGGGCATCATTAACATCGATGCAAAAGGTGGGCGCAAGGCTAAGCGCTATAAAGCAAAATCACTGGCTAAAAATAAAGCAACCGGAATGGAGTAAGAGATTGTCTGATGTTTATCGCAAAAAGTTTTGCTAATGTGGGCGGGCTTTGATGCAGAGTACCCCGTGGCTGCGGATGGCAGGAAAGTTTAATGCATGGACAATTCTGCTTCAGCCCGTATCAATGGCCTCCACACTCGGGTTGATTGATTAAGCGCATGCGACTTCGTGAAAAGCGCGCCAGGAGTCTACTACCCCTCCTCGAAGTCAGATGAGATCTACTACCAGTTATGGTGCAAACTCCGCGGCGCAGTCTTTGACTGTGCCGTTTTTGTTTTCTCAATTCACAAAATTGATATTCCAGGTTGACAGCAGCAGCACCTGAATTAAAAATGAACAGGCTTACTTGTTGTCTTAGGACAACCACCAATGCTCAGTGGGTCTGTGATGAGCGCTTTCGGGTGACCCTGCTGTTAATTGACAGCCACTAATGATCCCGTTGCCTGTGAGGATCGCCTTCGGGTGGTAACAAAAAACACTTCCTGAGCCTGAGAGGGAGTACACAGTTTAACTGTGTGGTACATCTGCCCGCCTTTGAGAGTAGATATCGTTGATAGTGAACGCGACTTTGCGCAACGATTAAGGCTTATTCAATCTGATCAGACTGTCAGGCTATGGCGTATACCCATACCTGGCTCCCGACGGGAAATACTTTTCCCGTCGGGGAAGGTGTATTTCTCCGTCACCGAATCTACACTCCTGGAGAAAACATCATGTCTAGCCAAACTCAACAAGCTTCCACCAAAACTGAATACTTCAACCTGACTATCAAGGGCATGGGGTACCTCAGCAATATTCGTCAAGTAAATGGCCCGAATGGCACCTTTATCAGCTGTGTCGTCAATGGACTCTCCGGTCCTACCGATAACGCCAGTTACACGCGTTTCGATGTGACGGTCGCCGGTAAAGAAGCCAGCAGCCTGATCAACCGCTGTCAAAAGTCGGTTGATGAAGACAAGAAGGTCCTGATTGGATTTGTGCTCAGCAATCCCAAAACGGACATCTTCACGCTCAACAGCGGCGAACATGCCGGTGAACAGCGCGTCAGCCTTAAAGCCCGCCTTATCAAGGTCGATTGGATTAAGATCGGTCAGGAGAAGGTCTTCCAGGCTGAGAAATCCGACTCTACGCCGCCTCAGCAAGGTTCTGCACAGCAACAGTATGCGGAAAACTCTTTCTGATAACGCCCTCTACGCCTCGGTTTTCGGGGCGTTTTTCCCTTTCTAATTCCATTCCCTATGAGGATTCGATTATGGCGTCTCGCGGCGTAAACAAAGTCATACTTGTCGGTCATCTCGGCCAAGATCCGGAAGTCCGTTACATGCCAAATGGCGGTGCTGTTGCTAACATTACCCTGGCGACCTCAGAGAGCTGGCGCGATAAGGCGACCGGTGAGCAGAAAGAAAAAACCGAATGGCACCGTGTCGTGCTGTTTGGCAAGCTTGCCGAAATTGCCGGTGAATATTTGCGTAAGGGCTCGCAGGTTTACATTGAAGGCTCCCTGCAGACACGCAAATGGACCGATCAGGCCGGTGTGGAAAAATACACCACTGAAATCGTCGTCAACATTGGCGGCACTCTGCAAATGTTGGGGGGGCGCTCGCAACCAGCCAACGCCGGACAATCAGGCCAGGGCAGTTGGGGGAAACCTCAGCAACCGCAACCTTCGCACAGCGGTACGTCGGCCCAGCAACCCCAGCCAGCTCAATCGGGTGAGAATGCCGCGCCGATGGATTTTGACGATGACATACCTTTCCTTGGGTTTGGTTACGGTATCGCAAAATCAGCCATTTACGCTCTGTGATTGTCGGGAGACATTATGCCGACAATTCTTAGAGTAGGTGGTTTTCGCTTTTACTTTTACAGTCATGAACCTAACGAACCGGCGCATGTTCATATTGATAAGGGCAATGCAACCGCTAAAATATGGTTACATGATGTCAGTATTGCGCGTAGTGTGGGGTTTGCATCACATGAACTGCGTATACTGCAGCGTCTGGTAACTGAACATCGGACACTTTTACAGGAGGCCTGGGATGCTTACTTTACACAATGAAAATGATCTGCGTGTAATGAATGTCCGCATCGATGATGACCGTTTGTCGGTTGATTTGATGGATGGCCGTACTATTTCGGCACCATTAGCCTGGTATCCCCGGCTTGCGGCAGGTACGCCAGCGCAACGGGATAACTGGGAACTCTGCGGGGCTGGAATGGGTATACACTGGCCAGATTTGGATGAGGACTTAAGTACGGAAGGGTTATTGATGGGGGCAAAGGGCATTAGCCGTACCCCTTCATTATCCTGACGTTGTTCCTCAACATCTGACACTAAACGCTGACCTTCGGGTTGGCGTTTTTTTTTGAATAGCAATAAAGAGTTGTTAATTGAGCGTCCCGGACGGTAACCGCACAGTGACACCTGTCAATTGTCACTGAACAGGAAACCTTCCGGATGAAAAAAACATTTCTCGCCTCTTCCCTGGTAGCACTGATGCTGACCGGGTGCGTTACTCAGCAGCCTCTGCAGCAGCGTGATATTTCCCCTGTTACGCCGTCTGTCACCGTCAACCGCAATGTTCAGCCGGTCAGCCCGGATGCCTACGGGCAGGCGCCTGAGGTGGTGCGCTACGACCGTTATTTACTGGTCAGCACTGATCCGGCGGCCGTTCAGCGTGATCCGCTTTCGCAAATCATCGATATCCGTATTCCGGCGTCAGTAAAATCGACGGTTGCTGATGCATTGCGTTATGCGCTGCGCCAGTCGGGCTATTCCCTGTGCGCGACCGGACCGGCAAACGGCGTGTTGTACCGCCAGGCGTTGCCGGCGGTGCAGTACCAACTGGGGCCGATGCGTTTGCGTACCGCGCTGCAGGTACTGGCAGGCCCCGCGTGGCAGCTCGAGGTAGACGACGTGCAACGTGTTGTCTGCCACAGCCTGCGCGACGGGTACCAGTTGCCGGCGACACAGCTGCCGCCGGTGACGGTGGCGCCAGCCAGGGCGGTTTCAGCAGGTCCTGCTGCGACGGTCATTGCACCTCAAGCCGTTAACGCGGTACCGGCAACCGGCGGGTGGTTGAAAAAATGACAGAGCATAATGACGAAATGGTGCCGATGACACCGGCAAAAAAAGGGTTGCTGCGAAGCCAAACCTTCTGGGGGGCAACTGCCGGCGTCGTTGTCGTCCTGGTGGCTGGTCTCGTCGGTTCAGGGGCTATCAGGCATGTCGACCAGCGTATTGCCCAGCTTGAGCAGGCACAGAAAGCACTGGCGCCGCAGGATGGCATGAACTCTATGGCCGATGTAGTGCAGGCGCAGGCAAAACAGCTTAAAAGCCTGGCTGAACGCCAGGAATCGCTCACGCGACAGGTTGGGGCGCTGACGCTAACCCATGGGCTACCGGAGAAACTTGAGCAGCAGCTGCAGGCTCAACAGGTTGAGCTGAATGCGCTGAAAGACAGCATTGAGTCCGTGAAAAAGTCAGCAACTGAAAAGCCTGTATCCACTGTGACACCGTCAACGGCTGTACCCGCAGCCCCTTCTGCGACAGCCAAAATCACCCCAAAGCACAAACCTACGCCGGTGACCGCTTCCCCGCGTAATGCGGTAACCCATGTGGCGCGTAAAGCGCCATTCGTGCTGACCGGGGTGGAGCAGCGTGGGACGTCGGCCTTTGCGGCCGTGGCGCCGCAGGGATTCAGTGATTTATCGCAGGTGCGGTTAATCGGGGAAGGGGAGTCGGTCGCCGGCTGGACCCTGGTCAGTGCCGGCTACGGACAGGCGACGTTTCGTGTGAACGGCCGTTTGCAGACCGTCAGCGCCCAATAAGGAGAGCGTGATGAAACTGAAATACAGCGTGATTGCCCTTGTGCTGCTGAGCCCGTTATCACAGGCGGCGCAACAGACGGCCATAGAGAACAGCCAGTCTGCCCTGAGCCAGCTTCAGCAGAGCCAGGCCAACAAAACGGCGCAGCAGAGCAAGCAGTGGGGGCTCAGCGGGAAAGAGTACCAGCGTTACCAGCAGTTGATGGATGGCCCCCGCGGGACCCAATCTCCGGGGCTTGATCCGTTAACCGCTCTTGGTATTGAGGCGCAGAGCGATGCCGAACGTAAAAAGTACGCAGACCAGTGGGTAAAACAAGAGTTTGCCCGCACCGAGAAAGAACTCAAGTTCCAGCGTGAGGTGGATGCGGCCTGGCAACGCCTGGGCGTGCTGCCGGTCAATATGGGCAACGCCGCGGGTATTGCCCATGACACCGGCGGGCGGCTGGCGCTGTTCGTGAAAGCGAAAGACTGCGGTCAGTGTGATGCACGACTGGCGGCGGTGCTGGCAGATAACCGGCCGGTCGATATTTACCTGGTCGACAGCAAGGGAAATGACAGGCTGCTGCGTGACTGGGCCCGGGCGCATCACATTCCCATCGACAAGGTGCGCGCACGTCAAATCACGTTGAATCACGACGGTGGCCGCTGGATGAAATTCGGCAACGGCCTGATGCCGGTGGTGCTGCAGCAAGGGGAAAACGGATGGACACTCGCCGCATTCTGACCCGGGGGCTATTGCCCCTGTTCGCCCTCCTGAGTTGCGGGGGAGCGGCAACCGTTCATGCGTCCACCCAGCAGGTCCCTTCCGGCTACCGGGAGGTGGCGCTGCGCCACGGGGTGCCGCCGGAGTCCCTGTACTCGGTGGCGCTGGCCGAAACCTCGATGGCGCCGAAAAGCATTGTTTCGGTGACCCGCGGGGCCGGTCCGGCCCCGGATGTGGAGCGCCCCTGGCCCTGGACAATAAACGTGGCAGGCAAAGGGTACCGCTACGCCAGCCGTCTGCAGGCCTGGGAAGCCCTGCAGCGCTTTTTGAAAACACATCCTCGCAAACGTATTGATGTCGGGATTGCCCAGGTCAATCTGGGCTGGAACGGCCATCACTTCACGTCGACCTGGGCGGCGTTTGATCCGTACACCAACCTCAACGCGGCGGCGACCATCCTGCGGGAATGTTATGACCGCAACCCCGGGAGTTGGCTGGTTGCTGCCGGGTGTTACCACCACCCTGCCGGCGGTGCCCCGGCAGCCCGGTATAAATCCATTGTGAGCGGCAAGCTGGCACGCCTGAACGGCAGGGCATCTGCCCCGACCCGGGTGGCCAGTTCAACCCCCACGCCCACGGCATTACCGGCACAAACGGCAGCGCTGACCTGGATTGAACCACGGAGCCAATAATCATGAAAAAAGTGAATTTTCTGCTGTTCGGCCTGAGTCTGGTGACCACCACGGCGCTGGCCAACCTGAACGTGATCGCGGATGTCGGTGGTGAGGATGCTTCGCCGTATTTTGAGGGGATCAATCGGCAGGGCGATGTGGTGGCTCCGCCGGTCATGACGCAAGCCCCCACATCTGCCGATGAGGTTGAAGGAGCGGTCTTGCCGGTGACGACACCGGAACTGACACCGGGTCCGGTAGAGGAGCGTCCGTTGCAACTGCCCGGGATTGGCGCGCTGTTTATTGTGGGGGATGACGATGAGAGCCGGCTCTGGCTGCAGGCGAACGCGGAACAACTCAAATCCCGGCACGCTGCGGGTCTGGTTGTTAACGTCAGCAACCTGCCTGCACTGCAGGCGCTGCGTGAGATGGCTCCGGGTGTGCCAATGGCGCCCGCGTCCGGCAGTGAGTTGGCGCGCCGGCTACAGCTGTCGAAATACCCGGTACTCATCACCGATACCGGTCTGTCTCAGCAGGTCGCACCATGATGTCTCCGCAGCATGTCGGTATCGCGCTGATGGCGGATCCGGTGCTGGCTGCCCTGTTGATAGGGCTGTTTATTGCGGTGATGGCCGGGTTTAATCTGCATGGCCGCGAGTCGGCCTCCGCACGGCGCCACCGGCGTTATCGTGCGACGGCCGCCCGTGTTCTGCAGCGGCTGCCGCAACTGGGTGGCGATGCTCAGCGTCTGGCGTACCTGCGCAAAATCAATCCCTATGTCTTTGAAGAGCTGCTGCTCCTGGCATTTGAGCGCCAGGGGTACGCGGTTATCCGCAATGCTTCCTACAGCGGTGACGGTGGTCTGGATGGTCAGGTCATCATCGGTGACCAAAAATATCTTATCCAGGCCAAGCGTTACGGTCGGGCTATAACGCCGTCCCATATCAAGAGTTTTGGTGCGTTGCTGCGACATCACCATTGCGAAGGGTTTTTCATTCATACCGGCCGTACTGGCCACCTTAGTCGGGCATTGCTGCAAAACCATCCCCACGTTCACCTGGTCAGTGGCCAGAAGCTGCTTGCATTGCCTGCCGGCAATGCGGAGTGGTTGTCATTTCTGACTGGGAGCACGGTAACCAAACGGAGTACCTCACATGTTTCATCAGTCTAATTATGTTGTCGTCGCTACCCGCTTTTTGTCAGCGATACTCAGAGTTCTGTTGGTCTGGCCAGGTGTGGTTCTGGCGATTTTTGGCTTCATGTTTTTTATGTCAACACTCGGTGATGACGGCGGGCAGCGGGCGGCATCACTGATGGCCGCCACCGCTCAGAGTTACCGTACAGCGCCCGCAGGCATGGTGATAATTCAGCCATGCCCACATCCGGACGCCCCTGAGTCAAAACTATTCTTGGCACCGTCGGTGGCGCCGGTTAAAAAGCAGGACTGTCGACCTTATCCAAAGACGTTTACTGACGTTGCAGTGAAGGAGCGACGGATTATTCTCGGCATTGGGAGCACCTTGCTCGCATTTGGTGTGTTGGTCGAGCTGTGTTCATTGCTGATCAGATGCCGTCAGAATAATCGGAGTGCTGTTCACTATGGAAGTATCAATGCGCGAGGGGAGCGCAGCATGCACTTCCAATATGACGAGCCTGCGAATGATAAGGAAGGTCGCAATGAGTAACCGGCATGTAATGGAAGCCTTGTTGCGCCCGGCCGTGGAGCTCAACACGGCGATTGTGGCCGGAGGCGCGGCTGTGGTTTGTGCGATAGCGCCCTGGTCGGTAGCGCTGGCGCCAGAGGTGAGCTATGTCACCGCCGGCAGCTTTGCAGTGTTGTCTGCCGTACGTGCGCGCCAGGGGATGCGAGTGATCCGCTATCGCCGTAACCTGCGCCGGTTGCCGCGCTATGTCATGGAAAGCCGACAGATCCCGGTGAGCCGGCAGCGACTGTTCCTGGGGCGGGGTTTTCGCTGGCAGCAAAAGCACACCCAGCGCCTGATGGACACCCGTCGTCCAGAGGTTGAGAAGTATGTTCAGCCGCCAAAAATGTACCAGATGGCGCGGCGCCTGGAGCTAAAAACCGAATACACTCTGCCATGGTTGTCCCAACTGCTGCGCAAGGACTCCCCGCTCAATCCGGTCAGGCCGCTGCCACCGGTCGGGGGGAACCCGGCGATCCACGGTATTGAACCCGATGAGCTCGATGTCTCGATGGCGCTTGGCGAACGCGTAGGGCATAGCCTGGTGCTGGGGACCACCCGTGTGGGCAAAACGCGTCTCGCCGAGTTACTGATCACCCAAGATATTCGCCGCGGTGATATCACCATCGTGTTTGATCCAAAAGGTGATGCAGACTTGCTGCGGCGGGTCTGGGCTGAAGCTCACCGTGCCGGCCGCGGGGATGAGCTGTTCATCTTCCACCTGGGCTGGCCGGATATCTCGGCACGCTATAACGCCGTGGGGCGTTTTGAGCGGGTGTCAGAGGTGGCTGGTCGTATCTCTGGTCAGTTAAGCGGGGAGGGCAACAGTGCGGCGTTCCGTGAGTTTGCCTGGCGATTCGTCAACATCGTCGCGCGTGCCCTGGTTGCGTTGGGGCAGCGCCCGGACTACACCCTGATCACCCGGTATGTGAACAACATCAGTGAACTGTATGAGACCTACGCGAAGAAAGTGATTGAAACGCGTATGCCGGCACTGCAGCAGCAAATCGACAATAACCTGCAGGTGCTGACGGAAGAGGATGTGCCGCGCAATATGCAGGGACAACCGAACGCGGTCAAAATATTTGCAGTCGAAATGGCCCTGAGCTCGGAGGCCGGCAAGCAGCTGTATGATCCTATCCTGGATGGCCTGCGCTCAGCCGTGCGCTATGACCGTACCTACTTCGATAAAATCGTCGCCTCCCTGCTGCCGCTGCTGGAGAAACTCACCACGGGCAAGACTGCGGAGCTGTTGGCACCGAACTACATGGACATGAACGATCCCCGGCCGATATTTGACTGGGAACAGGTCATCCGCAAGCGCGGCATTGTCTATGTCGGGCTGGATGCTTTGTCAGACGGCGTGGTCGCCTCTGCCGTCGGCAACAGCATGTTTGCTGATCTGGTGTCCGTGGCCGGCCATATCTATAAGCACGGCATGCATGGAGGGTTGCCGACCCGTGCCGATGGCAAACTGCCTATCAACCTGCATTGCGATGAATTTAACGAGCTCATGGGCGACGAGTTCATCCCCCTCATCAACAAAGGCGGGGGCGCCGGTATGCAGGTGACGGCCTACACGCAAACCGAGTCGGATATCGAGGCCCGCATCGGCAGTACCGCCAAAGCGGCCCAGGTGACGGGGAACTTCAATACCCTGATCATGCTGCGCGTGCGCGAGAACCGGACAGCGCAGTTGCTGACGACACAGCTCCCGGAAGTCGATGTCTATACCAAAACCCTGGTGTCGGGGCACGCCGATACGGCAGACGTCGAGAAAGGGCAGGACTTCACGTCCAGTACTCAGGATCGCGTCGGTACGGTAAAAACGCCGCTGTTGATGCCGGCGGATGTAATTAATCTGCCGAAGGGGCAGGCGTTCGCGCTGCTGGAAGGTGGGCAATTATGGAAAATCAGGATGCCTTTACCGAGTGGCGACGGCGATGATGCGTTGATGCCACCCAACCTGCAGAAGATTGCCGAGGAGATGCAACGCAATTACCGGACCAGTGAGTCCTGGTGGTCAGCCAGCACAGTCATGCCAGATGCGGTCATGAAAGGGGGGCTGAATGTCACAAGCGGTGAATAATCAGCCTCAGCAGCCCGTACAGCCCCGCAAACATGGGCTGTTATACAACCTGCTGTGGGGCTGGCCATGGATGCTGATCGGGATGTTCTTTGCCTCGTTGTTCGTGAGCCTGGTGATTGAATATGTCGGGATGGCCTTCTTCTGGCCAGAGCTGGGTGCGTCGCACAGTGAAGGCGTGATGAACACCGAGTTGGGGTACCTGTCATCGGAGTTTACGCGCAGTTTGCTGCTGTCTGAACCTTCGGTGGCTGTCACCCGCTGGATTATGATGGCGTATCAATGGACCTTCGTGGACAGCGGCTTTTTGGACTGGATCCAACGTGCGTATGACACGCAGGTGCACAGCCAGAATGCCGTGGCCAGGGAGCTGAACAGTTGGAGTGGTTGGTTGGCCGCTACGCTCAAAGAGTACCTGGTGGCGACGGTCTATGTCACCGTCATCACCCTGGTGCGGACGACTATTTTGGTGCTGTCCATCCCGCTGTTTGTCCTGGTGGTGTTGGTCGCGTTGACGGAAGGCCTGGGGCGGCGTGATGTTCGGCGTTATGGCGCCGGCTATGAATCGAGCTTTGTCTACCATCATGCTAAACGCATGGTAAAGCCAGCAGTGTACATCCCCTGCATGCTGTATCTGTCGTGGCCAACGGCGGTATACCCCAATCTGCTGTTGTTGCCAGCCGCTATCCTGCTCGGTATTGCGGTGACTGTGACCACGGCCAGCTTTAAAAAATATTTATAGGCCCAAACCGGGCTGGACGGCAGCGTACAAAACTGGCTTTTGTGCGCTGCCGTCAGCAGACAAGCCCTGTAACTACGCTTACGGGCGCGCCAGGTTAAGCTAACGTGTTAATATATATCTATATTGTGGGGTTGGGTAGGGGGTAAAAGTAAAGGCTCCGCCGTGTTACCACTGGTGGAGCCTTTTTATCCCCTGGTGTTGGGTTGTGGGTCTTTCTTATAGTCTTTTCACTCTAACGATTTGATCGAAACCTGTACAATTGGAATGACAGATCAATTATTTGAAATTGATCGGTTAAACAGATCACATGACAAAACTAATTATCCCCTCATGTATCACTTTTTCTGCCTTTTCTTCCCCTCGATTGTTAGCTGAGATGTGAACAAAATTATCAAAATTCCATAAAGAGTTATCCACTGACCTCCCGCCCCATCTATCGCACCCTGACAGCACCCTAAATCGTTAAGGAGTGCTTGTGTATGACTATCTCCGTTGTTCGCGGTCTCGGTGCCGGCTGTTTGCTGGGACTGACTCTCCTGACCGCACTGCCTGCCCAGGCTGCTGAAAAAGATGAACTGGCTTCTGCCCAGCGCATGTTGATTCAGGTGCAGGCGGCGCTTGAACGTGCACGCGTTGCCGCCGTTCAGGCTGACCCGTCTGAGCGTGGCCGTTTCTTCTTTGACTATGCCCGCGCCACTGCCGACCTCAAGACCATCAATGCCGGTATCGATCGTTACCTCGAGCCTTCACGCGCGCAACCCCGTGATGGCAGCGCCGTGGCCGGCAACTACCGGCGGGAGCGTCCCTGATGGCCATGACCGGTGCACAGGAACAGGCCTTCAATGCGGCGAGCGGTGGGGTTGAAGTCAATATCCTGTCGCTGATTTGCATCGGCGGCTTGCTGGCTACGCTGTTTGTCTGGGCGGCCTGGGCACTGATCGATGTGTACCAGGGGTGGAGCAACGAAAAAGTACGGAATGGGGCGCTGGTTCACTTCGTCATCAAAATCGTTCTTTTGTTGGTTGTCTCGATTTGGATGTTTGCCAGCTGACCTGACCTGAGCGCGACGCTGGACAGTTTTACACGTTGTTATTTTCATACTGCAAAAAGGAAAGTTTTATGAATGCTGTAGTTAGTTTTTTCCGTCATTTATCTGCCCGAGTCACGGTGGCGACTTCCCTGGCCTATGCCGCCTGTCAGCCGGCACAAGCGGCCTTACCCTCTGTTGAACCCCCGTCCTCCGGTGGTGGCGGTGGTCTGATGGATACCATCAAAGGCTATTTCCAGGATGGGATCATCATTATTGGTTTGGTCGCTGCTGCGGTGGCCTTCCTGATTGTCGCCAATGCCGCCATTCACACCTTTGCTGAAGTACGTGATGGCAAAGCAACCTGGGCCAAGTTCGGCGCCATTGTGTTGGTCGGTGTGGTGCTGTTGGTGACTGTTATTTGGCTGGTCGGCAAGTCCGCTGAAATCCTGTTCTAAGGTCGTTCGCTATGCAGACTATCCGTTTTTTGCCTGACCGTCTTAACGCTGAACCTGTCGTCTTCCGGGGCTTTACCACCCCGGAGATGGGGTTGGCGGCGTTGGCGGGTGTAGGGCTGGGTCTGCTCGTGTCGTTGCCTTTTTTCCCCCTTGCCGGCTGGGTTGTGATACCCACCGGCATGCTGGTAACCCCTCTCCTCGTCATCTGGTTTGGTGGCAGCCAGCTGACGCGCCTCAAGCGCGGTAAACCGGAGAATTATATCTGGCAGCGCCTCGAGGCGCGTAAACGTCGCATGGGGTGGGGTGATCCCACCCTGATTATCGACAAACAGGGCTGGTCGTTGCGTCGCAGCCGCGTTGTAAAGAGGTCCCAATGAGCCGTTTCAGACATGCGGTTAAAAACCGCGACCAGCACATTCTCACGTTGCGCATTGCCTGCGGCGTGCTGGTTGTTTTCCTTCTGGTGGCCAGCATCGGCTGGATGCGGGCGCCGGATAACCTGACTATCCATAATCCTCCCGACCTGCGCAGCGGCTCTACCCGTGCCTGGTGGGAGGTTCCTCCCTCCACGGTTTACAGTTTTGGTTTCTACATTTTCCAACAGCTCAATGCCTGGCCAAAGAATGGTGAGGCGGATTACCCGGCCAAGATTGCCGCGCTGTCCCCTTATTTGACGGACTCCTGCGCACGCTTCCTGAAGGCGGACGCCAAAAAGCGCAGCGAAAGCGGCGAGCTTGCCGGCAGGACGCGCGTGGTGTTCGAAATTCCCGAGCATGGTTACAACGGCCGTTATAACCAGAGTCCGGTGACGGTGAAAGGCCGTGATAATTGGGTGGTACGCCTTGACCTGGTGGCGGACGAGTCCTTTGCCGGCGAACCGGTGAAGCGCGCACTGACACGCTACCCGCTGAAAGTGGTGCGCGCAGAAGGGGACCCGGAGCGCAATGAGTTTGGCCTGGCCCTGGATTGTTACGACAGCATGCCTCAGCGTCTGGCTGCGGCGCCGGCGGAACCCACGCCTGAGAAAAAAGGAGTATTCCAATGATGAAAGCACGCGTACTGGCGCTTTCCCTGAGCGTGCTTCCCCTGGCGGCAATGTTCACCGTGCCGGTTGTCCAGGCGGAAGAGCTGATGAAATGGGAGCGTATCCCGTTGCAAATTCCGCTGGCCGTCGGTAAGGAGCGGGTGTTGTTTGCCGACAAAAATGTCCGCGTCGGTTTCCCGCCGGCGCTGAACGGCAAGCTGCGGGTGCAAAGCAGCGGTGGCGCGGTTTATCTGAAAGCCGATGCGGCATTCCCGCCAACGCGGCTGCAGCTGCAGGACGTGGAGAACGGGGAGGTCATCCTCCTCGATGTGATGGCATCGGACAAAGGCTCCGCCGAGCCGGTGCGTATTGTCTACAGCGGTGATGTGTCGTCGGTCAGCAGCAGTAATGATACCTCCTCCTCGTCAGCCGGCAACAGTCCGGGGTCGGCAGCGCTTGGGGCGGATGATGGCACTCAGGCGAAGCGTAAAAAAATCAAGTACAACGCCCCGCTGCCGGTGGTACTGACACGCTACGCGGCACAAAGTCTGTACGGTCCGGTGCGTACGGTTGAAGCGGTGCCCGGCATTCATCCGGTTAATCCGCACCTGCCGAAACGCATCACCACTCTGTACCCGTCAGAGCCGGTGGCCATCACGCCGCTGGGCGGCTGGGGCATTGGCAGTCGCAACGTGGTGGCGCTGAAGGTGCAGAACACCGCCAGCCGTAAAATCACACTCGATCCACGGGTGCTCCAGGGGCAATTTGTGACGGCCACCTTCCAGCACCGTTACCTGGGACCCGTTGGAACGCCGGAGGACACCACCACGCTGTACCTGGTCACCGCCGGTCGCCCGGATGGCGCCTTTGTCGCGGAGCCGTCGGCGGTTCGCAAGGCCGTAAAAGCAGTGAAGACGGGGGAAAACCATGGCTGACGTGAAATCTAACATGCTGCCGAAAGTGATTGTGATCGGCGTGCTGGCAGCGTCCATTGTCGTTGGGCTCAAAGCCTGCAAAGACGATAAAACGCCGGAGAAGCCCCAGCAGGCGCATAACGTCTTGGCCAACATGTCGCCGGAGGAGTTGCGCGCCCTGGGCGTTGAAGGGGATACCCCGGAAGACACACTGCGTACCCTGGTCGGCACCCTGCGCACCACCCGAACCCAGCAGGCCGAGCTGCAGAGCAACATCGACAAAGTGTTGAAAGAAAACGAAGAACTGAGAAAACGCAATACCAATGTCTCCGGCCAGGTCAACGAGGCCGTGGCCGGCTACCAGAAACAGGCGCAGCAACGTCAGCAGCAGCTTCAGCAGGAGCAGCAAACGCTGATGGGGAAAATCCAGACGCTGACCGAACAATTGGCCGGAAACAAAGACAAGGCGAAGAGCGACAGCGATATCCCGCTCGGTCTGGGGCTGGATGGCATGGGGGCCGGCGAGGGCAGTGCGGCGCCTGGCCAGGACGGGTTGATGTGGGTCGGTCCGAAGGACATGAAAGAACCCGATCCGCGCAATCCGAACAGCGTCAAAGACGGCCCGCAGTTCCCAACATCGTTCCTCTCGGATAACGCCATCACGCGCCAGAAAGCCGCCTATGAGCAGCAGGTCAAAGGCCACACCAATGAAAAAGGGGCGGAGGAGAACGCCGAGCCGGTGTTCACCCTGCCCGAGAACTCGACCCTGGTGGGCAGTCGTTCGATGACGGCGCTGCTGGGCCGGGTGCCAATCAACGGCACGGTGACCGACCCCTACCCGTTCAAACTGATGATTGGCAAAGACAACCTGACCGCCAACGGCATCGAGCTGCCGGACGTGGAAGGGGCGATTGTCTCTGGGACGGCCAGCGGCGACTGGACGTTGTCCTGCGTACGTGGCCAGGTCAACAGCATTACGTTTGTGTTTGCGGACGGTACGGTACGCACCTTGCCGCATCCTGACACCAATATGAAGGCCAACAGCAACAACAATAGCGGCAACACTGGCAAAGACGTCAGCACCACCGCCGGTATCGGCTGGATCTCCGATGACAACGGCATTCCGTGCATCGGTGGGGAGCGTAAATCCAATGCCTCGACCTATCTGCCGACCATTGCCGCGTTGTCTGCCGCCAGTGCTGCCGGTGAGGGGATTAGCCAGGGGCAATACACCACCCAAAACAATGTGAATGGTATCACTGCCACCATGACCGGTAATGCCGGCCAGGCGGTGCTGGGCAAAGCCCTGTCCGGCGGGATGAAAGAGACCGCCGACTGGGTACGTGAGCGCTACGGCATGATGTTCGACGCCGTCTACGTCCCTCCGGGCCAGAAACTGGCCGTGCACATTACCCGCCAGCTGGCGATAGATTTTGAGACCAAAGGGCGCAAGGTGCGTTACGACTTCAGCCTGCCCGGCGAAGACGGCAGCACCGGCGGAATGGATTAACACGTCATTCAGAGGAGGAGAAGCATGCTGTGGCGTCAATGCGAAAAGATGAGTCGCCCACAGAGTTGGGCGCTGGTCTTGCTGTCCTGCAGCGCGTTTTGGCTGAGTGTGCTGCTTCTGCTGTGTTTGCTTATAAGAGAATGATAATCATGCGGAAAAACTTATTTAACCGAGTCCTGGCTACCGCTGTTATGGTCGGCGCCATCGCACTGACCGGCTGTTCGACGTCGAAAGAGGAACTGCTGCCACCGGGCGACAGCTCGATGCTGGAGTTGTGGCAGGGTGAAGACGGCGGCGGTTCAGCGCGTAATGCGGTGGCGGCCCGCGACAGTCTGCGCCGGCCGCTCACCGACAACGAACGCCAGGCGACAGCGGCGGACGATCGCAGCTACAGCCGCACCCAGGAAAGCGAAATCAGCCAGCAGTTCCCACGGTTGCCGAACCCCGACCTGGTGATGTACGTGTTCCCGCACCTGGCGGACGGAAACGCGCCGGTGCCGGGGTACAGCACCGTGTTCCCGTTATACAGCCAGGTGCAGTATGCGATGCCGGGTGAACGGACGGAGGCCTATTGATGCGATTTTCCCTGTTTGATAAAAAGCGCCTGACGCGCAAGACGCCGGCGGTGCTGGCTACGGGTGTCCAGGACACCCTGACCGCAACCGAGGACGGCGTGCCACTAGCCGCCTGCGGACGTGAACCGTTAAGGCGCCCGGGCAAGATGACGGTAAAAGATGAGCAGCAGGTGTATCACGCCAACCCGTCCATCATTGATTACCTGCCCTGGGCGGAATTTCTCGACCGCGAACAGTGTATTTTGCTCGATGATGGGGTGTCCGTCGGGGCTGTTTTTGATATTACGCCGGTGGCCACCGAGGGACGCACTGACGATCGCCTGGAGCAAATGCGCGACACGGTGGAAGACGCCCTGCAGGATTCGTTTGACGAGCATGACGAAAACCCCTGGGTGGTGCAGTTCTTCTGCCAGGATGAGAACAACGTCGATGCGTATCTTGACCGGCTGAGAGGGTATATCAAGCCGCATGCGCAGGGCTCTCAACTGTCTGAGTCCTGGCTGAAAGAAACCGAGCGCCATATGCGCGGTATTGCCCGTCCGGAAGGCCTGTTCAAGGACACGCTGATCACCGATCAACCATGGCGTGGGCAGCAACGCCGGACCCGCATGGTGGTGTATCGCTGGATTGGCAAGGGCAATACCGACCCGATGCCGCCGATCGCCATGCTGAATCAGACCTGTGAGCGCGTGACGGGGGCGCTGAACGGGGCAGGTGTGGTGTGTGTGCGGCAAAATGGCGGCCAGGTTCACGACTGGCTGCTGCGTCATTTCAATCCCAGCCCTGAGTGGGTGAATAAAGGGACGCTGTACCGTGACGCCGCCTATTTTGACAGCCGTGACACGCCGGAAGGCGCCATGCCGGTGCAGAACGATTTTGCCGAAACCCTCCTGTTCACCCCGCCCGTGTCCGATCCGGACCAGGGGGTGTGGTGGTTCGATAATCAGGCGTATTGTGCCATTCCGGTCGAGAAGTTGCGTCGTCCACCGGAGCCGGGGACGATCACCGGTGAAATGAAGCGCGGCGAGAAGAAAATCAACGCGCTGATGGATATGTTCCCGGAAGGGACGATGCTGTGCATGACCATTGTGGTCCAGCCGCAGGACACGCTGGAGAACGATTTTAACAAGCTGTCCAAGAACGCCGTTGGTGAAAATACCGAATCCGGGCGCGTACGTCAGGACGTGGCACAGGTGAAAGAGTACTTGGGCAATCGCCACAAGCTGTACCGTGCCGGCATTACCTTCTTATTGCGTGCCGGTGACCTGACCACGCTCAATCACAAACGTGTAGACCTGACCAATGTGCTGCTCGGCGCCGGGCTGCAGCCGGTAAGGCCGGAGTTTGATGTGGCACCGCTCAATACCTATCTGCGGGCGCTGCCGATGTGCTTTAACCCGGAGACGGACAAGAAACACTGGTACACCCGCCTGACCTGGGTACAGCACCTTGCAGGGTTGCTGCCGGTCACCGGGCGTGAAACGGGAACGGGCAACCCCGGACTGAGTTTTTTCAACCGCGGTGGCGATATTCTGACGGTTGACCCGCTCAACAAGCATGACCGCAGTCAGAATGCCCATATGCTGTATTTTGGGCCGACCGGTGCGGGAAAGTCTGCGACATTGTGTGCCACTTTGACGCAAACCATGGCGGTACATCGACCGCGTCTGTTCATTGCTGAGGCAGGTAACTCGTTTGGGTTGTTGGCGGATTACTTTGAAAGCCAGGGGCTCAGCGTCAACAAGGTGAGCATCAAGCCGGGCAGTGGTGTCTCGCTGCCACCGTTCTCCTACGCGCACAAGCTGGTCGAGGACGCGTTAACGACGCTGGCCCTGGATGAAAATGACCTGCCGGACATCGATGCTGATGTTGACGAGGAGGATGACGAAAAGCGTGATTACCTCGGCGAGATGGAGATCTCGGCGCGCATGATGATCACCGGCGGTGATGCGAAGGAAGAGCACGAGCTGAAGCGTGCCGACCGCGCGATGATCCGTGAAGCCCTGTTGATGGCAGCGCGTCAGACCTATGACGACGGGCGGCAGATGTTGCCGGCAGACCTGCAGCAAGCGCTGTACATCATTTCCAAGGATGAAGGGAGTGATATCCGTAATGAGCAGCGCCGGGCCAAGGCGGCTGAAATGGCCGAGTCGCTCGGGATGTTTACCCAGGCCGGCAGTTTCGAGGCGGAGCTGTTTAACCGCGAGGGCAGCCTGTGGCCAGAAGCCGATGTGACCCTGATTGACCTGGGACATCTGGCGCGTGAGGGGTATGAGGCGCAGATGGCGCTGACGATGGTGAGCCTGACCAACACCATCAACAACATTGCCGAACGAGATCAGTACTTGGAGCGGGACATCGTGTTCGCGGTGGATGAAGCGCATATCGTGACGGTAAACCCCCTGCTGGCGCCGTACATGACCAAAATCGTCAAAATGTGGCGTAAGCTCGGCGCCTGGCTGTGGCTGGCCACACAGAACCTGAAGGACTTCCCGGACATTGCCGAGAAGATGCTGAACATGGCGGAGTGGTGGGTCTGTCTGACCATGCCGCCAGAGGAAGTCAACGACATTGCCCGCTTCAAGGCGCTGACCGAGGAGCAAAAAGCGGTGTTGCTGTCTGCCAGTAAGCTGTCCGGTTGCTATACCGAAGGCGTGGTGCTGTCGAAAAAACTCGAGGCGCTGTTCCGGGCGGTACCGCCGAGCCTGTACCTGGCACTGGGGATGACCGAGAAAGAAGAGAAGGCCGAGCGCCGCGCGCTGATGCAGGAATTTGGCTGCAGCGAGCTCGAGGCGGCCCGCAAGGTGGCGCAAAAACTTGACCGCCTGCGTGGCCTGGTGGCTAACGGGGAGGCAGCGGTAGCATGATGACCCTGAAATACCCGGAACCTGTTGTTCGACTGCACGGCCAGGTCTGTCGTGAGCCGTCGTTGTTCACCCTTCCTCCACAGGGTGTGGCTACCTTAAGCGAAACGGATGCGCGGCAGCTTGAGACGTTCTGTGCGGCTATCCGCGATCGGCTCTTGGGGCTGGTCCAACTTACGGCCCACCCGCATCGCATCGGGAGTCGTACCAGCGTTGCGTTGCATCTGGAGGGCCGACTGGGGCGTTGCATTGATGTGTTGATCACGGTGACTGGCAGTACGCTGTGGCCCCTGCCGGAAGAGTATGATCATCCGCGTTGGTATGTCACCGTACCGGATGCCGCTGATGTGGTGTATCTGTTGCTTCATCTGAGTGACTTGTGCGGGCGGTTTCGGGTTAATTAATGGAGGAGTGATAAATATAGAACAGAAATAATCCGGTTATTCTGTTCGAGAATATTCCGGATTATTTCACTTATAAAATCAGCAATGAAATAGTAATTTCGACTATTAATCTTACTAAGCTGTGATGATTTTATCTCGCTTGGCTTTCAAATTATCTCGCCACGTCTTGAGCGACTCGATATCAGCGCGAAGTTCTGGCTCTTCTGGAATTATAACAGGTACTTCGGATGACTGGCTGTGCTCATAGCAACTGTACTTGGTCATGAGGTCATCGATCAACTTGCAGTCCTCGACAGATATTTGACGAACTCCGCTAAGACGGCCATCAGTTGTCACACTCCTTCGATGTCGTAGAACTACCTTATTGAGTAAGTCTTCTTCTACAGAGCGCTCTACCAGTTTACGAAAATCGCTGCAAACTCCTTGGGCCAAAGCCCTATATGCTACCCCACCCCCAGCTTCACCGGCTTTTCTTGCGGCATCTAGCCGCGTGAGAAGAATATTATTGGCTTTCTTAGTATTCGCATTCCAGACGTCTTGCGCTGCTGGATGACCTGCGATGCCTGCATAAGCCTCGATACACATAGGGTGATAATGAGCATCCTTCCACGCTTCTCCAGCTTTTTTTGCCACATCTTCCAATGCACCATATAGCGATAGTCGGTGAGTAAGGACAAGAACTTGCCGACTTTTGGCTAGTTCAACTAGCCTGCAGGCTACATGCCACTCAAAATCATTATCGAGAGATGAAATTGGATCGTCGAATACAAATGGCGCAGCGCCTGGTTTGTCCGAAACATCGGCCAGAAAAGCTGCAAGGGAAATAATTCTTCTTTCACCTTCACTGAGTATATTCTGAGGTTTGTCGTTTTGAACACCTTTCAGGCGTAGTTGGTGAAGCACTCGGGCATTTTGTGTTCTAGTTTTTACTAGTTCGACTTGTATTCGGGGAGCTCCGAGGGATTGTAATTCGCGATTAAATCTTGCAACGTACGCTTCAGTGACGACTTTTTGCGTTATTTCCGCAGATTTCAGCGACACAGGTCGGGAACCTGTAAGTGCTTTCCATGTATCATAAGCCGCATGTTTTTTGAACCGCTCAACCTCGGTTTCAATAGCATCTTTTTGCTCCGCTACCCATTTTTTCGCTTCTAATCCGAGCTTTTCATTACTTGCTTTAACCCTGTCGAATTTCTGCGCATCTAATTCATGCTGAATAGCCTGAGCTTCTAAGCTGTCACGATAAGTTACAAGGTTGGCTAAACTTTCCCTCAGGTCCTCAACTGGTTGAGCACGTTGAGTATTTTCGTGGGACTGTAACGCAAGAAGCGATTGTGAGGTATGCTGCCAAATTTTCCAGAGATAATTTTTCCAATCATCTGACAGACCTGTTGCGATACATAGAGTATGAACTTGCTGTTCAGTGATAGCAGAAGGAAGCTGTTTCAATGCTGATTGATAGAGAGTTTCAGCAGTTTTTGCGTCTCCTTCGAGCTTGGTGTTAACAAATGTCTCGAAGTCCGTAAGCCGTTGTTGTGCCTCTGTTGTGAGCTCTTGTTGGCAAAGAATGCAACGGGCATCGACTGTAACTGGAAATTGTGAACCTGGGTAAGGTATAGCTGAGAATTCTCTTGCTGCTTCCCACATTGCACGCCATGTCGGCGTACCTATTCCATCAAGTACTGAGGCCTGTACTTTACCACTCTCAATGGCAATGTTTCGTTTTTCTATTGCCGACTTTCTGAGGGCTCGGATTGCCTCCAAATTATCAATCCCATATTCTCTTGAGGTTTGTGTGAGCTTGGTAATAAGTTGCTGTACTTCAGTTTTAGTCGCGCGCTTTTGCCTGGCCAGCGCTATAGGATCTTGAGCTTTAAGGCGTTCATCTAAGTCTTTGAGTTGCTGTTCTTGTTCAGCGGTCCAATTAGTAATTGCAGCAATCGTAGCTTGGGCCGCGTTAGCTAGCACTTTATAAGTACTGGCAATTTCACACTGTTGATATATGGGTGGGAGAGTTGGTAATGAGCTAATAAGTTTTGCTTGTTCAGCATCCAGCAGCACTCTGATTTTCTCAATTTCTACGGCAAGTCTTTCGAACAATCCTACGATCGAAGGGATATAGGTCGCTGTACTTTCAGCGCTGAGATAATGGTTTGCTTCGTCACTATCAAATATGTCTATGGCCTTTAGCTCCTCGATTGGCGCGCTTCCTACGTGCCATTCGGTAGTGCTAGTTACACCATTCAATTGATACGTGATTTGGCATTTGCGTTCCTGTGGTGGTTGCAGAAACACATTCGCTTTCAAGTCAACGGCTCGTGGCTTACCTGAAACTTTTTTCAATACTCGTGTATAGCTGGATTTGCCTGAGCCATTATGACCATAAATTACGGTCAGATTTCCCGTTCCGAAGTCAAAAGGCTGCCGTGGCCCTAGGTTTTCAATACCATAAACACCTTCAATACTTGTTAAACGAAGCTCTTCAACTATAAGTGAGGGTTGCATCAGACTTGCAAAGGTGCGGTGTTTAGTCACCTTTTGGCCTTCAGGTGTTTTCAACAGTGCAACGAGATCTGACAAATCCGTTGCAGTTAATGGACCATTATTTATGAGTCTATCGGCTGCTTCTTGAAACCATTCCTGTTGTCCTAACAACCACGAACGAATTTCGTCTTGAACGTCCATAGCTTAACTCCCTTTAGAAAGTATGTGTATTGGCAAGCTAGCAAAACCCTACCTCAATATCTATAGAAGAACTCTGCTCTAAAGTGAATTACTGTTGATTTTGTTGTGTTGAGCAATAAATTTTCATAATCCAATAAAGACTTCTTTGCTGCCTTCTTGAACTGCCCATAGCACCCTGTATGGATTCTATCCACGCAGGAGTGCAGGCCATGAAAATCAGCACGTTGCTGACGTTGTTCCCTCTGCTGATGCCGGCGTCGGTGCTTGCCGGCACGGTACTCTATACCGATTCCCACCATCCCCCGACTAACGTCGATGCCTCGGTATCCGTTATTTATCTTGACGGTCCTGAACAGCTGCAGGCGCAGACGTATGGAGAGATGTCGTCGAACCCGGATGAAGCCGAACGCCAAGCTAAAACCGTGCTGCAGTCACCGCAATGGCAGGCCCATGAACAGGAACTGGCCACGGTCTATCGTGCAGTGGTACGAGCCTGGGAACTGGGCGTGACAAAAGTGCCGGCCGTTGTGTTTGACGGTAGGGATGTGGTGTATGGCACGGCTGATGTAGCCCAGGCCATGGCGTTGCGTGCCCAGTCACAAGGGGGGCAGTGATATGCAGCGAATCCCTTTAATACCTCCGGAGCAACCCCGCCTTACCCTTAAATCCCTCTGTGTGGCCATGATGTTGTCCGCGGCCAGCGTGCCGGCAGCGAACGCTGCGCTAAACAGCGCGCAGATTGTCGCGAGTGCTGTATCGCAGGCTTGTATCAGCTGGCGCGTCAGCGGCATTTGTTATTGGCTGCTGTGCACGCCGTTTGGCTGCAAGGTGCGGACCTCCGTCAAAGTCACCCACTTTATCCCGGAAGCCGTAGTGTCGGCGTACAACACTCAGGGAGGTAATCCCTGGCGTGAAATGTCGATGGTGAGCCAGGCTGCCGGCGGGCTGGAAAACAGTATCACCAGCGCGCTGAGTGGCGTGTCTGCCGGTGGTGGCAATAACGAGCTGAAAACCCCCGGGGAACGTAAAACCAATCTCCACTTCAAGTATGCCGATGCCATTGGTCATCCGGCAACGTCCCTGATTGGCGGCAGCATTGCCGGCTATTCGTGCCGCAGCGCGGCGACCCCTTTTGTACCGTATTTCCTCAGCACGCTGGACAGCCTGGCGTGGCGTACCGGTATTCCCGAATCCCTCTACCCGGAGGCGTTGGTGCCGGGGATGCGTGAGGTTGGCAGTCAGGCGGCCGCGAATATGTGGGGCAACGTCTATCCCCGCTCGGGGTTTGTGACCCAGGTCGATGACGACAAGGCCGGTGCCCTGGTGGCACAGCGGGTGGCGGACATCATCACCCGTTCTGGCCAGCCCCACGTCTATCAACCCCTGATGGGGCAGCGCTCTGAGGGGTACTGGCCTCCAGGCGCTGTGACGGAGAACACGGGTACCAGTAACCACAAGTGGCAACGTCTGGCACCGCAGCTCAGCCAGTCTTGTGCCGTGTTCCCGGACGGCGACCATCCGCCGGCAGCGGATGCGAACGCTGCCTTTGCCCTGTGGCAACCCTACAGCTGCTGCCAGCGCCGCGGGCAGCGTTTCCTCGCCAGCACGGACTTTTGAGGCATGAACGATGAATAACACGATGAATAAACGCACTTTCCGAGGGCGGCGCAGCCTGCTGTCTCTGTGGGTTGTCAGCAGTCTGATGCTGGTCGGTATGAACGCGCACGCTGACGACAATGATGATAACGGTACTTTGTTTGGCATTTCGTTGCCCCAGGTGAATGACAGCAATATCGGTTACGGGAAGAATGCCAGCGGCGCGGTCTCGGACAAGCTGTTTTATTCCCTGGGCGGTGGCTCGGTGATCTCACAGCCGGCGACACGCGGCAACATGCAACGCCTGGGCATGAACCTGGGCTGGAGCTCGGATTTGATGTGCGGCAACTTCGACCTGAAGACCACCATTGGCAACCAGCTCAATGGGGTGACGGACGGTTTCAAGAACCTGATGGGCAGCGTTATTCAGGGGGCCACCGGCGCGGTGGCCAGCCTGCCGGCGATGGCGATCCAACGTGCTAACCCGGGGTTGTATGAAATGCTGACCAACGGAGTGCTGCAGGGTGGCGTCGCGTTCGACAAAGCGCAGCTGAACTGTCAGAACCTCTCGAAGCGCATGATGGACATGGCGGATACCGGCGGCTGGAGCCAGGCGGCAGCGATGGAGGAAGCCAAGAGTCTGGTCAATAACGGGGATGCGGATGCGGTGCGTTCAATGAACGCGACGGAGAAGGTGACCGGGCAATCCGGCCAGACCTGGATCGGCGGTCAGAAGCGAGGTGGCTCCGGTCAGCCGGCCATCAAACCGACGCACGACCTGGCGGCCGCCGGCTACAACATGATGAATGCGCTGCCGGTCACCAGTACCTCCAGCGTATCCGGCAGTAGCTGCACCGGCGGTGCCTGTGCCAAATATGCCAGCAGTGAAGAAGCGGCAGCTGCCGTGGTGAAGGTGTTGGGGGATTCCTCCCTGCGCACCTGTAAAGATGCGGCGCAATGCACCAGTGGTGAAGACAGTGAGCAACCAGGCAGTACCGTGGCCGGCACCGGTTTTGCCCCGATGCTGGAAGAGGCGACTAAAGCAAATAATGAGCAGTTGGCCAAACTGGTCAACGGCGCAGAGAAACCCACCACGGGCAACCTGGCCAAGCTCAAGACGGGCAGCCTGGCGGTGACCGCCGGGGTTATCAAGGCGCTGCAGCGTGACCCGGATAATGCTGCCCTGGTCGGCCGCCTGGCCAGCGAACTGGCGATGGCTGACACCATTGAAACGGCCTTTATCATGCGCCGTATGGTCACCACCGGCATGTCAGAGCCCAATGCTGCTGTCCAGAAAATGGCGATGGAAGAGGGCGATCGGCGTATCGAGTCGCTGGACCGCGAAATCACGGCGCTGAAAAACGAGATGGAGATGAAACGCGAGATTTCCCGTAACGCGGTGCTGACCATCATCGATCGCGAGAACAACCGTGCGGAAACCAACCCGCAGCGTCAGTCGGTTGACAGCCCGGACACCAAGTTCAACCAGTTGGCCGTACCGGAAAGCGACCAGTAACCGTGGGGATGTATCAATGACTGGAACAGAGAAACAAGGTATGTCGCCGCGCAGGGGCGGCCGGCTCGGTCATCGGGCAAAGCGTGTCCTGCAGATGTTGGGCATGCTGGTGATTGCGATGATAGTGGCGCTGGGCATGGCCCACTGGGGTGTCAATCACCCAGGAGAGAGTACCGCGCTGCGTGACTGGGTGCACAGCACTCGTTATGGCTGGCTGAGCTGGCGTCTGGCGCTTTACGCCGTGCTGACCTGGGGATTCTGGAAAATCTGGCACGCGCCGGGCTGCAAACCGGAATACCGGCAGCCCCTCAAGCGCATGGCCATCGCCTGCGCGGTATTTGCTCTGGCATGTGAATACAGTCTCTTTGGCGGAGGGTTGACGTTATGATGACCAACAGCTATCTGGAGTATTTCCTGACGCTGCTCGGCTGGCTGATTAACAACGGCCTGTGGGAGCTGCTGGTCAGCACGGGGCTGTTTGTGCTGCCATTGCTGTTCAAGGTGGCGGCCATCTGGCTGAAGGTCCGGGAGGAAGGGGAAGATGAGGGCAACAAAGGGATACTGTCCCTGCCGCGCATCGAGAATCTGCTCTACGGCGCGTTTTTTGTGATGCTTGCCTGCTGCCTGCCGCTAATGAATGTCAGTCTGGACACCATCAAATATGACAGCAGCCGGGCAGTGACCTGCGGTACCTGGACACCCAAAAAACCGGATGAAACGGGTTACGCCAACATCATGTCGAGCATGAACGGCCAGACGGCGAAGGTGCCGGTGTGGTGGTTGGTGGTGCATAAGCTGTCGAAGGGGATCACGTCGGCGGCAGTGGCCACCATTCCGTGCCGGCCGGATCTACGGCAGGTCCGTTTTGAGGTCCAGCACAGTCGGGTCAACAACCCAGCACTGGCAAAGGAGCTGCAGGACTTCACCAACGACTGCTACGCGTTGGCGCTGTATACCTGGCAGAACCGCGACCAGGGACAAACGACGGATAAGGCGACGCTGCGTGATATCGAGTGGCTGGGGTCGAAGACCTTCCTGAACGGCGGGTACTACAGCAACTTGCAGTCGAAAACGCCGCGCGCCAGTTTCCCGTGGAATGAAGCGAGAGACAGCGGCCGAGCAAACACCGGACGGGGTGGGTACCCGACCTGCAGCGAGTGGTGGTCAGCCGGCGAGACGGGCCTGGAGGCCCGCGTGGTGAAACAGGTCGACCCCGGCGTGATGCTGCGGATGTCCGCTGCGCTGAAAATGATGGGGCAATCTGACGCGGACTATAAAGAAGCGGTGGTGCGTCGTCTGGTCAGCCCGGATAACCTGACGGTCTCCCAGGGCGGACGGGCGTATGCCGGCTATGGCGGTAACGCTGACTTTACCCTGGACAACTCGGTTAACCGTATTGCATCGATGGGCGGGACCGCACTGGGGAGCCTGGCGGCGTATCCGGCATTTGATGCGATGCGTCAGGCGCTGCCGATGGTGCAGGCGGTACTGTTGATGGCGGTGTACATCATGGTGCCACTTATCCTGGCATTCGCAGCCTACGAGTATAAGACGGTAATCACCGTGACGTTTGTGGTGTTTGCGCTGAATTTCCTGACGTTCTGGTGGGAACTGGCGCGCTGGCTGGACAGCTGGCTGCTGGAGGCGCTATACGGCTCGGATACACATAGCCGATGGAACGTGGCTGGTTTTCAGAACAGTTCTGACGACTTGATCATGAATCTGGTGATGGGGTGTATGTTCATCGTGTTACCGACAGTATGGATGGCCGCGTTGTCGTGGGCCGGTATCAGTGCAGGACAAGCAATTGGTAATGCGATAAATGCGGGTTCAAAGAAAGCTCATGATGCAGGAGGACAGGCTGTCGACACCCTGAAAAAATCAGTAAAACTGTAAGTTACAAAAATCTTGAGAGGGCTGATTAGCTCAGCCTTCTTATTCATCATCTAGATCCATCCTATACGATCCGCAATATAATCCGTAACCTTGGTCACCATCCCTATATTCTGTTAAAGACTCACTATTAGTATTTGAATCAAAATACTCAGAGTCATTTTCTTGGGAGTCCGCCTGACCAAATTGTTGAAGTATGAACGCGATTGCCCAAATAAAAAACATGCAACCTGCGATGACAATACCACCGAAAAGTATTGCTGTGACTGAACCTAGAAACGCAACAGCAATGGGTACATGCCCAATCCAGCCAGGAAGCTTGTGCTTATGAGCTTTAGACACACAGAATGTATCCCATCTCAAAATCGTCCCTTTAAGACGCTTCCACACGCGGGCTGCCAAAATGCCTCGTTGGTAGGCTAACTGGTTTCGGGTTTGGTTCATAACCCCCCTATATCTTATTAGGTCTTCCCCCCATCATAGCTTAAATAACAACCAACGACTACTTGCCATGACATGCTCCCCGTTGGTTAACACGCCCCATGTTAGTAATGTCTTCATCAGCAACATGAGGGCATCCCATGAATAAGCGTTTTCTGACGAACAGTTCATCAGTATTCTCCGCGAAGCTGAGGTCGGGGTTTGCGTCCGCGAGCTTTGTCGTAAGCATGCGATCTCTGAAGCTGCCTTTTACACTTGGAACAGGTGTTGGTAACGAATATTACCGATCTTCCATTGCAGACGGGAGGAGGATAAGTGATTTGAGTTTGGTAGCAGATATCCTGTGAAGAGTTTACTTTGCACCGTGTCCACTATTGCTGGGTAAGATCACTCGGGGGGAGTTTTCCCTGGTAGACAGTGCTGACTCGGCAATGCCCGCCGATGAACGCCAGTGGTAAAGAGTTTTGAATACCTTCCTGTCGTGCTATTTGATTAACTGACTGATTATGCGGAGGTAACATTCTGGCGATCACCGCGGCTTTACGTTCTGTTGGATAAATACCCATACAACATCTCCAGCCCCCGGATAATTTTTCCGAAGGGGACGACAACTACCCTGACATGGGGGGACCTGGCCAAAGTGCCGACTTTGAGCTGACGTATGCCTTGCTGAAAGATACTGAACAGGTGAAGCTGTACCAGGACAAGATCAAGGCGCTGCTGGGGAACAATCAACCCAAACTGTTTGAGACGCCTAACACAGTAGAATAAGCGTCAGCAGTGGGAAATGTATCGATCGCGGGCCAACCTTGTTGGCCCGTTTTGTTTTCCGGCGGCACCGGAAATCGCTTAACGTTTGTGCCTATCCGGGATAATCAAATCCCCGCGCAGCACGCAGGCACCGAGCATATCCCGGGTTTTCTCCGTCAACCAACTGACGATACGCGCCGCCATGGCGTCCATTGAATATTCAATAGACGGGATCGCCGGAATGCCAGGTAAATGCAGCGAACCGGCCAGGCTAAAGACCATAATGTCGTCCGGTAAGGATTTATTGAATGCCTGTAGTTGGGTAATCACCTGCTGTGCTTCTTGCTCGTCTGCCACCAGAAGCGCGTTGAAATTGAGCGTGGTGGCGTTATTGAGCAGCACCTGTACCGCAACGGAAGAGGTGGTCGAATCCATAAACACCAGGTTGCGATTGAACGGCAAAAAGTTGTTTTCCAGCGCAAGCTTATAGCCCAGCAGCACCTGATCGGCACAGCCGCTGGCATCAGGCTGGATCAACGCTATTTGGCGTCGCCCCTGGCTAATCAAATAATTGCAGGCGCTTTCGGCGGCGAAAGCGTGGTCGAACTGAATGCTGTTGGGCGTATCGGCCTCAACGCAATCGACCAGGATCACGTTGTCGTTCGGGATGCTGAGCGGGAAACGGGCGCCGATAATCAGCACGTCGTCGCACAACCCGCAGGTGAGTTCATCCAGTGCGTTCATTACGCCCGCTTTGGTGTTGGCGAAACGCAGCAGCAGATGCTTTTGATGCTGACTGAGCTGTTTTTCCAGCGCATAAAGATAACCTGTGGTCTGGTTAATATTTTCCTGTGCGCAGATAACCCCGATGCAGCCCGTTGATTGGCTAAGCAATGATTGCGCGATCACATTGGGCCGGTAATTTAGCTCTTCTGCTGCCTGCAATACCGCAAGACGACTGGCTTCCTTAACGCCGCGTGATCCACTCAACACCCGCGAGACTGTGGCTTTTGATACCCCAGCTAAACGTGATACATCGTTGATTGTTGACATCTTTCTCTCCTGACAGACCCACGCTGCAGCCTGTAAAAAACATCCGGTAATGGCTCACTTTATCGCCGTCAGCAGTATAACCGTTTTCTTTTTTTCATGGAAACCGATTTTCCATACCATCTCAAAACACCTCAAAGTAAGACAAAGATATGTGATGAGAATCCAAGAGAAATTCCTTGTATTGCCTAGATCATGATGACTATCACACTTCCACACTCACTTAATGGAAAACGGTTTCCTTATGGTGTCCAATCATTGCGCATTCACGTTATTTACCCGTTGAGGATGGTTGTCGATGTACAAAATTATGCTGTGTTGTTCCGCTGGGATGTCTACCAGCCTGCTGGTCAGGAAAATGGTGGAGGCTGCGGATGAAAGGGGATTGCCGGTCGAGATCGACGCCTTTGGCGTAGCCGAGTTTGATACGCAGTTTCCACGCTATCAGGTGGTGCTGCTGGGGCCACAGGTGAAATATATGCTTAAAACACTGTCAGAAAAGGCTGCCGTCCAAGGCATACCCGTTCAGTCCATTGATCCGATGGACTACGGCATGCAGCGCGGTGAGAAGGTACTGGACTATGCTCTGTCGCTGATCGCAGCGGCGCACTAAAAAGGTGTTCCTATGAGTTCGTTATATCAGTCAATGGTTGCCGTCATCGAGCAATCCATCACCCCGCTGGCCGGCCGCCTGGGGCAGCAAAAATATGTCATTGCCATCCGCGATGGGTTTACCGCCGCGTTGCCGTTTATGATTATTGGTTCGTTCATGCTGGTCTTTATCTTTCCGCCGTTTTCCGCCGACACCACGAACAGCTTTGCACGTGGCTGGCTGGATTTTTCGCAGACTTATCGCGAACAGCTGATGTTGCCGTTCAATCTGAGTATGGGGGTGATGACCTTCTTTATCTCCGTGGGAATTGGCGCCAGCCTCGGGCGACAGTTTAATCTCGATCCGGTGATGTGCGGTTTGCTGGCATTTATGGCCTTTTTGCTGGTGGCTGCCCCTTATGCGGACGGCAAAATATCCACCCAATATCTTTCCGGGCAAGGGATTTTCACCGCCCTGATCACCGCGATTTACTCAACTCGCGTTTACGCCTGGCTCAAGCAGAACAACGTCACTATCCGCCTGCCGAAGGAGGTGCCCACCGGCGTAGCGCGTTCGTTTGAGATCCTGATCCCGGTACTGGTGGTGATTGGCACGTTGCATCCGCTGAATCTGTTTATCGAAGCGCAAACCGGCATGATCCTGCCGCAGGCGATTATGCATCTGCTGGAACCGCTGGTGTCCGCCTCGGATTCGCTGCCCGCCATCTTGCTGTCGGTCTTGCTGTGCCAGATTTTCTGGTTCGCCGGCATCCATGGTTCACTGATTGTCACCGGTATCATGAACCCGTTCTGGATGGCGAACTTGTCGGTGAACCAGGCAGCGTTAGCGGCCGGAACGGCATTGCCACACGTTTATTTGCAGGGTTTCTGGGATCACTATCTGCTGATTGGCGGCGTCGGTTCGACGTTACCGCTGGCTTTCCTGCTGTTGCGCAGCCGCGTTGCACACCTGCGCACCATCGGCAAGATGGGCGTGGTGCCAAGTTTCTTCAACATCAATGAGCCGATCCTGTTTGGTGCGCCGATCATCATGAATCCGATGTTGTTCATCCCGTTCGTTTGCGTTCCGCTGGTCAACGCCGTACTGGCCTATACCGCGACGCGTTTGGGATGGCTGGCACAGGTGGTATCGCTCACGCCGTGGACCACGCCGGCCCCCATTGGTGCCTCCTGGGCGGCGAACTGGGCGCTCAGTCCGGTGGTGATGTGCGTCATCTGTATGGTGATGTCCGCCCTGATGTACTTACCGTTCCTGCGTGCCTACGAGCGCTCTTTAATGAAAACCGAAGAGCAAAAAGCGCAGAGCGCTGCACCGCTGGCCGGAACCGTCGGCAACAACTGATATTGATGGAGAACCGAAGCATGAAATACGCATTTCCCGAGCACTTCTGGTGGGGCAGCGCCAGCTCCGCGCTGCAAACCGAAGGGGACAGCCTGCAGGGCGGTAAAAGCCCGACAATCTGGGACACTTGGTACGCCAATGAGCCCTGGCGTTTTCATCAGCAGGTTGGCCCACAGGAAACATCAACCTTTTACCGGAACTGGCGCCAGGATATCGCGCTGCTGAAGCAGCTCAACCATAACAGTTTTCGTACCTCCCTCAGCTGGTCGCGGTTGATCCCGGACGGAACGGGCGAGGTGAATCCGCAAGCGGTCGCGTTTTATAACAACGTGATTGATGAGTTGCTGGCGCAGGGCATCAAGCCGTTTATTACGCTGTTCCATTTTGATATGCCGATGGCGATGCAAGAGAAGGGCGGCTGGGAAAACCGTGAGGTGGTCGCGGCCTTTAGCCGCTATGCGCAGGTCTGTTTTGAGCTGTTTGGCGACCGGGTAATGCATTGGTTCACCTTCAATGAGCCGATTGTGCCGGTCGAAGGCGGTTACCTCTATGATTTCCACTACCCCAACGTGGTCGACTTTAAGCGGGCGGCGACGGTGGCATACCACACGGTGCTGGCGCATGCGTCGGCGGTGCGGGCGTTTCGCGCCGGGCTTTACGCCGGGGAGATCGGTATCGTGCTGAACCTGACGCCCTCTTACCCCCGTTCGCAAAATCCGGCGGATGTAAGTGCCGCGCACCACGCCGACCTGCTGTTTAACCGCAGTTTCCTCGATCCGGTGCTGCGTGGCGAATATCCGGGCGATCTGATGGCTTTGCTGAAAACCTGGGATCAGCTTCCGGCCTGCCAGCCTGGCGATCGGGCGCTGATTGCCGAAGGGAAGATTGACCTGCTGGGGGTCAACTATTACCAACCACGCCGCGTGAAATGCCGCGACAGCGCCGTAAACCCGCTGGCGCCCTTTATGCCTGAATGGTTATTCGAAAACTATGAAATGCCCGGCAGAAAAATGAACCCTTACCGCGGCTGGGAAATTTATGAACCGGGTATTTATGACATTCTGACAAACTTGCGCGTTAACTATGACAATCCGCGTTGTTTTATTTCCGAAAACGGCATGGGTGTGGAAAACGAACAACGTTTTGAGGAAAACGGCCAAATCAACGATCACTATCGCATTGAGTTTGTTTCCGAACACCTTAAGTGGCTGCATAAAGGCATTAGCGAAGGCTGTAATTGTCGAGGCTATCACATGTGGACGTTTATTGATAACTGGTCATGGTGCAATGGATATAAAAATCGCTACGGCCTGGTGCAATTGGATTTAGCCTGCCAGCAACGTACCGTCAAGAAAAGCGGAGAGTGGTTTGCCGCCACCGCTGCAGACAATGGGTTTAACGAACAGGAGACAAATGATGATTGAGTTGGAAGAGGCGGTCATGGAGATTATCGTCAACGCCGGGCAGTCGCGCAGCCTGTGTTTTGAGGCGTTGCGCGCCGCGCGTGAAGGCAACATCAGCGAAGCCAAGACGCTGTTACAGCAGGCCGATAGCTTTTCGCGGCTGGCGCATCAGATGCAAACCAAACTGATCGAACAGGATGCCGGTGAGGCTCGGCAGCCAATGACCTTGATTATGGTGCACGCGCAGGATCATTTAATGACGTCTTTACTGGCGCGTGAATTATCGGAAGAGATTATTCATCTTTACCAACGCTAATAACACATTGTTCATGTCAACAAGGGGAAATAATTACGAAGATTACTTAACTGTTTTGTACCCATATAAATAATAAAGAATCAGCTTGTTTTGGTGATGGCACGGTTGTTTTTTAAAACCAGAACAGGATGGCTGTTATATAAAATAAACCAGCCCACACAATATCATTAAAGCTGCCTTCAGGCAGCTGATAGGATCACGTGTGTACAATTGAGATAACCATGAAAATATATAATAAATTGCCAATAGCGCTGGCGATAATGGCCGCGCTTTGCTCTGGATCCGTACTCGCTCAAGAATTTACTCAAGAACAAATCGATGCCATTGTGGCCAAAGCGGTCGATAAAGCCCTGGCGCAACGGCAGGCGAAAATAGATGCCGCCGTAAACAAAAAGGTCGATGTCATTACCGAACCGCAAAGCACCGCCCAGTCGCCGGATATGGCGATCCCTTTTGGCGTCAAATTTTCCGGCTACGCCCGTTATGGTGCACAGTTCCAGGGTGGCGATCAGAAATTCGTCGGTGTTGACGGCTCTTACAACGGCGCGTCCGCGCTGGGCCGCCTGGGTAACGAAGGCAATGGCGGCGAATTCCAGCTTTCCAAAGCGTTCAAAGGCGATAACGGCGCAATTTGGGATGTCAATGTGATGTTCGACCACTGGGGTGACGAGGTAAACCTCAAGAAAGCCTATGCCGGCGTCACCAATATTCTGGCCTCCAATCCGAATGCCTATCTGTGGGCCGGCCGCGATTTTCATCAGCGTCCGCAACAGGGCATCAACGACTATTTCTGGATGACCCACGATGGCCAGGGCGCGGGGGTGAAGAACTTTGATATCGGCGGCGTACAGTTTGACGTCGCCGCCGTCGCGGCTGTTGAGTCCTGTGATCCGAGAGTGGCGGAAGACGAAGCCAACCCATCGCGTATCACCTGTACCGGCGGTTCAGGAACCGGCGATAAAGGTAACTACGCGCTGACCTCGAAAATTCACGGCATGAAGGTTGGTCCGCTGGATTTGGAGCTGTACGCCAACTATGGCTTCGATTCGAAAGCGGTGGAAAGCGATGAGCGCCTGAAAGCCTGGCAGGGCGGCGTGGTGTTGAGTCATACCGGTGACAAAGGAGTGAATAAAGTCATCGCCCGTTACTCCAACAATTCGGATAACAGCGTCTACAACAAAACGGACGAATTGACGGCGATTTACGCCAGCTTCGAGGGGAACTACAAGTTTACCCAACAGGCGCAGGTGGAATACCTGCTCGCCTTCCATGATTACTCCAACGACGCCGACGGCACTGACGATCGCCGTAACTACGGCGCGATTGTGCGGCCGATGTATTGGTGGAACGACGTGCATTCAACCTGGCTGGAGGCGGGCTACCAACGGGTAGATTACGATCAGGGCGGCGATAACCATGGCTGGAAACTCACGCTGTCGCAGAATATTTCGATTGCGATGGGGCCGGAGTTCCGCCCTATGCTGCGCTTCTATGTCACCGGCGGTGAGGTGGATAACAAACATACCGCACGCGTGAACGGTACTGACGACGATACCCAACTGGATTCGTTCAACGTCGGCGCAATGTGGGAAGCCTGGTTCTGATCAGTGTCCGGAGTGGCCGAATCAACGGTCACTCCGGCATCACCATCAAAGAAAGTTGGGTCTGGTTGGCGCGCTCCGCAGTGAAGTGGTCAACAAAAACTGGCCACAGCTTTAGAGTTTTTCCAGTATCGATTTTCCGATTCGTTGGGGGATAAATCCAGGCATCTGGGGCAGTGAACTACTGGCATGTTGCGTCATCCAGCTTGTTCCTCCTTGTTAATATTTGTCCGACGGCGCCAGGCCTGATTGCTTAATAAATTAGCGATATGAAATTATTTGAATTATTTGGGCATCAAATGTCTTGATTTGATTTTCTTGCTTACATAAAAGCCTTTTGTCGGAGAAAAAATCGTTGAGAGCCTGTCTTACCTCTGGGATCGACGGCGGATAAATCTCTGCCTGCTGGCGTTAGCCATCGCGCAGGGAACCGTGAACGCCCGCTTTTGTCAGCTCCCTATAACAAAAAAGGAGAAGCTAATGATTTTCAACCGTCATCTGGGCCTCGTTACCACCACGCTTCTTAGCGCATTATGCGCACATAGCGTCTACGCGCAGCCAGCACCTACCACCCCTACACCGGGGTTTAATACCTACATTCCACAGGATGTCCTGACCCCGAGCACTATCCCTACCCGGATCGGCACGCTCAGCTTTGTCGACGGCGTACCGACGCAGGACACGGCCAACCTGGCGTTCGACAACCTTGATTTCCTGCGCGGTGTGGAAGTGTTTCTCAGCCTGATGCCGGCGGCAAGTATTGAAGCGATACGCAGGGGCAACGTCGCGCTTGGGGCAACCAAGAGTAACCAAGCCACTATCTACGATCAACTGGCCGATTCCAATCCGCTGCTGCTGACTGCCAATACCGATACGGTCTACGCCTTTGCCATGCTTGATCTGGAAACCGACGGTCCGACCGTGGTCGAGGTACCACCAGGTAGCGGGCCGGGAACGGTTAATGACGCATTCTTCCGCTTTGTTGTCGACATGGGTGTGCCTGGCCCAGATCGTGGCAAAGGGGGGAAGTACCTGATTGTGCCGACAGATTACAAGGGTAAGTTACCCAAGGATGTGAAACATGGGGGCGAATACTTCATTGCGCGTTCGCCATCCTACGTAAATATTGTGGTGCTGCGTGGATTTTTGGTGGGCGGCAAACCGGATGCAGCTTCAAAGATGTTCCGTGACGGTTTAAAAGTCTATTCGCTGAGTAAGGCGCACAATCCTCCGAAGATGGAGTTTATCAATTCCTCTCGGCAGGCATTTAACACAGTACACGCCAACAACTTCGAATTCTACAAGGAACTCGACCACGTCATCCAGAAAGAACCCATCGGTTTTATCGATCCCGAATTACGCGGGTTGGCCGCCTCAATTGGTATTCGCAAGGGCAAGGCATTTTCACCAGACGAGCGGATGACGACCATTCTCACCCATGCGGTCGCTGCCGGTAACGCCACTGCCAGAGCCATCAGTTTCCGTAGTCGCGATCCTCGTTCCCTGCTGTATCCCGGTAGTCAGTGGCGGGCTGGCTTTATCGGTGGCGATTATCGCTGGCTCGGTGGTGACGGTCTTGCAGGCCGCGACCTCGATGCACGTACCAGCTTCTTCTACATGGCCACCGTCAATACGCCAGCAATGGCGGCGAAACTGGTTGGCAAAGGATCGCAGTATGCCATTTCCAGTGCCGACTCGACCGGCGAGCCTTTCGACGGTGCGAAGAACTACCGGTTGAACATTCCCAAGAATGTGCCAGCCAAGGACTTTTGGTCGGTGGTGATCTATGACCCGCAGACCCGCTCCGAGCTTCAGACCTCACAACCGTTCCCGAGCAAGAATAACAAGCGTGACAAGCTGATCGCCAATGCTGACGGATCGGTCGATCTGTACTTCGGGCCTAAACCGCCGAAAGGTCTGGAGGCTAACTGGACGCAGACGGTGCCGGGTAAAGGCTGGTTTACCATCTTCAGGCTGTACGGCCCGCTTGATGCCTGGTTCGACAAGACGTGGAAACCGGGTGAGATAGCAGAAGTTAAGTAACCGCCCTGTTTTCTGGAGAAAAATAACCAATGATCATCTCAGCATTAAAGAAAAAACCAGAGTGTCGTGCGGTTCTACTGGCGGCGATGATCGTGTGTGGTGTGGCAAGTGCCCAGGCTGCCGACGATCAGGGCGGTATCGCATTGGGTGGAACACGGTTGGTCTTTGCAGGCGGCAAAGATGCGGCCTCCATGACGGTGACAAACTCCTCGCCGGCAGATGTCTGGCTGATGCGTTTCTGGGTTTCCCCGTATGGGGACAGTGAAGATAAATCTGGGCAAGGGAGTAGCGAGCAGACGATGCCGTTTGCCGTTACGCCCCCGCTTTATCGCCTTGATCCACAGAATGCGGTTCAACTGCGTGTGAATAAGCTGGTCGAGAACCTGCCAGCGGACCGCGAGTCGGTGTATTACCTGAACAACCTGGCGATCCCGCCGAAAAAGGGTGAGAAAAACTACCAGAAGGCGGTTCAGAGCGGGCTGCAGTTTGCGGTGAACACCCGCATCAAGCTGTTCTACCGCCCGGCGGCGATTGACGATCCTGTTGCGGTGAAACAGGCACCTGAAAAACTGACGGTTACGTCGTCCGGCAAGGACGTTGTGGTGAAAAACCCGACGCCGTATTTTGTGACGATGACGCAATTAACCCTGAACGGCAAGCCTGCGCAGGCACCCAAGGACACCATGGTGGCGCCGTTTGGTGAACTCCGGCTCGCGTCCTCTGTGCCGCACGGTACCTTCAGCTACACCACCGTGGACGATCGTGGCATGACGACAGCGAAACTCAACAAAACGTTTTGAGCCAATACCAGCGGGAAGGACGTTGAAAAATAGCTAGCCATCAAGAGGTTGCCATGAAAAGGCTGCCGCGGGCGACATTTGGATTTGCCTTCAGGGAGTTGCCTGCCTGTTTTTTGGGGGGGGTGCTTATCACCACCGTGCAGCCGGAAAGCTTTGCCTCTGAGGTCACAGGAATGCCGGGAGTAGATATTGCCGCAGCGGTTCAGGGTAAGACGGGCGAAGATCAGGCGCTGAGTTTTGACAGTGACTTCCTGTATATGGGGGCAAACAAACGGGGAGAACATGTTGATCTGGCGTATTTTGCCCATAAAGGTGGGTTGCAGCCGGGCCGCTATGCCGTTCAGGTCACAGTAAACGGCAAGGTGGTTGATGAGGGGAGGATGGTGAATTTCCGCTCATGGTCAGAACAGCCTGGGAAGTTATATGCCTGCGTCAACGCGCAACAGATGGCGCAGTGGTGGGGCATTATTGCCGTCCGGCAGGACGTAAAGGCAGATAAGCTTGAGGGGGAAAACCGCGGTTGTCCGGAGGGGGGGGTGGCAGCCATGGTGCCTTTGGCGAAAGAGCAGTTTGATTTTAATAAGCAACTATTAGTTCTGACGGTACCGCAGGCCTCTCTGGGAGCGGCATCGCGACTGAGAACTGCCCCACAAATGTGGGACCAGGGCATGGCGGCCCTGCTGATGAATTACAACTACAGTGGCAGCCAGCAGCAAAGCGGCGGCAGGACAACCGGCAGCGATTACCTGGGGGTAAACGGGCAGATGAATCTGCTGGGCTGGCGTATTCGCAATGACCTGACTGTACACAAGAGCCAGGGGGAAAACACTCAATGGAATGCCACCCAAACCTATGCACAGCACGATTTTGCAACCTGGGGCGGTGGGCAATTTACCGTGGGAAATACGACCTCTTCTGGCAGCAGCGTGGGATCGGTGCAGTTTACCGGCGTAAAGCTGGATTCCGATGACGCAATGCTGGATCCGAAGTTTACCACTTACAGCCCGGCCATTACCGGTATTGCCAACTCGCCGTCCACGATCACGGTACGCCAGTATGGCAAGGTGGTTTACCAGCAGAATGTGCCGCAGGGACCATTCTCTCTGACAGACTTTAATCGCAGCGGTAATGGTGATGTGGAGGTGGAAATACGTGAAGCAGACGGCAGAACCCGGCATTTCACCATGGCACAAGCTCAAAGTGGTGCCCTATTGCGGCTGGGGGGCCTGACTTGGAGCACCTCGGCGGGTAAAACCACTAACGGTGCCGGGTATGCCGACGACAAATTTGTGCAGGTGGGTGTGTCCTGGGGGGCGTGGGCCAACACCACGTTGAACGGGGGGGCGCTGCTCTCGCGGAACTATCAGGCGCTGGCCGCCGGAGCTAGCGTGTATGCCGGTGTATGGGGGGCGGTGAGTTACGCCCTTAATGCTTCACGGGCCGAACTGTCTGTGGTACCAGGCGAACAGGGGGCGCCGACCGGTGTCTTGCATGCGGTGAGTTGGTCGCGCAGTTTTGGCAATACCTCGGTGGGGGCGTCATGGCGCCACAGCCAAACGAGAGATTTTTACAGCTATGCAGAGTTGTTGACGATGAAACCCAGGCAGGAAGGGGCTGAGTACAGACAGATCAATGGCACGCACGATAGCTACAGTGTGTCGTTGTCCCAATCCATGGGCGTCTGGGGCAGCCTTTCTCTGAGTGGCGCACGCTCCACCACCTGGGGAAGTTCTGCTGTACAAAACAATCTGTCGCTCAGCTACAACACCACGGTGAAAGATATTGGCATCGGCATGTCTCTGGGGGTCAGTACCTATAACGGCAGCGACAGTCGGTACGGTGATGATGACAGCGGTAAGGGTTCCGGTGGAGCAGGCTACTCCCGTGGTGATGAAAACCGTACGGACAGAACCGTCGGCATGAACGTTTCATTGCCGCTGGGCAAATGGTTGAGTGCCCGCAGCGTAAACGGGACGTATTCGTTTACCCGCAATAACGGTGAAGTAAGCCAACAGGTGGGCATCAACGGGTCGGCACTCAATGGGGCACTTTCGTATGCAGCTTCACAGGGACTGGTTGGAAACCAAACGGGCAACACCAGCCTGGGGTATAGCGGGCGCTATGGAGCGATAAACGGTGGCTACAACTATGGTGCTGACAATCACAGTGTTTCTTACGGGGCCAGTGGCGGGCTGGCTATTCACTCGCATGGCGTCACGCTGGGCAAACAGCTTGCACTGGGTGGGGGAAATGCGCTGGTGGAAGTGCCGGGTGTCGGTGGGCTGAATGTCAACAATGCGGTGACGGATTGGCGAGGGTATGCGCTGGTGAGCGGGTTGACGCCGTATGACATGAATCGGATTAACGTGGACATGGCAAACCTGCCTGGCAACGTGGAGCTGGATACGTCGAGTAAGAACGTGGTGCCTACCCGCGGTGCACTGGTCGCCGTGCCGTTCTGCAGCAATAAAGGCTATCGCCTATTGCTGAATTTGCAACGGGGTAAGGGGGAAGTCCCGTTTGGGTCAACGGTGGCCCTGATGCAGGACGTTGACGCCACACTTCCTGTGAGCGGGATTGTGGGCGAGGCCGGGCTGGTTTATCTCTACGGTATGCCGCAAAAAGGCACGGTGACCGTGAACTGGGGAGATGGCAAGGATGAACGGTGTACGGCCAACTATGTCTTGCCGGATAGCGCCGACCAGCAAAAGCTGGCTGCGGTGTCGGGGGCATGTCACTGATGGTGGCTCAAGGAGTCGGTGGATGAGCGCAACAATCAGCAGCAACCGGCAGCTCGGCGTGTATGGCATCACGCTGTTGCTGATAGCCTTACCGGTGTATGCCGACACGATAGCTCCCTATATGAGCACGCCGGTTGCGGTAACCTTCGGTGTTCGCTCATTGACGCCGGATACGCCAGTGGACACACAGGTAGCATTTGTGTCTCAACGGGCGCGATTGCCTGACGTGCAGTGCGAAGTCTGTACTGGCGATGATAGCTGGACGAGGATGTGGCGACTGTCACAGATGCATCCTGACCGGGACAACACCCGGGCAGAACAGGGTTGGTATGTGTTCCGCAGCGGCGTGAAAGGCATTGGCATCGGGATACAAATCGACCCCCAAGAGCAGCGGGAAAAGCAGGGTAGTGGTATGCGGCTGCCTGAGGAAGGCGAACTGACCGTAGGGCTGGTGCGTGTAGGGAGGGATACCGGGGCTGGTCTGGCGGATTTACCGGCGGCGGAGTTTATCCGTACCACGACTTTCACTGCACCGGATGGCCAGGTGAAATACCGTCAGCAAGATACCGTCCGGGTTTCGGCGGATCTGCGTGTGCCAACCTGCACGACCTCGGCGGCAAGCTTGAATTTTCGGCTACCTGAAATCAGCCAGGTATGGCTGAAACGCAATGTAGAGCCGGGGAGCTATACGGATTCGCAGGCGTCTTTGCCGCAGTTGGTGGTGGCAAACTGCTCGGAGAACACCCGGCATCTGCGTATCCGGTTCTTGCCGGTTGGTAGCGTGACGGACTCGCTGGCGGGGCCAGCCACCATCCTGACGGCACGTGATGAGTACGGGCAAGAGACCGGCAGCGGTTTTTTGCTGAAATATGACGCCCGCGCCTTCGGGCGGACCCAGCAGGGCGTAGTGCACTGGGACCGCAATCTGCCGTTGGAGCTGGAAAACCCGCAACCGGCAGACAGCGGTAATGAATTAACGCAGGGGATCGCGGTGGCGCTACAGGCGTTCTATGCCCGCCCCATGAATGAACAGACGATTACAGCGGGCAAAATCACGGCAAAAGGGTTGTACCAGATATCCTATGACTGAACCCGACGGCAGGAGGGCAATGTGATGCAGGACGTCAAGTACAGGCTGGGGGGGATTTTTCCGGGATTGCTGCTGGGCACAGTACTGATCGGCTATCTGGTACCAGGTGTGGCAAGGGCTGGAGCGGAGACCTACCTTGCTGCGCAGGACATTACCCTTTATGGCACCGTGACAGCGCCGTCCTGCACGGTAAAGCTGGAAAATAGCCAGATGTCTTTTTCGCGCAGGAAAGGTGCGCCAGCAATACAAACGCTGCAACTGAACCTGAGCCAGTGTGAGGCCGACGGTATCGGGGTGATGTTTAAGGCCGAGCACTGGCCGGATAATCCGGTGAGAGGGACATTACTGGAAAAGCAGTCACGCGATCGCAATCGTCAATGGTATTACACCATCGGCCCAGCGGATGACGAAACGAAAACACCCTGGCCTTTGAGGCTGGCAGCGGATTCACCGGCCACCGAAGTGGATAAACTGCAGGTTGATAATGGCAGTGAGCGCTATTTCAGTCTGGCACAGGTGAATTATTGGTATGACCTGAAACAGCCGCTGCAAGATAATGAGGTGCTGGTTATCCCGTTTAATGTTCGGCTACATACGGACCTTACGCAGGAAAGTGATAAAAATCAGGAGCCCCTGGGCGCTAATTTTACGCTGCAGATTTCCTGGCGCTAAATGATATCGCCAATGGGGTGATATTTATTTTCGGCCACCGTTGGGGAATTTAAACCTATTGGCGGTTGAGTTAATTTAATGCATTTAAATACCAGGGGAACGAATTATCGGCACGCTCTCGGTATCAACCAGTGCTAAGGCAGTAGCCAATTCCTCATAAACATCAGGAGGTGGGCACGGCAAAGAGTAATAAATCAGTCAGCCATAAAAAAACCGACAACGGTATTAACGTTCAGCTGTATTGTGATTAATCACCAATCAGGAATTTAACTATGAAAAAATATAATACATCATCATTGCGAGTTTCACTGCTGAGCGTCAGTAGCCTCTGTATTATGTTGGCAGGGTCAAACGTAGCGCTGGCGGGAAATAACAGTGCCGACATTACTGCTTCGGTAAGCGTCGTGTCGACCGATATCTGCGGTTTCCAGGTATCTCCGGCTGATAAATCCATGCAGATGACCTGGACGCGTGAGACTAATGGGCAGGGGAAGGTTGAGCTGAAGAGTTCTGGTGAGCCTGTGTACATTACCGTAAGGGCTGAAGGGGGAGGGAATTGCAACCTCAATAGCATAAAGCTCAAAACCGTGGTGGGGCCGGATATGATCCCGACAATAACTGATGATGGCATCACCGTTTTCAGAGTTAGGACGGGGGCGATGGGGGCTTTCTGGCGTATGTTACCCCTCCTGGCGGATGCGAAATTCTATACCGATGATGCAACGCATACCCAAGGCCAAGGAACAATTACCTGGGACGGTCCGAAGTCAGGTGAGAGTGATGCTGTAACATTTGGCACTGCGCCTAAGAATCACGCCTCCGATATAGGTGATGGGTCGGCAGTGGGGCTAGGGGGATATATGTTCATGACGGATGAATACGTGGAGGATGGCGGTGCATTACTGGTTGATCAAGCTGGCAATGAAGGGACTTTTTCCTCTGGCGCGTCAGCAGAAACATACAAATCGGCAAAACTTGGTTTTGGTGCCCTGATTGCCACAAACCCCGAGAGTGTCGATGGGGGGCCTAATCCTCTGCTCGCCTCCGGCGGGGATCAGTTCACGTTTACATGGACAATTTATATCGATCAAGCCTAACCGAAGTAGGTATCATCCTTGGCGTGTCGCTACGTTGGGGATGATCGTCATTTGCAAGCCATGCACAATTTGAAACAGTGAATCTGAAGCCAGAATTGAAACGTACCAAACGTACGGATGTCGTTAGGGGGGCAGTGGCCATCTGCTCCATGGCTTCCAGTGGCACATGTAACATCCATGATTCATTCTGTGTAACCAGCTTGAACCGGTGCAATTTGCCGACCATGAAGCTGTCTTCGTTTTTCCTGTCCCCGGGGACGGCGATGTCAATCAGGCGCGACTGTACTCACAATCACTGTGCCAGCGACCATCCCGTAGATCCCCCGGCGGGATCGCCAGGTTGAAATATGAGTTGGCCGCATTGAATTTCAACAGTTGGGCATGCTGCAACAAACGCTTTCTGAAGACGTCCTGCATTTTCGACAGCCAACCTCGTTGGCAGACGATATGTTCTGCAATTTCCCGCGACATGTGCACCATGCTATCTCCGTGATTGTTCCACTGGGCCCTGAGTAGGGTGAGCGGGGCGTGAGCTTTTATTGTAATCCATCCATGCCGGTGCGAGGAAAAAAACACCGGGATAGCATTCGCATCCTCAATTCTGCCGTGATTCTCCGATGCTTTTACTGCCCTGCCCACCAGATTGCCTGGTCTGCAAATGCATTTGACCGGGGTACTGGACGAATGAGTAAGTGATTGAAAAATCAGTCCACTGTTAACATTTAGAACCAAACTGACTACTCTTCTTTAACCTTCATTTCTACCCAAAAGCAGCCGGATGATTGATCGTTTTTGCCATCCACTCAGGCCCGTTGCGCAGGCCCTCTACTGCACTTCCCACCTCTTCATTCCTGGTCATCAGATCGCCACTGGGTTGTGGCTGAACCTTTGCACTTTTCAGCATGTGTATGCTCCATACTGACATGAGTGGTTGATTATTTCGTGCAGGCAATATCCCAACGACTTTTTATCTATCAAAGCGCTAATTTGTATATTTTTGTACCAGTGAATAACGGGAGTTGTCAAAATGGTTCTAATTGACTACTCGCAAAAACGTGTTTGCAGAGCACTGCAAGGCGGGAAACTGATGAGGCGACTCCATGTAGCGGATGCGCCAGGAGAAGAAGCGTGAGAAAAGCATTAAATACACTGGTGGTGGGGGCGATGTGTGTCGGAGGCATCGGTGCGCAGGCCGCGGAGCAGGATGTTAAAGCGGCCACTCAATCGTTTTCCGTCAAACTCGGCGCAACCCGGGTGATTTATGACCCGGGCTCTGCAGGGAGTTCGCTGGAAGTGGCCAACCCCCAGGATTACCCCATTCTGGTCCAGTCCAAGGTCACGGGGGATGACAAGAAGACGGCAGCGAACTTCATTGTGACGCCCCCGGTGTTTCGTCTGGATGGCGGGCAGCAGAGTCGCCTGCGTATTGTGAGGGTGGCCGGGGAATACCCGAAGGATAGGGAATCGCTTAACTGGTTGTGTGTAACCGGTGTGCCGCCTAAAGCGGACGATGAGTGGGCGCAAGGCGAGGCCAGTAAAAGCAAGAGCGTGTCCCTCAATATTCAGATGAGCATCAGCAGCTGCATCAAGCTTTTGGTGCGCCCTTCCTCGATCAGTGGGGGACCGGAAAAAGCCGGTGCGTCGCTCACTTGGGTTCAGAAAGGGGGCAAGCTGGAGGTGAGTAATCCATCGCCTTATTACATGAGTCTGACGGAAGTGAAAGTCGGTAATGAGAAAGTGGCGTCAGATTACGTTCCTCCGTTTGGCAAGACGATGTTGGCCGCGCCTGGCGCGAAACCCGGTGAGAGCGCGCAGTGGAAGGTGATCACTGACTACGGTGGGACGAGTCAGGCATTTCAGGCAAAAATCCAGTAAGGGTGGTGTTGGGTGGTGTATTACAGGTCAAGGGGTAGGCAATGAAATACACCCGTCTTGCACTGGCAATGGGGCTGGTATGTTTGTCAGGCCGAACGTCTGCAAAGGAATGGACTTTCGATGAAGGTGTCCTGGGCGGGGCGGTGGATGTCTCGGTCTTTAACGCCGGTGGGCAACTGCCTGGGACCTATCAGGTCGATATTTTGCTCAACGGTGAGCGTGTGGACAGTCGGGAGGTCACGTTCAGCACGGTGACTGATGCGCAGGGGCACGCGCATCTGCAGCCCTGCCTTTCGGTCGAGCAGTTGTCGCGGTACAGGGTGAAAACAGATGAGTACCCAGACCTGGTCAAGGGCGAGGGTGCCGCAGGCGAGAATGTTGCGCAGGCTGCGGCCAAAACCGGGCAATGCGTCCGTCTTGACGTTATTCCGCAGGCAACGGCAGATTATAACTTCAATGAACAGCAGCTGTTGCTGAGTATTCCGCAGGCGGCACTTCGTCCCGAGCTCCGAGGGATAGCTCCCAGAGAACTCTGGGATGACGGGGTACCGGCGTTATTGTTGAATTACAATGCCAACACCAGCAAGACCAGTTTCGCTGGGGGGGATGAACAAAGCAGTTATGTACAGCTTAATCCGGGGGCCAATCTGGGCGCCTGGCGCCTGCGCAACCAGACCAACTGGCAGCGTCAGAGTGACGGGCCCGGCAAATGGCAGACCCTGATGACCTACGCTGAACGTGGGTTGTACGAGAATAAAAGCAGGATAACGGTGGGGGAACGTTTTACCCCGTCGGACATTTTTGACAGCGTGCCCTTTCGTGGGGTGATGCTGGGCACGGACAGCAGCATGGTGCCGTATTACCAGCGCGAGTTTGCGCCGGTGGTGCGTGGCATAGCCCGTACGCAAGCCCGGGTAGAGGTGAAACAAAATGGCTTCACGGTCTACAGCGCTTCCGTGGCTCCCGGTCCTTTTGCACTGACGGATTTAAGTGTCCCGGGCAGCGGGGGAGACTTGGAGGTGACGGTCAGGGAATCTGACGGGCAACAGCAGGTCTTTACTGTCCCCTACCAGACGCCGGCTATCGCCCTGCGGGAAGGGTACCTGGATTACAACGTTATGGTGGGGCAGTACCGTTCGGCGCAGCCTGGCACGGACAACGTGCCGGTGGGGCAGTTTACTGTAATGTACGGCCTGCCGTGGAACCTGACGGCTTATGGCGGTGTGCAGGAAGCCGAACATTTTAGTGCTGTGGCCCTGGGGATGGGGATGTCTCTGGGGGATTGGGGAAGTCTGTCGCTGGACGCGATTGAGTCACGGGGGACCCGACGCAGGGAGCAGAGGGAACAAGGCGGGACGTGGCGCGTGCGTTACTCGAAAGAGTTTGACAGCACCAACACGACCTTCACGCTGGCCAGTTATCAGTACGCCTCGTCCGGATACTACAGCTTGTCAGACGTGCTCGACAGCTACGGCAATGATGCTTTTTCGGATCCGCAGTCAGGGTATTACGGTGATGACCGCCGTAAATCCACCACTTCTTTGACGGTGAATCAGTCCGTCGGGGCGGCGGGCTCGCTGAGCATGAGTGGGCGCCGGGAAGATTACTGGAACCGGCCCGGTCATGAAGAAACGTTTTCATTGGGCTATTCCCTGGGCTTTAAGCAGGTGACGGCGTCGCTGAACTGGTCCAGAAACAAACACATCAGCGGTAACGGGGACAGCGGAATGGACAACCTGACCACCTTGTCCTTGAGCTTCCCGTTGGACCAATGGCTGGGGGGGAATACCTATGCCAGTTATCAGTATACCGCCCCGTCGAACAGTACGGGCACACAGGATTTGCAGCTCAGTGGTCAGGGGTTCGATCGCCAGCTTAACTGGAACCTGTCGCAGTCGTATCAGGCGGGTGAAGAGAACCGCAGCAGTGATAGCAGTGCGGTCAATCTGAACTGGCAGGGGCAGTACGGGGTGCTGGGGGGGGGCTATCGTTACAGCCCGGATACGCGACAGGTGAGTGGAAGTATTTCCGGGGGAATGGTGGCCTATGCGCACGGGATAACCTTTGGGCAACCCCTCAGCGACACGGTCGGTGTGATTGAAGCGCCAGGGGCTTCCGGTGTGACGGTCAGCAACTGGCCGGGGGTGAAGACGGATTTTCGGGGCTACACCCTGATGTCCGGGCTTTCAGCCTATCAGGAGAACACCCTGAGCCTGGACCCGACATCACTGACAGGGGACGCGGACATTGAGCAGACCAGTGTCAGGGTCATTCCGACTGAGGGGGCGGTTATTCCCGCCCAGTTCCGGACCCGGGTTGGGGCGCGCGGGCTGATGACGTTGAGCAGAAAAGACGGCAGTGTCATCCCGCTTGGTGCCGTGGTTTCGGTCAATAAATTGACCGCCGGCATCATGGGGGATAATGGGCAGGTCTATTTAACCGGGTTGCCCGATAAGGGCACACTGCTTGTGAAGTGGGGCGGGAAGCAGTGTCAGGTGAGCTATACCTTGCCTGCGGAGAAGGGGCCGGCGGGACTCTATGTCATGAAAGGAGTGTGTGAATGACAGGCGGAACAAGGTGTCCGGGGGGGCGTCTCAGGCGGGGAAAAACAGCACGTTGCACCGGGATGATGATGCTGATGTGTCTGTGGTTCGCGGGGGCGACGGCGGCTCTGGCGGCTGACGGCCCGCAGATGGTACTGAAGATGCGCCCTCAGAAAAACGGGGTTATCAGCAAGGATACGGTCCTGGGGGAGGGGTATGTGGTGTATCACAACCCGCACACGGGATTTCAGGTCTGGAGTGATGCGGTGAAAACCACCGACCAGCCACACCGCTACGCACTGGAAGGCAAGAATGGCAGCCACAACAAAATTCGTATCAGGCTCGGTGGCCAGGACTGGCAGCGGGATCAGGAAAACGGCAAAGGCATTCTGTTGATGAGCGGGGATGATGTGGTGAAGTTCACCCTCTACAGCGACGGTGAGCAGACTGCGATACCCGACGAGTATCCGGTGCAGATACACGGCGTGGTGTTGCTACCCTAAATCTCATTCTGTGCAGAAATAATAACATTCAAAGGAGAAGGCAATGAACGCGAGAGTGGTAACGAAGAATCAAAGGAAAACCGGTACGTTGCTCACGTACCTGATTGCAGGTGTCGGCATCCTGTCGTCTGTACCCGCTTTGGCCGCGGGGGCAATTTATGATGCCACGGTCAGCCCGCTCACGATAACGGCGGTAAATGCTACGAAATGTACAGCTACGCTCTTGCCGACAAATGTGCATATCGATGCTGGCGGTCAAAGCTTAGATACCAGTGCCGGTACAGTCAAGGTTACCTGCGGGTCAGAAGCGAAAGTGGGGCTTGCGATTGCGACGAGCGCTGGCGGACCCTATGCTGATTCTGCGACGGGGACGCTAGGAACAGGGAAGGGGGTATTAACCATTACGGTATTGGGACCTTCGGGGACGACGACTGAGACTGTCAACTCGAGCAACAACCATTCGGCGGTTGGTAACATAACCAAAATGGTCACCGCTCCGGCGACATCAGGCGCCGCCACGTTCAGTCTGACACCAAGCACTACCAGTACTGGCGTCACTCAAGCAGGCACCTTTATCTATTCTCTGGTCAGTGCTGCCTGGGTGGGATAAGGAAACTGCACCCGAGAATAATCAATATATTGATTTTCTACAGTGTCGTTAAGGCTTAATTATCACATATTGGCGGAACGCTGTCCGTTATTCGTTTTATGCATGTGCTGTTGAAAAAGTATTAATTATTACTCTTTTCTCTAAGTGATTTTAAATTTGGTGCGGGGTTATATCGCCATCAGGGTGATGGATAATCGTATCTGAGAGTTGTGCGCCTGAAAGAAATATATATGAAATAACAGGAGGTGGGGATTTTAAAATAATAAACAGTACGTGACGTTTTACATTCAGTGTGTGCTTGCTTGAAAAACCAATAAGCAAACGTGGGAATATATTAATCAGGAGTCTATGTGTGAATAATAAATTAAAACTGACGCTCGGGACCTTGCCCGTGCTGTTGTCGATGGTGCTTACGTCTGCCCATGCTGGCAGTCTGGGAAGGTCGAATAGCGATACCCTTGACTTTACGCTCACGGAACCCTCGAAAGCAAATGTTTCGGTGACGCCTGAGTCAGGGTTGCTGTCTGGTGCAGCACTGGCTGACAACGCAAAGCTTGCAACGGCAGTCGCGTCTCTGGATGCAGGAGGTTCTGCAAGTGACCTTGGTGTGAAGTGGATAACCACATCCGAAGGAGGGGCTATTGATCCTAGCAATCCAGGAAAATATTCTCTGGTGAGCACGTCGAATAAGAATCAAAAGCTGCAGGTTAAACTTGCGACGAAACTAGATGGTACCCCGGCCGTTGCGAAAGCCAGTAAAACTGACACTTATGTCGGCACGATAGCTAGCGTTGAAATAGCGGACATGACGCTGTATGTGCTTGTAGATGGTCCGAATCAGACCCCACTTCCTGGCACGTACAGTGGTGTACTCCAGGCCGCAGCGTTTACCAACTAAGGATAATGACATGAAAAAACTAATGATTGCAGCGAGCTTACTGATGGTGACGGGCTCAGCTATGGCCGCCGAATCATGGCAGGATGGCAACAGTCAGCCAGTGGACGTAACATTCACGGCACCGGATACGGTGCATTTCTCCCGGGAAACCCACTCTTCTTTCAACAAGGATACCCCACTCCTGGCCTCTACGATGCTGGGTGCCGTGACGGCAAGCAAGGCAGGTGGTGATGGGGCGGGCATTCGTTTTCAATGGGATCAACCATTCACTGAGAAGGGAAAAGGGGACGTGACCAATTTTGTGAATCAATCCAATAAGAGCACCATCGCGGTGAAGCTAAAAGATACACAGGGGAATCCACTGCTCCCCGCAGAGGCGGATGCTGGCCCCAACTGGTATCTGGTTGATGGGGCAGCCGCGAAGTCAGACGTGACCGTGCAGTTTTACCCGGAAGCGGATGTTGGTACGAATGTGACGGCGGGTCTGTACACTGCGGGGATAAAGGCCGCAGTGTACTCTAACTAACGCTTAAACCAAAGAAAGTGGGGGGGAGGGTGATAAAATTATCACAACGGTGCAAGTGCTGTCTGAGCAGCGTTATTCTGATGACATGTCTGTGCAGTGAGTACGCCACAGCAGCAATTTATGAGGTCTCAGAGAACTCCCTCACGCTGACGACGACCCGAATAACCACGCTCAAGGTTGATTGGATTGCTGAAAAGGAAAAATTTACTACCGCAACGTTAACGACGCGCCTGAAATTGGGTGAGTTAAGGATTGAGGTGGGTGTCGAGGGCGAGTCGGTTGAAGGAAAAGATGTCGCGGTAAGACTATCAACAGATTATCAAGGTGCCGGACCGGGTCAGGGAACGATGGTAACCGAGGACGACGGGGCCGATGTGCAGCGACTGAATGTGACGCTGTTCGAGGGCAGCGGGGGAACCCCACTAACGTGTGATAACTCTCTCATGCTGTGCCCACTTTCCGGCGAGAAGCAGGAGATACATACGGTGAGTCTGTGGGCCGACAGTAGTCAGTCTGCCGCTGAGGGGCATTATCAGGCAATCATTGATGTGCTGATTTATACCTGACCGGGCTAGCCGCCCAGGCCTGGGGATATTGATAGTCTGAGAAGAATGCTCAGGAAATGAAAATACACACGGTGTCGAATGAAATAAATATGACAAACAGAATAAGTTCGGGCTGTAGTGTTTTTTATCAGCAGAACGGTAAAGCAATACCACAGAATAAAGAACCGCCCCGTATTTATTCGTGGTGTGATTGATTTTCGTTTATTTATCTAATTCCGGCGTGCTGGAACAAGACAACTGATGTGCAAAGGTATGCGTATGAAAAGGTATTTACACGGTTCCCTGCTGGTTATTACAGGCGTGGTCACCTGCCTGGTCAGTGGCTGTCAGATGCAAGGCCATTCAGCACGGGCTGAAGGGGTGACAAAACCGGCTGCAGCGTCGGGTCCTTACGTTCCGACGGTTCAGGTGGAAAACAAACGTGCTGTTACCGGAGCGTCACCGACCCCGGAAAGCAGTGATGCCATCCTCGCCTGTCAGCGTGACCTGGATTCCCTCAAACGGGTGAACGAAAAAGCCTGGACAGCCCGCAAGGCCGATTTTGATGCCCTGGTGTCCGGTGTGTCGGTCTATGGCAGTGTCAGGGAGAATGTCAACGGGAAGACGCGGGACACGCTCGACTCTCTATACCGGTACAAGACCAACCAGATTTGCGCACAGATTGAACGGGATGTACTGGAAGGGTTGATTAGTCGCGGGGAGAGTATCCGGTGAAATGGCCTCGATACGTATTGTTAACTGCCATGTGCACAGTGCTATCCGTTCAGGCAGGCACAGAGAAAGCCGCCTCCGGAGAGCAGGCATTGCAGTCCTTGTCCGATATTCTGGCTGGCGAAGGGGATGTGCCGGCACTGCTGGGCGTGGTGCCGATGACCCCCGACAGCAGGGTATCAGTGAAAGGCGACGTGAAATTGGCCCCTGCACCGGTCGTGCGCCCATTGGCGGCCAGCGGTGCCGACGGCAGTCAACTCATGGCCAGGCTGAAAGCGCAGCAGTTACACACCCAACAGTTGACGGCCACCATTGCGTCCCTGAATGCGCATCTCAAAACCATGGTGTCTGAGACAGAGTTGAACACGCAAAAACAAGCGCTTGAAGTAAACCAGAAACAGATGAAAGCGCTTCAGGTGCAGTTATCTGCTGCCATGAGTGCGCAGAAAGTACAAACCAACAAAGGTCCTGAGCTGACTGCCGCACTGAATAAGGCGCAGGCCGATCTGAATATGAGTCAGGAAACAATCGCGTCGCTGCGTGACCAGCTTGAGGCACAACATAAGGATAACAATCTGCTGATGGCCACGGTTCAGACGCAGACAGCAATGCTGGAATCTTCGCAGAAGGCGCTGTCTGACCAGAAGAAACCTGTCATCCCTGCAACCCATGATGATATTCGTGATTATGCTGTGGGCACGTCGCTGGGCTCGGATGTCCTTTCGTTACTGAAGGAGCGTGCGGGGGCTGGGGTGAATGTCAAACCCGAAATGGCACTGGCTGGCATCAAGGACATGTTTGCGGGAAAGCTAGCCCTGACGCAGGATGCCATTGATGGCGCGTTGAAAGAGTCTGCAAATGCTTTGGCTCGGCAAGGCGAAAAAGAGAGAAAGGCGCATGAGCAGTCCGGCCGTCAATACATGACGGCGTTTGCCGCCAAGGCTGGCGTTGTGAAAGACCCGTCCGGATTTTTGTACCGTATCGATTATGTCGGCGATGGAGACATTGTTGAGTCGGACACGGTGTCGGTGGTGGTGAAAGAGAGGCTGACGGATGGGACGGTCATCAAGGACATGGAAAGCAGCGGGAAATGGGTCTCCCAGCCGGTGAATGCGTTTCCGCCAGTCTTTCGCCGCGCCCTCCTGAAGATGAACAACCACGGCTCTGTCACTCTGGTGGTCCCCCCATCGCTGGCGTACGGCGACCAGGGCTATCCGCCGAAGGTGCCGCCGGGCGCCACGATGGTGTACAGCCTGCGCATTCGTGATGTGAATGGTCACTGACGCTCATCTGGCGCTGGGTGGGGAAGCTAACCTGACGCCAGGCCTTACGGATGAGCACTGGGAGCAAGCCAGAGCCAGGTTATGGCATACCCGGCGTAACGCGCCGGTGAATGCTGATATCTGGCACCTGCGTTTTCATTGGCAACAGGACAGTGAACGGATATCTGTTATGCGCGATACATGGACGACTTTCTGGTTTTGGCCCCCCCGCGCTGGCGGCTGCGTCAGTGTGTACGTCGGCTTAATTCGTATTTTGAGATGCATGCCGTCCTGTGTCATCCGGATAAAACCTTTATTAGTCGGGTCAGCCGTGGCTTTGACTGGCTGGGTGTGGACTTTAATGACCACGGGGCCACCGGAATATCAACACGTGCGAGAGATCACTATCATGAGCGATGTCAGCGGCTTTATGAGCAGGCTTTGCGCCGGGGAGAGGGGACTGATGCCGCCCGGACCAGAGTGCAGGACTACCGTAAACGATGGTCAGTGTGGGCCGAAGTCTTATTGAGAAAGGCGGGCTGTACTCTGCCTGATACTACAACCTGAAATTAACCAAGGTGCGATCATGTTACATAATTCCCTCTCGTGGGGCGGAAAAATCCTTCACCTTCTCTGCTTCACCCCGACCCCCCGCGACCGTGCCACCCGAGACCCGAGCGCTCGCTTCGTAACTGAAGTCTGTCTATGCAACCCCGTAGGTTACTTACAGCGACGGCTGCCCCCCCGTCAACGCACCGCCGCGGCCGCGATCCTAATGTGTATGAGTTGCTTGCCGACGACCGCGCAAGGCGCGTACGGAGGGGGCACGACCGTAAACGCAAACGTCACTGTCGGAGCAGCCGCGTCCTGCATTGGGTCCAACGTGGAATTCACGATAAGTGATGCGCAACACCCCGCACAGTGGAATAAAGTGGCAGCCCTGACCGTCACGTGCCCCGGCGCCTCCGCCGTGTTTGCAGGTCTTGTGGGCGGGGACGGGGACGTAGGAATAAGGACCGGTGGCACTGGGGACGGCGCAGTAGGCGCACCGATATGGGGTAAGGCCATCAACCCTAGTGGTAGCGGCGCCAGTCTCCATTTAGGTAACGACAATGCAGACTATGTACCCGTGGAGGCATCGTGGGGGTTAGGGCCTGCCGTGAAATGGCTACAAAAACGCGACGGGAGCACCGGGACGTTCGATGTCATGCTGTACGACTGGTTAAAAACCCCCCTCCTCACTGGTGTCTATCCCTACTCGCTGAAGGTCTATGGGTACTGGGAATAACAACGAACCCTACCTAATTGGCACAGTGAAAACCCATCGGGTCGGGACCCAGGAGAACTGGCACAAGCCGCGACTGGTCCATATCGATGACTGTAGAACCGGCCATAAAAGCGAGCTTGAGAGCAAAATACGACAATGAAGAAAACAATCGATTTATTAATCACCCGCACGGGTCGCGTGCGAGGGGGGGGCGGGCGTAGATGGGGGGCGACCGTCTATGTTGTGGCGGGACTACTCGCCGACCCGACCTACGCGATAGCTGGATACGGAGGGGGAGGCGAAGTGGACGCAAACCTCGTCGTAGGTGGGATGACCGCAACGCCAACCATCGAAGTATCCGGTAATAACGGTATGCATCCTGACACTGCGGCAGGGACCATCGTCTTCTCGCTGACCACGATGGATGGCGGGACGAGGCAGGGTGTCAGGGTCTCGTCTGTTTGCCCCGCGCAAAGTTGTGCCGTCCCTGCATCGTGGTCGGTCACGCTCTCTGCCCCCGGTGCCAGTACGACAGAAGATGGATTTACCTACGCCGAAACGGGCCCCACTACCTATAAAGCTCTTCTGGAAGCGCATGACCCCATTGCTCCCGGTAGCTATACAGTGAAAATCGAAACCCTATGGATTTACTAACAAAGAGAGTTGTTGCCTGGATGATTCTGTACGCGTGCAGCGTGCAGTACTGCCTGGCCGGTCACGGGGCCTCCACTTACAAAGACATTCCTGTGAATGTTACGAACGAGGGGATGTGTACCGTAACAGCACCGAGCGGCGGATTCACAATAACAGCGCCATTCCCTGCTCAGGCCGGAGGCTCGAACGAAATCGGGGTCTTTCATGTGGACTGTACCATTGATGGAGAAACCTATGCGGCCATCAGTAACAGTGCGTCGGGACCGTGGGATACGGCGGCAACTCTGACGGGGAACAGCAATAACATCCTTCAGGCTGTTATCGGTAATCGGCTGGGGGGGGGACAAAAAAATAACCCCTCAGTCATGTTATCTGCTGGAACGGTAAAGGCGATGATCGGCAGTAAAACGGGTGATTTCGATCTACAGCTTACCTACACTGGCACGAACCCCGACAGCTGGCTCCTGCAAGTGTTAGTCGGGCGATGGTCGGATTGATTATGGCCGCGAGCTGTACGGAGGTATAGAAGGTAAAAGGCGATACAGCATGAGAAGCACGCTGCTTGGTCACCGATTGCCCTTCGTGGTGTGCGCTACCTGGCGCAAAGACCCGTTATAAGGTGGCAGAAGATGCAGATGTCCCGTTCTTTCTGCTCCGAATCAATCGGTTTATTGATTATTATAAGCTATCACACCCCTGCTGAAAAAATGCGGCGACAATCTCCTGACGCAGATGTTTCTCTTTGCTTCGGAATCCGTGAGCCTTACGTCGGAATCTCGTGCTTTTCACTTTTAAAACAATGGGTACACTTTCTCCTGATTAGTAAGCGTTAAGCCACAGCCGCCTGTGATTCTGGTTCCGGGATCGTTAGCTTAGAGCTCCGTCTCATCAGAAGGAGCTGTATTCATGGTAAATACTGTTTACTGGCGAGCTGGATCCTACACGCCGTATCTCAATGACCTCAAATTTTACATCGTTGAACTAGCCCCTCAGCCTAACGTCAATGTTGCAAAGATCTCACGCGAAAACGGCGTTGCGCACAATCCCCTCTTTAAGTGAAGTGGCTGCGTCTGTGGCAAAGCGAGGGGCACATATCACGCCGTCTTCGGGCTACCATCACGACACCTTCACACCCGGCCCTGTTGCGGAAAAATAACCCTGGAAAATCCCTCGGCAGCGCTGCTTGCTGTACTACTGCGTGAACTTATCGGGAGAAATCCAGGATGATTCATTTTCCGATCTCCAGAGAGTCCGTACCCTGTGCGAATTGCACCCTGTTAGCCTGAACCTCAATTTGCATGGATTGCGAGCCGTTAACCTCATTTCAAAAAGTTGTCTGGCAATAGCCGGTACATCCTCGAAAGACGGGATAAGCGCGAGCGTTACCCGTGATCCGTGCAACAATCGTGTGAGCGCGTATTATCTTTTGAGAGTTGGCTGATTGCCAAACCAGGGGAAGGCCGTGTCAGGATGGCGCGGAGGCGTTGGCTTTATCTGTGCTTGAGCCTGATAAGGTTAACGTGAATAATGCCGCGGCTGCGCTGCAGCCTTAATAATACTTCTGGAGAACGAAAAAATTGACCAAACAACGTAAGTATCTGACGCAAGGCGAGGTCGAGCAGTTACTGATAGCCGCCGGGCAGGGCAGTATGCCAGAGCGGGACTATTGTCTGATTTACATGAGTTTTGTGCATGGTTTTCGGGTAAGCGAGGCGCGTTATTTAACGCTCTCCGACTTGGACATGAAGGAAGGATGTCTTTATATCCACCGCCTGAAACAGGGGTTCAGCACCACTCATCCCTTGCTCGCCCGAGAGATGAAAGCACTGCGGGCGTGGTTGAAGGTCAGAAAGACGATGAAAGGGGCAGACAGTGACTGGCTGTTTCTGTCACAGCGTGGCGGGCCGCTAAGCCGGCAGCGCATATATCGCTTGATCCAACAGTTGGGCGAAACGGCGGGGATCTCAATATGTTCGCATCCGCACATGTTGCGACATGCGTGTGGATTTGCTCTGGCGGACCGTGGCGTAGATACGCGGCTGATCCAGGACTATCTGGGGCACCGCAACATCAGGCATACCGTGCGTTACACGGCCAGTAATGCCGGAAGATTTGAAGGGGTGTGGCGGTCAAAAAGTAGACAAAAAAAATTACATTTAGGACCAAACTGTTATCTATATTAGAATAGTCTTAATTTTGCGCAATAAAAAAAACAAGAATTTTCTCATCAAATTATTTCCATTTGTAAAACATCAACATACATCACACTTTACCCCCCTCCCTTTTCTTGTTTATCAGTAAGTTAAAAAATCAACCTGTAACAGGCTCGCACCTGCTCTGTCAGTTTTTGTCAATCTTCCATTTTTACTTCGATATCGAAAGTGATAGCTGCCACATTCAAAGAAAATGACGGCAGTTATCACTGTCAATATTCATTTGTGTAGCGCAATTGTCCAGTCAAAGCAATAACGAGTCAAAATGGTCCTAAATGTAACCTTATTGGCTTGCACGGTACGATGATTTCACCGCGTATAAGGGCCGACTTCAGGGGCGGGCGCGATGCGCCCGGACTCATTCTTCGATGACGACAATCGCAAATCATTCAGGTGCTACACATGAAAAAGCAAAATGTAAAAATCACCCTGCTGGCCTCGCTGCTGACCGGCCTGCTCTCGCAGGGCGCCATGGCGGCGACGCCGGCGAGCGGCCAGGGTACCACCATCTACCTCAGCGCAGATGTCTCCAAAACGAGCTGTAGCGTCACCCCTATCGGCAGCGGTGGTGCGCCAGGTGGGGTGTCACTCCAGGATATGGGGTCGTTCAACAAAAGCGACCTCGTACTGAATGCGAAAACATGGTTCGGA